>CAZRFN010000004.1:108355-136387 GCA_964599335.1 uncultured Acidibacter sp. | reverse complement strand
TACAAACTGGCTCGCTTGCGTGAGAACGGACTGATGGCGGCCGGCGTATGAGCGTTCCTTCCGTAGCGATGCAGCAGGCGCTCGAGCATTTGCGTGCGATGCGCGAAGCCGCGAGGCCCGTCGGCGCTGGCCTCGAGTTGCCGAGTGGCTCGGCGATCCCGATGGGCGCGCCGAAGACCGACACCCCGTCGTTCCTCGACACGATGAAATCGGCGGTCGACTCGGTCAATTCCCAGCAGAAGTTATCTCGTGAATTGCAAAACGCTTATGTACGCGGTGAAGACGTGTCGCTCACCGATGTCGCGATCGCGATGCAGAAATCCTCCGTGGCCTTCGAAGCGACCGTTCAGGTTCGCAACAAGATCTTGGAGTCCTACAAAGAAATCATGAACATGACGGTATAACGCCATGGCAGCGGTCGAAGCGGATGTCTTGAGGTCGCGTCTGGATAACGAAGGCGCAGGAGCCGGGGTGATGGTGTCCACCTCGCGTGATGCCATGCGCTCGACAGACCTGGCGGCGACCGATGCGGCTCCGGCGGGTGCGGTCACTAATTTTCTACAACAGCCTGTCGTCAGAACTGCGCTGCCGTATGTCGGTTTCGCTCTTGTGCTGTTGTTGGCGGTCGTCGCTTACGTGTCGATGTCGACGCCTCCGCCGCGTGCGCTATACCCTGAAATGGCGGATGCCGACAAAGAAGCCGCCCAGCAGTTACTACAAAAAAACGGCATCGGTGTTCAGCTCGACCCGGCAACGGGTTCGCTCGTCGTTCCGGTCAGTGAGTTCCACGAGGCGCGCATCATGCTCGCTGCCGCAGGGCTACCGAAAGACTCCACCACCGGCTCGTCGATGCTCAACGAAACCATGCCGCTCGGTACGAGCCAGTTCATGGAGCAGGCTCGCTACAACGCCACGGTAGAAGAAGAGCTCGCCCAAAGTATTCGGCGGATCAACTCCATCAAAGACGCTCGAGTGCATCTCGCCTTGCCGCGACAGAGTGCATTCGTTCGTGATCGTGTGGACCCGAAAGCTTCGGTGATCGTGACGCCTTTCGCGGGTCGTGCTGTGAGCGACGGACAGGTTCAGGCGATCATCCATCTCGTGTCTTCGAGCATTCCGTATATGGTTCCGGCTAATGTGTCGGTGGTCGATCAGTTCGGCCGTCTGCTCACCGAGCCCGCGGGCGCCAAAGATCTCAACGCCAAGCAACTCGAGCTCCGTCAGAAGTTCGAGGCCGACTACGTCGATCGAATCAACCAAATGTTGACGCCGATCTTCGGCCCGGCCAATGTTCGCGCCCAGGTGAATGCCGATCTCGATTTTTCGGTGATCGAGCAGACGACCGAAAACTTCGACCCGAACAACGCCGGTACGCGTGTGCGTTCTGAGCAGCTGAAAGAAAGCAGCACCACTGAGCCTCGCTCGTCGGGTGTTCCGGGCTCGCTATCTAATGAAGCGCCAGCACCCGCTGCCCCGACGGCGGCCGCTAATGCGCCTGCCGATCCGAATGCGGCTGCCGCACCGGCGACCGCGACGACTGCAGCGGCTACGCCGCCTGCCGGTGAGCCGGTGGTTCGCGGCCAAGAGCGCAGCGAAAGTCGCAACTTCGAGATGGACCGTAGTGTTCGCTATGTGGTTGACCCGGCTCCGCGTATGCGAAGGCTGTCGGTCAGCGTGGCGATCAATGATGCGATCGCTGCGCCGGGCGCCACGGCTCCGCCGGCGCGCAAACCTCTGCCGGCTGCCGAAATTGCGCGTCTGACGACGCTCGTTCAAGGCGCGGTGGGCTTCGATGCGGCGCGTGGAGACGTGGTGAACATCATCAGCACGAACTTCGAGCCGCCCGTCGCCGAGGTCGAACCGCCGATCTACCTGCGTCCGCAGTTCATCGACGTCTCAAAATATTTGGCCGTCTCCTTGGCTATCGCCTTGCTCGGCCTGCTGATCGTGCGTCCTCTCATGAACAGGCTCCTGGCGCCGTCGGTCGCGCAGGGCACGATCAATGACGCGGACGGTCTCGCAATGGCTGCAGCCGGTGGCGCGATGATGAGCTCGGGTCAGGCGTCGTTGGCTGGCGCCGCGGCCGAGGCGGCCGGACCCGCCGAGGGCGAAGTCGAGCTTCGCGAGGGTGAGACCCTCGAAGAGCTGAAGGCCCGAATGAAGCCCAAGAAAAAGGGCATCTCGGCGGATCTTCTCGATACCGCCAACAGCTACGACGATAAGGTCACGGTGGTGCGCATGATGGTGTCGCAAGACTCCAAGCGTGTGGCGCTGGTGTTGAAGAACTTGATCGGCCGCGACCTGACCTAGCGGGAGCACGGACATGGCAGAAGCAACCGCGGTAGCGGTCAACACGGTGGACCCTGAGCAGATCGCCATGGAAGTGGCGGCGCTCTCGAACACACAGCGCGCTGCAGTCATGCTCATGCTGCTTGGCGAAGAAGAAGCCGCGAGCGTCATTCGCCATCTTGCGCCCAAAGAAGTGCAGCATTTGAGTGCGGCAATGATTTCGGTGGCCGATCTTTCTCAGGAAGCCGTCAGTGTGGTGCTCGACGGCTTCATTGCGACCATCAAAAAGCAGACGAACATCGGCGGCGGCATCGACTATCTCGAAAGCGTGTTACGCAATGCCATCGGCGAGGACAAGGCGAGCAGCGTGCTCAGCCGAATCATGCCCGCTTCGGCCAATCGTGGCCTGGAAGTGCTGCAATGGATGGACGCACGATCGATCTCGGAGATGATCTCGAGCGAACATCCGCAGATCATCGCCATCGTGCTGTCGTTCCTCGACTATGACGTCGCGGCCGATGTGCTGCGATTCCTGCCTGAGACGGTGCGACCCGAGGTCATCTCGCGCGTGGCCACACTCGAGACGATTCAGCCGACCGCGATGCAGGAACTCGAAGTGATCATGCGTAAGCAGTTCTCCTCGAACTCCTCGCTCAAGTCTTCGAGTGTCGGCGGCGTGAAAGCTGCCGCGAAGATCATGAACTACGTCAAGTCGGAGATCGAGCAGGGGCTGATGAGTCGCCTGACGTCGAAAGACGCCGATCTCGCTCAAAAAATTCAGGACAATATGATCGCGTTCGAGAATCTCTCGGGTTGCGATAACCGCAGCATCCAGACTCTCATGCGTGCAGTGCCCTCTGAGTTGTTGATGCAGGCGCTCAAGGGTGCCGATGACATCCTTAAAGACAAGTTCCTCTCGAACATGTCGGGTCGTGCGCGTGAAATGTTCGTCGATGAGATGGACGGCAAGGGCCCGATGCGACTCTCGGATGTCGAAGAGGCTAGAAAGCAGATTCTGCGTACGGCACGCAAACTCTCGGACGCCGGCGAAATGATGCTCTCGGGTCGTGGCGCCGATTACGTCTGATGAGGATGTAACCCGGTGATCGACTCAGGAAGTTCACGAGCGCGCAAGGCAGCGCCCTTCGTTCCGGCAAACGGGATTCGCAAGCCGGAGCTTAGTGCGTCGACTCAGTTCGCCGCGAGGGACTTTGCAGCCAAGCGAGCTGGGTTTCTGCTTCGCGAATACGCGCGACAGCAAGAGGACCTCGGCTCGTCGGGCGCGACCATGGAATTAGGCGCCGAAGCGGGCGCCATGGCCGAGAGCTTCTCGTATGGCGAGGCGAGTGCCGAGCTCTTCGAAGCATCGACCGAGTTTACGAGCATTGGCGTATCGGCCGAGGAAGTAGAGCGGCTTGTCGCCGAAGCCGAGCAGCGCGGTCGTGAAGCGGGCAAGGCCGAACTTGTCACGGCACTCGATCATGCGATCGCTGCGCTCGATGCAGCCGGACGTGCGGTGAGCGACGCCCAAGCGGATCTCGAGCGACGCTCGATCGTTCCGCTCGCACAGGCCAGTTTTCATATTGGTAGCGAACTCGCACGACAAGTTCTTTCAGATGCGGCGGGACTGCAGCGCTATCTCGAGGCCGTCACGTCGGCGATTCAGCCGAACGTCGGTGAGGCAGAGTCGCCCGCATCGATGGCAAAACTTGAAGTGCGCTTGAATCCTGAAGATCTCGCGTTACTCGAACGCGCGTCGTTCAAGCCCTCGTCGATCACCTTGATCTCTGATCCGCTCGTTCCCCGCGCAGGGGCTATTGCGAGCAGCGAAAACAAAGTGGTGGACGATCGATTCGAAAACCGCGTGCGATTCGCAAAAGAGGCGGTGCTCGCTGCAGCCGCCGATCTCTTGCGCGAGGCGCCTGCGTGAGCGCGTCCTTGATGGACAAGCTGGGTGACCGACTCTCGGCGATCAGCCTACCGCCGCCGGGAGTTTGCGGCGTTTTGACGCGCGTCACCGGCATGCTGCTGGGCGCGCGTGGGGTCAGGGCTCCGCTGGGCGCTTACTGCGAAGTCATGGCAGAGCAGGGCGAAGGCATCACCTGCGAGGTGGTGGGCTTCAATGGCGAAGAAGTCATGCTCATGCCGCTCGCCACCGTTCAGGGACTGCTGCCAGGCACGGGCGTCCGCGTGATCACGCATACCGCGCGTGTCGGGGTGGGCGATGGACTACTAGGTCGGGTAGTCGATGGACTCGGTCAGCCGCTCGATGGCGGAGAGAGCATCGAACCTTCGGTTTACGTCACGCTGCGCGGTGAGCGCAAAAATCCTTTGCATCGAGCACCCATCAACGGTGTGCTCGATGTGGGTGTTCGTGCCATCAATTCGTTTCTGACTATCGGTCAGGGGCAGCGTGTGGGTTTGATTGCGGGTAGCGGCGTCGGCAAGAGCATGCTGCTCGGCATGATGACTCGCTTCACCGCGGCGGATGTCGTGGTGATCGGCATGATCGGTGAGCGCGGGCGAGAGGTGCTCGACTTCGTCACCGAAACCCTGGGCGAGGAAGGCCGAAAGCGCGCTGTTGTCGTGGCCGCGCCGGGAGACTGTTCGCCGGTGATCCGATTGCGCGCGACGCACTACACCTGCGCGATCGCCGAGTACTTCCGTGATCAAGGCAAGAATGTCTTGCTGCTCATGGATTCACTGACCCGAGTCGCTCACGCTCAGCGCGAAGTAGGGCTTGCTGTGGGCGAACCCCCCACCACCAAAGGCTATACGCCGTCGGTGTTTTCTTTGATCAACGAGCTCATCGAGCGCGCCGGTAGCGTGGCAAGTGGCGGTAGCGTCACCGGCATCTACACGATCTTGGCTGAGGGCGATGATGCGAACGATCCGATCGTCGACGCCGCGCGCGCCATTCTCGATGGTCACGTGTTGTTGTCGCGTGAAATCGCTGCGATGGGGCAGTATCCGGCGATCGATATCAATGTGTCGGTATCGCGATTGGCGACTCGACTGATCACGAGCGAGCAACGCACACTTGTTCGGAAGTTCCGTCGCTTGATGGCGACATGGGAAGAAAACAAAGATCTCGTTTCTGTGGGCGCGTATCGCTCGGGTACGAACCCAGAGCTCGATGAGGCATTGCAGCGCCGCGGGGCTCTCCAGTCGTTCCTGCAACAAGATGTCGACGAGCGAATAGATTATGAAGGCGGCTTCAGGCAACTCGGCGAGGTGCTCTCGTGAGTGCTCGCAGTCGTCAGCGAGCCGATCGCCTCGAGCGCATCGCTCGCATCGGCGAGACACTCGCCGCAGTGGCTGAAGGCGCCGCTGCCGATCGCAGGCGGAGTCTCTTCACCGAGCAAAGTCGTCTCGAGACGGTGCAGCGCTATCTCGGCGATTATGGGCAGTTGGTGGAGCAGCGGGAGAGTGCCGGGCAGACGGTCGGCAGCTTGCGGCTCTATCGTAATTTTTCAGGGTGGCTCACGGAGCTATCGGAGAAGCAGCAAAACGAGGTGGCTCAGGCGGAGTTTCTTCTCGAGGCGGCCATGGAAGAGGTTCGAGAGAAGCGGCGCTTCGCCGACGCCCTCGAGCATGTTGCGGATCGGGCAGGGCGAGAGGCCCGTCGTGGGGCCGAAATAACGGAGCAAAAAAACCTCGACGACGTGGCGCAGCGGATGACCCAGAGCCAACTTGGCATCCAAGTTGCAACCTCCCGGTTGTCCTCATCAACCGGCAATAAAACTCCGTAACCATGGCTGTCCCAGAAGCACTCTTGAACGTCCTAGGCTCTTCGACCTCGACGAGCAAAAACCCGCTAGAAAAGCTGGGTGAAGTCTCTTTTTCGGGGGCGGATGGCCCTTCGTTTTCGGCGGCCATGCGCGAAGCCTCGGCTTCAGAGAGCGCGCCCGACGAGACGGCAGGGACCGACGAAGCCCCGGAGACCGGCAAGGGTTTGCCGGATTCGCCAGGCCGTCCTTCGCTGCCTGCGCGGCTCAAGTTGGTGCCGGCGTCGGACCAGAAGCTCGAAGAATTCGCTGTGGATATGGGGATCGATCGGGATCTCGCCCGCCTGCTTTTGAGCGAGACGGCTCCTGACGCCGAGGTCGAGTCGATCGGGGCGGACGTTGAGTCGATCGCAGACGCCTCGGGCGCCGCGATTCCGACAGCCATTCCCACGGTTTTGGCGCCGACGCTCGTCACCATGACGTCGCGTTCCGACGCGACGGCGATGGTCGACTCGGGCGTCGATGCAACCGTCACCCCCGAACTCGACACGAATGCTGAGGCGTCTTTGGCGACGCTCTCCCCGCGTGTCGTCGCGACTGGCACTTCGCCTATCGCAGATGAAGACCTTTTGCTTTGGCGCTCGCGATTGTCGTCGGCGACGATGATGAGTGAGACGCGTGAGTCCACCGAATACGATGTGACGGTCGGCGCTGCGCCCGTGCAGTCCGAACTGACAGAGACCTCACCGACTGCATCCGTCGCCTCGACGATGGGTCAGCTGCGCACGCGTGCTGCGAGGATGTCGGCGGTGATACCGGCAGCCGATGCCGCAATCGAGCTGCGCAACGTCGATACGCGTGAGGCGGTATCGCTTTCGAATTCAGAGGGTTTGCCGCATCGGCTGCGAACGACCGAGCGAGATTCTTCGCCCGACACGTTGGCGGTTTTGCGAGACATGGCCTCGATGACGGGATCGAGCGCCGCATCAATGTTCGCCGGCGGCGGCGAGGGCAGCTTGGGTGAGCGTTCACCGAAACAAGCGCCGCGTGACTTGATCACCCCGGAGATATCCTTCTCGATGACGGCATCGCCCCTCGGCGAGTCTTCCGAGTTGTCATCCTTGATTACGCCGACCTCCACGATTTTGAACTCCGCCACGGGCGTATCGTCGGCTTCGATCGTCGTGGGTGATGCCTCGGCGGTGTTAAGCACGCCCGATCCCAAACTGTCTTTCGGCGAGCGTGTTCAGGCGTTTGCCGATGCCGTCGCACAGCGCGTTCTCGGGCAGATTCGGGATGAGAATTGGAGCGTCAGCTTGCAACTCGACCCCGCCAACCTCGGGGCGATGGACATCGACCTGACGATGCGTGGCAATACTGTTGCAGCCAATGTCGGTGTCGCCAACGGGGAAGTGCGTGCGCTGCTCGAATCCGGCTTGCCGAGACTCCGAGAGTCGCTCGAGTCTGCCGGCCTGCAACTGGCCGGTTGGACGTTTGGTCAATCAGGTTCGCGTGCCTTCAGCGAGCCTGCCCGTAAAATGTTTTCCCAGGCCTCCCTACGTGGCCGAGTCAACGATGTTGATTCGGTTGGCGAGGTGGGCGCTTCGCGCATGATGCCCGGTAAGAACCCGGCATCGGGCGCGGTCGATTTGTTCGTTTGATTCCTCTCTTACTTTTTACTGACGGTACACAGCGATGGCAGACAAAAAGGACGACAAGAAGAAAGCTCCAGAGGCGGCCGCTCCGGCGGGCGAAGAGGGAGCTCCGAGCAAGAAATCAAAACTGATTTTCTTCGTGATGATCGCTGCCGGCGCGATTGCGCTGATCGGTGCCTCGGTGGGAGCAACGCTCTACTTCACGGGCTTTTTCAACCCTCCTGCGGCCGAAGCGAAAGCGGGCGAGAAAGGTGGCGAACACGGCGACGAGCGCGGCGGCGGAGCCGAGGAAGGCGGACACGGCGAGGAAGCTGCGGCAGGTGAGCACGGCGAAGCCGGCGGTGGAGAAGAAAAATCGTCCGCTGAAGTGCCTGAGAGCGAGAAGTTTGCAGCCACCTACAAGCCCGTTACCGGCGCCGATGGCAAGGAGCGAGACTTCACGCTCAACGTGCCGAACTCTCGGAAGTTCGTGCAGTTCAGGGTGGCCTACAAAACGTTCTACGGCCAGAAGATCGTCGAGCGTGTCACCAAGCATCAGATTGCGATCGAGGCTGCCATCATCGCGACCTCGAGCCAGTTCGGCGAGGAAGAGATGACCTCCGTCGAGGGGCGTTCGAAGCTGGCTGAAGCTTTGCGCGATGCCATGAACGACGTACTGATTCGCAACGAAGACTTCGGCGGTATCGACGAAGTGATGTTCACTCATTTCGTATTCCAGTAACGAAGAGCAATCATGTCTACGTCTGGTCAAGTCCTCAGTCGAGAGGAAGTCTCCGCGCTGGTCGAGGCCATGCAGAGTGGCGACCTCGATACGAGCGCCGGGGACAGTGCGTCGTCCGAGGTGCAGCCGTATAGCCTCATCGCCAACGACACCACGTCCCGCGGGCAACTCGCTGCGCTCGAGATGATCAACGATCGTTTCTCGCGACAGTTCCGAGGCAGTCTTCTGACCTTGCTTCGACAGGCAGTCAAAGTGACGGTGATGCCGTTCGACGTCATGACCTTCAGCGCCTACCTCAAGACGCTGTCATCGCCGTGTAACGTCAACATCGTCCGTTTCCCGCCTCTTCGGGGTTACGGGCTTGTGACACTCGAGCCGTCGATCGTCTATGGCGCCGTCGATAGCTTCTTCGGTGGACGCGGCGGCGGATCGCTCGAGCTCTCGCCCTTGCGAGGCTTCACGCCGACCGAGGAGCGCATCATTCAGTTGTTGCTCGAGTCCGTGTTCGACAACCTCCGCGAGGCATGGGCGCCGGTCTATGCGCTCAACCCGGAATTCGTCAGCCGAGAAATCAACCCGGCGTTCGCGCAGGTCGGTGAAGACCGTGAGACCGTCGTGGTCAGCCGATTCGAACTCGAGTTGGGCTCCGACGTTCGTGGTCAGCTGACCGTGATGTATCCCTTCTCTGCGCTGAAGCCGATTCGATTGCTCCTGCGCGGTCGTCTTCAGGCCGGCGAGCGAGACGAGAAGCTCGCTGCACGGTGGTCCGATCAATTGCGAGACGCGGTATCGGATGCAGAGCTCGAGATGGTGGCGCAACTCGTCACGCTTCGCGTGTCGGCGCTCGATCTTGCCTCGATTCGTGCGGGCGATACGTTGTGGTTCAAGCCGCCGCCGAGCGTCAAGGTGCTCGTGCAGTCCTCGCATGTCTTCGATGCCGAGTACGGCACGGCCGATGGCAACGCGGCGATTCGGATCGAGCGTGTTCTCGATCCCCCGGAAGAAAACAAGAACATGTCTGAGAGCGCAGGTACCGAGCACGCCGATGAGTCGGAAGCCGCCGGTAACAACGCTGCGGCACGAAAAAAGCGTGCGGCGACGCAAACAGGAAAAATCGTAGGAGCAACGGCAGCATGAACGAGTCAGCGACAAACAATATTTCGAAGGGTGACGGCGGAGCCGATTCCGCAGTTCAGCTGGAGTTGATCCAGAACGTGGCGGTGAGTGTCTCGGTCGAGGTCGGACGTTCGTTGCTTCGAATCCGCGATCTGCTGCGGCTTGGGCAGGGCAGCGTCGTCGAGCTCGATCGTGTGGCCGGTGAGCCGCTCGATGTGTGCGTCAACAACACCGTCATCGCCCGCGGCGAAGTCGTGTTGGTCAACGAGCGTTACGGTATCCGCTTGACGCAGGTCGTCGATCCGGAAGACCGCGTCAAGCATCTGTAAGACCGAGATCATCCAAAGATGGATCCCATTCGTTACATCAGTGCCTTGCTGCTCGTCGGCGGCTTGTTGGCGCTCGCCATCTGGATGCTGCGGCGGTTTCGCTTTGGCAGTCAGGGTGCGTCTCGCAGCACGCTCAGCATCACGGCCCATGCCTCACTCGGTACACGAGAGAAGTTGGTCGTCGTTCGGTTTGCTGGACAAGATCATTTGCTCGGCGTGACACCGAGCTCGATATCCAAAATCGCCACCGCAGACGCTGATGAGTCTGGCGAAAAGGAGCATCGTCCGTGAAGTCTTTCACGAAGCTCGCTTGGCCGCTCTTGACGGCGATGTTCTGCGTCGCAGCGCCTGTCGCGCTGGGTCAGGATGCGACTGCCATCGAGTTGCTTCGAACGAAACCCATTGCCGGTGGCGGTCAGGCCTACAGCTTGACGCTACAAGCGCTCGGGTTGATGACCCTGTTGACGTTGTTGCCGGCGATCATTTTGTCGATGACGGCCTTCACCCGAATCGTCATCGTCCTCGGCCTCTTGCGTCAGGCGCTCGGCACGGCGCAGACGCCGCCCAATCAGGTGATCGTCGGTCTTGCGCTCTTTCTGACGTTCTTCGTCATGGCACCCACGCTCGACGAAGTGCAGCGGGTCGCGTTGCAGCCCTATGTGGCTGAAAGCATCCCATTCGAAACTGCACTTGAGCGGGCTGTCGACCCGATGAAGAAGTTCATGCTCGCCCAAACGCGCGAGTCTGATCTCAAGCTCTTCATGGATCTCGCGAAGACACCGCCGGTCAAGGCGCCGCTCGATACGCCTTTGAGCGTGCTGCTGCCGTCTTTTTTGACGAGTGAACTTCGCACGGCGTTCACCATCGGCTTTCTCATCTATATCCCGTTTCTCGTCATCGATCTCGTGGTCGCGAGCGTCCTCATGTCGATGGGCATGATGATGGTATCGCCGGTCATGATCGCTCTGCCGTTCAAGTTCCTGCTGTTCGTCTTGGTGGATGGTTGGGCGTTGATTCTTGGGTCACTCGCTGCGAGCTTCGCAGCCCCACTACCATGAACGAGACCGGCGTCGTCGATCTAGTTCGCGAAGCGATGTGGGTCGGTGGGCTCGTCGCAGGTCCGATCCTCGTGACCGTGCTGCTTGTCGGTGTGGTGGTCGGTATCTTTCAGGCGGCGACATCCATCAACGAAATGACGTTGAGTTTTCTGCCGAAACTGATCGCCGTCATGTTGCTGACGTTGCTGATCGGCGGATGGCAGCTTCAATTGTTGATCGATTTCGCCCGCCGGATATTCGAGCGGATTCCGGACGTCGGGCTTTGATGTCATGCTCGACCTCGGTGTACTCACCCTGAATTGGTTGCAGTCGATGCTGCTGCCGTTGACGCGGCTCACGGCGTTTTTTTTGGTCGCGCCATTGTTCAGTCAGTCAGCGGGCACCGGGCGAATTCGAGTGATCTACTCTGCCGTGCTATGCATGGTCGTGATGCCGGTTTTCCCGTCCTCGCTGTCAAATCCTGGACTGCCTTACGGCGAGCCTAATCTGTTGCTGGTGTTGAGCGAGGCGCTGATCGGTGTATCGATGGGGCTCGCGCTCCAGTTCGTCAATGCGGCCGTGGTGACGGCGGGCGAGCAGATTTCGATGTCGGTGGGCATCAGCTTCGCGCAGTCCTTCGACCCGACCCTCGGCTCGACGCCGATTTTGTCTCAGTTTCTCAACCTGCTCGCGTTGCTGGTGTTCCTGACCGCCGGTGGACACACGATCATGATCAGCATGATCACCGAGAGCGTGCGCGCCATGCCGCCCGGCGAGTTCAGGCTGGTCGATATTCCTTCGTTACTGGAATTCTCGATCATCATTTTCAAGGGCGCAGCGTTGCTAGCCGCGCCACTGCTGCTTGCGCTTCTCGCCGTGAACCTCGGCGTGGGCGCATTGTCACGCGCGACACCTTCGCTGAACGTCTTCGCCGTCGGGTTTGCAGTGAGCCTGTTGGTGGGATTCGGGTTGCTCTTCGTGCTGATGCCGGCGATCGCCGAGCGGATCATCGAACTTTGGCAACAAGCCGGAGCGTACATTCGCCCGCGGCTACTCGGGGAGGCCTGAGTCATGGCTGAAGAGCAAGGCGAAGAGAAAACAGAAGAACCTACCTCGCGAAAGCTCACTCAGGCCCGTGAGCGCGGTGAGCTACCCCGATCACCCGACTTCGGTGGCGCCGTCGAGGTGCTGGTAATCTGCTTACTGGTGATTTTTCTCGGTGGAGAGATCATCAGCGGATTTTCCACGCTGTTGAAATCGAGCCTCACGTTCTCCCGTGATCAAATCGAGCATCCGGAAGATCTGCCGATGCTCATGGGTTGGCGTCTGGTCGAGGGCCTATGGGCGGTACGATGGATTTTCGTCACCTCGCTCGTCGTGGTGCTGATCGCCGCAGCGCTGAACGGCGGTTTCAATTTTTCGGGTAAGGCCGCTGCGCCCAAGCTGAGCAAGCTCAATCCGTTGAGCGGCCTCAAGCGCATATTTGGTGCTCAAGCCTGGATGGGGCTCCTCCGAAATTTATTGAAGTTCGTCGTGATTGCGGCGGTGCTTGGTGCTGTTCTCTGGTCACGACGTACCGAGATGTTGGCGATGTCGCGCGATGCGCTCGAACCCATGATCGCGAGTGGTGCTTGGCTCGCGTTGATCACCTTTACGCTGGTGAGCGCCGCCGCGGCCGCGATCGCCTTGCTCGATGTGCCTTATCAGCGCTGGAGTTACCTGCGTCGACTGCGAATGACGAAGCAGGAAGTGCGCGATGAAATGAAGGACATCGAGGGGCGACCCGAGGTCAAACGTCAGATCCGTCGTAAGCAGCGCGAGTTCAGTCGCGGCAAGATGCTCGAGAAGGTCAAGGACGCCGATGTCGTGATCGTCAACCCGTCCGAGTTCGCCGTCGCACTCGTCTACGACGAAATGCGCAATGCGGTGCCGATGGTGCTCGCCAAGGGGCGAGGTGAAATCGCCGCCTCGATCAAAGAGCGTGCGAAGCTCGCGGGCGTGCCGCTGGTCTCGGCGCCGCCGCTCGCGCGTGCCATTTACTTTACGACCGAGGTCGACTCACCGATTCCCGAGGGGCTCTACCGGGCGGTGGCGGCGATCCTCGCTTATGTCTTCCGACTCAGCGCCTTGACGCCGGGTCTGGAGACACCGGAGATGCCCAAGACGACGCTCGCTCCGGAATTCATGTTCGACGAATTCGGCAAACCGATGGCGGAGAAAGGTCCATGACAGCAACCGACAAAGCGGCCTTAGCGCGCGAGTGTGTACTCAGCGGAACGCCGCCGCTGCTGCTGCTTTGCTCGGCCTCGAGTGAAGCGCTCTCGACGAGTGCCCGAGAGTTCGTTCGTGAGTTGCGCAACGGTGGCGCGCGCGTCGAGTTTCACGCGCCTGGCGATGCCGAATCTCTGCTGCAGTCAGCGAATCGATTGCTCGCGGAAATTCCACTCGAGTCACTGTTGGCGAGCGGCAAGCAAAATCCTCCGCATCTGTTGATCATCGACGACGCCGAGTCGCTGTCCTCTGCCGAGGCGGCGTCCTTGCGACGGATGGTTCAAGGGCTGCGCGGTAGCCCATTTCGAACGTTGCTGCTCGCGCGATCCACGCGGGCGGCACTGCAACGCTTACCCATCTCCGAAGTAACCGATATCGCCATGATCTGGGATCTCGACGGCTCGAGCGACAGCGAACTAGATCTCTCTGCTGAAGTCGACGCGCCGGTCATCCCGTCGGTGCCAATGCCGACCCCCGCCGTAACCCCAGCGTCAGTACCGGCCGCCGCCGCGATCCCCGATGTGCTCGCCGAACTTGCGCGTGAGAGAGCCGAGACCCGTGGATTCGACGTGACGTCGTCACGCCGTTGGATGGCGACCTCTTTGAAGGCTGCCGCCGCCGTCGTGGTATTTATTTTGATCGGCTATGGCGTACAAATAGCCTTTTTGGCGCCGTCAAAGTCCGCGTCATTGGTCTACGACTGTGGCCTTCACGGCGATCGTGAGTCTGTTGATGTGTTGATCACGCGAATCGGGCGCACGACGCCGACACGTGTGACCAATGAAGCAGGCCGGTTCCGTCTGCAGGTCGGGCCGTTCGCGAGCGAGTCCGCCGCGAATGCGGCGCGTGCTCAAGTATGGCGACTCGGTGCATGTCGTGTGGAGCCTGCTGTGGCGCGCACCGATGCAGCACCCAAGCCCAAGACTGGAGGATGAAGTCATGACGAAGTTGCCGACAGATATGGACCACAGCGATTCGGGCGCAGCTCATGGCGACGTCACCGGCGTATTCAAGTCGGGCGACATGCCGCTGCAGCGGCTGAACTCGGGAACCAACTCTGCGGTCTCCGACGTGGCCGTCGATCGCGCCGCCGAAGACCTTGATACGGCTAACTCTTTGGTCGATTTCGACACGGGCATGACGCCCATTACACGCGCGCCCGTAGAAGAAGAGGCTCCCGATCCTAAGGTGAAAGTGGCCGATACGCTCGAGAGCCTCGAAGCGTCGGTCGCCAAAGTCGACGCCTTGGTGCAGTCAGTGGAGCAGCGTCAGTCGCAGATCGAAGACGCGCATCAGAAAGCCGAGGCGATGCTGGCAGAGGTCAATCGCATTGCTGAAGCGATGACGTTCTCCGATAGCTTGCGCGACAGAATCAATGCCACGGTCGCCCGTACGCGGCGTCTGCGTGGAGAGAACGGAAAGTGATCGGCGTGAAGTATTCACGCCGTCTTCATGGAGAGCAGTCAAATGAGTGAACAGTCTGAGGTCAAAAATCCCCCGAACGCTGCGGGCGATAGCCCTCTCGAGACGCTGACGTCTCTCGTGCTCGATGCAGCAGACGCGGCCAACGACAGCGCCCAGGCGACGCATGAAGCTATTTCACGTCTGTCCCACGTGGTCGAGACCAATCTTGAGACCACGCGCGCGGTACGCAATGCCCCGGCGATCTTCGGCGCGATCATGTTGAGCGTGGGGGTCGTGATGGCGGTCGTCGTCGCGATGGTGTTTTCAAAACTCAATGAGCGATCCGCAGCGCTCGATGCTGCGATCTTGGTGCAAGCCGAGAACCTCGAGAAGGTCGAGAAGACCCTTAAGGAACTCTCCACCCTCGAATCCAACCTCGAGAAGTTCCAGACGATCGCCAACGATACGACCCAGCGCGCCGTGGTGACTCTCCGTGAGCAAGTCAAAACGGATCGCCTTGCGCTGCAGCAGCTCGAGGTTCGGCGTTTGAACGAGATGCTGGCGTCTCTACGTGGGGCGGTCGCCGAAGCGCCCCGCGCCGGCGTCGCCCGCCAGAGCGAAGAGTCAAAACGTCTCGCTCAGCTCGAGAAATCATTGAGCGGACTAGAAAGCGGAATCGCCCGTATCGACGCGCGCTTTGCTGCGCTCGAGAAGCAGGAAGAGTCTGGCAAGAAGCCCGCTAAAGAGCGTGCGGTGGCGGTGCTCTCTGATGCGCAGGCCAAGGATCTGAAGGCTACGGTTGCTGAACTCGCTCGTCTGAAGCAGGAAATCGCCTCGCTTCGCGATCTCATCGAGCGACGCGGCAGCGAGCTACAGTCGGGAGTTCCGGCGATTCGAAAGCAGGGTGGCTGACTTAGAGCAGAATCGCTTGGCAGCCGAGCTCGCACAGCTCGCGCGACCCGCGGGTGATCTCGAGCTCAGCGCGATTTCCATTCGCGACCGAGCGGATTCGGGCGATGGGCCATCGACTCGCAAGCGCCGAGTCGGACGTCGGTACGAGCAACACCGAGAGTCCTTCACGCAGTCCCGTATAGCGCCCGGTGCTCAGCCACAACTGGCCGCGATCGGCAGTGACATCGAGCCAGGGCGTATCGCACGCGACGGGCGCGAGCACTTCTTGTGCCGTGGTATCGATACGCTCGAGCAGTTGTCTGATCCATCGCGCGCTCGACGTGGAGGCGTAACGCTCGCGAAACTGCGGGCTTTGACGAAGCGTCAGCGTGCGAATGGCGATCGCGCGATTCCCGCGGCGAGGGTCTACGAGAGTCATCGTGACCTGAAGCTCGCGCGGGCCGCGAACCCACTCATCGACATCGCGCTGCAAGGCCGACATGCCGCGATAGTCAAGACGCACGCGGAGAGTTTCGCCAGTGAAATCTTTGCTCTGCGAAATACCTGACTGCAGCTGAACGTTGCCTGCGATGTTCGAGAGAGTTTCCGGAATCAAATCTTCGAGTCGAGCGCGATCATTCGCCGACCACGCTGGGTGCGCTTCACTCGCGACAAAGTCGAGTCGTACGACGCGCTGGAGTTCGCCGGGATTTTTGCACTGCTCCGCGGATGCGCCGATTCGTTCACCGCAGTTGATGTTGGGCGCATTGCCCCAGCGCGTGACTCGAACCGTATCGGCTACTCGCCCGTCGGTGCTCGCAGTCGATTCAACTTGCCACGGTGCGAGTTGTGACTCGATGCAGCGTTGCAGCTTCTCGGCATCGCGCTGCTGCGCGGCATCCGCAACCATGCCGTCGCGTTGCTGGGCAGGGGAGGGCGTTGCGATGAGTGCGACGAAGAGGCCAAAGGCCGCAGTCGCGTTACGTCGGGGGTGCCGGGTTTTGAGAGTGTTCACGGCTGTCGGTACGAGCGAGTTACCGATCGGTCAGCGCCGCGACTTTCGCAGCAGGCAAACGCACCGTCGCTTGGTAAGAGTCATTACCGAGAGGTTCGAGCACGAGGACTTCCGCACCGGCGATCACGCCCGAGATCCGTACTCGAATGTGATCTTCACGGATACGGCTGTCGGCGACGACCGAGTCACTTGCGAACTCGACGCCGTAGAGCTGCTCGGCCAGATTTCGATACGCGTCGAGCTTCGCAGCTCGAGCGGCCTGCAGCCGTCGCTGCGCGGCATCGTTACCTGGCTGCGCAGTGATCGACGCGAACCCTGTGGCCGTGAGGTCAGACAGCGTTTGAGACGCCGTGGCGCGCGTGATCGAAGCCGGCTCATCGAGCGGTCTCACTGTCGCGACTGTGACGTTGTGTCGACCTGCGCCTCGTCTGTGCAAGAGCGCATTTCGAGGTGCGAAACGCTCCCACGACTTGCCATTGGTCACGCTCAGGCGGACCGAAGGTTCTGGTGGTGCCAGAGGGTCTTCGACGGACAGGGACGCACAGCCGCCCATGAAGAGCGCGGCTGAGACGGTCAGTATTGGTGCGATACGACTGCTCACATTCGTAGAGTCGGCCCGTCGAACCCAGGCTTGAGCGCACACTCGCAGCGCTGGCGAAAATCCGTATGGCACGTTGGTTGCAGATCAATAAGGGGGCGGTATCCGTTTGCCGGGTAGCGCTCGGTTGGAATACTCATAACTTATTGATTTAGTTGAACTAAAAATGGCAGTCATCCCGTTCGACATGGTGTCGAACCTTCGACAATTCGGCAAGAAGTTGCCGCTCGAGGCCGTGGCGATCCCGTTGGGGTTCCTGCTGCTTCTCGGGATGTTGCTGCTTCCTGTCCCGCCGCTGCTCCTCGATCTTTTCTTCACGTTCAACATCGCCCTGTCGCTCGTGATTTTGTTCCTGGCGATCGCGACCGCGCGCCCATTTTCGTTTTCGGTCTTCCCGACCGTGCTGCTTTTCGCAACTTTGTTGCGCCTCGCGCTCAACGTAGCCTCGACCCGCGTCGTGCTCAGTTCCGGTCACGAGGGCACCGATGCAGCAGGTCACGTGATCGAAGCCTTCGGTTCGGTACTCGTCGCGGGTGATTACATCGTCGGCATCGTCGTCTTTGCGATCCTCGTCATCATCAATTTCGTCGTCGTCACCAAAGGCGCGGGCCGCGTGTCCGAAGTGACGGCACGATTTACCCTCGATGCGTTGCCGGGTAAGCAAATGGCGGTCGACGCCGACCTCGCCGCCGGGCTGATCAACCAGGAGCAGGCGAGGGTACGACGTCGCGAGATTTCCTCCGAGGCCGATTTTTACGGCTCGATGGACGGCGCCAGCAAGTTCGTTCGTGGTGACGCGGTCGCTGGTATTTTGATTCTGCTCATCAACATCGTCGGCGGCATTCTCGTCGGCACGATGAAGCACGGTATGTCGATGAGCATGGCGCTCGAGCGTTACACCACCCTCGCGGTCGGTGACGGACTCGTGGCACAGGTGCCGTCTCTGTTGCTGTCGGTCGCGACGGCGATCATCGTGACCCGAGTGTCTGGCGAGGAGTCGCTGCATCAGCAGACCTCGAACCAGTTCAACAATATCGAGGCCTGGTGGCTGACCGCGTGCATCCTCGCACTGCTCGGTGTCATCCCGGGTATGCCGCACGTCGCGTTTTTGTCTCTCGCTGCGATCACGGCGGGCGCCGCCTGGCTGCTGATGCGCCGGCGCGAGAAGGTGAAGCTCGAGGAGAAGAAGTCGGAGGAGGCTCCCGCTGCTCCGAAGGAATTGTCGTGGTCCGATGTGCAGCAGGCCGATGCCATCGGTCTCGAAGTCGGTTATGCGCTCGTCGCGCTCATCGACGCTCAGCAAGGGGGTTCGCTGGTCACGCGCATCCGCGGAATTCGAAAGAAGCTGACGTACGAGCTCGGCTTTCTGATTCCGCAGGTTCATATCCGAGATAATCTCGACCTGCGTCCCGAGGCTTATCAGATCATGGTCAATGGTGTGGTGATCGGGCGCGGCGAGGTCAAGCCGACGCGTGAGCTCGCCATCCACTCGGGCGTGGTTCATGGCGAACTGCAGGGCCTACGAACGAAAGACCCGACCTTCGGTCTCGATGCCGTCTGGATCGATCCGGCGCAGCGCGACTACGCGCGCTCACTCGGCTACACCGTAGTCGATGCAAGTACGACGATCGCGACTCACCTCAACAAAATTCTGCAGGAAAACTGCAACCTGCTTTTGGGTCACGATGAGACCCAGCAGCTCGTCGACAAGCTGGCTGCCGCGGCACCGAAACTCGTCGAAGAATTGATTCCGAAGAAACTGTCGATTGGCACGCTCACCCAGGTGCTGCAGAACTTGCTCGCTGAAGGGGTGTCGATCCGTGATCTTCGCGGCGTGTTGCTGGCAATTGCGCCGGTTGCCGAAAAAGTTCAGGACATCGATGAGCTCACCGGTGTGGCTCGCATTGCACTCGGTCGCATGATCGTCCAGCAGTACGCCCAGCACGGCGATGAACTCTCTGTGATGACCTTGGCGCCCGAACTCGAGCAAGTGCTGCATGCCACGGCGCGTCGTGGTCAAGGCGGGAATGTTCCGGTGGAGCCGGAGCTCGCCGAAGGGTTGCTGCGTTCAGTCAGTAAGGCCTCGCAAGACGAGTTGAACAGTGACCGACCTGCGTTGCTTGTGACTTCACCGACGCTCAGACCTTGGTTATCACGTATTCTGCGGCCGCGGATTCCGGGGCTGTCGGTGCTTTCGTATTCAGAGCTCCCGGAGGACACCAACCTCCGAGTCAACACCAGTATCACAGTGCAAGCGCGGCAGACTGCGGCGGCATAACGGGGATTGTTCATGCGTATCGAACGAGTGGTAGCCGGTACCTTCAACGAAGCCAGTGAGCGTTCGCGTCGCTTGTACGGCCCGAACACGCTGCTGATTTCCTCGAGCCGCGTCGGCAACGCTCACGAGTTGCTCGTGTGTACCAACGATATGGCGGACGAAGAGGCGCCGATCGTCGATACGGAAGCTCGCGAGGCGTTTGCTGCAACGATGCAGGAAGAGATGGAGGCTCGTCCGAAGCGCGTATTCACGGCGGCTTCCCCGGCGACGCCGGTGTCGGTCGATGCGGATGACGGGCAGGCGATCGTCGGACTGATCCGCAAAGAACTCCAAGCACTCGAGATGCGGCTTGCTTCGAGCAGCGGCAGCATTCACGGCCTGAGACAAAAAATGGCGTTGCTCGAGCAGGGCGTTTCGGCGGCTTACGCCGGTCGACTGATCGAAGCGGGCTTGGATTCGGCGGCGATGGTGAGCCGCTTGCTTGAAGATCTCAATCGTGGCGCCGAGTGCGCGGCGCTCGGTGATCGAACTGCGGTATTCGTCGGCCCGGCGGCCGGTGGCAAGACTACCGCTGCGATGCAGGCCGCCCGGTCGATCGCCAAGACGAAATCTTTGCCAGCCGTCGTGAGCGCATCACGCGATCCGCGTCCGGGTGCGCGCGAGAAATTCTTTGCGATGGCCGATGCGGCCCAGATTGAGTCGAGCTGGGGCGGCGTCGCCTCTGGCGCACTCGTGGTCGATGCAGGTGGCTACAGCCGAGAAGATCTGATGGCCGATCGTCCGGAGCTTGCTGGCTATGACCTCTATCTATGTATTCCGGCTTACCTCAACCGTATCACCGCCGCCCGATGGTTCGAGTGTGCGGGGCCGATCGCCGGCGTGATTCTCACGCACTGGTCATCGGCCGAGGTGCCCTTAGGTTTGCTTGGCAGCATGGCCGAGCGCGGCCTTCGTTTGGCGGGCCTTTCGGTGTCGGCCGACCCGACGGCGCCTTTAATTCATCCGACCGCTGACACGCTCGGCGGGCCGGTGCGCAATGCGCTCGAGCTCACGCTCGAAGTTGCGCCGGAAGGTATCGAATGATCGACTCCGGCGAACGAAAAACCCGATTCATCGCCTTCTCGAGTGGGAAGGGGGGCGTGGGCAAAACGTTCCTCAGCCTGAACGTCGCGGCGGCACTGGCTACCCGTGGTCACTCGGTGTGGCTGTTCGATGGCGACATGGGTCTTGCCAACGTACACGTTCTTTTAGGGATTCAACCGCAGTTCGATATTTCCGATGCGGTAGCAGGTCGCTGCACTCTTGCGCAGACGATGTTCGATGGACCGGCGGGCATCAAGGTCATACCGGGATCTTCGGGCAAGCGTGATATGGCGGAGATGGGTACGCTCGAGATGACGCAAGTCGTGCAGGCGCTCGGCACCCTGACTCCGTCCGCCGATTTCGTGATCATCGATACCGGCGCCGGAATCGGCAAACATGTCACGACACTTGCGCGGCTCGCCGACACCATCGTCGTGGTCGTGCGTGACGAGCCGGCGTCGCTCGCCGATGCCTACGGACTCATCAAGGTGATGCACCAGGACTTCGGCAGTCGGAACTTCGAGATCATCATCAACGATGTCGTTTCGGTACCGCGCGGGCAGCAGGTGTTCGAGCGGCTTCAGCAGGTGGCAATGCGCTTCCTCGAGCTGAACCTCGTGCTCGGCGGCGTCATTCCTCACGAGTCGGAAGTGATGATGGCCACGCGTCGCCGCGAAACACTCATTACCGCCGCACCGCGCAGCGCCACGACTACAGCGATCAAACAAATCGCCATGCGTTTCGAAGGCGTGAAAGTCGACAACGAAAATTCGCGAGCCTTCCTCAAGCTGGTTGGTGGAACTGCCAGGACGGGCAGCCAATGAAAAGACTCGGCGACGCATACTCTGAAGTCGCATCATCGACGGCGCCCAATGCGAGCGCCGACTTTGCTGCGCACTTCAAGCTGGTAAAGCGCGTCGCCGCGCATTTCCGTGGGCGTTTGCCCGCGGCGATCGAGCACTCTGATCTCGTTCAGGCGGGTATCGTGGGCTTGATGGAAGCGATCGAGTCCTTTGATCCCGAGCGCGGGAACGATTTCGAAACCTTCGCCAAGCTTCGGATTCGTGGCGCGATGCTCGATGAGATCAGGCGTGCGGCCTGGGCACCACGCAGTACCGTGAAGGTCGCCGTCGAAGCGCGCGCGGCAGCCACTCGAATCTCGAATGAAAAAGGCTTGCCTGCGACCCATCGGCAAATCGCCGATGAGCTTGGGCTCGACGTGGGCCGCTATCACGAACTGCGAGGACGTAACCAAGGGCTTGCGGGCTCGGTCACCCTCGAAGAAATCAACTTCGCCAGCGAAGAGCCGACACCGGATCAAGTCGCTGACGAGGACAGCATTCGTATTGCGCTCAAGCAAGGTATCGCGTCGTTGTCTGAACGTGAGAAGACTGTGGTGGCGCTCTATTACGATCGGGAGCTCACCTTGCGCGAAATCGGCGCCGTCCTCTCGGTGAGCGAATCGCGGGTCAGTCAAATGCTGACCTCGATCGCCAAACAATTGCGCGCATTGATCAACGGCGATACCAACGCCAACGGCACGGGGGCTCCCCGCCCTCGTCAGTCGTCAAGCAAGAACGGGGAATTGCGTGGTTAATCGTCAAGCTGGGCGAAATGCCCCGGCCGGGAGATAGAACGTGTTCGTAATCATTGGGTTGGTCGTCCTATTCGGCTGTGTTTTCGGCTTTTATATCCTGCACCACGGCCCCATGGCCCCCATCATCGAGGCGGCGCCCACCGAAATGGGCATCATCCTCGGGGCCGGTATCGGCGCTATGGTGATCGGCAACAGTCTTGAGATTCTCAAGGGCGTCGGCGCCGGCATCGGCAAGTGTCTGAGTGGCCCGGCTTATCACAAGCAGGAGTTCCAAGACACCATCACGCTCATCACCAAGCTTTTCAAGTTGCTCAAGGCCGAAGGCGCCGTCGCCCTCGAGCCCCACATCGAAAACCCCGAAGCGAGTTCGATCTTCGGTGAGTACCCGAAGCTCCTCAAAGATCACGCACTCATCGGCATGATTTGCGACACGATTCGACTGCTCGTCACGTCGAATCAGCCGCCAAACCCCGAGACGGTTGCAGACAATCTCACCGTCGCCATCAAGACTCATCACCACTCGGCGCTCAAACCCGCGCAGGCCCTCGCGAACCTAGAAGGTGCGCTGCCGGCGCTCGGTATCGTGGCGTGCGTGCTCGGCGTCGTGAAGACCATGGCTGCGATCGATCAGCCGCCATCGGTTCTCGGTGCACTCATCGGTAGCGCGCTCGTCGGAACCTTCCTCGGCGTGTTCATGGCTTACGGAATCGTCGGTCCTTTGGCCGCTCGACTCGCGCAGATCATCGACGAAGAAGGTCAGATCTATGCCGTGGCGAAGTTCACGCTGATCGGCCACATCCGTGGTGATCCGGTCCCCTTGATCATCGAGTCGGCTCGCGCGGCGATCGACCATCACTCGGCACCCACTTTCGCGGAAGTCTTCGATGGCCTCCGAGGCAAGTAACGCTCCTGCGGCTGTCGCGCCTGAGGCTGCGGCTCCCGAAGATCCGACGAAGGTCGGAGACTCGGCTGTTGCGCCGACCGACGCTGCAGCGCCCGCAGACGCCGCGGCACAAGCGCCGCCGGCGGCACCGGAAGGAGGCGCGCCTCTTCAGCCCATCATCATCAAGAAAATCATTGATGAGGGACATGCAGGCGGCCACGGTGGTGCGTGGAAAATCGCGCTTGCCGACATGATGACGGCGATGATGGCCTTCTTCCTGCTCATGTGGCTGCTCGGTGCGACCAACGCCGACCAGCGCAAGAGCATCGCGGAGTACTTTCAGCCCACCAACGCACCACGTGTCGATATGTCGGGTGGTTCGAGTGGATTTTTCGGTGGCATGTCGTTGATCGACCCCAAGGCCTTGCCGCTGACGCTGACCCAGACGGGCATCCAGCAGTTGACGGCACCGGGAACAGAAGAGAAGGAAGTGACCTCGGAAGATCAAGCCTTGCCGCAAGGTCTTAGCGAAGAAGAGAAGCGCAAGATCGCTGCCGAGCAGGACGAAAAGAATTTCGAGAATTTGCAGGACACACTCGAGAAGCAAATCGGTGCGGATCAAAAAACGTCTGATCTGCTTTCGGTGGTCAAGTTTGTTCGCGAGAAGGAAGGATTACGTATCGAGATTCTCGATGACGCCGGGTTCTCGATGTTCGGTTCGGGAACCAACCAACTTTCGCGTGAGGCCATTGCGCTCATCGAGAAAGTGGGTGAAAGTCTGAAGGGCGTCCCCAACGAGATTGCTGTGCGCGGACACACCGACAGCCTGCAGTTCAAAAACTCCACCGGTAACAACAACTGGAGTCTTTCGGCGAATCGCGCCGACTCTACCCGTCAGTACCTCAATTCGATCGGTGTCGACAACTCGCGATTTTCGCGGATCGAAGGCGTCGCCGATTCGCAGCCCGTGAATTCAGACAACCCGGCTGATCCGCGCAACCGTCGTATCAGCATCACTGTCCTTTACCGCGACGGTACGAGACCTGGCAAATGATGAAGGTGTATCGGCGTTTTGCGGCAGCTCTGATCGCGATGGCGATCGTCGCGTTACCCGAAGTCGCCGAGGCGCAATTCATTCGTGGTTTCGACCTCTTTCGCTCGGGGCAATATTGCGAAGCGCGCGATGCCTGGATGAAAAGCGAGAAGTCGGGTGACTCCACGTCACCTTTCGGTCTTGCTGAGTTGTATGCACGGGGTCTTTGCGTCAAGAAAAACGAGCGACTCGCCAGTCGCTGGTATCTGACCGCAGCACAGCGCGGCAATCCGCGAGCGCGAGCAGAAATCGGTTTGCGTTACGCGTACGGGAAGGGCGTCGAGACCAACCCCTTCAAGGCCTACGTGTGGATGTCGGTATCGAGCGCAACGGCCGGAGGCTGGGAAAAAGATTTCGTCATGACCGTCGAAAAAAATGCCGCGATGGTCGAGCGCTTGCTCACAGCCGAGGAGCGTCAGAAAGCAAAGAAGATCCTCGTGGACTTCAAAAAGACCTATCGCTTGCCCCGAGAATTCGACTCGCTCGATTAACCCAGGTCTGGCGCCTAGAGCGCCATGTCCGTGAATCGTACGACGACTTGAGCGCAGGCCGGTCGTTCCGCCGACGGGTTTCCCGAGACCGACCATCGCGAAGCTTTGGCCCAGGCCACTGCGGCCTCGTTGGCCTCATTGTGGGGCGCTGCGTCCGAGACCTCAAAAGACCGCTCGCCATCGCGCGAGATGGCGCAGACCTTGAGTCCTACGGTTTCTCGTCCGACTTTGCGTCGCTGGTCGGCGCTCAGATAGGACGAAGGGGTGCGCGTCGCCGATTGCAGCTGGATGCGCAGTCGCTCGCCCGAGCGTTCGCCGACCGACTCAGCGGCGGCGGGGGCGCTTTTTTTTTCAGCCTTGGAGGCGTGCTCGTGAGTGTCCTGATCGTGAGCGCCCGCCTCGTGATCGCCTTCATGCGACGCGTCATCATGATGATCGGCCTTTGGTGCTGCAGCGCCGACGGGTTCGGGCATCGCCGAGGAATGATGATGCTGAATCTTCCACTCACCATTTTGATAGGTGTACACAAATGTGTAACGCGCCGAGACCGATGAGGCGTTACCTGCCGCGTCCATCACCGAAAAATCATACAAGCCTGCATCGACCGAGACGTTGCAGCCATGATGAACGATGCGCTTGACGATGGTGCCGCGCGGAAACTTCTTCAGGAAATGGTCGAAGTAGTCCGTGATCGAGGCCGTATCGGTTCTCGGCACATTCGAGACGGTGGGCAGCAACACGGCATTTGGCCAGTAAAGCGAGGCCACGCGCGCAGAGTCGAGCGTCGACAAGGCGAGGTTCCACTTCCGAAAAAGATCGGCGATGTTTTCATCCGTCGCCACGACGCAGCCGCTGCCGACGTTGGTCGCGGGAGACGACGTTGAACGAGCCTCAGCATGATTCGTCGACAGGGTGCCGATCACGACCAGCAGGGTTGCCGAAAAGGCTCGGGGAACGATCTTGTTCATGGTTGATTCCTACTCCAATCGCCAGATATCTTGAGACACGATGACGTCAGGCCACGACAACGATGCCCATCGCGCCGCGCCGAGTTCGCTACGCCGAAGCGGAGGACTTCAATGGCACTTTCGCGCGCTCAGGCATCACCGACTGCATGACCCCTTCCGGCACGCCATCGCAGCGTTTCTGCAGGGGTGGCACCCCCGCGCTTCGCATCTGATCATCGTCGGGCCGAGTGCGGGTTGGTTCCTACCCGGCCCATTTCTACACCTCTTCAGTCGACTGACCTTGATCGATCTCGATACCTCGGCACCATTTTTTTTCGCTCTACGACACGGACGTGCACTCGAGCGCCAAGGGGTGAAGTGCGAGTGGGTGCATGCAGACTTCGTCAGCTGCCTGCCGCAGCGGCTATCCAACGACCGCGAGGCGGCGGTTCTCTTCTGCAACGTTCTTGGGCAATTGGGTTTGGAGCGTGACGACTATGAGAATCGTCTCGCCCAGCTGCCGAGTTGGCTCGCCGGCAGAACCTGGGCGAGTTTTCACGATCGCTACTCGGCGCGGATGCCCAAAGCCGATCGGGTCGATGTGTCGTCGTTCACGAGTCAGGAGCCGATGGACGGGGGTATGCTGCAGCAGCTCGGTTTCGGCGGCGAGTGGACGGACCACGGAACGGGCGGCGTGTTGCCGGCCGGGGTACTTCGACACTATTTTCCGTGGTACATCACTCCGCATCGATTTCATTGGATAGAGGCAGGAGCAGTGATATGACCATCGCTCGAGTAGGCGACACTTCGTCGCAGCCGTCATGGCGGGCAGCCTGCACGGCGTTTTGCCTCATCTTGGTTTTGCTGCTCTCGGCGTGTAGCCGAGAGGTGACCTGCGAGGACACGGAGGTCGTCGACAAGATGCTCGCTCTCGCCAAGCGCGGAGTCGTGACCGATCTCTCTTCGCAATGCGCCTCTCGTCTTTATGGAAAAATCCCACCGGTGGCTGCGCAGTGCCCGAACGATGCAAATGGAAGCACCGCCGGATGTGTTGCAGCGTGCCAGTCTTGGGCAGAAGCGAATATCACGGCGAAAGCGGGCAAGATACAGACGCTCTTTAAAGACGATATGGTCGTCACGCGACGCTGTCGTGCAGAAGTTAAGTTCGACGTGGCGTTCGATGGCGGACAAAGCGTCAACGCCAACATTACGTATGTCGCCATTCCGCAGACGGGTGGTGCGCAAGTGGCTTTGAGCGAGTGACGAGTATGCGTCAACTCATCTTGTTCTTCGGCGTGGTGTTGCTTTCAGCCTGCGGTTCGAATTCCGATCGATCAATCGGTGAGACGCGTTGGCCTGATCGACCTCCCGCGGGTCTCTCGATCAGTGACCGAAAAATCGAGGCGCTGATTCAGTGCTACAAGATCATCATTTTGGCGCAGGATCGCTACTCAGGAGTCGGAGCCAAAGGTGATGGGGTGGCCGCCACGCTAAGTCCGGCTCGCCGCATGATCGAAGATCGGGTAGTCGGCGACTTGACCCAGGGTAGAGAAAAGATGCGGGTCAATGAAAAAGTGGAATCTGAACTGCAGCAGCTGCTGCGTGATAAACCCTACGGGTCTGCGGAGATCCTCCTCGAAGGGGCGCGCTATTGTGCGGGCCTCGAGGAGCGTAATGCTTGGCGCGAAATGCAGCCGTGACCGAATCTCGTCGCTGAATACGCCTCCCATAAAAATATGAGACCTCGCCGCGCCAGCCAAGCCGCCCTCTCATTCGGAATCGTCCTGTGCTGTGCCGCGTTCGCGTACTACGCACGAATCAATGGGCTATCGGACGCCATGATCGGCTTCGGAGCTACGGTAATCAGCGCGGTTCTTCTCGGATACTTTTGGCGCCGCCGAAACAACGACCCCCAAGACTGATCGCCGACGCGATGAGGCAACCGAGGTGAGGCAACAAGGTTGCGTCAATCGCGGAGTAGACAGGGCAGACGTCTTGGGGCTATTTTTCGCGCATGGAAAGCGCGCGTGCCGTGTCCGGATTTTCGCCCGATGTCAGTCGGGCCAATGCGGTCGAGAAGACGCCTACTCCAGTTCCGACCAATCAGGCTTCAGGCAACGAGCCACGCGTCGAAGTCGAACAATCTTCCATCGCCACCATAGAGTCGCTTCGCGAAGATTTTCGTGAAGCGCTCGAAGCCGCCAACGAGCGTCTTTCTGATCGTGGCGCATCGGTCAATGTGTCGATCGACAAATCGACCGACACCGTGATCGTACAAGTCAAAGATCGAGATTCGGGCGAGACCATCCGTCAGATTCCTCCCGAGGTGGCCTTGCAGGTGTCCCGAAACATCGAACGCCTGACAGGCATTCTGGTCGATCGTAAGGCTTGAGCTGTCGCCGCGCCTCGACACCCGATTTCTCAGGCGCTCTCCAAAACCAAACGATAAGAAAACCGAAAAAAGCAATTCGGTGAGGGACTTCGTATGAGCATGCTCGGCACTTTGCGTGACTCCACGTTTCGCAAGCTATTCGATCTCGAAAACGGTTCGGTCACCGCAAGGCGAGTCGATTCATTCATCACGTGGTTGATCATCGCGAATCTCG
>CAZRFN010000004.1:0-108255 GCA_964599335.1 uncultured Acidibacter sp. | reverse complement strand
GTCACCGCAAGGCGAGTCGATTCATTCATCACGTGGTTGATCATCGCGAATCTCGATTTATATTTTTACGCTGGAGTATGTGCTGAGGCTCTTCGCCGCAGCGGGGGACCCAGCATTCCGTGGCAAGAGAACCCCGGCATTGCGGCAAGCGATCACGCCTTTCGCGCTGATCGACCTACTGGTCATCGGCCCTTACTGGTTGCACTTGCTCGGAATCATCGACCTCGACCTTCGCGCACTACGAGCGCTTCGTTTGTTGCGACTCCTTAAACTACTGCGTGACTTCGTTCCCGCTTTGCGTCAGTTCCTGCGTGAAAATCGTGATCGAACGTTTCGTCAGAAAGTTTATTCGTTGCTGAACGCAACTCCGACCTCAGGTCGTCTGCATAGCCAGCTCGACCTGATTCTCGTCATCTTTATTATTTTGAGTGTCTTTTCGGTGATGCTCGAAACCGTACCGAGCATTCAAGTGCCGCTCGCGTACCAGTTTCGACTATTCGACGACATCTCCGTCGCTGTGTTCACCATCGAGTTTATCCTCAGGTTGTACTCCGCGCCGGAAGCGAACCCCGAACAGCCAGCGATGTCCCAACGAGCCGGATGGTTCACGAAGCCGACGTCGTTAGTCGATTTCATTGCCATCGCGCCCTGGTATATCACTCTGCTCACCGGCGGCAGCCTCGATCTGCGTTTCGTGCGTATTCTCCGAGTGTTGCGCGTGCTGAAACTCACTCGTTACAACACTGCGATGAAAACCTTCAGCGATGTGATGCAGCGTGAACAGCGAGCATTTTTTGCGGCGATGTTCGTGACATTCCTCATCACGATTCTCGCTGGTGCGATCGTCTATGAGTTCGAGCATGCCGTTCAGCCAGAGAAATTCGACACCATGCCTCGGGCGATGTACTGGGCGGTGATCACCTTGGCCAGTGTGGGATACGGAGATATTTCTCCGATCACTCCTATCGGTCAGGCGTTCACGATGTTGCTAGCTCTGCTCGGTATCGGCATCGTCGCCTTGCCGGCGGGCATTCTGGGTTCAGCCTTTTCTGATCAGTTGCACCGACAGCGCGAAGAGATGATTCAGAAGGTCGAGGATGCACTCGCGGACGGAATCATCACCGCGGAGGAGGAGCGGGCCCTCGAGGAAGAGCGTGTGCGTCTGCACCTCACCTTGGAGCAATTCGAAACCTTGAAGATGCGCGCGCTCGCTCGTCAGGGTTTGGGCGGATCCGTCTCTTCAGTGCTGACATCTGCCTCGGCGGAACTCAGTATGATTCAACAGCGCCTACACTCTTTGCCCGTCGATGCGGCGATCGTCGAGCTCGATAAGCTTCAGCTCACCGAGACCCAAAAAGCGGCGTTGCGGGTGTTGCTGAAATAGCGTTCGAGTGTCCCGAGGGGGCTGATCGGGCGATTGAGTTGCCAGATTTGTAAAGTCTCGTCCGACCCCCTACGATCGTGCGTCAGGGGGATCGCATGATCAGCACTATCGGATTTGGCCTCTTCGGACTCGCGACACTGCTCGGTATCGCCTGGCTCTTTTCGACTAATCGGCAAGCCGTTGACTGGCGACTGGTGCTGACCGGCGTCACCTTGCAGGTTCTGTTCGCGATGCTCGTGCTGCTCGTGCCCGGCGGGCGCGATGTCTTCGACACCTTGGGCGGTGTGTTCGTCCGATTGCTCGATTTCACCCGCGAAGGGTCGGCCTTTATTTTCGGCGACCTCGCGCGTTCCGAGAAATTCGGAGTGATCTTCGCGGTACAGGTGTTACCTACCATCATTTTCTTTGCTGCCTTGATGGGCGTTCTTTATCACCTCGGCGTGATGCAGGCGATCGTCAAAGGTCTTGCTTGGGGAATCACCCGAGTCATGCGGGTGTCGGGTGCCGAAACGACTTGCGTGTGTGCCTCGATCTTCATCGGTCAAACCGAGGCTCCGCTGACGGTGCGTCCTTACATCGCGCGCATGACCCAGTCGGAACTACTGACAGTGATGGTGGGTGGTATGGCCCATATCGCTGGCGGCGTACTCGCCGCTTATGTGGCCATGCTGGGCGGCACCGATCCCGCGCAGCAAGCGTACTACGCGAAACATCTGTTGACCGCGAGCGTGATGGCCGCGCCTGCCACGATCGTGATTGCAAAGTTACTCGCCCCTGAGACGGGCGACCCGCTCACGCGTGGACAAGTGCGGATGGAAGTCGAGCGTTCTACGACGGGCGTGATCGACGCCGCGGCAGCCGGAGCAGGTGAAGGCTTGAAACTCGCTCTCAATGTCGGCGCGATGCTGCTCGCATTCGTCGCGTTGATCGCGCTCATCAACTCGCCGCTGCAGTGGTTGGGCAGTGTCGGCTGGAGCGACTCTGGCGTCACCATCGACGGTTTACTCAGCGACGCCTCAGGCCGGCCAGTCGTGTTGTCGTTGCAGGTAATCCTCGGCTATGTGCTGTCGCCGATCGCTTGGGTGATCGGAGTGCCTTGGGAGGACGCCACGGTAGTCGGTTCCTTGATCGGTCAAAAACTCGTGTTGAACGAGTTCGTGGCCTACATCGGTCTCGCCGACATCATCAATGGTCGTACCGAAGGCGTGGTCTTGTCGGCGCAGGGCACCTTGATCGCGACGTATGCGCTCTGCGGCTTTGCGAACTTTGCGTCGATCGCCATTCAGATCGGCGGCATCGGAGGGCTTGCACCCGAGCGACGCAGCGATATCGCGCGCTTTGGTATGAGAGCGGTGCTCGGCGGTTCTCTCGCGACGTTCATGACTGCGACGATTGCCGGAGTGCTGAGTCAATTCGGATAAAAGCGGCGCATTGAGCCTCTATCAGATCCTTCGGGTGCAGGCTCTGTCCGATAGTCGGTTTTCTCGGTATGCCAAAAGAGACTAGAACGTTTCGCTAGGCATGATTCCGGTTCTGATAAGACTATCGGGGGGAATCGAAAATGAGCGCATCGCTTTACCGCAAGCCTGTCATTGGGCTGTTGGGACTGATGGTCGGATTTCTGACTCAACCGCTCGGGCACACCGTATACAAGTTGATGGAAGTCGGGTTCGGTGAGGCGGTTTATCCCGTCGCGCTGGTCGTTGGCGTCATCGGATTGCTGATTGTCTGGAAAGGTCTCAAGCAAGATGAGTTGAAAGCCTCTTGGATGGGGATGCTTGGCGGATGGTTTATTTGGATTGGGTGGTTTGAATACGCGTTTAAGTTCTTCTCGGTTCTCTATAGCGTGCCTCCGTTTCAAGTAGAGGTTGATGGATACGCTGCAGCCCCTCAGGCGAATATGCTTCAAGCGACTGCCAGCATCATGATGGGCTTGTTACTTCTCTACGGCGTCTTCAATTTGCAGACCAAGTGTAATTTCATGCGATTTTTTCATCGCAATTTACATTTTTCACCGGGGATGCCGACTCCGAACAACCAACGCAGCTTCGCTCGGATCACTGCGATGGAAGTGATCTTCGTGACTTGGTTCTGTTACCTATTCTGGCTTTACATGATTTATTTCGGAACTAAGGGCTCTGGAATCCAAATCATCATGGCGGTGTACGCACTATGGACCGCTTGGTCAATTTATCTCGTCTATAAGACGACTCAGCAGGTCCGCGCGGCGTCAGCATTACGTTATGGCGTCGGAGCAGGGATCGTCGTCTGGGGCGCCGCGGAGATGCCTGCGCATTTTGGCGCCTACCGTGAGGTGTGGCTCTATCCGCTCGAGTACCCAGTGTTCAATACGATCTCTTCGCTCTTGTTTATCTCGGGAATCGTCGTGATTGCTCGTCGACCGTTGCCAAACCAAGCTGCCTCACCTCAATAAGGGACCTTAAAAAGGGACCTTCGCGCCCGGAGGCGCGAAAGCCCTGCTCATCTAGCGGACAAGCGGGAGTTCTCTGTTCTAGTATGTATTGACGGTCTAATCGCCCGCGGCGCAGGCTCAAGCGTGGGGTCATAAAGACAAAGCGCGAAGTTTAAAAACTATCCGCTAAAAAATAGAAGCTCAACTTGGGGGTCATACGTAATGAGCAATTTCATTCGCCCTTTTCGGGGTAAGGGAGTCGTACGCGCATTATCTGCGCTAGCGATTGGCAGCATCTCGATAGGGGTCTCGGGTCCAGCGGCTGCCAATGAAGCGGTTGCGTTGGAAGAGGTCGTCGTTACCGCTCGCAAGAGAGAAGAGAATCTTCAAGATGTCTCGATGTCGATCTCTGCGATTGGTTCCGCAGAAATCGAAAAGCTCGGAATCTCTGATGTCAGTGACATTGCACGGCTCGACGCCTCGTTGATTTACGACAAAGGCTACTCAGCTACCGATAACCGAATTTCGATTCGTGGTCTCTCACCCACGCGTGGTCGAGTCAACGTAGCGGTGCTAGTCGATGGCATCGACACCTCGAGCGAAAGTATCCAGTTCGGCGGCGGTTCGCTGTTGGCGACCAACAAGCTTCTCGATCTGCAAGCTATCGAAATCGTAAAGGGACCGCAGTCAGCTCTGTACGGACGCAGCGCCTTCGCAGGCGCTGTGCAATACGTTACGAAAGATCCATCGAACGAACCCGAGGGCGATATTCGCGGATCGTTCGCAGACTACGGTCGTTACGACCTGACGGCGTCTTGGTCTGGCCCGCTCAGCGATACCTTCGGTGTTCGGCTTAACACCGTGGTCTGGAACCAGGATGGCGTCTATAAAAACCAAGTCACCGGAAATAAGGTAGGCGACGGCGATGGCTGGGGACTCGCGCTGACAGGCAAGTGGGAGCCCACAGAAAAGTTCAGCGCCAAACTTCGCGCCGAATATACGGACGACCGTTTTGGTCAGTCGCCCACAGCGCAGGTGCCTGTCACGCTAGTGTCTGTAAGGCCAACAGATGGTTCAACATGCTTACAGGTGGGCACAGGTACCGCTGTCGCAGAGGTTCGCGGTTCATGTCCGACGGGTAGTGCTCGTGTTTATTCCGGTACGACTGTATTACCGCCGGGGTTCACCTTGCCGCCGGGATCCGGAAATCCTGCTTACCCCGGCACATTCTATGGAAGTAACCACGTCTATTCTTCGGCGGGATTAGTTCCGTCAGCAGATAAGCTCGCGGTCAAATTAGATCGTAATCCGAGCACGGGCACAGACTACGAGGGCAGCACTCGAGAAATCTTGAGACTCTCCGCTGTCCTCAATTGGGACCTCGAATTAGGCACGGTGACGTCTTTGACGGGCTATACCGATGCCAACTTCAGCTTTATTGAAGATGGCGACTTCGACTCTGGTGTCACCAACGGAGTTGATCTCTCCTTGCGAGCTGCGCGATTTGATAACGCGAATGACACCGAGCAGCTCAGTCAAGAAGTTCGATTCCGTTCCGATTTTGACGGTGCGTTCAACTTCATGGTCGGCGGGCTTTATTGGCATGAACAAGCGGACCAAGTCACTCGTTCAATCAACATTTTCTGTCTGACACCGATTCCATCGAACACCTTTTTTCCTGGGCAGCCGCCTATTCCTGCTAGCTGCGGCACCAAGACAGCGAACGAAGTTCTCGGCTTGATGACGGCGATCCCTCGACTTAATGCACGCGAGATCGATCACCAGTCCATGTTCGGAATGCTTGAGTTCGAGCTGAGCGAGCGGTGGCGTTTGAGTGTTGAAGGGCGTTACAGCGAAGAGACGGAAACCGTAATTGGTGTCGACTGCTCTCCGTCGCTCAACACTCCATTCATCTTCGGTCCGCCAGGGCAAATCATCAAATGCCAAGACCCAAGTTTCCCCGGGTTCCAGATTGGCTTCCCCTCTGTGAACTACCTGTATCCTTTCTTCAATCCTTATGCGCCTTCGGCGCCGGGCACAGGCGTGAAGCAGGCGCCTGGTGTTCAGGTATCGCTACAAACGAAGCATGACTTCTTCACCCCACGAGCCACGGTCGAATTCCGACCGGCTGACGATACCCTCATTTACTTATCGTATGCCGAGGGTGTGAAACCCGGTGGTGTGTCGACAGTGACGGCGGGTTCTTGGCAGGACGCTGACTACGACGGCGCGTACGATGAATTTTCGTTCAAGGACGAAAAGATTCAGGAGTATGAGCTCGGAGCGAAGTTGCAGTCCTCAGATGGTCGTCTGCGATTCAATCCAGCGGTGTTCTTCGTCAAGTATGATGACAAGCAGGTGGGTGCCCAGCTCGTGACGCCGTCTGGCATCTTGGTTGGGCGTTTGTTGAACGCGGGCCAGGCCGAAGTGCGCGGCCTGGAGCTCGATGCTCAGTGGGCGGCAACCGATAATCTCTTTCTCGGCCTCAACTACTCATTCCTTGATACAGAGTTTATCGACTTCCCGTTCACTTCAGCCTCGGCGACAGACGCAGTTCGCGTCGGCGGTTGTGTTCGCAAGTTTGATACTGCCGCCAACGCGAAGCTCTGCTTTCACAACTTGAAGGGTCGTCAGCTCGAAAGGGCGCCTAAGCATTCGGTCGTGGGTCTCGCTCGCTGGTCGAAGCCAATCGCTGATATGTTTGGAGCGACCGGAGTTCGCTTCTTCATAGAGGGCGACGCTCAATATCAATCGAAGCGCTTCCTCGACTTCTACAACCTCGTAGAGTTCGATAGCTACATGATCGGTAATCTTCGCGTCGGAGTCACTTCCGATAAATGGGATGTGCAGTTGTTCGTGAATAACATCACGGATGACGACACTGTTCAGGGCGGAAGTTCGAATCCTGGCGACGTTGCTCAGGCGCTGGCTGACCCAAGCAACTTCTCGCCAGCCAATACGGTCGGGGTGAGCATGCCGGATCCACGCATTGTCGGTGTTCGATTCGCCTATCGTTTTGGCGGATCCAGATAAGTCCCGAGGAAACTACCTAACAAAGGTAGCTTCGAGGTCGCGGCTCGAAAGGGCCGCGACCTTTTTTATTTATAGCTTTGGCCCAACTATCTCGAGAGAGACTTCGCTCGTCGATCGAGAACTTCGAATAGCGCCATTCCGCCAATCATGGCGGCCACGAACAGCGCAGCTTTGGGCTCGCCCGAGCCCATCGTGACTAGCCCTGGGCCCGGACAAAAGCCCGCTAAACCCCAGCCGGCTCCGAAAGTCAGCGAGCCGATGATCAGTCGTCGATCGATGTCGCGAGAAGTCGGCAAGTGCATCGCAGCGCCGAGGAAGCTGCGAGTGCGCTTTTTGGCTACGGCGAAGCCCGCCACTCCGACGAGGATGGCACCGCCCATCACGAAGGCGAGGGAAGGGTCCCATGCGCCCGCGAGATCGAGAAAGCCGAGCACTTTGCCCGGATCGGTCATACCTGAGATCAGAAGCCCCCAGCCGAAGAGAAGGCCGATGACGAATTCGGAAATTCGGTTCATGAGTTGAGCCCTCTCTTAAATCAAATGACGAATGACATAAACGGTGATGAAGCCCGACGCCATGAACGCCATCGTGGCGACCAACGAGCGCGGTGACAGCCGCGACAATCCGCAGACGCCGTGCCCACTCGTACACCCTGACCCATAGCGTGTTCCCACACCGACCAGCAGACCCGCCGCCACAATGGCGAGATTGCTCGCCTCGATTCGAGGGGCAGCGATGACACCCGGCAATGCCCACGAGAGTGTCACTGGCGCCAATAGCAGGCCGAGTAGGAAAAACACGCGCCAGTTGATATCGCCACGTCGAGGCACGAGAAGCCCACCCAATATTCCGCTGATGCCGAGTACGCGTCCGTTGATCAAGATGAACGCCGCCGAGGCGACACCTAGCAAGACACCGCCGATCAGCGCAGTCCAGGGGGTGAAGTGGATCCAGTCGATGCTCATCGGCGTCGCCTCTTTGATTGGGTCGCGCAGAAATGTTGGTAGAGGGTGTTCATGACCGCCAGTGCGGGAACGCTGGTCAGCTCATAAAAAATATTCTTACCCTCTCGACGCGTTATGACGAGCTCGGCATTACGCAAGACCGTGAGCTGTTGGGAGAGAGTGGGCTGAACAATGCCGAGACTCTCTTCTAGTTCGCTCACGCACATTTCTTGTTGTGACAGCTGACACAGAATGAGCAGTCGATCGGGGTTGGCGAGTACTTTCATGAGATCGCAGGCGCTGCTCGCGGAAGCCCGCATTTCTTCGAGGTCGAGTGTGTCAGTAGCCATGGCGTTGAGCGTCTCTGGGGTCTGCGTGTTCTCTAGATATCGAGACTTTAATTGACATACAATATATCAGTCAATATATTATTAAGTTATTAAACGTCAGGAGTTTCTGATGAACCTCTCTCCGACCAAGCCCGAGGTGCATGGCTTATTCGATCCGGCCACCGCAACAGTGACCTATATCGTTCACGCAGGCCCGGGGACGAGTTGCGCCATCATCGACTCGGTGCTCGATTACGACCCCAAATCGGGGCGGACGCGGACGGCCTCTGCGGATAAGGTCATCGACTATGTCACTGCCAACCGACTCGTCGTCGAGTGGATTCTCGAAACGCACGCACACGCAGATCACCTGACTGCGGCGCCTTATTTGAAAAATCGGCTTGGAGGCAAGATCGCCATTGGCCAGCAGATCACGGCTGTTCAGCGGGTGTTCAAAGGCATCTTCAACCTCGAGAACGAATTCCGAGCAGACGGCTCGCAGTTCGACGTGCTGCTCAAAGACGGCGAAGCCTTCCAAATCGGCCAGCTCTCCGCGACCGTGATTGCCGTGCCGGGGCACACACCCGCGTGCGTTGCCTACCAAATCGGAGATACGGTATTCGCCGGCGATACGATTTTCATGCCCGACGTCGGCACCGCCCGTTGCGATTTTCCGGGTGGTGATGCGAAGACACTTTACGCCTCAGTGCGAAAACTCTTGAGCTTGCCGCCAGAGACTCGTCTTTTCATGTGTCACGACTATCCGCCGAAAACCCGCACCGTGACTTTCGAGACGACGGTCGCCGAGCAACGCGCCAAGAATATCCACGTGCACGATGGCATCAGCGAGGCGCAGTTCGTAGAGATGCGAAGCCAAAGAGATGCCACGCTCGACATGCCCATGCTCATTCTGCCGGCTGTGCAGATCAACATCCGAGCCGGCGAACTGCCGCCGAAAGAATCCAATGGCACGGCCTACGTGAAGATTCCGCTCAATGCTTTGTAGGCGCCAAGACCGCTGATACCGCGCGGAATTCTGTCCGGCTCTGTCACAATAGCGGCGTGACGACCGAATCCGACGATCAACCCCGGCTATCCAAACGCCTGAGCGAGCTCGGGCTTTGTTCGCGCCGAGAAGCCGAGGACTGGATCATCAATGGCTGGGTTCGTGTGGAGGGTCGAGTGGTCGACGTACTCGGCACTCGGGTCAGTCGTACTGCACGAATAGAAATCGATCGACGTGCTCGCGAGCAGCAAAGCGAACTCGTGACCGTGATTCTCAATAAACCGATTGGCTACGTGTCTGGTCAGGCAGAGGACGGATACGAGCCCGCGACCGTCTTGATCCGACCCGAAAATCGCTGGAAAGGCGATGACTCGGGTCGGTTATTCGATCCGAAGCAGCTTCGCGGTTTGGCACCAGCTGGGCGGCTCGACATCGATTCGACCGGCCTCATGGTTTACACGCAAGATGGTCGTATCGCGAAGCAGCTGATCGGTGGGAATGACGTCGAGAAAGAATATCTCGTACGTGTGCAGGGCGTGCTTTCGGATGACGGGCTCCGCACATTGCGTCACGGGTTGACGCTAGATGGAGTCAAGCTGAAGCCTGCTCAAGTCGTCTGGCAAAACGAGGACCAGTTGCGCTTCGGTTTGCGAGAAGGACGAAAGCGTCAAATTCGCCGCATGTGCGAGTTGGTGGGGCTCAAAGTCACTGGTTTGAAACGCATTCGGACGGGTCGAGTCGTGCTCGGTACCTTGCCGGTCGGTCAATGGCGATTCTTACGCGATGACGAAGGGTTCTGAGCGGCTGATGATCTCGGCTGCTACGAAGAGCGCGTGAGTTCGTACGCACAGATATTTACGGCAGCCGCGAGATTGAGTGATTCGATGTGGTGGGCGCCATGAATCGAATAGCTTTCACCCTGTAAAAGTTCGATGGTTTCAGCCGGCAAGCCACGCGCTTCATTGCCGAATACGTACGCGTCAAAGTGCCTAAATGTTTCGTTGCTGATGGCCACGCCGTTCAAGTCGAGCAGGGCCAGGCGCGGGTAGCGCGCGCGCAGCGCGCCGGGGGTCACCTCCCGTTCGATGGGCACACGGAATATGGCGCCCATGCTGGCCCGAACGACCTTCGGGTTGTACAAATCAGCGCTTTGCGGCGACAGCAGACATCTGAAGTTCCCGAACCATGCCAGCGTGCGCAAGATGGTTCCGAGATTTCCCGGGTCTTGAACCTCATGGAGATAGAAAACCCGTTCGCCCGAGCGAGGCGATGTCGGCTCTACCATGGGCACCACTGCGATGATGCCCTGCGGGCTACGGGTATCGCTCAGCGCGGCCATTTGCCGCGCGCTCAAGCGCTGCAGGGGTAGCTGAGCGGGCCAGGGATGCAGCAGTTTTTCGGATTCGTACTCGTGCGTGACGAACACCTGTGTCTCACGGAGTTTCGGGGTGTCGGGCAGCGCCCGAAGCAGCTCGAGGACCAGGTGTTCTCCCTCGGCGAAATACAGCCTCGCCTGATCGCGATGCTCTCGGAGACGTAGTTTCTTTAGATCGTCGAACGTCATGATTTTCGATAGTCTATCGCCATCATGGCCCGATCCAAGAGCAGCGGCAGTTGGTTGCGCCGACACGTGACCGACCCCTACGTCAAACTTGCCCAAAAAGAGGGCTATCGATCCCGCTCGGCGTATAAGCTGACCGAACTCAATGAGAAAGATCGCCTATTGCGTCCCGGGCAATGGGTCATGGATCTAGGCTCAGCGCCAGGAGGGTGGTCCCAGGTGGCCGCGCGCGCGGTCGGCACCAAAGGTCGGGTTCTGGCGACGGATATTCTTCCGATGGACCCCATCAGAGGCGTGGATTTCATCCAGGGCGATTTCACGAGTGACGAAGTCGTGAAGCAGATTCAGGAGTGGCTCAAAGGCGAGAAGTTCGATTTGATCATCTCCGACATCGCACCCAACTTGAGCGGCATCGATTCCGCAGACCAAGCGCGCTCGATTTATTTCCTCGAACTCGCGCTCGATACGGTGCGGTTAGCGCTGAAGCCCGGGGCAGCCTTCATCGCCAAGATGTTTCAAGGCCAAGGGTCAGACGATTACGTGAAAGAGCTCCGAAAGAGTTTTCAAAAGGTATCTATTCGCAAACCAAAAGCCTCTCGTCCTGAATCGAGAGAGGTCTATATCGTCGCCAAAGATTTCAAGGGATGACTACCAAATCAACAAAAGCTCTTCGACTGCCGACGACTGCGAGAAGCCTCGTCGTCGGAATTTCTGCGCTACTCCTGACGGGGTGTACCACGGTCGACATCAACGATCAGATCGCGACCGTCAACCGTGAGTACTCTGACTTCACAGGCGGAAATCTTCGCCTTTCTGGCAATGCTCCAACTGATACGACTGCGATTCTCGACATTCTCGAGCAACCAATTGATCAGGAATCCGCCGTTCGTCTGTCGCTAATCAACAACCCCGCTTTTCAAGTCCTGCTCAATGAGCACTGGGGTCAAATAGCAGAAGAGATGAAGATCGGAAGAATGGCGAACCCGGCGCTCTCATTGGAGCGTATTCGGGTGGGTGATGAGCTCGAGATCGGACGGCTGATTTCGATCAGTGCGATCGATCTCTTCACGCTACCGCAAAAACAGCGAGTCGCTGCTCAGCGGCGCCTCGCCGGAGAGTGGCAACTGTCGGGCAATGTGGTCGAAAAAATCACCCAAGTCCGGAAAAGCTGGGTTCGCGCCGTTGCGACACAACAGATCGCCGATTACGCCGGGCAGGTTTTCGAAAGTGCGGAGGCGAGTGCAGAGTTGGCACGACGTATGGAGGCTGCAGGGAACTTCAACCGCATCGCTCGTGCGAGACAACAAGCATTTTATGCAGATGCCACCACGCAACTGACCATCGCTCGTCAAGAAGCTGTTGCCCGTAGAGAAGAGTTGATCCGGGAGCTCGGGTTAGACGATGAGGCAGCGAAGAAACTCGTATTGCCCAAGATCTTGCCATCGATACCCAGCGCTCCGCTCACCGCAGATGACATCAGTCAGCTTGCGAAAAGCGCCCGCGTCGACTTGCAATGGGCTCGGCATCAGCTCGAAGCTGCGCGCGCTCGACAGGGTTTGACGAGCATCACAAGTTGGCTTGACGTCGAAATCGCCGGGCGCCGAGACCGCATCTCCGATGCGAGCAGTGGGAGTCGAGAGTCGGCGAACGGTTACGAACTCGAGTTGCGGCTTCCTATCTTTGATGCCGGGGATCTCGAGAGAGCGTCCATGAATGCTGAAACACTGGCGGCTCTTAATCGATACGAGTCGGTGCGCCGGACCGCAGGCTCGCATCTTCGAGAGCAATACTCGGCGTATCGAGCGGCATATGAACTTGCCATACATCACCGCGACGAGATCGTCCCGTTGCGCAAGACAATCTCCGATGAAAATCTGCTTCGTTATAACGGAATGCTAATCGGCGTATTCGAGCTTCTGGCAGATTCACGCGAGCAAATTTCGGCGGTGATGTCCTCGATCGCCGCGCAGCAGCAGTTTTGGTTGGCAGATGCCGCTCTTCGGGCCTCAGTGGTGGGCAAACCCCAGAGCGTTGAAATGATGGCGCCCCGCGGCGCGGCAGACTCAACCCGAGGCGGGGGACACTGACCATGAAATCGAGGCGGGATTTTTTCGCGTTCGCAGGAATCGCAGGCGGCGCATTGGCGGCGAGTAGCGTGGCGCGTGCCGCATTGGCGCGGTTACCCGAGCCTGTAATCGAGACGTCGGCGGCGACTCGACCGCCGTTGCAGCCGAGTTCGGGGCGGCCTTATCGACCAGTCGTTACGTTGAATGGTTGGACGCTGCCGTTCCGAATGAACCGGGGTGTCAAGGAATTCCACTTGGTTGCCGAGCCTGTCGTTCGCGAATTTGCGCCGGGCTTCAAGGGCAATCTGTGGGGTTACAACGGGCAAAGCCCGGGGCCCACCATCGAGGTGGTCGAGGGCGACAAGGTTCGTATCTTCGTCACCAACAATCTTCCTGAAATGACGAGCGTCCATTGGCATGGACAAAGATTGCCCTCAGGCATGGATGGTGTGACGGGATTGACGCAGCCCGGTATTCCGCCTGGAAAGACATTCGTTTATGAGTTCATGGCGCGGCGTCCCGGAACTTTCATGTATCACCCGCATACCGATGAAATGGTTCAATTGGCCATGGGGATGATGGGGTTCTGGGTGACGCACCCGAAAGAAAAGCATCCGCTCATCGACGAAGTCGATCGTGATTTTTGTTTCCTGTTGAATGCGTTCGATATCGATCCGGGGAGCTTCACGCCGAAGATCATGACCATGCTCGATTTCAATGTCTGGGCCTGGAACAGCCGCGTGTTTCCCGCGATCGATCCATTGGTCGTGAGACATATGGACAAAGTGCGCATCCGTATCGGGAATCTCACGATGACCAATCACCCGATTCATTTGCATGGCCATGAGTTTCTGGTCACGGGTAGTGACGGTGGCCCGACGCCGATCGGTACTAGAGCCTATGAGGTCACGCAAGACATCGCCGTCGGACAAATGCGCCAAATCGAATTTCTGGCGGATGAAGAGGGTGACTGGGCATTCCATTGCCACAAGAGCCACCACACCATGAATGCCATGGGGCACGACGTACCCACGATGATCGGAGTCGATCAGTCGACGCTGGCAGGCAAGATCAACAAACTCATTCCAGACTATATGGCCATGGGTGAGCGCGGCATGAAAGAGATGAGCGACATGGAGATGCCGCTGCCCGACAATACGATTCCGATGATGACGGGCTTTGGGCCTTTCGGCGCGCTCGGAATGGGCGGGATGTTCAGCGTCGTCAAGGTGCGGCGAGGGCAGAAGCGAAATGATTATTCAGATCCGGGTTGGTTCAAGCACCCGCCTGGGTCGGTGGCGTACGAGTACGAAGGTACGCCGCCCAAGCCCGTCAGATCGCACTCCGATCATTGATGTTTTTTAATTCGCCTTAAGGAGTGCTCGACCTGACTCAGATCGCCATTCGAGCCACGACTTTCATCCGAGTCACCTCACGTCACGGTGAGATCAAGCCGGCTCCGCGAGAACAATGACTCTCACGGTCGGCAGAGATCACACCTCGACGCCCTCAAGTTAATTGGCCGTTCCAGACGACTGCGACTCGGCGTCGATCAGCGCAACGATCTTCCGATAGAACGCCTCTCGCGCTTTAGGCTCTGGGCCGAGCGTCGCCCTCGTCCAATTGGAGTTGCTCGCGATCACCAGACGTCGTTGCGGATCGATGAAGATCCCTTGGCCAAAGATGCCTTGCGCCGCGACGGTACCATCGTCATAGGTCCACCACTGGAATCCATAGCCTTTGCCGGGAACGCCGATATCCATTTGCTTTCGAATGGCTTGAGAAAACCAATCTGTGGGAACGATCTGTCGTCCGCCGACGTTACCGTTCGCCAAAACGAATAGCCCGAAGCGAGCAAAGTCTCGAGTGGCGGCTTGCAGACAGCAGCCAGCGATCTCTTGCCCTGTTTTGCTTTGTAGCCACGTCGCCGTTGCTGCCATACCGGTCGGATGCCAAATTCGTTCTTGAAGGTACTGCGCCAAGGGCTTTTTAGTCGCCGAGGACACCAACACACCGATCAAATTGGTCTCGCCGGTGTTGTAATGCCAGACCGTACCCGGCGGATGAGCGCGAGGAAGTTTGCGCATATAGCTGACGGTAGCGTCCATCCCGTCATCGGGCGTCGCCTTGTTGAATTTGGCGACATCCGCGTCGGGGTTTTCATAATCTTCGTCCCACTTGACGCCCGAGCTCATGGTGAGCAGTTGGCGAATGGTGACGTCGTCGTAGGCAGATCCGCGTAGATCGGGAATGTATCGACTCACTTTGTCTTCGAGGCTATCTATGTAGCCATCTTGAATGGCTGCTCCGACCAAGGTGGAAGTAAAGGACTTCGCTACCGAGAAACTGGTCCAACGACCGTCGGCATCGAAATCTTCGCCGTAGCGCTCGAATCGAATCTTTCCGTCCTGGAGGATCACTAAGCCAGCCGTATGTTGGCTTGCCATGTAGTCGTCGATACCCGGAATTTCGAGCGGCTTGCCCGGATTGAGCGAAACGGGGTTGGGCGAGGCGGTGATCACCGAGGATTTCGCCAGTAGGGGCAGACGATCCATTGCGCGGAACGCCGCATGACGCTGATCTTGCGGCCAGCTCAGCACATCAGAGTTGGTGGGTAATACCACCAACAAGTTTCGGGTTTCCTTGTCGAGGGTGGTGAACCAGATGGCGCCGACAGCCAGCAGAACGCCTGCGGCCATCAAAGAAATTCGGAGTCTTCGCATATGATTTTCCGGCGCCGGATAATGAAACCGTGCTTCTCCGGTAATGGTAGCGCTTCGTCGATGATAATTCGATCAAATCGACGAGCCGGATACTTAACTCCTCACTTTTCCGAAGGGGAACTTCACCTCCGAAAAAGCTCGAACCCCAGGGCTCTCGACTCAGTACTCTTTTGCTACTGCAGAGGCGATCAGCTCTCCGCCATCGCACCATTAAATCGGCGTAGCAATGGCTGAGCGAGGTAGGCGAGTAACGAGCGCTCGCCCGTCTTGATCATCACCGTGCACGGCATGCCGGGCTGCAGCTTCAGCCCGTTCAAGCGCTTTCGTTCAGAAGATGGAATATCCAACCGGATTTTGTAGAAGGCGAGACCTGTCCGTTCGTCATGCATGGCATCTGCCGACACCACTTTGACGTCTCCGGTCACCATCGGTTGCCGGAGCGAGGATAGATACGCATCAAATCGAAGATCTGCCGGCAGCCCCACGCGAACCCGATCGACATATCTCGGTTCGACGCGTGCCTCGACGATCAGGTCGTCCCCGTCGGGAACAATATCGAGAACTCGATCGCCGGGCTTGATCACGCCGCCGATCGTCGTGACCGCAAGAGCGACGACCGTTCCGGACACGGGAGCCCTGATGACTTGCCGTTGGTTGACATCACGCAGCATGGCCACGCGCTCAGACAAAGCACCGAGTTCGAGGCGCACTTCGGCGAGCTCCGCTTCGACTTCACGTCGCTGGGTAACGTGACACTGCGACTCTCGCATCTTGAGCTCGGCAAGCCGGGCTTGAATGCCATTGATGTTGGCGAGATCTTCGCTTTGCCGGCTTTGAACTTCGGTGAGCTGACGCTCGATTTCGAGAGTCTGATTTTTCGACACGTAACCCTGAGCGTGTAGTGCGCGAGCCGAAGCCATCTGATCACTGAAGAGTGCGACTTGGCGCTCTCTACTCGACTTCAGCGTCTGAAGAGAGTTGAGCTGGGTCTCAAGCCCGCGCTGCGACTCTCTGATGAGCCGTATCTCACCGGCTGCAGCCGATCGTCGAGTTCGAAGCACATCGCGTTGAGTGTCGAGGATCGACCTCACATCCGGATTGCTCAACTCTGCCTGTAGGGTATCGGGCACCTGCAGAGTCGCTTGCTGATTGGCTTCCGCGATGAGTCGAGCCTCGGTCGCCAATGCGGTCCACCATTGCGACTCGGCCGCCTTGAGCGCGGACGTCGATTGCGTTTCGTCGAGCGTCAACAATACTTGGCCTTTTCTGACCGGCTGACCTTCTTTGACGGCAATCTGTTCGATGATGCCGCCCGCATGATGCGCAACCTGCTTGCGACTCGACTCACTCGCCAGAACTCCCGTCGCGGGTATGCCTTCGTCGAGCGGGGCGAAAGACGCCCAAAGCAAGAACCCGACGACCCCGACGAGAACGATGTACCACCCGTTTTTGATTTCTTGTTCCATAAGGAGTGCTCGACGGCTCAACCGCCGACGGCTTTGGACAGCGCGCGTGCTTCGTAAGCTGCCTTTAAGACATGGTCGCGGGATCCAATCAATTTCAGCGTGCCGGCGTCCATGACGATGATTTGATCTACGAGTCGTAGCACGTTGACGCGATGCGAAATCACGAACACCGTGCGTTGTTCCGTCTTCATTTTTCGAAGTGCAGCGAGAAGAGCTTCGTCACCGGCTTCATCGAGGCTCGCGTTCGGCTCATCGAGAACGATCAGCGCAGGATCACCAAACAGGGCGCGGGCGAGGCCGATTCTTTGGCGCTGTCCTCCCGAGAGCACCGCGCCGGCGGGCCCGATCGGCGTCTCGTAGCCTTTGGGCATTCTCAAGATCATGTCGTGAACGCCCGCACGTCGAGCGGCGTCGATGATCTTTGCGGAATCGAGTTCACCGAATCGGGCGATGTTCTCTGCGACCGTGCCATCGAAGAGCTCAACATCTTGCGGCAGGTATCCGAGCCATCTTCCGATGTCTTCACGCTCAAGTTGATGTATTGCCGCGCCGTCGATTCGGACCACACCCGAAAGCGGTGACCAAATACCGAGCAACGCACGGCCGACGGTCGATTTGCCGGACCCGCTCGGGCCCACGATGCCGACCAAGGCCCCGGGCTCGACATCGAACGACAGATTTCGCACGGTCGGTATCCGATAGCCTGGCGGCGCGATCACCAGACTCTCGACTGAGACCCGACCGTTCGGACGCGGTAATACGACGTGCGGTGGTGCCGGCGCACGCAGTGCGAGCAGCGTGGAGAGTCGGAGTGCGGATTCTTTGGCCTTGGCGATCGAGCTCCAATTGGAGATCAGCAGTTCAAAGGGGGATAGCGCGCGACCTAGCAGAATGGAGGCCGCGATCATGCCGCCGGCGGTGAGTTGACCATTCAGCACTAGCCAGGCGCCCACGCCAAGAATTCCGGACTGCAGTAACAGTCGGGCATAGCGGCTAGCGCTTCCGAGCAAGGCAGTTCGATTACCGAGATCGGAGGAGAGGTTGCGAAGACGATGTTGGTGACCGAGCCAACGGTCGCGGAAACGACCCAGCATGCCGAGTGCCGTGATGATTTCGATATTCCGTAGGCGAGTAGTCGCTTCGTCTTGCGCCACGGCAGCTAATCGACCTGCATCGGACATCATCGTTCCGGTACTACGTTGGTTGTACCACGCGAGGGCGACCAAGATCAGCATCGCCATCGTTGCGAAGAGTCCGAGAGTCGTATCGAGCAAAAATATGACCAATAAGAAAATTGGTGCCCATGGCGCATCGAAGATCGCCAGCAGTCCTTTGCCGGCGATGAACTCCCGAAGCTTTGCTAAATCATTGAAGGCTTCGTTCGGACTTCCGATCTGTCCGCTCAACGAGCGCCTGAAGGCCGCATCGAACACCTGTCCATCGAGCTCGTCGTCCAGCTTTCGGCCCATGGCGCCGAGCAGCCTAGAGCGAACGACATCGAGCATGGCTTCTATTGCGAGGAGCGCGACTAGCAGAGCTGACAACGCCAGAAGCGTCCCTTTGTTTTGGCTGGTGAGGACACGGTCGTAGACTTGCAGCATGTAGACGGCAGGCATCAGCAGCAGAAGGTTGATACAACCACTGAAGACGCCTAGAGCTACCAAGCCACGCCGCAAGCCTGCGACCGTGTCAGTCAGCTCACCTTGAACAAGCTTCAAGGACGATCCGATCACGGGAACCCAATCATGCTCGAAGACTGGCCGGCTTCGGCGAATCCGAAGCTTCCCGCCGGCACGAAGAAGTCGTTACGCCCATCGTCGTTGGTATCGCTGGTGTACACCGTATCGACACCACTGTTGAGGACCAGCGTATTGACGAGTTCGCCGTTCACGGTGCGCTGCGGGATCATGTCGACGTCGGGGTCGCCATCGAGAGCGTAGAACGACTCGCCTGTTCCGGCTTTGATCGCTACGCCGAGAACGTCCTTGCCTTCGAGGGTCGGATTCAGTTCCAGCAGGCGTGCATAGATGTCGGTCCATGCATCATCGAGATCTTTGATCGACGGGTCGTTGTCGAGCCAATCGATCTTGACCGTGTAGAGTCCGTCAGGGCCCACTTGCCCGCCCGATGACGTTCCACCCCGCGTATCACTCGCTTCCAATCCCGAGCCGGCAGCGGCCGAGAAATAAATCGTGATATGCGAAATGTTGTTGCTCAGCGTCGGGAAGTTGTCGTCGCTGAACGGCGGATCGGTGACCGTGGCGCTATCTGGGGAGATCGTTAGGCTTTCGAAGGTCTTGCCGACGACGCCGGCGCTGGTGATCGATACCGTCGTATCGCCCGGCGGTGGATCTTCGACCGTATAAGGTTGCTCCGTAGCCCCAGCTGGAATGGTGACCGAATCACCCGTAGACAGATTGACCACCAAAGGGCTGTCGAGCGGCTGATCGAGGCGGATGACGAAATTCGCGGGTTCGCTCGGATCGCGCTCGCCATCGGCAGAGTAGATGCCGACCGTTACCGGGTCTACATCATCGAGAATCGCCGTGCTGACGGTGGAGCCGTCGAACGTGAGACTTTCGAAGGCACCCGGTGAGCCGCTGTTGGCTTCGGTCACGCTGGCGATGCTGTTGTCGAGGGCATCGGTCTCGATCCAAACGTCATCTCGATTGACAGGCACGGGATCCGAGCTTGCGCTGCTCGAACCTGTCGGAATGACGATCACTTCACCATTGGTCAGCGTGACGGTGATGGCATTGGCCGCATTCACCAATGAACTGTCTGAGACCTTTTCGATGCGAGCGGTGTAGGTGATCGAGCCACCATCTTCGCTCGTCGAGGGCGTCGCCGAGAGACGAACGATGACAGGATCGATCGTGTCGGTCACGTTAACCACTGCCGGATCTGTATCGACGATGACCGCGGCCATGATCGGTGCCGCGGGTACGGCTGCGGTGATGTACACACTGATCGTGCCCGGGTCGATATACACATCATCGCCCTGGGTTCCGTTCGTGTACGGCGCACTGGAGCTACCCGCAGGAATAGTCACCGTGGCGCCGTTGCTCAGCGTCACGAGCATGTCTTCACCCACCGGCATGCTGAGGTTCAAAGTAAATTTAGCGGGTGCGTTCTCGAGTACGTCTCCGTTCGAGACGATGCTGACAGTTACCTCTGGGTAATCGGCGGTACCGATCAGCTTCACACTCGTGCCGCTCGAGCCGACGCTGGTCGCTCGAATGCCGAATGTGGCGCCATCCAAAAGCTCGGCAAGGCTCATCCCCCCCATATCGTCGAGGGTGAACGTCGCCTTGGTGATGTAATCCGAAGAGCCTGACGAGCCGATCTCGACGCCGTAGTCGAACGAATAGCCCATACCGTTCATGTTGTTGCTGCTGCTGCCGGCTCGAGTGACCGAACCGCCGGGTGTGCCGACATCGAGGAAGAAGCCCCGCAAGTCGCCGGTGCCGGATTCCACTTGAATCCAGAATTGCACGCCGCCTGAGGTGGCCTCGGCATACACGCCGACCACGAAGGGGGTGCCGTTGCTGCTCGATACCGTCCCGATCTTCACGCCGCCCGGTGTGCCTGAGTAGGACGATGCGGTTGCGGCAGACTCTGTAAAGCCCTTGCGAGCGGCGCTCGCAGCCGGGGGATCCGATTTGACCTTCTTGCTCATGTTGCTACCTCGTCTTCGGCTTTCGCCGGTATTACGTTGATTCCGCTGTCTCAAGCCCGACAGCAACAGAATCGCGGTCACGCCCCAGTTTCCTGAGTGGGCTAGGACACCGATCAAGCCAAATTTTTATTAATGATTTCAGAGTGTTGTGCGATGTCGCGCTGACAGAGAGGCGAGTCGCAGCCTGATCTAAACGCGAATGATTGTTATTTGCATAAATCCAAGATATCTTTTTCCCCATGATCCGTATGGGTTCCAAAGCACGATTTGCGACGGCGGTGTGGCTTCTGCTGGGCCCGATGGTGGCAACAGGGGCCACTGAGGGCGGTGCAAGTGATGAGAGCGCCCAGGGTGCTCTGCCGACGATCCTCGTCATCGGGACCTCGGGGGAGGCTCGAGCGCGTCAGCCCGCTGCGAGCACCGTGGTTACCGCCGAAGAGCTACGCCTGCAGCAGCCGAGGTCGACCGAAGAGGCGCTACGTCATGTCCCCGGCGTCTCGATCAAGCCCGAAGAGGAAACGGCCATCGTCGCCAATATCGGCATTCGGGGATTGAGCTCAGCGGACTACAAAACGCTCATCTTGGAAGACGGTGTGCCGGTGGCGCCGGGACTCTTCGTCGGGAACGGCCGCTACTACAACCCGCGAATCGAGCGAATGAGCGGTATCGAAATACTGCGAGGAGCAGGGTCGCTCCGCTTCGGGCCGAGCACGATCGGCGGCGTCATCAATTACCAAACCAAAAACCCCGAACCGGGTATTCGTACCGAGTTGCATGCCGGGTCGTTCAACACACGTGAATGGGGACTCGAGGTTGGCACCGAAACCACCAACGGAGAGGCGACCTTCGGTGCGGTGATCAATCGCGCCGACAGCGATGGGTTCATGGACAAAAGTTTCCGCATGAATGACGTCATGCTGAAAGCCGGAGTCGAACTTCGCGACGGACATCGGATCGGATTGAAATACACCGACTACGAGAACGACGCGAATATTTCGTATCGCGGGTTGTTTCTCTCGGAATATCACGCCGGCATCGATCGTAACCCCGCTCCTGATGACTGGTTTCTGACTGGTCGCCGTTCAATCGATCTGAGTCACGAGTGGCAGTTCCCCGATCAACTTCGACTGCATACGCTCGTCTTCGGCAGCGAGATGTTCCGCGATTACTGGCGCTACACCACCGATAACAATGCCTCCGCTACGGTGCGCCGCTGGGTATATACCGACAGCCTGAACGGTAACAACCGACGCTTCGAGCGCGTTGGCGTCGATAGTCGCCTCTTCGCAGCGCATGAAGTGTTCGGATTCGAAAGCGATGCCGAGCTCGGTCTGCGTTATATGTCGGAGGAAATGCGTGACACGACGGTCGGTGCAACTCGTGCAACGCCACGTAGCGGCGTCATCAGTCGCGACGTCATCGACTCTGCCGCAAGCTGGTCGCTGCATCTTCAAAATCGTGTTTCGCTGACCGAGCATTTTTCGGTCACGGCCGGGCTGCGTACGGAGATCTACGAGCAGCGTCGCGAAGACCTGAGGCGGCCTTCCTTGCTCGGCAATCGAGCCAAGGCCGAAAACGCTGAATGGCTACCCGGAATCGGAATGACGTGGCGGATGTCCGACGAACTCCAGGTTTTCGCGAATGCCTACAAAGCATTTTCTCCGGCCTTAAACGGTGACGCCCTGAATGGCCTCGAAGATCAGGCGCTGCAAGCCGAACGTTCGATCAACATGGAAGCCGGGCTGCGAGGGGGATTCGGTGCGTGGACCTACGAAGCGGCCGTATTCCGTATGGATTTCGACAACCAGATCATCCCGGCGAACAGCAACAGCCAGTTTCAGGTCACCAATGGCGGTGAGACCCTGCATCAGGGAATCGAGTTTGGAGTTGGAGCCGCGCTCAACTCGGAATGGTCCTGGAATGCGAACCTCACCTATATCGCCGATGCCAAGTTCATCGGAGATCGTTACTCGCGCTCGGGGACGCTGACGACGCCTAGTGGCAATCGTATTCCGTACACCCCGGAATTGATCGCCAATTTTTCCGTGTCGTTTGAGCGGGGGCCGATTCGGAGTGCCCTGCATTGGCATCACACGAGCGCCCAATTCACTGATGTGCTCAATACTCGAGCGATCAACGAAAGCTTGACCGGATTCTTCACGGGCCGAATCGATGGCTATACGATCGGGGATATAAGCGTTCTATATCGGGTCGATGAAAAACTGGAATTCACCGCTGCGGTGAAGAACATCACCGATTTGCGATACATCGCGAGTCTTCGTCAGGGCATTTACGTGGGCCCTGAGCGCAGTGTCGATGTCGGACTCAGCTATCGGTTTTGATCTCTCTGCAGCTTTCCGGCTTGTAGCACTACGCTACGCGTGGCCAAAGTATCGATGCAAAGCGGGTCGTGCGTGGCAATCAACATCGAGAGTTTGCTCGTCTGCAAGATGTTGAGCAGGTGCTTTGATGTTGCCTCATCGAGTGAGGCAGTGGGCTCATCGAGCAGCAATAACTTGGGCGCCATCGCCAACAGACCGGCGAGGGCCACCAAGCGCTTTTCTCCTCCGGAGAGCTCGTGCACCGGACGCTCGGCGAGGTCATTGAGCCCCACTTGATCTAGCGCGACGTCCGCCGCGTGATGAGCGCGCTCTGCGCTCCATCCGAGGTTGAGGGGGCCGAATTCGATATCCTCGAGTACAGTGGGCCCGATCAGTTGATCGTCCGGATCTTGAAAGAGCAATCCGACTTCGCCCCGAAGTTTTGCGAAATCGGAATCGTCTCTGCAGCGTCGACCCATGAGGGTGATATTGCCTGAGGCGTGCTCGATGAGCCCGAGTGCGGTTAAAAGTAAGGTCGTCTTTCCGACACCGATTCCGCCACGAATGACGATTCGTTCGCCATCGTCGACGTTCAAATCGACTCCGTTCAGGACCGTTCTTTTCGCACGGTGAACCACTACATTTTCAAAGCTTAATAACGTCGTCATTTTCAATTCCAAATAATCGGTAAGAGCCAAGCCAAGACTATGGCGGCCACGACGCCGAAAAACAGAAGCCACTCCGATATCGGAAGAGCATGCCAGTGACTATGTTGTCGCGTAGGCCATCGCGTGGTGGTATAGCCGCGCGCAGTCAACCCCACTCTGATGCGTTCGCTGCGTGCCAGAGCGTGAACGATCAGCCATGACACCAGTTGAGCGCTCACTCGTATCGTTCGAAGACTCACCGTCGCTCGGTAAGCTCGTGCACGCATGGCTTGCTCGAGTCGCGATCGAGTGCTGTCTAGTAGCACAATCGACCGAACGGCCAGAGCGAGCAGTGTGCCGAGTGACTGCGGCACACCAAGTCCGACCGCCGCGCGCGCCAGATCTATGCCGCTCATTCGAGAAAGCAGTGTGCTGACGGCCAACGCAATGGCATTGATGCGCAACGTGAGCTGCAGGGCTAGCTCGGACCCTGACGTCCGCCAGCTCAATGTCAGCCAGTCGATCGGGAGAGTTATCCAGATCCACGCTACGAAGAAATTCACAATGGCGAGGCGCTTGAGCAGTATCCGAGGAAACTCTTCGTCGCGTACGGTGATCACGACTGCGGCTACAGTGGCGAAGAGCGTCAATATCAGTAGCGTGTCGATGGATCGGATCAGCGACACCGTAAAGCCCACCAACAACGCAGCAGCCAAGCGCAAGCGGCCATCGGGTCGATGTTCGTGACTCATTTGACGAACACTTGAGGTAAGTTACGACCGAGCGTAGCGACCACCAGCGCACTCACTGCAGCGTCGATGATCCAAACGGGGATCTGCGCGACCCCGAAAAGAACCATCAAGTTGAGTAGGGCCTGCTGACCGGTACTCCACAACATGGTGACGGCGATCAGTGCGGCGCCACCTATGCCGATCGTCGCTGCGAACAGTCCGAGCCACAGCAATTTTCGTTGTGAGCCCAATGAGTTTTCGACGAAGGGTCGTAGCGCAAAATGCGCCATGACGGCCGGTGCTGCGAGTAGCAGCGTATTCGCGCCGAGAACCGCGAACCCTCCGAATGAGAACAGCAACGCCTGCAACACCAGGGCGACGAATATCACCGGGAAGGCGAGCCAACCCAATAGCAGTCCGATCAGACCGTTCAGAATGAGATGAACGCTACCGATTCCGATGGGGATATGAATGGTTCCGACGATGAAGAACACGGCGGCGAAGAGGGCGGCACTCGGCAACGATCGCGGGGTCAACTTGCGTAGACCGATTGCAATTCCGGCTGTCGCCAATATCGCAGAGCCGACTAACGTCGGCAGCCCTAGGACACCATCGGCCAAGTGCATGTCGTCAGTCTCTCGAGCGCGAGGCTCCGCGGCGCGACATCCACCACGACACGGCACCGAAGAGACCCAAGAGATAGCCGAGGCCACTCACCCAGCGCGCCCAATTTGATGTGTCATGCGAGCGGTCTATGAGGCGCGGTGCTGGTGCGGGTGCGGCGCGAGGCGTTGCAAGCGCGCCCGGCAGTTGTTCAGCCGACATCACAATAGCCGTTCCGCGATGACCGAGCCCATCGTCAGCCGTAATCGTTAACTCGACTTGGTCGCGCGGCGTGGGAAACGCGAAACGCCCTTCGTCGTTGGTGCGACTCTGGGCCAGCAGTCTGTCACCCGTCGAGGAATTGGATCGACTCAGTTTGATCGAGGCGTCGACGAGCGGCGATCCATCGGCATAAGTCGCCTGACCTGCGATGGCCTCCTCGCCAGCAGAAATCGTGACGTGAACGCCGTGGGCGAGGGCGAGTTGCGGTAGAAGGGCCAGCAGAATAATGAGAGGGCGAGACACAATGTTAAAGTTATCACGATTGCTTTGAATCCTCGTTCCCATCACGCTGAGATTCCACCCAATGATCAAAGTCCTGATGTCACTCCTCGTGGGCTTGCTGGCGACGAACATATCCCCCGCGTTTTCATCCGAAAAATCGGGGATTGCCGCTACTCGGTTCTTCGTCGCTCTCAAGACTCTATGCGGTCGTCAGTTTTCGGGACGGATCATCGCCGACTATCCGCCGCCCGTCGCAAACGATCCCTTCACGGGTAAGGCGCTGAAAATGCACGTCCGCGATTGTCATGACGACGAAATCCGGATTCCTTTTTCGGTGGGCGCTGACCAAAGCCGCACCTGGGTGATCTCCCGATCACCATCAGGTCTTCGCTTGAAGCATGACCATCGTCATGAAGATGGTACGCCCGACACGATTACCATGTATGGCGGAGACACGATGTCTGAGGGCTCTAAGACTCGTCAGAGTTTTCCGGCCGATGCGGAAAGCATCGCGCTGTTTAGTTCGAATAATATGCCCGCTTCGCTCACCAACGTCTGGTCGTTGGAGCTCGTCGCCGATCAGTACTTTATTTATGAACTCGCGAGACCGGGGGGTCGGCTCTTCCGGGTTCGTTTTGATATCACTCAGTGAGTCAATTTTTTTTGCTGGATACGATCAGCCAGCTGCAGCCGACCACGGCCGATAGGGCTGAACCTGTCAGCACTCCGAGTCTCACCGCGGTATCGTATTCACCGCTCGTAAAGGCCAGGGATCCAATGAAGAGAGACATCGTGAATCCGATGCCGGTGATGATGGCGACTCCGTGGAGCGTTCTCCAGGAGCTCCCCGTCGGGAGTTGAGCGATTCCGAATCGAACTGCGAGCCAGCACGCTAGCGTCACGCCGAGTTGTTTTCCAAAGAAGAGGCCGAGCACGATTCCGAGTGCAACCGGCTCGGTGAAAGTGTGTAGTCCCACTCCGGTGAGCGAGGCGCCTGCATTCGCCAACGCGAAAATGGGCATGATCCCGAAGATGACCCACGGGTGGATGGCATGCTCGAGCTTGGGCATGGCTTGCTTTGGGATCATCACGCCGATCACGACGCCGGCGAGCGTGGCATGAACTCCAGACTTCAATACGGAAGCCCATAACACGAGGCCGACGAGCAGATAGGGCCATAGGCGCGTGACGCCAAATCGATTGAACAGCGCCAAGATACCCGTACAAACAGCGGCAAAGGTCAGGGCCTGACTGCTGATATCTACAGTGAACAAAATTGCAATGAGGATGATCGCTCCCAGGTCATCGATGATGGCGACACCCAGAAGGAAGACTCTCAGACCTGGCGCGATGTGATTTTTGACGAGCGCCAAGATGCCGAGCGCGAAGGCAATATCCGTTGCCGCCGGGATGGGCCATCCGGAAATCGTCGCCGGATTATCTTTGTTGATCCATGCGTAAATGAGTGCTGGCCCGATCATCCCGCCCAACGCACCTGCAACAGGTAGTGCGGCACGACGAGGGTCCGACAGCTCTCCGTCCATGAGCTCGCGCTTGATCTCTAGCCCGACCAAAAGGAAAAAAATCGCCATCAGGCCGTCGTTGATCCAGAGCAGCAGGCTCTTTTCGAGCGACCATTCGGATATCCCAAGCCTGAGTCGCGTGCCTAGAGTGCTGGAATAGATGTCGGCCAACGGTGAGTTGGCGAGCACCATCGCCGTCAATGCAGCGATCAGGAGCAGTAGGCCCGCTCCAACGTCGGAGCGGATCAGAGTAGCTAGGGATTTCACGGGATTCTTTGACATGTCAAATATTGGACGAGTTCCGTGACTGCCGGAATCTTTGCGGAGCACTGCGAGCTATCGATCCCTGAGGACGCTGTTTAAGAGGCTCCCTCTCTCGGTTCTGGTCTCGTCCATAACCAGATCGCGATCGCTGCGAGAAGTGCGCCGACGCCGATGGTCCAGGGGTTGAACCCCCGCCAGATCAGCAAAATCACCCAGCTGATCAACATGCCGGCTGCGGCGAGATGTTTTCCACGCCGGCTGACGCGCTTGCCGTCCTCCCAGTCGCGAAGGGCGCGACCGAATTTCGGATGAGCAAGCAGCTTGGCCCGCCAGACTGGAGAGCCCTTCCCGAGCGCCCAAGCACCGACGAGAAGAAATACGGTGGTTGGCATCAGCGGAATGAACGCGTTGATGATGCCGATACCGACACTCGTGAACCCGAGAATTCTCCAGATCAGTAGGGGCATGGCGGGATCGAGATGACCGCAACGGGCACTTTTGAGCACCGATCGCGAAGTTGGACGATCATCCTGTGATGGCCACGTCTTCATGACCGACGTTTCGAGCGTAGATCTCTCGCGGGTCAAAAGCCGGGTTTTCGAGCAAGGCGCGCTGTTCGGCCAAAATGCGACGACGCTCGTCTGTTCTTTGACTCATCTTGGCATGCCAACGTCGCTCAGATGCCGAGAGTTTCGAGGGGTCGGCATATTTGAGTAGTTGATCCATGCGTGCGAAGCAGGCGTCGATCTGGTTGGGCAGCCAAGAAGTGATGGGCGTACCACCCGTTGCCGTCGCGTGTCGCGTATGAGCCAAAATATATTTTTGTACAAACTGCCAGTGTCCGATTCGGAAGAGCGTGATCTGCTCGACGCAGGCCGCAGCGATCAATGCGATGCCCGGCTCAGAGGCTACGAACTTGTCGAGCTCTACGGCATTGCGATCTTTACGCACGTCCTCGAACCACTTCTGTACGACGGGCGGCCGATACTGTCTCAGGTCGCGCAGGTAGTCGGTCAGATCGTTCGTGGGGTAGGTGTCGTCGATGCCGAGAAGGATGTCACAGGCGGGGACGATGTCATCTTGAGCACCGGTTTGACCGCGGAACTGCATCGGCTTCTCGCCGAATTTTTTGACACCTTGATATACCACCCCCGGCCCGAACAGCGCCTCGTTGCCGGTGATGCCCATGATGAAGACACGGAAGTCGTTGTAACGCTCTGGGCGACTCGCACGCCACATCTCTCGACGTGAACGGTTGATGTGCTCGAGTGCGCGCAGCAAGCGCTGCCAGGGGCCTGCCGGATTCTCCGATTCGCCACGCAACTGTGCGTCGCGCAAGACATCTTGGAAGGCGCCGAGCAGAGCTGCGGTGTGCTGATTGATCTGCACATGCAGCATGATGAAGCCCGTCTCGTCGGTGGTTCCGCTGAAACGGCACGCCATCTCGAGGTTTTTCCAGTGCCAGAGATCTTCGCCGTGCAGCGTGGAGTCGCGATGTACGAAGTTTCCGAGAGAATAAGAGTGGTGATAGTCGAGCCACGGCGGCATGCCGAGCGCATCAGCGGTCATGACGAGCGGCTGTGCGAGTGCCGCGGGTAAGACGTTACGAGCCTTGCCGTATGCGCCGCCCGCCCGAGTTCCGTGATGGGCAGACTCGAGTAGATAAGCGCTGGTCAGAAAGCCATAGCTTCGGAACAAAGCCTGAACGAGTCGCGATGCATCGCGATGATCGCGTGATCGATCTTGGGACGCCGCGACGACTCGTGCCACCTCATCGATGAGGTTGGGCAACTGAGCCACACGCTCGGCGATCAGCCCGGGAGTGCTGAGCACACCTTTATGTCCCGCTTCGACATCCAGCCACACGGGCATTTCATCGAGCAGCGACTGAATCGGACCAAACGGTTCTGGCAAGCGCACAAGCGGGCTGCGTTGCGGCAAGAAGCCGTGTTTTCTTCCGATACGGAAGATGCCGTCGTCATAACGGTCTTCCTGCTCGATCAGGCAGGGCGAGCGAGTCATTTGATTACGTCTCCTGACGTTACTTCGAGGCGGTAAGCTTACTGCGCAGTTCTTCGATCAGCGACTGCTTGTAAAAGTCGCTAGTCCTTGCAGACGCCTCATCTAGAAACGCACGCAATTGTTGTGGATCTTGCGGCGTCGAACATCCTTCGAAACGACCTTGCATCACCCACATGGGGTAGCCCACGAGACCAGCAAATCGCCCGAACAATGCGGAGCGATGGATGAGCTCCGCGGCTCGACAAACGTCCTTGCGAGCCTTGTTTAGACCTTCGAGATGAAGGTAACCAATTACGAAAAGTGCCTGCGGATAATCGGTAGCGACGGCGGCCTCTCGATGTGAGACGCCCTTCTCGCCTTGACCGGAATAGCCATATACGCGGCCGAGCTGATATCGCAGACGAGGGTTAGAGGGGTCGCGCGAGACGGCGAGTTCGCAGGCTGCGATGGCAGCTGGCAGATCGATATCGCTCCGCTCCACACCCGGGGCGACCCTGAACGGATCATCCGGATGAGAGGCGAGCCGATCACAGCCGGTGACGGTTTGCGAGTAACGTGAGGCGTCAAATTTGAGCGACGAGGCATTACCGGGATCAATCGACGCGATGGTGAGAGCGATAACAATAAGATAGCGAATCATAGGATAGAGCCTATAACAAAAAGGGCCGGCAAATGCCGGCCCTCTTCGTTTCCGACGGTGTTGCGAAATGATCAGAACGAGTAGCTGACCTCGACACCGAAGGTGCGACCCTTGCGCAACGCGGCGAAAAAGCCTCGCGGAGAGCCCGTATCGGCACCCGTACCCACTCGACCGAGCCGACCGGTCGTATTCGCCGCAGGTGTGGCGGCACCGCCGTAACGCAAGTCAAACCAGCGCGTAGCAAGCGGGATGGTATCTTCGTCGGTCAGGTTGCGACCGTAAGCTGTGATCGACCAGTCGTCGCTCTTCACGCCAAAGCGTAGACCCAGCATGTTCGTATCGCCCGTCTCGGCCAGGTTGTGAACCTGCACGAACTTGCTGCCTTCGTGGGTGAAGGTCCCCGAGGCGACGAAACTCAGGCTATCGGACATCGGGCGCTCGTAGGTCAGCACCACGTTACCCTGAGTTTCCGGCGTCAGCGGTAAACGATTTCCGGAAATATCGCAAAGCGGTGATCCTGCGTGGAGCGCCGGAACATACGCAATTCCGCCAGAGTTGAGGACGTATTGGAAATCATCACACCCTTCCTTGAACTCCGGGTTGGTGTACGAGAGCGCGACTGTTCCGGTGAGGTACTGAGTCAATGCAGCCGTCACCTCTACTTCCAATCCGAGGGTTTCCGCTTTTGCCTGATTCACGGCTATCGACGTGACAGCGTTGCCACCACTGGCAGCGGGTAGCGCCTGCGTGACCTGCACATCCTTCGAGTCGATGTAGTAGGCCGCGGCATTAAAGCGCACACGACCATCCATCAACGTGCTCTTAATACCCAGCTCAAGGTTGTTGGAGGTTTCTTCTTTGTAGGTCGGACGATTGATGCCAGCACCGGCCGTGCCGTTAATTCCGCCCGGCCGAACTCCCTTGGCGAAAATGGCATAAAGCAGCACGTCATCAGAGTACTTGTAGTCAAGGGTAAAGCGCGGGGTCGTGCTCTCGAACTGCGCCGACAGCAAGGGCCGCTTATTGCCATACGTGCCTGGTGATGCTCTGCAAAGACCGAAGGCCGTAGCTAGCGCGCTGGGTATGCAATCAAAGTACTCTTGTCGGGTCTTTTCTTCTGAGGACCGACGAACTTCTACCGAAGTAGTGAGCGTATCGGTCAGATCAAACGCGATAGAACCAAAAACCGATCGGTTCTCAATAGTCGTGATATTGGCGTTTGAATTGATAACCCCAAACTCCGGGCTTTGATAAGTCAGATCTTTTTCTTGATCTTTGATTTTGTAATAGAAGGCCCCAACGAGATAACGGAATCTCGCCTCTTCCGGAGAGGTCATCTTCAATTCCGTCGACCACTCTCGACGATCATTACGATTCGTGTTGGCAAAAAGCGGCTCTTGCACCGGATCTACGGCACTTTGATAGAAGGGATCCAGAGGAAGTGTCGAGAACGCTTCGGAGTGATCGCTGTCTGTACCGAATCGATCATGGTTGGTGCGATAGCCTGTCAGCGAGCGCACCGTCGAGCCATCCGGCATGCTCCATTCGACGCTGAAGCTCGAGAAAGTTTCTTTGGCTTCGACGCCGTCGAAAGCCGTACCGTCGCGGAACGTGTTGTTCGGGAACTTGGCAGTGGTACCGATCGCGTCCGTGTTCAACCAGATCAGATCCGGACGAGCTTTGATTTCACCGCAGAAGTACTGATTTCCGTTCCTGATCGCAGTGAATTGTCCTGATGCGGGGACGAAGTTCGGCGCTCCGGTCAACGGGTTGATTCCGCGATAGCCTGCAGAGCGGAAGCCCGGCTTGCAGTTGTTGAACTCAGCGCCCTGAAGGAAGAGGGCCAACGGACCGTCGCTCTGCTGACGGTACTGCACGAATGCGCGCATCGTCAGATCTTCGGTCGGCGTCAGCACGAACGTGGCATTGAACGTCTTGTCCTGTTCATTGCCCACGAGCTTGCCGGTGGCTTGGTTCGTGTACTCGCCATCGTAATTATTGATGCGAGCGCCGAAGCGCGCCCTGAGGATGCCCTCGGCGATCGGACCATCGACATTGAGCGATGCGCGACGCTCGCCGAACTTGCCGGCCGTCGCTTTGACCGTGCCGCCCCACTCGTCGCCACGCGGATCGCGGGTCACGAAGTTGATGGCACCGGCGTAGGTGTTACGACCATAGAGCGCGCTCTGCGGGCCCTTGATGACTTCCACGCGCTGCAGCATGTCGAAATCGAGCGCCTGGATGTCGCCGTTGTAGTACACGCCGTCGATGAAGTAGGCCGTGCCTGACTCGACACCGAACTGCACGTTGGCAAGCACGTTGCCCTGACCACGGATGACCGGGCGATCGTTCTGGCGACCGAAGGCCTGCGAGAAGCTGAGGCCCGGCGAGAACCCGGCGAGCGAGTTCAGATCGGTGATGCCACGCTCGGTGATGGCTTCGTTGGTGAATGCCGTGACCGAGATCGGAGCGTCTTGGAGGGACTCTTCGACCTTACGGGCGGTGACGACCACTTCTTCGAGCGCGAGGCCGGAGTCTTGAGCCCACGTCGGACCCGCAAACCCGGCGGCACCGATGGCGGCCCCGACGGCCCAATGAATCAACTTGGAATACTTGGATGACATGCCTGTCCCCTTGATGGAAAGTAGAGCTATTTAAGGGTACCGGAAGTCCCGGAATTTTGGACTAGGTATCTGAACCAAAAAGTAGCAAGTGTTGCTAAAAAGCAACATCTGGATCGATTGAAGGACGGACGCTCGGCATGCCCAAAAAGAACAAGATCGTCGTGGTCGGCAGCAGCAACACCGACATGGTGGTCCGAGTCCCTCGTTTGCCGCGTCCCGGTGAGACCGTGCTCGGTGGGCGGTTCAGCTTGGTCGCGGGAGGCAAAGGGGCGAACCAGGCCGTCGCGGCGAGTCGCGCGGGAGGTGAGGTCAGTTTCATTGGGTGCGTCGGTCGTGACGACCTCGGTGATCGCGCGCTATCGAGCCTCGTTGAGGAAGGCATCGACGTTCGAGGCGTCTCGCGAGTCGAACGGGAGCCCTCCGGCGTCGCGCTGATAGTCGTATCGGCCACGGGAGAGAACAGCATCGCGGTATCGCCAGGAGCGAACTCGCGTCTGTCTGCCAAGCAGATTTCCCAATCAAATAAGGTGTTTTCGGGTGCGTCGGTCGTCCTTTTGCAGCTCGAAACGCCGCTGCCTTCGGTGCTCACCGCCGCTCGTAGGGCGCACGAGGCAGGCGCTCGCGTCATCCTCAATCCGGCGCCGGCCATGCCGCTACCGTTAGCCCTTCTAAGAAATGTGTCTGTTTTGACGCCGAACGAATCGGAAGCGCAGTTGCTGACCGGCGTGCGTGTAAGCAGCGACGCGAGCGCGGCGCGGGCTGCCCGTCGATTGCATGATCGAGGAGTCGAGACGGTCATCATCACGCTCGGTTCGCGAGGGGCCTATGTTTCGAGCAGATCGATGAACGAGCGTGTCGCCGGCTATCGGGTCAAGACGGTCGACACGACGGCGGCGGGTGACGTGTTCAACGGCGCTCTGGCCGTCGCTTTGGCGGAGGGGCTCACTCTTCGTGAGGCAGTGCGATTTGCGAACGCCGCCGCTGCGCGGTCGGTTACTCGGCGTGGGGCGCAGGTTTCGGCCCCATCGAGATCCGCGATCTTGCGGCTCCTGACCTCTCGCTCGCGCGGTCCCGCACGGCGATAGAAAACGTCGATCACTAAGATCGACAGAATCGATTTAACGGCTGGTCGATCGGCGCGCATTCTTGCGTGCATCTAAAACCCCGAAGGAGGGTCGTTCATGCGTCATTCAATCGTTTCGATGGTCGCTTCTGCGGCATTGGTCGCTGCGGCGGCCGTGCATGCGGCGCCGGCCGAGATGGCCGGCTCTGCCGCGTCCAATAAGTTCTGGTGGCCCGAGAAGCTCGATCTGCGTCCGCTGCGTCAGCACGCCGAGGCCTCGAACCCGATGGGTGAGGCGTTCAACTACGCCGAGGAGTTCAAGAAGCTCGATCTCAACGCCGTCAAAAAAGACATCGAGGCGTTGATGACGAAGTCGCAGCCGTGGTGGCCTGCCGACTACGGACACTATGGTCCGTTCTTCATTCGTATGGCTTGGCACAGCGCGGGCACCTATCGCCTCGGTGACGGTCGCGGTGGTGCTGATGGTGGCCAGATCCGTTTCAATCCGCTCAACAGCTGGCCCGACAACGTCAACCTCGACAAGGCGCGTCGCCTGCTGTGGCCGATCAAGCAGAAGTATGGTCGTTCGCTGTCTTGGGCGGACCTCATGGTTCTCACCGGAAACGTCGCGCTCGAGTCGATGGGGTTCAAGACCTTCGGATTCGCGGGCGGTCGCGAAGACGATTGGGAAGCGGATCTCACTTACTGGGGCCCTGAGGGCAAGTTCCTCGCCGACGAGCGTCACAGCGGAGACCGTAAATTGCAGAACCCGCTCGCCGCGGTGCAGATGGGTCTGATCTATGTGAACCCGGAAGGCCCGAACGGCCAGCCGGATCCGATTGCCGCGGCCCGCGACATTCGCGAAACCTTTGGCCGCATGGCGATGAACGACGAAGAGACCGTTGCCCTCATCGCGGGTGGCCACACTTTCGGTAAGGCGCACGGTGCTCACGATCCTTCGAAGTGCGTCGGTGCGGAACCTGCGGCGAACGATGTGACGGCGCAGGGTTTCGGTTGGAAGAACAAGTGCGGGACCGGCAAGGGCGTCGACACGGTGACGAGCGGCCTCGAAGGCGCTTGGTCGGCGAATCCCATTGCGTGGACCACGCAGTACCTCGACAACCTCTTCACCTTCGAGTGGGAACAGACCCGAAGCCCGGGTGGTGCCATTCAGTGGGTGCCGACGGATAAGGGCGCCTGGAGCCTCGTTCCGGATGCCCACGATCCGACCAAGCGTCATCCGCCGATCATGTTCACGACGGACTTGTCGCTGAAGTTTGATCCGGAATATCGCAAGATCTCCGAGCGCTTCCGCAAGAACCCGGATCAGTACGCCGACGCGTTCGCCCGTGCTTGGTTCAAGCTGACGCATCGTGATCTGGGTCCTCGCACCCGTTACTTGGGTTCGCAGGCTCCCGCCGAAGTGCTCGTTTGGCAGGATCCGATTCCGGCGGTCGATCATCCGTTGGCCGATGCCAACGACATTGCGCAACTGAAGTCGCGTATCGCGGCTTCGGGTCTCGGCACTGCCGAACTCGTGCGCACGGCTTGGGCCTCTGCCTCGACGTTCCGCGGAACCGACATGCGTGGTGGTGCCAACGGTGCCCGCGTTGGTCTCGATCCGCAGAACACCTGGGCGGTGAACGACCCGGCTGAGCTTGCGAAAGTACTCAAGCAGCTCGAAGGTATTCAGCAAGAGTTCAATCGCGCTCAGAAGGGCGGCAAGAAAATCTCGATGGCCGACTTGATCGTTCTCAGCGGTGCAGTCGCTGTGGAGCAGGCCGCGAAGCGCGCTGGCGTGGAAGTCTCGGTGCCCTTTGCTCCGGGTCGCATGGACGCCTCGCAAGCGCAGACGGATGTTGCCTCGTTCCGTCCGCTCGAGCCGACGGCCGATGGCTTCCGCAACTTCTACACCCAAGCGAGTTATCTCTCGCCTGCCGAGGCCTTGGTCGATCGCGCAAACCTTTTGACGCTGACGGTGCCTGAGATGACGGCGCTGATCGGTGGCATGCGAGCGCTCGGCGCCAACCACGGCAAGTCGACTCACGGCGTGCTGACCGCGCGTCCCGGCACGCTTTCCAACGACTTCTTCGTGAACTTGCTCGACATGCAGACCGCGTGGCGCAAGTCGGCGACCGAAGGCGTCTATGAAGGCTTCGATCGTGACTCGGGCAAGACCAAGTGGACGGCTACTCCGGTGGATCTCGTGTTCGGCTCGAACTCAGAGCTGCGCGCAGTCGCTGAGGTGTATGCCGCTAACGATGGCAAGGAGAAGTTCGTCAAGGACTTCGTCCAGGCCTGGGACAAAGTGATGACCCTCGACCGGCTCTGATCTCTCCAGTTCGGTAACGCCGGAAAAAGACGGCGGCGCGAAAGCGTCGCCGTTTTTTTTGCATGTAGCCTCTTGGTGCAGGTGTAATAGCGCCATGACCGGAGCGTCAATCATGGTGGGTGTCGATTTCGGGGGCACCAAGATCGAGGTGGCAGCGCTCGATGCGGCGGGCACGCCGATCGTTCGCAAGCGCCTGCCAACGCCCGGCGATTACGACTCTGCGCTCAATACGGTGCGCGATCTGGTTCGTGCGATCGAGAATGAGACGGTTGAAGTGGATCGTCTCGGTATCGGCGCACCGGGTTCGATTTCTCCCAAAACCGGGTTGCTGCGAAACTCCAATACGATTTATTTGAACGGCAAGCCGTTCGCGCAGGATCTCGAGCGTGCGCTAGGAAAGCGCGTGCGTCTCAGCAATGACGCCAATTGTCTTGCGCTGTCCGAGGCCGTCGATGGCGCAGCCGCCGGCGAACATTCCGTATTCGCCGTGATTCTCGGAACAGGGTGCGGCGGGGGTCTCGTCGTCGACGGAAAATTGATTCATGGGGCCAATGGCATCGCAGGCGAGTGGGGACACAACCCTTTGCCTTGGCCTTCCGTAGATGAAGTGAAGGGCGCGCCTCGTTGCTGGTGCGGTCAGATCGGATGTCAGGAGGTTTGGATATCCGGCTCTGGTCTACAGCGAGATTTTTTTGAAGCCGCCGGTGTTCGAGCGACTGGGGAAGAGATCATTTCGGCGTCTCGTCGCGGCGAGCCTGATGCGGTCGCCGCGTTCGAGCGTTATATCGATCGACTGGCGCGCTCACTCGCCGCTGCCGTGAATATTTTTGATCCTGATGCCATCGTCTTGGGTGGGGGCATGGCTAATGTCAGCGAGTTGTACGACCTATTGCCTTCGTTGATCAGACGACATGTGTTTTCAGATGCCTGGACCACGCGGATCTTGCAAGCGCGATGGGGAGACTCTTCGGGCGTGCGTGGTGCGGCACGATTGTGGGCGAAGGACTAACGCAAGCGATCGATGAGGCCTGAGTGCCTCGTCACTTTTCGTGAGCAGGCCTCGCGAAGCGTCTGAGGGTCACTCCAGATTTCGACCTCGCGCCGTGCGCGGCTCACTGCCGTGTAGAGCAGCTCTCGAGTGACGACCGCGTTCTTTCCGCTCGGCAAAATGACGAGCACTCGATCGAACTCCGACCCCTGGCTTCGATGAACGGTCATGGCATAGGCCGTTTCATGCGGAGGGAGTCGTACCGATGGAAATTTTCGAGGTGATCCTTCGGGCCCCTGAAACCACGCCCAAGACTCACCCTCTTTTACGGTGGTCATGACCAATCCGCTGTCGCCATTGAAGAGTTGCAGCGCGTAATCGTTTCGGGTGAGCACGACCGGCCTCGTTCGGCGAGCGCTCGCGAGCTGGTTTTCGATCAGCGCATTGATCGAGTCCAGCCCGTAGGGACCTTGTCGGGTGGGGCAGAGCACGCGACAGCGCCCCAGCGCAGACAAGATTTCCCCTGGCTCATCGAGCGCGAGCGCATTACGAAGATCTGAGATCGCCGGTGTGCGCTGAAGCGCTGCTTCGAGCGCGTCTTTCGAGGGCAGGGCGCGCAAGCGAATATCCGCGTATCGGGTGTCGTCGAGGAGTTCGACGACACGATCTCCGTCACCGATCCGAATGGCCTCGCAGAGTTGACCGATGCCGCTCTGCGGGCCGTATCGATACTGAGTTTTGAGCGTCACCATCGACGCACCGAGCGGTGTCGCGGCGTTGTGCTCGAGAGCGGCGGCCTCCGCAATGTCAGCGAGCACTGCGCCCGCTTCGACAGAGGCCAATTGACCCGGATCGCCAACCAGAATGAGTTCTGCCGAAGGTTTGAGTGCGTCGAGCAGCTTAGCCATCAGGGGCAAATCGACCATCGAGGCTTCATCGACGATCACGATGTCTTCGTTTAGCGGATTGCCTGCATGATGTTTGAAGAACGCCGAGTCTCCGCGAGCGCCGAGCAGTCGGTGCAAGGTCGAGGCCGTCTTGGGTAGGTCTGGAGCACCGGAGCGGACGCTGTCCTCCATCCGCTTCGCCGCTTTCCCGGTCGGCGCGACGAGTGCGATACGCGGCGGCGGTGATCGACCTTGCAGCGTCGTGAGCTCTTCGAGGATGCGCGTTGTTTTACCGGTGCCGGGGCCGCCGACGATGACCTTGAAACGACCGTTCGATACGCGCGCCCGCAAGGCGTCTGCGAGGCGTTGTTCATACTCGAAGTATCGGTGTAGGTAGAGACGCCCTTGGCGATCGAGCACTAAAGGAAGAAAAGCCGTGCCATCGAGTGCTACGAGTCCGCTCGCCTCGAGGTCGACTCTCCATTGTTCGATGTTCGGCCAGCTCTCCGTGAGAGGAGGGAGTTCGTTGCCGAGATCGGGGTGTTCGTCGAGGCGGGCGCAGAGGTGTCCGCGTCGGAGCATCGCGCTCACGACTGCGGCGGCATGGCCTGCGAGCCTTGAACCCGGCCTGGCGTTTTCCGAAATTCGAATCGCGAAATGCCGATCGAGCGTAGTGAACGCCTCATGTTCTAGAAAGGCGCTGAGCGTCGGCACTTTCATCGCACCGCTCCTGGTCGAAGGAGCGTATCACCCAGCTTCCGAATGAACGCCGGCTCGGGCTTCGAAAAGTGCACGCCATGCTCTGGGCTTTTTACGTCGAGGCCACGTACGAAGATGTAGAAAATCCCGCCGAAGTCGCGTTCGTAGCGATAGTCGGGAACTCGTTGCGCAAGGAAGCGATCGAGGGCTAGTGCGTAGAGCCATGACTGCAAAGAGTACAGGCTATGGTTCATCGCCTGGTCGAGTCGATCGCGAGAATAGGCGCTGGTTTTTGGTCCGAGCCAGTTCGACTTCCAATCGAGGAGGTAATACCTGCCGTCATGTCGAAACACGAGATCCATGAACCCGCGTAGAAAGCCGTCGACAGGGCTGAATTGGAAGCGGCTCGAGGTGATCGCGGTCGCAGAGGCGAGTGCCTTGGGATCAAATCGCTTGATCGGATAGTAAAACTCAACCTCATTCAGGCGATCGGTGAGCGCAACGTCTTTGAGTTGCAGTTGGTGCGCTGCGGCGCGTAACGGATGAGTCATCATCGCGCTCAGGTGTTGCGTTACGACATCGAGCACTTGGGCATCTGAGATCATCGAGCCGAAGTGTTGCGCGACCAGAGGGGGAAGCGTCTCGACGCGCTGAAAATCTGCATGCTCCAACACGGTATGTAATGCGATACCCGTTGCCGCGCCTCGGGGCAGTCGCGCGAGGGGCGTCGTGTCGACCAAAACATCATCACGGGTCACGCTGGATTCGCCGATCTCGTCATGATCCTGGGGCGCCTCTTCGGAGACTCCTGCAACCCATTGACTGAAACTGCCAATCATTCGCTCACTACTTGGCCGACGGCTCAGCTCGCGCGCGCGTAACGCGGGATGATCGTCGGACATGACCTCCGTCAACCGCTCCTGCACCGGATGCAACGGCCGAAGTTCGAATCGTGACGGCGCCGTATCGACGAGGGTTTGGCAGGCGCCTCGTAGGTTGTTACCCAGCACGACGCCGAGCGCCGTTTTGCTCGGGTCTTTCCGTTGAGGTACGTAGAGATAACAGCGATGTATGGCCCGAGTGACGGCCACGTAGAACAGCCGCACCTCTTCGGCGAGCGCTTCGCGTGCCGCGAGAGCAACATGTTCGTTGATGGGAGGCTCAGACAAATCAAGCGTTAGTTGCGAGTCGTGACCCGGATCGTGAAAAAGGGTTTCCTTGGCTTTTTTGTCGGCCCAATGAGAGGGGCAGAAGACGATCGGGTACTCGAGCCCTTTCGAGTTGTGGATCGTGACGATCTTGACGGCATCGTCATCCTTCTCGAGGCGTTGCACGTGTTCGTCGGAGGTCGTTTTCTCGCTGCGCCGTTGCTCGCGTATCCACTCGATCACGCCGACTGGAGACAACCGGAGTTGCCGCTCGGCGTGCTGCGCAAGCTCGCCGAGCTGCAGCAGGTTCGTGAGTTTGCGTTCGCCCCCGACCTGCTCCGCCAATTTTCGTCGCCCATGCTCGACGATGAGTGCGTGCCGGAACATCGTCGAAAATCCACGCGTGATCCACCGCTGACGCAATTCCGAGAAAAGATTGAGCCAACGCGCCAAGGCAGCCGCATCGTCTTCGAGTCGCGCGATTTCCGATGCGGAGAGCCCAAGCCACGTGGTGGCGAGGGCGGCACGAACGACGCGTTCATTCGCCGGCTCGAGCACTGCATTGAGTACACGCAGCAACTCTTGCGCTTCGACCGTATGAAAAACACTTGCGTCGGTATGTCTGACCGCCGGAATCTTCGCGCTACGTAGAACGTCTTCGATCAAGGCCGCTTCACGGTGTGAGCGCACGAGGATCGCCATGTCTGCAGCCGTGACTGGACGCTGCCCGAGATGATGGCTTTTCAGTAGCCTCGATATCTCAGTGGCGATGTCTTTTGCGATTCGATGACGAAGCTCGGTGACTTGGTCGTCGCGACCTTCGATGGCCGCCTCGACCAAGACCATAGGTGGCGCCGAACGACGATCGCCGCTCTGCAAGGGCGATTTTTCTGCCGCTTTGCCATCTGACTCCGCGGGAGTGAACGTCATGCCATGCTGCAGGAAACAGTCAGGTTTGAAACTGAAGAGGTCATTGACCGCTGCGACAAGATTCGAGGCCGATCGGTAGTTCGTATCGAGTGTATGAACACGGGGTTGTGAGGCGCGCTCAGCGTCCTTTCGCGCTTCGAGATACGTGAAGAGATCTGCGCCACGGAATCCGTAGATTGACTGCTTAGGATCACCGATCAGCATGAGCCGGTGAGGAGGGACGCCGAAAAATCGTTTGAAGATCTCGTACTGCAGCGGGTCAGTATCCTGAAACTCATCGATGAGCGCGGCCCGATACTGTCTGCGAACTGCAGTGACCAGTGCCGCGCCTTGGGGGCCTCGCAAGGCCGAATGTGTCAACGTCAGCATGTCATCAAAGGTGATGATGCGACGCGAAGCCTTGATCTTCGGCAGCTCAGACTTCGCGAACCTCAGCCATTCGGCCCTGAGCGATGCGATCCATTCCTTTCTGGCGGAAACGAATCGGCTGCACAACGAAAAGAACGCATCATGCGGAAAGGGATTGCTTAGAGCGGTTTTGCTAGTGAGTCGTTGCTCGTCGACCGCCTCTTCGGAGAACGCTTCGATCGCCTCAAGTGAGACTTCGGTGGCGAGGCCGCAGCGTATCGAGCGATCGAGCGCATTGCGGAACGCGGCGAGGCGATGCTCCGAAAAACCATCTTTCTTGTTTTTGCTGATCGACTTGTGAGAGGCGATTAGCGCGCAGAGGCGCGAACCTTCTGTCTTCCACGCGTTGATGACTGCTTCGAAAGCCTTCTCGATCGCTGCGCTCGTCTGATCGAAAGGCTTTATCTCTGAGGGAAGAATGGTGAGTGTGGGGTAGCGCGACAGGCGCACGAGTAGCTTCGCCAGATACTCGGGGCTTAGGCCTTGTTGTTCGACCGAGGCCGCCAGGAGTGTCGACGCAGGGCGCAGGGTGTGGTGCCAAAAATCGTGAGCAAGATCGACGAAAAGATCAGAGGTCTCGGTGAGAATCTCTGCCTCGAATGGCGCGTCACCCTCGAACGCGTGGTCACGAAGAATGCGTTGGCAAAAGCCGTGGATGGTCGAGATCGACGATTCGTCGAACGAGGCGAGGGCAAGGTCGAGACGTCGACGAAGAAGCTCGATCTCGACTCCCGAATTCCGCAGGGCTTCTGTGACGGGGTCGGATCCCGTTCTATCGGCCAGCTCTTTCGAGACGAGCGCGAGTCGTTTCCGAATTCGATCGCGAAGTTCGCGCGTTGCAGCTTCGGTAAAGGTGACGATCAGAATCTCTCTGATCGATAAGTCGTTGAGCGCGATCAGCCGAGTGACGATTCCGGCGATGGTGAATGTCTTGCCCGTGCCGGCACTGGCTTCAAGAAGCGTGACACCCGCATCGAGCGGTGTCGACTGTAGGCGGAATGGGGTCGAGGCGCTCATGGAAGGTCACCTTCCATATGCGCGATGAGCGGCTCAAAAAATGCGATCGCCGTGTCGCGGAAGCGGTCGTCGAACGGCAGGCGTTCGCCATAGACCAGTACGTTCCAGGGGTCTTCGCTGTCTTTCGTCGAGTTGGAGAAATCATTCGGCTGCCAGGCTCGAAGCGCGGCGCGCAGCCCATCGTCGCTCCAGCGGGCACGCTCTCCCGCCTTGAGCGCCGCTTCGGCATAGGCCAGTGAGGTTTGCGGAAAAAAGTTGAGCGGCTGCGTGAGCCCTGACCAATACCGTGCCAGCAGATCTTCAACCAAGCTTTTTGTGATCTCGATCTCTGACGGTGCGCGGAAGACGTATAACACCCCATCCCGATCAACGAGCTGAGTCGCGGTTCCAGGTGAGACGAGGTTCACTAAGAGGTGTTCGATCCACGCTGCGACGAGGTCCTTGGCTTTAAGGGCGGCACACCGCGCGCGCAACAGCTGACCGCCGTAGAGTCCGTCGATACGTCCATCGATCGCCCAGGGAGCGCTCTCCCAGCGGACGAGGCGATGTTCGCGTGTGTGTTGACCGACCTGCGTGCGCACCGATTCGACGAAGCGCTGCACCTTTTGCTCGATCACCTCTTGTGCAATATCGCCAAACGGACCCGTCGGAAGACGTCCGCGTGCACGAGCAGCATCCCAAACGGGGCGATCGTCGTTGCCAAGCATCGATTCGACGAGCGTCTGCTGAAGTTGGTAACTCGCCAATGCATCGAGATCGATCGGTTCGTGAGTGGGCAGTCCGTCCTGTTCGCGTTCAAGACGAATACCCAGGCGCTGCTCACAGAGCTGACGCGCAGGGTTGACGAAAAACTCGCAGAGACGAGTCGGTGTCAGTCGGCGCGCGTCGAGATCGGGCTCTCCGAGCGGTGTCGTGAACAGTTCGTACGCCTTGGGAGACTTACGGGTCAGAATCGCTGCTGCTTCCGCGTTGGCTTGCGAAAAGCTGCGCGGACTGCCGGGCTCGAAGTAGTGGCGACTGAAGGCTTGCAGGCGGTGTTGGATATTGAGCCGTTCCGAGACCGACTTAGGTAAAACAAACCCGTGAGAAAGGTAATCGATCAACTCGATCACGACGCTCGAAGGCGGAGACGTTCTCGGATCGTGATACGACTGACCAACATGACTGATGAACAGGCGGTCTCTCGCGCTGAGCAAGCTCTCCAGAAATAGATAGCGATCGTCATCACGCAGCGATCTATCACCCCGAGCGGGATCCATCGAGATGAAGTCGAAGGTCGGGCGTACAGTTTGTCGTGGAAAGTCCGCTTCGTTCATACCGAGCAAAGCAATCACTCTCGCGGGGATCGCTCTCATCGGTTTCATCGAACAAAACGTCACGCGACCATCGAGAAAGCCACCCGAGGCGGGTGTCTCACGCAGTCGCAAATCGAGAAATTCAGTGATCACGTCGGCAGTGATCTCCTCGGACGGCCCCGACCTCTCGCTTTGCTCGAGCTCATTCAATACGTCTCGAATCGATCGAACTTCTACCGCCGGAAGTTGGTCATCGGCCTTCAGTCTCAGCAAGATTCGCCGAAGAGCTTCGGCCCATGCTGAGCGCGTCCGGCTGCCGCGAAGTTGCTGTGCCGTATAACGGAGCGCATCGAACGCCGATAAAAATCGCTCGAGCGTATCGAGATGATCGCCCTCAAGATCGGAGTAGGGCAGGATGCCATTGAGCAGCCTCGAACCTTCGCCATTGAGGGCGTATCCATCTAGAAGCGTGGCTTCCAGTCGTGCCCAAGTAAAATCGTCGCTGTCGCCAAAGCCGAGTCTCGCGCGGTGCTCCGCATCGAGTCCCCAGACGGTGCCACATTCTTTGATCCAGACACGAATCTGCTCCAAGTCGCCCGCGTCCAGTCTGAAGCAACGCCTGAATACCTCAGTTTCGAGCAGGCCTAGAACTCTGGTGGACTCGAAGCGCGATAATCCGAGAGCGAGAAGTTTCAGAAAGGCGTCGGCGGTTCCGAATCCGGAACGAGCGGACTGATCTGCCAACGAGTACGGTATGTGCGAGAGTTCACTTTCTGGTGCGCCGAATACCGCAGAAATGTAAGGCGCATAGGCGTCGATATTCGGTGCCATGACGATGATGTCTCGCGTCTTGAGCGTGGCATCCTCCTGGAAGAGCCCGAGCAGATAATCGTGAAGCACCTCCACTTCGCGCATCGGTCCTTGACAAGAGTGGATCTCGATGGAGGTGTCGTCCTCCGAAACAGAGTCTTTCGCGGGTTCTGTGCTGCGATCCCTCAGACTCCGCAAGTCTTCTTGAAGCTGACCCAGCAACGTCGGTCGTGCCGGGTGGTCGAAGTGTTCACTTGCTTGTTGGGCCTCCCGATTGATCAGTTGGTCGAGCAGATCGCGGCCCAGCTTCCCAAGAGAGATTCCGAGAGGATTGCCGCGTACGTCGTCGGCATCGATCTTCGTCTTCAGTTGCTGCTTCTTGGTAAGGAGATCGCTCCAGTACTCATCGGTCGGAGTGAGTAGGTAGAGGTCTATTCTCAGATGCCCCGACGCTTTTCGGAGCACATCGAGAAATGCGGGAGGGATCGTATTCAGACTGAAGATCGCGAGCGAGGTCGGCAGGCGAGAGGCCACTACCGAGTCATCGTCTTGATCGCCGAGCGCGTGATGAAGATCGACGAAAGACTCTTGTCCTACGAGGTCGCTGCGTAACGCGCGCCATAACACCCCTTGCCAGCCGCCCTCCGTGTCGGCGATGTCCCATTGTTTGAGCATCTGCGGCCGATACACCTGATATTGATCAAATAAATCAGCGATCCGCCTAGCAAGTTCGAAGCGCCGCAGTGCAGAGCCCTCTCGCAAGTAGTGACGAACGAGATCGAAGTCTTCATGAGTGACGAACTCGGGTAGCTTGTCGAAGAACCACCAAGCCATGGCTTCTCGAGCAAATAGCGGAGAGTAACGGCGCTGACCACCGAGCATCGCTGTAGCGAGCTCATCGACCACCCGACGCAGGAAGGGATACCTGATGCCCATTGCAAGACCCTGACGGTCTGCCAATTGCATCGACAGCCAGCGGCTCGTCTCGGCACTCGAGACGACGACGGTACGAAGCGCCATCGGATCGGCCGTCGTTGCGGCAAGATCATGCGCAAGTCGATCTGCCAGAACTTCGAGACGGTTCGACAGGTGCAGGAAAAGTTGTGGGTGACGGGGCGAGGTCATGCCGTCGGGCATGATATCCCGCGTCGGAGCGCGAGGGAGCGGGGCGTTACGGGAAATCCGTGCGTGTCGTTGTCCCCGTCAGGATCCGCGCGTTCTTGCGCTGGAATCGCATGCTCGGGAGCGTTCCGGGCGCTACGGTCGCTGTAGGGTCGTATTCATTGCGCGACGGATCGGCATCCACGTCGAACTGACATGTCGCCGCCACGGTGTAGTCACCCGCTTCCAAGAAATGTACGGTGTAGTTCACGGTCGTCGCCGGTGCCGTCGGGGACAAAGGCTGGTAGACGACAGGATCAGCGCCATCCGTCGGATCCCCATCCATGTCGTCCGGCGTGATATCGAGACCTCGATAGACATAAAGTCCAGCACGACACTGAGACGACGCCAGTTGTTGTGCCGAGGCGAGGCCTGCGATATCCACCGTGCCTGTGAGATTGCCGACTTCCAGCTGATCGACGAGTCGTAACGAGGGTCGGAGGATCCAGTTCGAGCCTTGACCCGGAGGGGCAACCACCGACTTCCGAAGATCGAAATCGATGAGTAGTCGAGTCGTGGCGCCCTGGGCTACTCGGAACCGTCGATTGAGTTTCAGCCCCGACTCCGAGCCGCTCGGAATATAGAGGGGAAACTGCCGACCATCACGTAACCGAATTCGAGAGCCATTCTGCAGATTCTCTTCGGCACGAATTTTCAGTCGAATCCATTCGTAGTCCCCCGGAAGCACCGATGTGCCCTCCACCAAATTGGTGGTCTTGCCGTCCCTAAACGACAGCAGATCGATCGAGCGCGGCGTGTCGAAGTCGATGTTGATCGAACTGGCCGCGCCGCGCTGCAACTCGATACCGGTGAAAACGACGATCACCTCTACGGCATCGTCGACCGGAGCGTCTGTGAGCGCGACCGTCAAAAATCCGCTATCCGGAGCGATGCTGCTTGAGCGATCGTCATTTCCACTATTGCAGGCAGCCAGAGCGAGAAGAGCCAACGCGAGAATAGGTGGAGTCGCAAGAGGGGTGATCCGAAAACGCGGGAGCAAACTCATGCTCAAATCGTAAAAGCATCCCGCCGAATCCGCGGTGCGTTGTGACACAATCCGTCGTCATGTACTCGAACCTCCTCGCGCCACTCAACCTCGGTTTCACCACCCTGCCGAACCGGGTGCTCATGGGCTCCATGCACACCGGTCTCGAAGATCGCGCGGAGTATTTCCCACGCCTTGCCGAATATTTTGCCGCCCGTGCCCGCGGTGGCGTGGGCCTCATGGTCACGGGTGGCTTCGCACCCAATATCGAGGGTTGGCTCGCTCCATTCGCATCGCGCCTCACAACGCGGCGAGCGGCCGAGCGTCATCGCCTCATTACTAATGCGGTGCATACCGAAGGCGGGCGCATCGCATTGCAGATCCTTCATGCGGGACGTTATGGCTACCATCCGCTCACGGTCGCGCCGTCCCGGATCAAATCGCCGATCACGCCTTTCACACCTCGCGCGCTAAGCACGGCAGGCGTCGAGCGGCAGATCAAAGCGTTCGTCCGCTGCGCAACGCTTGCACGCGAGGCGGGCTATGACGGCGTCGAGGTCATGGGCTCCGAAGGCTATTTCATCAATCAGTTTCTCGTGCGCGCGACCAATCGACGCGAAGATCAGTGGGGCGGAGACTATAAAAACCGCATGCAGTTGCCCGTCGAGATCGTGCGACGGATTCGCGAGGCCGTCGGGCCCGATTTCATTCTCATCTATCGTTTATCGCTCATCGACCTGATTCCGGAGGGGCAGAGCTGGGAAGAAGTGGTGATGCTCGCCAAGGCCATCGAGCATGCGGGCGCGACCTTGATCAACTCGGGCATTGGTTGGCACGAAGCGCGCATCCCGACGATCGCCACGTCGGTGCCGCGCGGTGCATTCACGTGGCTCGCCAAAAAATTAAAGACCGAGATTTCCATTCCCGTCTGTACCAGCAATCGCATCAACGATCCGCAAACTGCTGAGCAGATTCTTGCGGCAGGTGATGCAGATCTCGTGTCGATGGCGAGGCCGTTGCTGGCCGATCCCGATTTCGTTCGAAAAGTGACTGAGGGCCGGGCCTCGAGCATCAACACATGCATTGCCTGCAATCAGGCTTGCCTCGATCACACCTTTTCAAAACAGATCGCCAGTTGCCTCGTCAATCCGCGTGCAGGCTACGAAACAGAGATCGTCATTCGCCCTACAAGAGTCGCTAAGCATGTCGCAGTCGTCGGGGCAGGGCCGGCGGGTCTTGCTGCGGCTACGACACTTGCTGAGCGCGGGCATCACGTGACGCTTTTCGAGGCTGACTCGCGCATCGGTGGGCAGTTCAACCTCGCCAAGCGCGTGCCGGGTAAAGAAGAGTTCGAGCAGACCCTGCGGTATTTCGGCGAGCGGCTTCGCGAAACTGGCGTAGAGCTCAAGTTGGGTCACGCCGTGACGGCATCAGAAATCATTGATGCCAAGTTCGATGAAGTCGTCATTGCAACGGGTGTCGTACCGCGCGATCCGAAGATACCCGGGCAGTCGCACGCCTCGGTCATGAGCTATCTCGATGTGCTGACCGGTCGGCGCGAAGTAGGTCGCCGAGTGGCGATCTTGGGTGCTGGCGGAATCGGGTTCGACGTTGCCACGTTCCTCACCCACGACGGCGCATCGTCCGCGCTCGATCGTGATCTTTGGATGAAAGAGTGGGGTGTGACGGATCCGGCGGTCGCCCGCGGTGGACTCGCTGCGCCTGCGCCGACGCGACCGTCACGCGAGGTTTTTTTGTTGCAACGCAAGACGAGCAAGCCAGGTGCCGGTCTGGGTAAAACGACCGGCTGGATCCACCGCTCTGCGCTCAAGATGAAGCGGGTTCAGATGATCGCGGGAGCACAATATCTAAGCATCGACGATCACGGTTTGCACATCCTGGAGGGCGGGCAGCCGCGCACCCTCGAAGTCGACAGCATCGTCCTGTGCACCGGCCAAGAGCCTCGTCGGGAACTCGAAACGGCGTTGCGGACAGCCCAGATCTCGGTCCACTTGATCGGCGGTGCGGACGTGGCTGCAGAGCTCGATGCCAAGCGGGCCATCCGCCAAGCGACCCTGCTGGCCGTGACCTTATAAAGGTAGGTCTTTCGAGTATCATTCGGGCCCCGGGCTTCCTGCCCTGCTGACATTAATGATGAGGTTGCCATGCCCCTGACCATAGGCGTTCCACGGGAGACCTTCGCTGGCGAGAAGCGAGTTGCTGCCGCTCCCGAGGTGGTCGAAAAACTCATCAAGCTCGGATTCTCGGTTCGTATCGAGTCCGGCGCGGGTGACGCGGCGAATTTCAGCGACTCCGCCTTCGTGGCGGCTGGCGCGAGCATCGCAGCCAATGCCGCAGAGCTCTACTCAGTATCCGACCTCATCTTCAAAGTCCGCGCGCCCTCAACGGGTGAAGTGGCGGCCATGCGCGCTGGTACTACGCTCATCAGCTTCATCTGGCCTGCGCAAAATCCGGAACTCATGAAGCAGATGGCGGAGCGTCGACTGACCGTTCTGGCCATGGACAGCGTCCCGCGTATCTCGCGCGCCCAGAAAATGGATGCGCTCTCTTCGATGGCGAATATCGCCGGCTATCGCGCCGTCATCGAAGCCGCACATCACTTCGGCCGATTCTTTACGGGTCAAATCACCGCTGCAGGAAAAGTTCCTCCCGCCAAAGTTTTCGTTATCGGCGCGGGTGTGGCGGGGCTTGCGGCCTTGGGCGCAGCAGTGGGCCTCGGCGCAATCGTTCGCGCTAACGACACGCGACCCGAAGTGGGCGATCAGGTGAAGTCGATGGGCGCGGAGTTCGTGCCGGTCGATTATCAAGAAGAAGGCGCTGGTGTCGGCGGCTACGCCAAAGTCATGAGCGAAGGCTTCCAAAAGGCTCAGCGTGATGTCTTCGCAAAACAGGCGAAAGACGTCGACATCATCATCACGACCGCGCTGATTCCGGGTAAGCCGGCGCCGAAACTCATCACGGCCGAGATGGTTCGATCCATGCGTCCGGGTAGTGTCATCGTCGATCTCGCGGCAGAGCAGGGTGGAAATTGCGAGTGGACGGTTCCGGGGGAAGTGGTGGTCCGTGAGGGCGTCACCATCATCGGCTACACCGATTTGCCGAGCCGACTTTCTAAGCAGGCGTCGACGCTTTATGCGACCAATCTGCTGCGTCTAACGGAAGAGCTCTGCAAGACGAAAGATGGCCTCATCAACGTCAATTTCGAGGACGAAGCCATTCGGGGTGCGACGGTCGTCAAGGAAGGCGAGATCACTTGGCCGCCTCCGGCCCCTCGTTTGTCCGTAGCGCCGCCCCAAGCGAAACCGGCGGCCGCAGTGCCTGCCGCACCAAAGAAATCGGCACATGGTCATGGCGGTGGCGGAGAGCCGATGTCGGCCAAGACGTTGACGATCGTGTTCGCCGTGGCGGCCGCATTGTTCTGGCTGATTGGTGCTTATGCGCCGGCGTCGTTCCTCGGGCATTTCACCGTCTTTGTGCTGGCCTGTTTCATTGGTTACATGGTCGTTTGGAACGTGACGCCATCGCTGCACACGCCGCTCATGAGCGTCACCAACGCGATCTCGAGCATCATCGCCGTGGGCGCCATCGTGCAGGTTGCTCCGCCTTTGGCGGGCTCGGGCGCTGATCGTCCTGATACGCTGATTCTCGGATTAGCCGTAGCGGCGCTCGCGCTCACGGCCATCAACATGTTCGGCGGATTCGCCGTCACCCGTCGCATGCTTGCGATGTTCCGTAAGTAAGGGGCTGCCGCCATGTCAGACAATATCGCGACTGTTGCATATCTCGGCGCTGCCATTCTCTTCATCATGAGTCTCGGCGGGTTATCGAACCCCGAGACCTCACGACGGGGCAATTTCTACGGCATGGTCGGCATGACAATCGCCGTGCTTGCTACCGTGTTCGGTCCGCGAGTCGATCTCGTCATCGGACTGCCCTGGATCATTGGCGCGCTGGCCGTTGGTGGCGCCGTTGGTCTTTACGCTGCGCGTAAGGTCCAAATGACTCAGATGCCCGAACTGGTTGCACTCATGCACAGCCTGGTGGGTCTCGCAGCGTGCTTCGTCGGTTTTGCCAGTTACATCGACACGTCGGTGGTCTATACGGGCGCCGAGAAAGCCATTCACGAAGTCGAGATCTACATCGGCATCCTGATCGGCGCCGTCACGTTCTCGGGCTCGATCATCGCCTTCGGCAAGTTATCCGGAAAAATCGGCGGCAAGCCGTTGTTGCTGCCCGCCCGTCACGCGTTAAACCTGCTCGGATTGCTCGTGGTCATTTGGTACGGCGTGCAGTTCGTTTCGGCACCCGACGTCAACGCGGGCATGGTACCGCTTGCGATCATGACGGTGATCGCGCTGCTCTTCGGCATTCATATGGTGATGGCGATCGGTGGCGCCGATATGCCGGTCGTAGTCTCGATGCTGAACAGTTACTCGGGCTGGGCCGCTGCCGCCACGGGATTCATGCTCGCCAACGATTTGCTGATCGTGACCGGTGCATTGGTCGGTTCGTCTGGCGCCATCCTGTCGTTCATTATGTGCCGCGCGATGAATCGCAACTTCATCAGCGTGATCGCCGGCGGATTCGGTACGGGCGGTGGTTCCGCGCCGGCTGCGTCGGGTGAGCAGCCTGCGGGTGAAGTCGTTGCGGTCAGCGCAGTCGAAACCGCCGAGATGCTTCGCTCGGCCAAGAGCGTCGTGATCATCCCGGGATACGGTATGGCCGTCGCGCAGGCGCAGCACACCGTCTATGAAATCACCAAGCTTTTGCGAGAAAAGGGCGTAAACGTTCGGTTTGCGATCCATCCCGTCGCAGGTCGTATGCCCGGGCACATGAACGTGCTGCTCGCCGAAGCGAAAGTGCCGTACGACATCGTTCTAGAAATGGACGAGATCAACGACGATTTCCCTGACACCGACGTTTCCATCGTCATCGGGGCCAATGACATCGTCAACCCGGCGGCCGAAGATGATCCGACGAGTCCCATCGCAGGAATGCCGGTGCTGCAGGTCTGGAAGTCGAAGACCTCCATCGTCATGAAGCGCTCGATGGCCTCGGGTTATGCGGGCGTCGACAATCCGCTCTTCTTCAAAGAAAATAATCGCATGTTATTCGGTGATGCGAAGAAGATGCTCGACGAGGTCTTCGTCGCGCTAAAGGGCTAAGGGCAGACTTCGAGGGTTTTCGTGCGACGTCGCGCCGACGGCGCGACGTATTCGCGAGAGACTGTCTTCCGTCGAGATCGCGAACGTTCCGCCCCTTGGGGACAATCGCGAATCGCCGAGCCCGAAGCGGTGGGCGGTTCTCGTCCACTACTCTGATGGTGAAGGGATCATCAGGGCTGGTACTTGAAACACTGGCTTCGGGCTCTTTTCTCTGCGCGCTCAGTCGTAAATCAGCGCGCGCTGGCGCGCCGCACTGAACTCCGCATTCCCCTCGCTCCACGAATCGATGATGGCGTTCGCGCCAAGCCCGGATTCGAGCTGCTTTCGAAGATCGGTATTCCCCCAATTTATGCCGACCGGGCGCTCTTCCTTGAAAAGGAATTTTTCCGGATACATGGCTCGAAGAGTCGTGAGGATGGCGATCGATGTTCGGATCGGGCGGTACGCTTTGGGGTCGGTGAGCTTCAGGCGTACACCTCGTAGCGGCTTGTCTTTGAACGAGGCGTAGAAGGGCTTGTAGTAAATCGTCTGGAAGCGAACGCCTGGGAGCCCGATGGACTGTAGGGCTTGCTCGAACTTCGGGGCGTCTATGAACTCCGCGCCGATCACTTCGAAAGGCATCGTAGAGCCGACGCCATCGTTAACGCCCTGAAGCGTGGCCGACACCATGCCTGTCGTGGCGTACAAATAAGCTTGGGTCACCGAGGGAATGTGGGGTGAGGTGATGGTCCAGGTGAGACCTGTATCGTCCCAGACCATCGACCGCTTCCATCCACGCATCGGTACCACATGCAGCGTGCAACCGATCTTGAGGCGATCATTGAAGAATCGTGCGGCCTCACCGAGCGTCATACCGTGCGTCACGGGCATCGGACCCCAACCGATGAAGCTACGAAATCGATCCTCGATCATCGGACCTTCGAAATGCATGCCACTCAGTGGGTTGGGACGATCGAGCACGACGAGCGGGATATGAGTCTCCGCGCAGGCGCGCATCACTTCGCCGAGCGTCGAGATATAGGTGTAGGTTCGTGAGCCGACATCCTGGATGTCGAACATCAGCATATCGATTCCCTCTAAAGCCGCTTTCGAGGGTTTTCGATCTTTGCCATAGAGACTGACGACGGGTACTCCAGTTTGCGGATCTCGTCCGTCGCCCACTTTTTCGCCAGCCGGTACTTCGCCGCGAATGCCGTGCTCAGGTCCGAAAAGTCGAATGAGCGAGATACGAGGATCGTTCGCGAGGCGATCGACTGTCGGGACGAGTGACCCATCGACACCCGACTGATTCGTGACGAGGCCGATACGTTTTCCTGAAACGAGTTGAATGTACGGGCTATTCGATTCGAGCAAGACATCGATACCGAGAGCGACCTTCGGGGTCGTAGTCGCGAGCCCGAGTGAAGAGCACAGCGAGAAAACCGCGATCACTGCACAAGCGCGTAGAGACTTCGTGTTCATGCCGCGAAGCATAGCAATCTTGAAACGTGGCGGTCGGTGTCACGGATCGGCTACAGTACGACTCTCATGACTCTGTCAGAGGAAAAGACCCGAGAGTTTTTCGAGCAGGGCTGGACCGTAATCCCCGGTCTTTTCTCGGTCGAAGAAATGCATACGGCTCGTCGAGCATTCGAGCGGCTTTATCAAGCGGCTCAACACTTGCGCACCACCCAAGATCACGACGGCGCCTATTTTGTGCTCGACGCTCCGCCCGCGGGTGACGTCATCGTCAAGAGGGTCGTGTGGGCGGGCGGTGCAGAGCCCGATCTACTGTCTTTGAGCGCTGATCCTCGCCTTGTCGAGCCTGCACTGCAGTTGCTCGATAGTGATCGTTGCGAGCAGTTACTGTGTCAGGCGCATTTCAAGATGCCGGGGGATGGAGTGTCCTTCGATTGGCATCAAGACGTTCAGCATCGCGATAAAGGCCCCGGGACCTGGCGCGACCTCAATGGCCGTGGTTCTTACGTTCAGACCATCATGCTGGTCGACGACATGACCGAGCTTAACGGTCCACTCAAGTTCATCCCGCGTAGTGCAGTAAAAAGCGAAGGCCAAATTCGCTTATCGAATGACTCCTACGACTACAGCAAGCCGATGACACCCGGCACGGCACCCGCGCTCTTCGATGAGTCGCAAGCCGTTACGGTGACAGGGACGGCCGGCTCGGTACTGTTTTTCGGTCCCTACGCGATTCATGGCAGCACCTCGAACGACTCTTCTGTGCCGCGCCGCGTGTTGATCAATGGCTATGCGTATCCCGGAGCCAATGGGCGGGTTTATCCGGGGCGCGGCTCGTGTCGGACGCTACAACGAGTCGCGCGTGGGTAGCGTTTATTTCCACGGCCTAGACTGGGCGATCGTCATCGCCTATTTCGCACTGGTCACCTGGATCGGGCATAGCGTCAAAGACTTGCAAGGCAGCACCCGAGAATATTTCCTGGGATCGCGGTCGTTGCCTTGGTATGCCGTGGCCATGTCTATCGTCGCGACGGCGGTGAGCGGCGTCACGTTCATTGGTGTTCCGTCGCTCGTCTTCGCCCAAGAGGGCGATTTTCGATATTTGCAGTTTTGTCTCGCCGGATTGATCTCGAAGGCCATTCTTGGTCAATGGATCCTGCCGAGGCTTTACGAAAAAAATTATGCGAGTCCCTATGATTTCATCCGGGACAAACTCGGCCCCATCTTCGGAAAGATCTCGGCGTTTCTGTTCTTCATCGGGGCCGTACTCGGACAAGGTGTGCGGGTGTTTGCCGTGGCGCTCGTTCTCGAGTTGCTGACGGGGCTCGACTTCATGGGCTGCGTCTTTTTGAGTGTCGGCGTCTCTGCGTTGAGCACGATGCTCGGCGGTATTCGTGCCGTCGTGTGGTCTGACGTCGTTCAGTTCGTGATGTTCGTCGCCGGCGGCGTGATCGCGATTCTCTATGTCACCAATGGCTATCCAGACGGCTTCACGGGTCTTTGGACTGCTGCCGAGTCCGAAGGGAAGACTCGAATCCTCGAATGGAGCACAGACCCACGAGTCAATTTCACTCTGTGGGCAGGTGTCTTCGCGATGCCTTTCCAGAATCTTGCGGCGTATGGTACCGATCAGCTCAATACCCAGCGGATGCTGTGTTGCAAGTCGGTACGTGAAGCGCGTCTCGCGCTGTATGTCAGCAATTTCGGTGAGCTCGTCGTCGTGTTGTTCTTGCTCGTCGGCGTAGCGTTGTGGGGCTTCTATCATTTCAATCCCATCGATCCGGCGTTTGCTTCGTTGGTTGCGGCAAATGTCGATCGGATTTTCCCTGCGTTCATTCTTTCCGAGATGCCGACCGGGTTACGCGGATTCATGGTGGCCGCTTTATTTGCGGCAGCGATGTCGAGCCCCGTGCTGTCGGCTTTGTCCGAGACGACTATCACGATGTTTCATGAGGGACATCGTCGCGGAGAGTTATCGGAGGCGAGGGCGGTCACGCTGTCGCGTATCTTGGTGATTGCCTGGGCGGTAGTGCTCGGCGGATTCGCGCTCGCTCTCTCTGGCTCTGATGAGAGGCTGATTCCCTTGGCGTTCGCCATGACGGCGTACACCTACGGGCCAATGCTCGGTTTATTTCTGTTGGCGTTATTTGTCCCGAAGCACCGCATCACCAGCGCGCCACTCGGGGTCGCCGTCGCACTCATCGGGGTGTTGCTCGTACATAACGCTCAGTTTTTCGGCTTGACCGAGCAGCGTGAACTCGTGGCGTTCCCCTGGCTCTTCCCTCTAGGGGTGATTCTCTGTTTGACCTTCTCGGTCTTGCCTTGGGGTAGCCGTCGTCCGCTATCCTCTTCAACATGAGTCACGGAAAAGTGACGCCGCAACTGCGGCTCTGGGTCGTCAAGCAAATCGAGTCGGGTCAGAGCCCGGAGTCGGTGCTACAAAGTCTGGTCGCCCAAGGGTGGCCGGAGGGCGCTGCCATCGATGTCATGCAGCGCACGCTGCGAGCGCGAGTCGCTCAGATCAAAGCGGCTGAAAACGCCGAACAGGCTAGAGCTGAACGCGCCTCAGGAGACGGCCCAGCCGAGTGAGCGCTCGACGGCTCGTGACCATTCGTGCATGCGAGCGGCTGCGGCTTCCCGCGACATGGTCGGCTCGAATCTCCGATCGACTCGCCAGCGTGCCGAGATTTCGTCTGTCGATTTCCAGAACCCGACGGCGATACCTGCGAGATAGGCCGCGCCGAGCGCTGTGGTCTCGGTGACGGCAGGCCGAATGACAGGAACGCCGAGCAAGTCAGATTGGAACTGCATCAAAAAATTATTACGCGACGCGCCACCATCGACCCGAAGTTCGCGTAGTGGCGCTGCAGCGTCTTTTTGCATCGCTTGAAGTAGCTCGGCGCTCTGAAACGCGATGGACTCGAGCGCCGCACGAGCGATGTGGCCACGACCTGTGCCGCGAGTGATCCCTACGATCGAGCCACGTGCGAACGGGTCCCAATGGGGGCTACCGAGGCCCGTGAACGCCGGAACCACATAGACGCCGCCATGATCGGGCACGGAGGCTGCGAGCGCCTCGATCTCTTCTGCTCTCGTGACGAAACCGAGCCCATCTCTCAGCCACTGCACCACGGCCCCACCCACGAACACACTCCCTTCGAGCGCATAGTTCAGTTGCGGACGGCCCTCAGTTGTTGAGGGTGAGCACGCGATGGTGGTCAGCAGTCGGTGAGTGGATGCGAGAGGTCGATCGCCGGTATGCATCAGCATGAAGCAGCCCGTGCCATAGGTATTCTTTGCCATGCCAGGCTGCAGGCATGCCTGGCCGAAGAGCGCAGATTGCTGATCACCCGCTAGGCCAGTCAGCGGAACGTCTGCCTCACCCAGCTTGATACGAATGCCGACATCGAAAGAAGAGGGCAGGACCCGAGGCAGCACGGCTTTCGGGACGCGTAGGAGATTCAGCATCCACTCGTCCCATTCGCCCGACAGGTTGAGTAGTAGCGTTCGACTGGCGTTGGTGACGTCAGTCACATGGTGCGTGCCGCCTGAGAGTTTCCAGGTGAGCCACGTATCGATGGTGCCGAAACACAGCTCGCCTCGGGTCGCTCGCTCGCGTGCTCCGGGAACATGATCGAGCAGCCATGCGAGCTTGGTGCCCGAGAAATACGGATCGAGTAACAAGCCTGTACGGCGGGTCACTTCTGGCTCATGGCCTGCAGCGCGCAACGTGGCGCACACATCAGCCGTTCTGCGATCTTGCCAGACGATAGCCGGGGCAACGGGCTCACCGGTTTTTCGGTCCCAAAGTACGGTGGTCTCGCGCTGATTCGTGATACCCACAGCGGCGACATCGGCGGATGTCGCCCCTGACTTTTTCAGAACCTCTTCGATGGTCGCGCGCTGGGTATTCCAGATTTCGTTCGCATCGTGCTCGACCCAGCCGGTTTGCGGGAAAAATTGGGTGAACTCTCGCTGTGCGCTCTCGACGATATTACCGTCGTGGTCGAACAGGATCGATCGAGAACTCGTCGTGCCTTGGTCGAGAGCGAGAATCCATCGGCTCATTGCGGTCTCCCGTGAGTCTTCAGCCATTCCGCGACCCGCTGCACCGACTGCGCATCGACATGCAGTCCGAGTTTGCTTCGTCGCCACAGGACGTCTTCAGCAGTTCGGGCCCACTCAGTTTGATAAAGGTAACGTAACTCGGCCTCATAAAGGCCGGGCGCGATCTCCGAGCCGAGCTCGCTCGAGCGGGAAAAAATATGCAAGGCGCGTGATCCGTAAGCCCTCGCCCAACGGGCGACGATGTGGCGTGAAATATCCGGGTGCAAGGCCGCGAGCTCGTGCTCGAGCGACTCAAGCCCAGAGGGGAGATCGCCTCCCGGCAGGGGGCGAGAATCCGTCCAGCGACGAGCTTTCTTGTCGATTGCGGCAGTGACGAGATCGACGGCCTCTTCAGCAAGCACTCGATAAGTCGTGATTTTTCCACCGAACACACTGAGCAGTGGCGCGGGTGTCTTCTCGAGTTCCAGCGCGTAGTCGCGCGTGACGGCGCGCGCATCGGCGGACTCGTCCTCGAGCAGAGGGCGAACGCCGGACCAGCTCGAGACGACCTCTGCAGGTGAGAGCGTCGTTCTGAAATAGCGATTACTCTGCTCGCAGAGATAAGCCGTCTCCTGAGCGCCGATGGCGACCACTCGAGGATCATCGTGATACTCGATATCCGTCGTGCCGATCATCGTGAACTCTTGTTCGTACGGAATGGCGAACACGATACGTCGATCGGCCGCCTGCAAAATATAGGCATAAGGATGATCGAAGAGCTTCCGAACGACGATATGGCTGCCTTTGATCAATCTCAGCCCGTGCTTTGATCGGCCCGGCGTTGCAGCATCATGAAACCCCGCGGCCCACGGGCCTGTCGCATTAACGACGGCTCGCGCACGGACGATATGCTCTTTATCCGCGTTATCGCGCAGCGTTGCAGTCCAGACAGACGAGTCGGCATGGCCGGTGGTGGCGGTCGGGGTGATCTTGATGCAACGAGTACGCGTAAGAACCGTTGCGCCGTGCTCGCGTGCATCGATCGCATTGAGAACGACAAGTCTCGCATCGTCGACCCAACCATCCGAATATTCGAACCCGCGATGGAAGCCCTCGCGCAGGGGTGTGCCAGCCGGGTGATGGCGCAGGTCGATTCCGCGCGACCCTTCGAGTTTTCGACGATGCGCAAGGTGATCGTAGAGAAACAACCCGAGCCGAATCATCCAGCCCGGTCGCAAGGACGGCTCATGAGGCATCACGAAGCGCAGCGGGCTGATGATGTGAGGCGCAATACCGAGAAGCACTTCGCGCTCGATCAAGGCTTTTCGTACGAGCCCGAATTCCATGAACTCGAGATAGCGCAGCCCGCCGTGGATTAGTTTGGTGCTCGCTGAGGACGTATGTGAGGCGAGATCGTCTTGCTCGACTAGTAGGACGCGAAGGCCGCGCCCAGCGGCGTCGCGTGCAACGCCGGCGCCATTGATGCCGCCGCCAACGACGAGCAGATCAAAGATATTGGCGTCTAACCCAGCGGTCATCGTCCGCCGCTGCGAGTCAGGTGAGAGAGCACCGTTCTCGCTGTGACCTCGCTGACGCGAACATTAGACTCTTCGGTGACGCCCGCGATGTGAGGCGTCAAGATCAGATTCGGGACGCCGGCAAAGAGTGCGCCTGCGGTGGCATCGAGCGGTTCAGTTTCGAAAACATCGAGCGCAGCGCCGCCAAGTTGACCGGAGCGCAGCGCGTCGGCTACCGCGGCCTCGTCGATGACCCCACCTCGGGCAGCGTTGATAATGACACTCCCTCGTTTCATGGCAGCGATCTGCGGCGGTCCGATCATCCGCTTTGTCGAAGCCGTGAGTGGAACGTGAAGGCTGATGACATCACTATGAGCGATGAGCGCTTCGAGCGAGACGCTGCTCGCCAGTTGCCAGGCGGCGTGTTCTTTTGGGAGAAGGGGGTCGAACGCGATCACGCTCATGCCGAGGGCGCGAGCGCGAGAGGCGGTCTCGCGAGCAATACCGCCGAGACCGACGAGCCCCAAGGTTTTTCCTTGAACTTCGCGACCGATGGTCGACATGCGCGGCCACTTTCCGGAGATAACTTCCGAGTTGGCGAACCACGCCTTTCGTAGTAGCACGAGCATGGCGGTGATCACGTATTCGGCGACGGATACGTCGTTGGCGCCCGTTGCGGGGTAGACCGCAATGCCGCGAGCCTTACAGGCTTCGACATCGATATTGTCGAGACCGACACCGAGCCGACCGACGACTTCCAGCTTGCTAGCCGAATCGAGCAAGGCGCCGCGCACTTGCGTGCGGTTACGCACGATGACTGCGCGGGCATCTTTGACCAGTCGAGCGAGCTCTTCAGGCTGATCGACAAGCTTAGGGTTATAGACGACATCGCGACCTGCTAAGACGCTCGAGATGGCTGCCTCGTCCATGAATTCGGTGATCACGATCTCGGCCATCTCATGCTCCCCCAGACGGATGTAGTGCGCGTATTTCGTTATGCAGCGCGTTACTCAGCGTGATTCCTTCACGTTCGGCCTTGGCGCGAGCGTTGAGTCGGCGTGAGCCGGGCAAGCGTACCTCGGGTTCGGACTCGATCGCGGCGAGGAGAGTTTGCATACGATCGGCAAAGGCATTGCCTGATGCAGGACCCGGATCGATCGCCACGAACAAATGGCCCATATCAGGCGGGCGGCCTTCGGCGTCAAAGAAAGATGAGGCTTCCCAACCGAAAGCCCCCGCCGTCAGTGCTGCACCCAATATCTCGACCATGAGTGCGAGCGCGCCACCTTTGGCGCCGCCAATGGGAGATAGCGTGCCCGCAAGCGCGGCCGTGGGGTCAGTCGTCGATTGGCCATTGGCATCGACAGCCCAGCCCTCGGGGATGGGTTTGCCCGCTTTTTGAGCCGCGACGATCTTGCCTCGCGCAGCAACGGACAATGCGAGATCGATGACGAGTGGCGCGCGTGCGCCAGGAAGTGGAGAGGCAAAGGCGAGCGGATTGGTTCCGAGCATCGCGCGTTTTCCCCCATGAAACGCCATCGCTTTTGGGGTATTCCCGAAGACGAGAGCGATCAGCCCGGCGTCAGCCAAACGTTCCGCATGCGCACCGACTTGGCCAAAATGATGAGAGTGATGAATGGCGGCTAGTGCAATGCCCTGATCTTTGGCGAGCGATTTCAGAGTGTCGAGGGCGAGATCGATCGCCGGATAGGCAAAGCCGAGCCCGGCGTCGACTCGTACGACACCTGGCGCCGCGCGAGTCAGCGTAGGGATCGCTTGCCCGTTGACCTTTCCGGAGCGTGCCTGCAGCGCGTAGGCGGGAACACGACTCAGTCCGTGCGCAGCTTGCCCATCGGCCTCCGCAGCGACGAGTGCACGCGCCGTCGCACGCGCACCGAGTTCGGAAGTGCGATTGGCACGCAGGGCCTCGAAAGCCAGTGATTCGGCTTCCGCCAACGTCAGGCGGATCGATGCGTCCACGATGATCTCCCCAAGGCGTAGTAGTGGTTGCGCGGCGCCAAGCGCCGCGACCACTTAGGCGCTACGGTAAAGCTTGGTCATGACGAATTCGACGTGACCGAGCGCTTCGGCGGCGGTGAGTCGACCGTTCGCCGTGTGAGCGATGCAGTCGATGAGCGAATCGCCCGCCTGGTCGATCGTCATTTCACGTCGGACGACACCCGAGACATCGACGTCGATGTGTTCAGGCATGAGTCGGACGGTACGCGGATTACCCGTCACTTTGATGACCGGCATGATCGGATTTCCGATCACGTTGCCTTGCCCGGTCGGGAAGATATGGATGACGTAACCCGCAGCAGCCTGGAGCGTGCAGCACTCGGCTGCGGCTGAGGAGGTATCCATGAAGTAGAGGCCAGGTCCGCGGGCCGGAGCCTCGGCGGGCTCAAGCACGTCGATGAACTTGACCTTCTTGCCGATTTTTTCGAGGTTACCCAAGGCTTTTTCTTCGATGGTGGTGAGGCCACCTGCGATGTTGCCCTTGGTGGGCTGACTCTCGGACAAGTCGGACGTCTTGTGTGCTTCGATGACGTCGTCCTGATAGGACTGCCAGGTCTTCATGAACTTGTCGCGAATTTCGGGCGACACCGCACGAGCCGCCGCGAGGTGCTCGGCGCCCGTCAGTTCGGAGGTTTCTCCGAAGCAGCCATAGAGGCCCGCCGGAACCAGCTTGTCGTACATGTTGCCGACCGTGGGGCAGGAGGCGAGACCCGTGGTGGTGTCGCTCTCGCCGCATTTGGCGGCGACCCATAATTCGCTGATGTCGCATTCGACTCGCACCTGCCCCGAAGTGGCATGGACGAATTCTTTGGCCTTGCGTGATGCAGCGGCAATGGTGGCGATGTCGCCGTTGCCTTCGATCCAGAAGCCTGCGACCGGCTTACCGGTCTTGGCGATACCTTCGACGATGCGCTGCGTCCAGCCCGGCTCGATGCCGATGACGATGCAGGCGGCGACGTTGGGGTTCGCGCCCGTGCCGATCATGGTGCGGAAGTGCAATTCGAGGTCTTCGCCGAATTGCAGACGACCATAAGCATGGGGCAGGGCGATGGTGCCTTTGATGTTATTTGCGACAGCTTCGCAGGCCGCATTGGAGATATCGTCGACGGGAAGAATGGCGACGTAATTACGGACGCCGACTCGACCGTTCTCGCGGCGATAGGCCCAGATTTTTCGATTGTTGTTGCTCATCGGTGGGTTCCTACCAGCGCTTGGTCTTGAGGTTGTGGACATGAACGTGCTCGCCGCGCGCGATGGGCGCCACGACTTTGCCGATGTCCTGCCCGTACTTGATGACGGTATCGCCGACCTTCAGGTCGACCAGCGCGACTTTGTGTCCGATCGGAACGTCATGACGTGACGTCAGGTGGAAATCGGAGTTGTCCTCCGTGATCACGCACAGCATGTCGGTGCCGGCTTTCAGTCCCTCGACCACGACAACGCCCACGTTGTCCTTGTGATCGTGCACGAGCAATTGTGGAACGCTCACTCATCTACTCCTGGGTACGCTTGCGAAGGCAAGTCTTATATAAGATACTAAACAGATGACCCCTGTGTCCGCAAGCGGCGCGATACCATCGTCCCTTTCCAGCGAGCTCTCCTCGAAGATGGACAGCCCTCAGTATCGCCCTCTCTACAGTCAGGTCTACGAAACCCTCGTCCGACGCATCGCCGACGGCGAGTGGCAGCCCGGCCAGGCATTGCCGAGCGAGCAGGCCCTCGCCATGCAACTCGGCGTCAGCCAAGGAACCGTTCGCAAGGCGCTCGATGCGCTCGCCCTCGATAAGGTCATCGACCGACGCCAGGGCAAAGGCACCTATGTCGCCGAGCTCACTCAAGAGCGCTCGTTATTCCGATTCTTCAGGCTGACGCGCCCCGATGGGCAGCGTGCCGTGCCGACGAGTGGCGACGAATCGATCAAACGGCGGCGAATCAGGGCCCCCGAAGCCAAAGCCCTCGAGTTGCCCGACACCGCAGAGGTCTTCGAGATTATACGAACCCGCTTCGTCGATGAGCACCCCGTCGCCATCGAACGCATCGTGTTGCCGGAGGCGTATTTCCCCGGTCTCGATCAGCACTCGCCGCTACCGAATGCCCTGTACGCGCTCTATCAGCGCGAATACCGCATCAACATCGTATCGGCTAACGAAAAACTCAAGGCTGATGTCGCGCGCCGCGACGATACCCGACGGCTCAGCGTCGAATTGGGTGCGCCTTTATTGCAGGTCGAACGGGTCGCGATGGCGGTAGACGGCCGCCGCGTGGAGTGGCGTCTCAGCCGTTGTGATACGAGCACGCTCTCTTACGACGTCACCTTCACATGAAGCGGGCGCTGTGCGTCGGCCACGCGGTGCAGGACTTCGTCTTCAGCACCCCGCAACTGCCGCAACGCGCCGAAAAGTATCGCGCCACGGGGTTTTCGATCGTCGGCGGCGGCCCTGCCGCCACGGCTGCGGTGGCGATCACTAAGCTCGGGGGCCACGCGCAGCTCGTCGCGCGAGTCGGTGAGGACGTCATTGCTGATGCCATCCAGCGCGAGCTCGAAGACTACGGAGTCGACTGTCGTCATCTACATCGGTTTTCGGGGTTTCAGTCTTCCGTGTCGGCTGTTTTCGTCGATGCGCGAGGCGAGCGATTGATCGTCAACCACACCGATGCTTCGCTTCCGACCGACCCGTCGTGGCTCGAATCGACCGTTTCGCTCGAGGGTATCGACGTCGTACTCGCCGATACGCGCTGGCCTGATGGGGCGATCGCCCTACTTAAACGTGCCCGCGCCGCAGGCTTGCCTGCCGTACTCGATGCTGATGTGCCGGTACCGAAAAACGGATCGTTACTCCAATCAGCCACCCACGTCGCGTTTTCGATGGCAGGACTCAAAGATTATTCCGGCTGCTCGGATGCGATGACGGATATCGAGCAGGCGTTACGGAAGACGGCGATTCGCCTGAAGGCTTGGTGTTGCGTCACGATGGGTGCGTCCGGCGTGCTCATCGTCGATGCGCGATTCGACCAGAGCGACATAACAGCCCGAACTATCCCGGCGTTTCCGGTCAAACCCGTCGACACCTTGGGTGCGGGTGACGTCTGGCACGGCGCGTTCGCTTTGGCTCTCGCTGAGGGAGCCGATGAAATCGCAGCCGTCCGAGCGGCCTCTGCCGCTGCGGCCATCAAGGTCACCCGTCTCGGCGGGCGCGCTGGGGCGCCGACTCGAGTTGAACGAGATTCTTTGTTGGAGTCCAAATGATTCTTTCGGCTGGGAAATATTGGGGTATGCGGCGTATGGCCGATGCTCAGGGGCGATTCAAGATGACGGCGGTCGACCAGCGTCCGCCGATCAAGAATCCGATCAAGGCCAAGCGGGGCACGGCAGAGGCGCCTTGGGAAGACGTTGCCGGGTTCAAAGAACTGCTGATCGAAGAACTGCAGGGTGAATCGTCCGCTATGCTGCTCGATCCGCACTTTGCTTATCCGCGTGGCGCCACCAAGCTTCTCGCCTCGCGAGGACTCATCGTCACACTAGAAGACTCTATTTTCAGCGAGACCCCCTCCGGACGTCTTTCGTCAGAGATCGATGACTGGTCGGTGGAGAAGATCAAGCGTATCGGCGGCGACGCCGTCAAAGTATTAGCCTGGTATCGGCCCGATGCCGACGCGGCGGTGTGCCGCGCACAGCAGGACTTCACGCAGCGAATCGGCGACGCCTGCCGAAAGTACGACATACCTTTCGTCTTCGAGCTGCTCGTTTATCCGTTGCCGAGCGACGCCGAGCAAACCCGCGATTACGTCGAGATGAAAAGTAAGCATCCGCAGTTCGTGCTCGAGAGCGTGCGAACTTTCGCCGATCCGAAGTTCGGCGTTGATCTCTTCAAGCTCGAAAGTCCCCTTGCGGCTGCGGATGTTCCAGGCGTCGGTGCGCCCGGGTGGGAGTCTGCACAAGCTTGGTTCGATGCGATCGGCGCTGCGGCGGGGCGACCTTGGGTCATGCTCTCTGCGGGAGCCGGCATGGATGAGTTCCGCCGAATTTTGACGCATGCCTATCGCGCCGGCGCGTCGGGGTATCTCGCAGGCCGAGCTATTTGGTCGAAAGCGTTCACGCACTTTCCAGATTGGGATGCCATTCGAAGCGGCTTGAGGGGCGAGGCCGTCGAGTACATGCGCTCGCTCAATGTTCTCACCGACAAAGAGGCGACGCCGTGGAGTCGCCACGCGGTATATGGCGAAGGAGGCGCTCGAATCGTGCCGGCCGATGCCAGTTTCAGACACGTCTATCCAGGATTCGGAGATTGAAGCCATGCTGACTTTTGGTGTCGCGGCGCTCGCGCGGCCGACGTTCGATGTTCCGTTCGCCGAAGAGATGAAGAACCGTGCGTTTGCGGCGCTCGAGGCTGCAGGCATCCGCACGGTCGGAACTCGCGATTTGTTGTTCGATCGTGATGCAGCTGAGCGAGCGATCGGCAACATCACGGCATCGGGACCGATCGATCTGCTTCTGATTTTGCAGGTGACGTTCACCGACGCCACGATGACGGTCAAGCTCGCCAAAGAAGCGACGACACCGTTGGCGATCTGGGCGTTGCCCGAGCCGCGTATCGGTGGGCGCTTGCGTCTCAATGCCTACTGCGGTCTCAACCTTGCGGCGCACGCGTTAGGTCGTGCCGGCGTAGCGCATGGGTCGTTGTATGCCGATCCGTCGGCATCCGGCCTCGCAGAGAGTCTGCGTGCGTTGGCACGATCGCATTCACTACCGAAGAGCACGGCTGCTGAGGCGCAGCTCGCCGCTGGCGCTCGTGGCGCCGCAGAGCGCGCCGCAGACCGAGTGCTGGGCGCGCTCGCTGATTCGCGCATCACTGTGGTCGGCAAGCATCCAGATGGTTTTGACACCTGCGAGTTCGATCCCGATCTTCTCGCCCGCCTTGCCAACATCAAGGTGGATCACGTCACGCTCGGCAATCTCTTCGATCGCGCTCGAGCGACCGATGCCAGTCGTGTAGCGGCGGTCAAAGATCGAGCTGAGGCACAGGTTGCAGGTTTAGGCGAGGTCGACGCCGAGCAGCTCGACCGATCGTTCCGTGTGTTCTGCGCTCTCGAAGATGTGCAACGAGATACGGGCGCGCAGGGTCTGGCGGTGCGTTGTTGGCCCGAGATGTTTACCGAGTACGGCTGTGCTGCGTGCGGCCCGATGGCCATGATGAACCAAAAGAAGGTTCCCTCGGCCTGTGAGGCCGACGTCAATGGCTCGGTGACGCAACTCATTCTGCAAGAGCTCGCCGGAGAGCCTGCCTGGATGGCCGACTTGGTCGACATCACTTCTGCTGACGACACCGCGGTATTGTGGCACTGCGGACTTGCGCCCATTTCAATGTGCGATCCAGAGGTCAAACCCGAGGCGACGATCCACACCAACCGACGCATGCCATTGCTGCATCAGTTCCCGATCAAGCCAGGCCGAATCACGCTCGCACGTCTCTCGCGCTCGCGTAATTCATTGAAGCTCGTGCTGGCGGGCGCCGAAGTGATCCGAGCACCGATGGCATTTACCGGTTGTTCGGGAACGGTGCGTTTCGATAAGCCCGCAGGGGAGGTCAGTTCGCGCATTCTCGACGAGGCGCTCGAACATCACTTTGCATTGGCTTACGGAGAACACCGGGACGCCTTGCGCGCGCTGGCGCTTCGCTGGGGTATTCCCGTGCTGGAGCTGGCCTAAGCGCTTCTTTTTCGAGAGGTGTCCATGCAAACGGTTCTTGATCCCGTCGCGCCTCACTGGGGTCGAATGGCGCCCGCGCGTGTCGAAGGAGTGCCGACGCTTTCGGCAGACGTGCTCAATGTTCCGACCTCACTCGGCGTCTTACGCATCACGCTTCACGACTACGGAATGCGATTGCGCGGTCATGAAGACGTTCGCGACTACGGCATCCTTTGCGGCGATGTTCGCCCGCTCGCCACGGCGCTGAGCCATCACGGAGAAGGCGACACGGCGACCAGTCGCCTCGAAGCTGTCGCGACCGATGGAGCGCGTTTCGTCGTCACGATCGGTCACGCGCCTTTTAGTTTCGCTTTCCATCGTGATGGGCGATTCATTCAGGGATCACCGAGTGATGGGCACTTCGTGCGGCGCTTCCGGTTACCGCCTCTCGCGCGCCACGATGATCGTTGGCTACTGACTTTAGAGCTTGGACCCTCCACATCGGTCTACGGACTCGGTGAGAAATCCGGGCAGCTCGACAAACGAGGCCAACTGATTCGCTCCTTCAATCGCGATGCGCTCGGCCTCAACGCGGAGTGGAGCTACAAGAATGCGCCGTTCGCTTGGAGTCCGGAGGGTTGGGGTGCATTCGTGCACACGCCCGCGCCGGTGACTCATGGCGTCGGCTTCGGCCCTTGGTCGCAACGCGCGTACGTGCTCGATATCGAAGATTCTGCGCTCGACGTGTTTATCTTCTCTGGGAGCACGGGTGCCGATCAGCTTGCGCAATACACCTCGGTAACCGGTCGAGCGCCAATTCCGCCGGATTGGAGTCTCGGCATCATTCTCTCCAAGGCGTACTACAAAGATTCCGAAGAAATCCTGTCGGTAGCGCGCGAAGTGCGTCGTCGTGGCATGCCTTGTGAGGTCATCACTTTCGACGGACGCGCTTGGCAAGATACCGATACGCGTTTTGCCTTCGAGTGGTGCCCTAAGCGCTACCCCGACCCGAGACCTACCGTCGATGCATTACGGGATATGGGGTTCCGGATCTGCATATGGGAGTACCCGTTAATCTCGGTTCGTCATCCGCTCTTCAAAACGCTTGCGGACAAAGGCTGGTTGATTCGCGATACGCGCACTGGCGAGGCGTTTCGATACGCTTGGGATCCCGAGCCGTTCGGAGCCGTGCTTACCCAGCTCCCCGACTCGGGACTGCTCGACTTCACACATCCTGACGCGTATGCATGGTGGCGCGATCAACATAAAGCGCTCTTCGATCTTGGCATCGACATGATCAAGGCCGACTTCGGCGAGCAAATCGAAGAACACATGATCGCGAGCGACGGGTCGAGCGGTGATGCGCTGCACAACATTTACGCGCTGCTCTACAACCGCTGTGTTTACGAGGCGGCCGAAAGATATTCCCGAAACGGGCCGTTCTTGTTCAGTCGCGCAGGCTGGTCGGGCTCGCAGCGTTATCCCTCGCAGTGGGGCGGAGATCCGCAAGCCGACTGGGGTGGTCTCGCCGGAAATTTACGTAGCGGTCTATCGTGGGGCCTGACCGGCGCGCCGTTTTATGCGACCGACGTGGGTGGTTTCTACGGTGATCAGCGAGATCCCGTTCTGTACGTGCGATGGCTGCAGGCGGCGGTCTTTTCGGCTCACCTTCGACTGCATGGCATTGGTCCGCGAGAGCCTTGGAGTTACGGACCCGAGGCCGAGAGGCTCGCCATGGAAGCACTCAATTTGCGCGAGCGCTTGCGTCCCTATCTCCAGACCGTCGTCGCTCAGGCATCAGCCACCGGTTTGCCCGTTCAGAGACCCATGGTGCTGGCGTGCCCCGAGGACAAACTCTCGTGGGCCTTCGAGGATCAATTTTTCTTTGGGGACGAGATCTTGGTCGCACCCTGTCTCAATCCGGAGGGGCATGTCACGGTCTACTTGCCACAGGGGCGCTGGAGTTGGCTCGACTCGGGCGAACCCATCGCCGGTGGCCAAGTTCATGAGCTTCGATTGCCGCTTGCGCGTATCGCTGCATTCCGGCGAGCGTAGTCCGATGTCTTATATAAGGGTTGTATGACATAAAAATCTTTGTTAGCGTCGGGAAGAGTAAGTGCGCCGGGGCAGCTGTGGCGCTAAAGCAACAACGAAGGGGACAACTCATGCCGAAGTTGAATAGCAAGAAGATCATCGCGAGAGCCGTGGCGGTCGCCACGTGTGCCGCTGTTTTTCCGCTGGCGTCACTGGCTCAAGACGAAGGTCGTCTCGATGAAATCGTCGTCACCGCGCAGAAGCGCGAACAGCGACTCCAAGACGTACCCATCGCCGTCTCGGTGGTGTCCGGCGATCTCGCCGAAGCATCGGGTAACTTCAACATCGAAGCGCTGCGTACGCTCGTTCCCTCTCTGAACATCCGCAAGACCAACACGTCGCTCAATCAGTCGTTGTTCCTGCGCGGCGTCGGCACCATCAACTTTGCCATTGCTGCTCAGCCGAGTGTCGCGACGGTTCTCGACGGTGTGGTCCTTTCGTCGGCGGGCGAAGCTTTCGGCGACCTCTACGACATCGAGCGCATCGAAGTGTTGCGTGGTCCGCAAGGCACGCTCTTCGGTAAGAATGCCTCAGCGGGTGTCGTCAACATCGTCACCAAGCGCCCCGGAAAAACTTTGGGTGGTTACCTCGACGTCAGCTGGTTCGAGGGCAATGAGATGCGCATCAAGGCCGCATACGACTCGCCCATCACTGATTCGATCCGTTCGCGTACCGTCATCATGAAGAGTGAGTTCGACGGCTACATCGACAACGTCACTTCCACCGCTGCTCGCGGCGACCTCAACGGCTACAAGCGTCAGGGCGTTCGCACCGTTTGGGAGTTCGACGGCGACAACAGCAACTGGGTGTTTTCGGGCGACTTCCGCAGCTCCGACGACAACTGCTGCGTTGAAGTCATCGGCACTGCGCCGACGGGTGCCACCGCGCTCGCTTATGCCTCGATCTACAGTGGCGTGACGTTCGCGGGCGACGATACTCGTCAGGTCAAACAAGACCTGCAGATGCGCTCCACCGAAGAGGCTTGGGGCATGTCGCTGCAAGGCGACATCGACGTCGGGTCGGGTACGATCACGACGATCACGGCCTACCGAACCTGGGATGCCACCGAGTTCCGCGAAGGCGACTGGATCGACACCCCGGCACCGTACGTCGGCAACGGCTTCGCGCAATTGCACGACTACGGTCCGCAAAAGACCAAGACGTTCTCGCAAGAGATGCGCTATGCCTCGAAGGGTGGCGAAACCGTCGATTACGTCCTCGGAATGTACTTCTCGAAGACGGACTCCGAGCGGTTCTTCCAGCGCAACATCTTCAACTGCACGGCGAGCACTCTGGCGGTCGATGCTACGGGTCAGCGCCCCTGTCGCGCGGGCTCCTCGACCTACGTGAGTACGTTCTCGAACGCAACGTTTGGCGCAGACTTCAAAAATCTCGCAGTGTTCGCTGACGGTACGTTCAATGCCTCCGATCGACTCCGCCTGATCGCAGGGGCTCGTTGGACTTCGGATGAACTTAGTTACTTCCACAATCGTGTGCCCACCACGTTCGCAGGGCAGCCGGGCATCCGTACCGACCGCTCTGATTTCACGGGTCGTAACTCTTCCGACAACGCCTCGGGTCGCGCCGGTGTTCAGTTCGATATGTCTGATGACGTAATGCTTTACGCGTCGTACGCCCGTGGATACAAGGGCCCGGCCTACAACGTGTTCTTCAACATGACCCTGAACAACACGCCGCTCATCGAAGCTGAAACCGCCGACTCTTACGAGGCGGGTATCAAGAGCACGCTGCTCGACGGCCGCGTACTCGTCAACGCAGCGATCTACGATGCGAAGTACAACGACTTCCAGGCCAACAACTTCACCTTCCTCAACGGTACGTTGATCACTACGCTGACGAATGCGGGTGAAGTGTCCTCGAGTGGCTGGGAGCTCGACATTCAGGCGCGCCCGAATAGCATGCTGACGCTCGGTGCAGGCCTCGCCTACAACGATGCGAAGGTAGACAAGTTCTTCACGCCAGCGGGCTCCACGCCTTCGGTGCGTTCGGGAACCAAGTTGCCGCTCGCGCCGGAGTGGAAGGCCTCGTTGGTGGGTGAGCTCACCATCCCGGTCGGTTCGTTCACGCTGTCGCCCAATGTCGTTATCGCCTACCAGGACGACAGCTTCTCCGATCTCAACGAGCCGACTGCGCTCAAGATCCCGTCGTACACCACGGTCGACTTGTCCGTTGCGCTCACCGATGCGAACGACCGCTTCCGCGTCGCCCTCATCGGTCGAAACATGACGGATGAGAGCTACACCGTTCTCAAGACGAGTGGTGGACCGGGCGGTGCGGTCCGTCTTCAGATCCCGCGCGATGCCGATCGTTATTTCGGTATCCAGGCTCGCTACAACTTCGGGACCAAATAAGATCTCGAGGTCGTGTTGAGACTCATCGACCTCGCCTTGCGAGGTCTAGAAAAACTGAACGCCCCCATCGCAAGATGGGGGCTTTCTGTTTCCGCTATCTTGCTTGCGTTGATGCTGCTGGTCGCGCTCGCCCAGATCCTTTCTCGTGCGTTTTTTAACCATACGCTCGATTGGGCCGAGGAGGCCGCGCGTATGGCGCTCGTATGGTCTGCCTTGCTCGCAGCGCCGATGGGCTATCGCGCGGCGGGGCACGTCGCCATCACGGCTTTCATTGAGGGGTTGCCTCCGAAAGCGCTCCAAACGACGGGCGTCGTCGTAAATGTTTTAGTGGGCTGGCTTTGTGTCATGTTCCTGCTCGAAAGCATCGACTTCGTCGCTCGCGGCTCGACCATCGTGTCGACCGGTCTCGGTATCCCGATGTCCTACGTCTACGTTATCGTGCCGATCGCACTCAGCGCCTTGTTACTCGTCGCGGTCGAAGCGACGTTACGTTTGGTGCGAGCGCTGCTGACCGGAAAATCCACGGAGATTTTGGTGGGTGTCGTACCGGTCATGCAGAAGGACGGGGAGGGCTGAGGGATGTCCGCCGCGTTCTTCTGGTTTCTTGTTTTGCTCATGGCGTTTGGAACTCCGGTCGTCTTCGCTCTTTTGCTCGGCCCGGGGTTGAGTCTTTTGATAGACGGGGAGACGCAGTATTTCCCTGCGCTCCTCGCGCGTTTTTACAACGGTATCGACAGCTTCCCGCTGCTCGCTGTGCCGTTTTTCATTCTTGCCGGCGAGATCATGAACGCGGGCGGAATCACCGCGTCTATTGTTCGCTTTGCACAGTCCTTGGTGGGCCACGTGCGGGGTGGCCTCGCGCAAGTGAACGTCCTGTCTTCCATGATCTTCGCTGGAATATCTGGATCCGCGGTCGCAGACGCCTCGGCTATTGGCAAGATGATGATTCCGGCGATGGAGCGAGAGGGATATCTGCGTCCGTTCGCCTCTGCCGTCACCGCTGCTGCTGCAGTGGTTGGGCCCATCATTCCTCCTTCCGGAATCATGGTGCTGTATGGCTTCGTGATGAATGTGTCCGTCGGAGCGCTGTTTGCGGCTGGCGTCGTGCCCGGAATCTTGATCGGGCTCGCACTGATGGGGACGATCAGGTTGCTCGCAAAGCGATACAACCTGCCGCTTGCACGGCCACGAGCAAGTTGGACGGAGCGCGGCGCAGCATTTAAAAGTGCGTGGCTCGCGATGTTGCTTCCGGTCGTGCTTCTCGGCGGAATGTTGAGCGGGGTGTTTACTGCCACTGAGGCCGCCTGTGTAGCGGTGGCATACGCGCTATTCGTCACGATTGTTGTGACGCGAAATGTCGGTAGGACGGAACTTGCCTCGATATTCAAAGCCACCGCGCTGCAATCGGGTGTGATTTTATTACTCGTCGGCGCAGCTGTGACGTTGGGCTGGCTCGTCACCGTCTCAGGGCTCGCGCAGAACATCGCCGATACGATGCTGAAGATCACCGATGATGTTTACCTGTTGTTGTTCCTGCTCAATGTTTTGTTATTCATTGTCGGTATGTTTCTCGATGCGGGCCCGGCCATTCTGATTTTGGGCCCTGTTCTCTCGCCCGTATTCATCGGATTGGGTGTCGATCCGGTCCATTTCGCGCTCATCATGTGCGTCAATCTCACCATCGGTCTGGCGACGCCTCCGATGGGTTTACTGTTGTTCGTGACGGCATCGGTCGCGAAGGAAAGCGTCGAAAACATCGTGAGGGCGCTTATCCCGTTTCTCGTCGTCGAGGTCCTGGTGATTTTCTTGATCACCTACTTTCCGTCGCTCGTCCTGACGCTGCCGCGCATGCTTGATCTCATGTGAGTCACGAAGCATGACACCGAGACTGCGTAACATCTTGCTCGCGTTGATCACGATCGGTTGCGTGATCGGGATCCTTAACTCCAGGGCCGAACAGGCGGAGTTCACCATTCGTGTGGCTTTTTTGGCGTCTCAAGATGATGAGGACTACATCGGTGCGGTGGCGTTTCGAGAGTCGCTCAAGCGGCAACTCGGAAATCGCGTTGATGTACAGATCTATCCTTCGGGGCAGTTTTGCGGAAACGAACGCGAGTGCATGGAGGCGCTGCAAAGCGGCATCCTCGAAGTTCATCAGACCACCATCGGGGGGCTAGCAGGGCTTTACGGCCCCGCGCAGGTGCTCGATCTTCCTTATCTCTTTGCCAACGACGATATCGCCGAATGTGTGATGGATGGCCCCGTACCCAAAGCGATGGGCGAGGCGATCTTGAAAGACGGTTTGGGTCTTCGTCTGATGGCAGTGGGAAATACGGGCGGTTGGCGGAGTTTCGCCATGACCGAACGCCGTATCGCATCGGTGCGAGATCTCGAAGGCATGCGCATCCGAACCTTGCCATCGGCGCTCGAGCAGGAAATGGTTCGCGAGCTGGGTGGCAGCCCTATGGCATTGCCATTTTCCGAAATCTACTCTGCGCTCGGCGCCGGGATGCTCGCAGGGACCAAAAACAGCATCCAAGACGTGATGGGTATGAAGTTCGACGATCACATCAAGCATGTGTTCGTCGATCGTCACAGTTACATGTCGGCGATTTGGTGGTACTCAGCAAAAGCTTGGGAGCGCTTGCCGCCCGATGTTCAGGGCGCAGTCGCCATCGCCTATGGTGCGCTGGCCTCTGCTACTCGACAGGCGGCGAAGGATCGCGAGCGCCCCGCAATAGAGAAATTCATTGCGGGCGGGGGCACCATCGATTACGCCACCGATGCGCAGCGCGCCGAATTCCGCGCTGCAACGGCGCCGTTACGTGATTGGTACCGAAACAAATATCCCGGCGACTGGCTCGATCGAGTCGATGCCGCCGTCCGCCAATGTGAAGCCGAGTCGTTGAAGTCCAAGTCTTAGCAGGAGCTCGTCCGTGAAAGTGCTGTTCGTCGATGCTGGGAATTACTGCCGTTCACCCGCTGCCGAAATCGTTGCTCGAACGATGGCTGCTCAGGTCGGGGCGGCAGGTTGGCATTTCAGTTCTGCTGGGCTCAAGGATAAGCACGTCGGTGATACTGCAGATCCTCGATCAATCGAAGCCTGCGCTGCTCGTGGCTATGATTTGACGGCATTTCGATGTCGCGAAATCACCGATCACGACTACCGTACACACGATGTCATCCTGGCCATGGATCGCGACAATGCGTCACAGCTTGAAGCCCGCCGACCATCGGGCAACACGACCCCGGTTCGGCTTTTCTTGGGAGATCGCGAGGTGCCAGATCCCTACTACGGAGAGTCGGACGGATTTTCTTTGATGATGGGGCAGATCGAAGAGGGCGTCCGAGTTCTCTTGGCCAAGGGTCAAGGCTAGAAACTCCCAAAATAGAATAGTTTCTTGGGGGTGACGGGGCGGATTACCGATGTAACTCTTTCGGTAATTCGCGAAGACGGTTACTAATCTTCCCGTGACATCTCCCAGCGACCCCGCCGATTGGTCCGATTTGCAGCGGCTCCTCGAGGCGGGGTTGATGCTGCCCCTCGAAGAGCGCCCTGCATGGCTTGCGGCGCTTCCCTCTCAATATGAACTTCTCCGCGAGCCGCTGCGGCGGCTGCTCGAAGTTCAATCCGGAATACAAACTCGCCCCTTTCTCGATGCCTTCACGAGCGGCCTCGAAGGGCTAACTCCGCCGGCGACGGTTATCGTGGGCGACGTAGTGGGCCCTTACCGATTGCTTCAGCAACTCGGCGACGGCGGTATGGGTTCAGTATGGCTCGCTGAGCGTGCCGATGGCACTCTGAAGCGGCGGGTCGCACTGAAGTTGCCGCGAATGGTGTGGGCGCGCGATCTCTCGGCCCGAATGGCCCGAGAGCGGGACATACTCGGGTCCCTCGAGCACTCAAACATCGCACGGCTCTACGATGCCGGTGTCGATCAGCTTGGGCGGCCCTTTCTCGCTCTCGAGTATGTGGAGGGTCAGCGGATCGATCAGTACTGCGACGAGCAATTGCTTTCGGTCTCCGCGCGAATTCGTCTCTATCTTCAGGTGCTCGATGCGGTTCACTACGCCCACGTTAATCTAGTTCTTCATCGCGACCTCAAGCCGGGAAACGTGCTCGTTAATCAACGGGGTGAGGTGAGACTGCTCGATTTTGGCATCGCCAAACTGATGAGCGACGAGGAGAGCCCGGTACCAATCGACCAAAACTCCCGCACGTTAGCCCGAGCCATGACCCCGCGTTACGCGAGTCCTGAGCAAGTGCAGCACCTAAGACTGACCTTGGCCTCCGATGTGTACTCGCTCGGCGTCATGCTCTACGAGTTGCTGATTGGTGCGTCGCCTCTAATCACTCAAAAGGGGTCCCGAGCCGAGATCGAAACGGCGATTCTCGAGGGCGATCTAAGAACTCCCAGTCGAGCCAAGGTCCTCGACGCCGTGGCATCACGCCGCGCCACCACCCCGACGCGCCTCTCCCGCACGCTACGCGGAGATCTTGATGCAGTGCTACTTAAGGCGATGTCGCGGAATCTCTCTGAGCGTTACCCGTCGGTTGAGGCGTTCCGAGCGGATCTCATCCGGTGGCTAGAAGAGCGGCCTGTCTTGGCGAAACCCCCTTCACGAATTGCTGCCGTTCGAAAGTTCATCGCAAGGAATGCTGTCACCGTTACGTTCGGTAGCGCCGCAGCTTGCACTGTCGTTGCGGCGGCCGTCATCGCAACACTGCAAGCCCACGAGGCCAGGATCGAGTCCCGTCGAGCCACCGCCACTCGGGATTTCCTCATCGGCTTATTCGACAACGCCAATCCCGAATTACATGGGGGGAGGGAGATTTCCGCGAGAGAAATGTTGTCAGGTGCTGAAAAAATGCTCGATGAGTCGCGTCAGTTCGGCGTTGAAACAAAGTCAGAGCTTTACGCAACAACTGGGCGTTTGTGGGCATCGATCGGGGATTTCGATCGCGCAAAATCTGCGACAGAAAAGCGACTAGAGACTCTAAATAAGTTAGGACAAACAAGACTTAAAGCTGCTGCTTTAGATGACTTTGCCGAAGTTTCTGTGCAGCTGAAAAGTATTTCAGATCTAAGTTTTGCAATTACCGAGCTGGATAGGCTGTATAGGGAAATTCATCCGACAACGAGACAAAAATCCGATTTGTCTTGGTATACGGGGTGGCGAGATCTAAATTTGAAGAATTGCAATGACGCATTGCATGGCTTCACATCTGCATTAATCCAAGCAAGAGAGGCTAAAGATTCAGAACGAGTTCTGCGCTCAATCTACGGAACGATGATGACTCATGCGTTATGCGGGAATCGAGAGGGCGCACAAGAAAGTTACAGAAATGCAATTTCGATCCTGCCTGCGATAAGCATTAATACAGCAGATCGGCTTCGCAGGGAGTTGGAGTTGGCATCCGCTCTTTATCATATTGGCGAATACACGCTAGGCTGGCCACTAATTAGTCGTTTATCTGCTCAGTCAAAGACGTTGTATGGGGACTTCAGTCCTTCTCAACAAGCGATTCATCATCTTTGGGCGTTATGGCGAATTCGGATGGGGCGTTCAAGGGAGGTTCAGAGTTGGTTGAGAGCCCGTCAGCAATACCTCGAAGATAAAAATTCTCATAAAGAGTTAGGAGCCCGGCTCGACATTAGATTTGGCTTATTAAAAATAGAAGCATTACTCGAGTCTAATGATCCATATACGGCCGCTAACGAGCTCTCTATGGTTTCCGCTTACAAGACCAAACTCCCCTTTGATGTTCAGCTCCAACTATCCATTTTCCGTCTAGTTACGTGCTTAGCCTTGGATGATCTCGACGAGTTTCGGAGGGAGCTCACGAATCCGATATGGCTTAAAGCGAAGTCTGTAGCTAGTGGGCAAGAGTGGGAGGCGTATAGGCTGTGGTACCAAGGAATAGATCTTTTTCTCGAAGGAAGATACGCAAAATCGCGAGAGGTGCTATCGGGTGCCCGACTTGAGGCAGCTCGAAACTTCGGAGAGTCCCATCCGAGGACGCTAATGATTTCTTTCAATGAAACGTTAGTCTGGGTTTTTGAAGATCCCGATTCGGATCAAACTTCAAAAAGAATTATTGAGCTTGAAGGTATCGTTAACGACCTGTCCCTTCGGCTCCCTGCTGATGGGAGGGTGATGAAAACCGGGCGAAGAGTAATTGGGGATTTAACTTCATATCATCGCCAAGGCATCAAATTGAGCAGAATCAGTGAAAACAGTCGGCGAAAAATGCTGCTTCATTGAAGTTATTAGGCAAAAACAGAATATTCGCTTAAGGTTTTTCTGGTAGGGCGGAGCATATTCTTCGAGTTCGAATCATTGAGATCCGAAAGGAGGACGAAATGACGAAGCGTAGATTGGTGTTGTTCCCATGGCTAGTTTCAATGGCCTTTGTTTTTCTGAGCAGTCCATCAGGGTTGGCTACTTCGCTCACGGGCGACGAACGTGGCGAGTGGGCTATTGAGTTCTCCGCGAAGCCGGTACCTCCAGAGCGCGATCCTATTCGTCCGCCAATACTGCCGCCCATTCGACCGAAGTAACGATCGTTAAGCTATCCTCCACCCGTTATCACGGGTGGAGGATTGGCGAATGAGTTCAGGGACGACGAAGGCTGAGTTGAATCCGACGATCGAGAAGATCCTCAGCCGTAGTTCAACCAAGAAATTTGCCGACACACCGGTTTCTCGGGAGCATTTGGAGCTACTTCTGATGGCGGCCGTGCGGGCTCCTGACCATGGGCTTCTGGCGCCTTGGCGGTTTACTGTGTTGGAGGGTGATCGTCGAGCGCTTCTCGGGAAAGCGATGGCGGCGGCGCTTCGCGAGAAATCGCCCGATGCAGAGGGCGAGGCGCTTGAGCGCGAGTCGTCCAAGGCCATGCGGTCACCGACTTTGTTGGTGGTTTCAGCCGTGACTCAGTCGCACCCCAAGGTTCCGGAGATAGAGCAATGGGTCGCCGTGGGTGCCGCGATCCAAAATCTATGGATCGCAGCCGAGTCTTTAGGATTGGGGGCCGCCTGGAAAACGGGGTCGCACGCTTACAGCCCGTTGGTCAAACAAGCCTTGGGCCTCGCTCCGGACGAACGCATCATCGGGTTCATCCACTTAGGTACGCCGGTCAGCAAAGGGCCCGTGCGTCCGGCGGACTTTGCCGGCCGAACTCGCTGGCTATAGCGGAAAACTATTCGATTGGCGTGGCGCTCAAAATCACCCCGTTTTCGTCAGCGTAAAGCCAGTCGCCCGGTGAGATCGTGACGCCGGCGAACGACACGATGACATCGCGTTCACCTGTGCCTTCTTTGCGAGGCGGAACGGGGCACACCGCGAGGGCGCGAACGGCTAGGGGCATGGTCTTGAGGAATTCCACATCTCGCACGGCGCCGTTGATGAGGACGCCTGCCCAGCCATTTTTGATGAGGATAGACCCGAGGTTGTCGCCAAACAGCGCGCGCTCGAGTGAGCCGCCGCCGTCGACCACCATAACTCGACCAGCACCCGGGGTGCTCAAGGTAGCCTTCAGGAGAGCGTTATCCTCTTTGCAGTGGATCGTGGTGACCTCTCCGTGAAACTTGGTGATCGTTCCGAAATCACGGAACAATGGCTGCAAGACCCGGATTCGGTTGCCGTAGTCGTCCGCGAGATCACAAATGCTTCGGGGCATACTTGTTACCGTAAGTTCATGACTGATTACCTTACGCATTATGCCCGACAAAGACGTTTCTAAAATGTCGTCAGTCGATAGCCTGAGCAATCTCGATGCCGATATGGGTCTCGTGCTTCGTGCGGCACGTTTCGCCGCATGGAAGCACCGTGATCAGCGCCGCAAAGGGCGCGGTGCGCTTCCCTATATCAATCATCCGCTCGATCTCACGCATGTGCTGTGGTTCGAGGGTGGTGTGACGGATCCTGTGGTCTTAGCGGCAGCGCTCTTGCATGACACTCTCGAGGACACTCAGACTGCCTTGCAGGAGCTCCAAGGGGAGTTTGGAGAGCGTGTGGCGGCGATTGTCATGGAAGTCACTGACGAACCCACCATCAACTGGCGTGCGAGAAAAAAACTCCAGATCTCGAGAGCGCGACTGGCGTCAGTCGAAGCGAAGCAAGTGAAGCTCGCCGACAAAATCTGCAATCTGCGCAGCATGGTATCGAGCCCGCCCAACGGCTGGAGCATCGAGCGTCAGCGAGCCTATTTTGATTGGTCGAAAGAAGTGGTCGACCAGCTCAGAGGCGTCAACCTCGACCTCGAGCAACGCTTTGACCAGATATGGAAACGCCGGCCCTGAGGCCGGCGTTTCCGTAGGCGATCGAGTCGCGCGGGTCGATCAGGCGGCGTAACGCTTCGCCATTTCCTCGAGCGGTACGATTTTGATTTTCGAGGCTTTGCCTGCGCAGCCGAAGGCTTCGTAACGAGCGATGCAGATCTCGCGTGCCGCCAGCATGGCTTCCTTCATGTACTTGCGCGGGTCGAATTCGCCCGGATCTTTGTTCATCGCACGACGGATCGCGCCGGTCATGGCCAGACGGATATCGGTGTCGATGTTGATCTTGCGCACCCCATGCTTGATACCTTCGAGAATTTCCTCGACGGGCACGCCATAGGTTTCGCGGAGCTTGCCGCCGTTTTCGCGAATGATCTGCAGCCACTCTTGCGGAACAGACGATGAACCGTGCATCACAAGATGCGTGTTCGGAATCTTGGCGTTGATTTCGCGAATGCGCTGGATGGCGAGAATGTCGCCGGTGGGCTTGCGCGAGAACTTGTAGGCACCGTGCGACGTGCCGATGGCGATAGCCAGAGCATCGACACCCGTCTTGGCAACGAAATCGGCAGCCTGATCGGGATCGGTCAATAGTTGGTCGTGCGAGAGATGTCCCTCGGCGCCATGGCCATCTTCTTCGCCGGCCTTGCCGGACTCGAGGGAGCCGAGACAGCCGAGTTCACCTTCGACCGAAACGCCCACTGCGTGCGCAATGCGCACGACATGACGCGTGACATCGATGTTGTAGTCGTACGGCGCAGGAGTCTTGCCATCTTCTTTGAGCGAGCCGTCCATCATGACGCTCGAAAACCCTGAACGGATGGACTGCACGCACACCGACGGACTCGCACCGTGATCTTGGTGCATCACGATCGGAATGTGAGGGTAGCTCTCGACAGCCGCTTCGATGAGGTGCCGCAGAAACGGCTCGCCGGCGTACTTACGGGCTCCGGCCGAAGCCTGCATGATCACGGGGCTGTCGGTTTTGTCGGCAGCCTGCATGATCGCTTGAACCTGTTCGAGGTTGTTGACGTTGAAAGCCGGCACACCGTAGTTGTGTTCGGCAGCGTGGTCGAGCAACTGTCGCATCGAGATCAGAGCCATGTGGCGATCCTCTTAACGAATTTATTGATGTCCGTAGTCTATCAGTCCTCGATCAAGAAGCTTCGCAGCTGCTCGGATCGGCTGGGGTGACGCAGTTTACGGAGCGCCTTGGCTTCGATCTGACGAATGCGCTCACGTGTGACATCGAACTGTTTGCCGACCTCTTCGAGGGTATGGTCGGTGTTGAGGTCGATTCCGAAGCGCATACGCAGCACCTTGGCCTCGCGCGGCGTGAGCTGCGAGAGAACGGCGTGAGTCGTCTCTCGCAGGGATTCGGCCGTGGCTTGGTCGATCGGCGAGGCGACCGAGGTGTCTTCAATGAAATCGCCAAGATGTGAATCTTCGTCGTCGCCGATCGGCGTTTCCATGGAGATCGGTTCTTTGGCGATCTTGAGCACCTTGCGAACCTTGTCTTCGGGCATCTCCATGCGCACGGCAAGCTCTTCAGGTGTGGGTTCGCGGCCCATTTCCTGAAGCATTTGCCGCGAAATGCGGTTGAGCTTGTTGATCGTCTCGATCATGTGGACCGGAATGCGGATGGTTCGCGCTTGGTCGGCGATCGAACGGGTGATCGCCTGTCGGATCCACCAGGTTGCATAGGTCGAGAATTTATAGCCGCGACGGTATTCGAACTTGTCCACCGCCTTCATCAGGCCGATGTTGCCTTCCTGAATGAGGTCGAGGAACTGAAGTCCGCGGTTCGTGTATTTCTTGGCGATTGAAATTACGAGACGCAGGTTGGCCTCGACCATCTCTTTCTTGGCTCGACGAGCCTTGGCTTCGCCGATCGAGACTTCGCGATTGATTTCCTTGATCTCGATGATCGAGAGATGCCGGATCTTCTCGATTTCGCGAAGCACGGTTTGCTTGGCGCGGATATCGTCGGCAAAGCGACCGAGAGGCGCCGACCACTTCTTGCCCGCTTTGATGTGCTTGGCAGCCCAACGATCGTTGGTCTCGTTGCGTGGAAAGGTGGCGATAAATTCTTTGCGCGGCATCCCCGCATCGCGAACGGCGATGACCATGATTTCTTTTTCGAGCTGACGAATTTCGTTGATGTTGGAGCGCAGGTTGCCGATCAGCGCATCGAACATGCGCGGCGACAACTTGAGTTCCATGAACTCGCTCGCAAGCTTCTTGCGGATTTTTTGAGTCTTGGGATCTTCGACGCCGACTTTGGCCATCGAATTGAGCATTTGCGTGTATAGCTTGGTCATCGAGGCGAAGCGGTTTGCGGTCTCGACCGGATCGGGTCCGGTATCGACGGCTTCTTCGCTATCGTCACTGTCGTCGGCTTCCGTTTCTTCTTCGGCGGGTGCCGAGGCGTCGACCTTGGTCGGGTTCTGCGGTTGCGCGATGACATCGGGTGCATTGGGGTCGATAAAGCCCACAAGGATGTCTGCAAGACGTCCCGTGCCGCCCTTCACGTTTTCGTAGACCTTGAACAAGAAGTCAAAGGTCGGCGGATATGTCGCGAGCTGTCCGCGGACCGAGTTCAAGCCTTCTTCGATGCGCTTTGCGATGCTGATTTCGCCTTCGCGAGTCAGCAGTTCGACTGTGCCCATCTCGCGCATGTACATGCGGACGGGGTCGGTGGTGCGACCAAGTTCGGCATCGAGCGAGGCGAGCGCTGCGGCAGCTTCCTCGATGGCTTCCTCGTCGGAGGGCGCCGTAGTTTCGGGCGCCAAAATCGATTCGCTCTCCGGTGCCTTTTCGTAGACCGGAATGCCCATGTCGTTGATCGTGTTGACGATCTCTTCGATCTGCTCAGGATCAACGATTTCGGAGGGCAGGTAGTCGTTCACCTGCGAGTAGGTGAGATAGCTCTGCTCCTTGCCGAGCGCGATGAGTTGCTTGAGCTGCGACTGACGCTCCTCTGGAAGCGCGAGCGGACGACGCTCGGGGAACGCCAGAATCTTGCTGCCTTCGTTTGCAGCGGCCTTCGACGCCTTCGACGAACCCTTTGGTTTGCTCTCGGCGACCTTCGCTTCCGCTGCTGGAGCAGTCGGCTTGACGGCTCCCTTAGCGTTGGGCGCGGGCTTGGCGGCAACGGTTGCTTTCGCAGAGGCGACAGCCTTTTCAGGGGCAGCAACCTTGGCAGGAGCGGCAGCCTTGGTAGGAGTAGCGGCCTTGGCAGGAGCGGCCGCTTTAGCCGGAGCAGCACCCTTCGGCGCAGAGGCAGCCTTCGCTGCTGGCGCGCCTTTGGCGGCTGGCTTTTGAACGGGAGCCGCGGCGACAGCCTTGACCGGAGGTTTCGGAGCGGGTTTCGAAGCCGCACTCGCCTTCGGGGCGGGCTTGGCAGTCTTCGGCGTCGGCTTGGCGGTTTTGGCCGCTGGTTTGACTGCCGGTTTGGCAGCAGCCGGGCGCACGGGTTTCTTGCCAGGGGAAGCCTTGGGTTTCTTGCTCATTTGGATGCCTGCCGGGTCGGGGCCCGGGCCGTGGAAGCGAACCGGAAACTATACGGGAAACAAGGGGTTTTAGCCAGATTACGAGGCTCGAAAAGGCGGTAATCGGGGGCTTACCTAGCCTCGGTTTCGACCCATCATCAATTGTTGTAGTTCCGTGCGTTCGGTCGGCGACAAACCGGCTGATTTTTCGCGCTCAAGCAAGGCGTCCAGCCGGCGACGCCATTGCTCGTCCCGCATTCTGGCCAGTGCATTGCGCACCTCCTGCAGGGCCGCTTCGTCGGTCGATATCAGAGATTCCGAAACGGCAAGTCGGGAGAGACGCTCCGCTTCGGGGCGATCGCGCCATCTCTCGAGAAGCTGGCCCGTATTGGCGCAGGGTTTTTCGCGAAGATCGGATACGAGCTCGCGAAGAATGTCAGAGCCTGGCTCATCGAGGCTCGAGAGGATGTCGAGATCAGGCTCGCCCAGTCGCGTGGCGACCTTCGGGTGATGGACAAGCGTGAGTACGGCCTGTCGCATCAGTCCCCCGCGGCCGGCGCTACGAGATGAGGATCGCGAACCCGACGAATCTCGGTCGGCCGAGCGACGGTTTCCGGTGAAGCCGGCTTCACCGCTGCCCGCGCCGCCTCCCGCCCACAACTCGCGAAGCCGAGAAGAGGGTAGTCGAATCGCCTCCGCGAGCCGTTCCACAAGTAATTCTCGATACACGCCTTCGGGAACCTTGGACACGAGCGGGCGAGCGGTTTCAGCAAAACGCGCCCGGCCGTCGGCATGGGTGAGATCGACCTGCGATGAAAGCTCTTGAACGAGATACTCCGATAGCGGCAGGGCCTGATCGAGACGCGCCTCAAAGGCCTCGCGACCTTCTTCGCCAACCAAGGTGTCGGGGTCATGACCGTCTGGCAGGAACAAAAACTTCAGCTGCCGACCCTCGCGCACCTCAGGCAAAGCGTTGTTGAGCGCGCGCCAGGCGGCGGCGCGTCCCGCTCGATCGCCGTCGAACGCAAACACGACTTCGCTTACGAGTCGGAACAGGCGCTTGAGATGCTCTGGGGTGGTGGCCGTGCCGAGGGTGGCGACGGCGTAATGGATGCCGGCTTGGTGAAGTCGGACGACATCCATGTATCCCTCGACCACCATCAGGCGATGAAGGGGAGCCCGCGTTTGGCGAACTTCGTAGAGCCCGTAGAGTTCGCGGCCCTTATGGAAAAGCACCGTCTCGGGCGAGTTCAGATACTTGGGTTCGCCTTGATCGATGATTCGCCCGCCGAAGGCGATCACGCGTCCGCGCGCATCGCGAATCGGGAACATGATGCGGTCGCGGAATCGATCGTAATAACGCTCACCGTCCCGACCGGATCCGCTGTCACGCTCGATGATGAGGCCGCAGGCAAGTAGCGCTTCTCGCCCTTTTGTATCTTTAGAGAAACGATCGAGGACTTCATTCCACGAATTGGCCGAATATCCGATACCAAATTGCTGGATGGTCTCGGCGCTCAGTCCGCGATTCGAAAGGTACTTAGAGGCGCGTGAATCGGCTTTGAGTTTGCTGGCCCAGTGCTTGGCGACCTCGGCCATGAGGCCTGCGAGGTCTGCCTGATCTCGACTTCGATCGTCGTTGGGGCGGGCTTCGCGAGGGATCTCGGCGCCGAGTCGCGAGGCCAATTCCTCGACGGCTTCGACGAAGCCGAGCCGGTCGTAATTCATCAGAAAACCCAACACGGTGCCGTGCGCGCCGCAGCCGAAGCAGTGATAGAACTGCTTGTCGGGGCTCACCCAAAACGAGGGGGTTTTCTCATCGTGGAAGGGGCAGCAGGCGCGAAACTCTTTGCCCGCTTTCTTGAGTGGCACGCGCGCGCCGATGAGCTCGACGATGTCGGTACGCCCGACAATGTCGTCGATGAAACTCTGGGGAATTAGCCCGCCGCTGCGCCCGCTCATGGGCAAATAGTAAGCGGTCGGTTCAGCCGGCGCTGAGCTTTGCCTTGATGAGGGCGCTGACGACGCCCATGTCCGCCTGACCTGCGGCGCGGGTTTTGACGAGCGCCATCACTTTGCCCATGTCCTTCACGGTCGCGGCGCCGGTCTCGGTGATGGCCGCCGCGACGAGCGCTTCGATTTCGGACTGGGACAGCTGGGCCGGCAGATAAGCCGAAAGCTGTTTGGCTTCCGTAGCTTCTTTTTCGGCAAGATCGGTGCGATTGCCGGCTTCGAACTGCGCGATCGCTTCTTTGCGCTGCTTGATCATTTTTTCGATGACCGACAGCACTTGGGCGTCATCGAGCGAGATCCGCTCGTCCACCTCACGCTGCTTGATGGCAGCCTGAAGCATGCGAATGACGCCCAGACGCTCCTTTTCTGCGGAGCGCATGGCGTCTTTCATGTCTTGAGTGATGCGCTCCTTGAGCGACATCGGCGTTTATCGCGCGCGAGAGAGGCTGGTTCGCGGCGAGGAGCGCTTTTGATGGCGCTTCACGGCGGCAGCTTTCTTGCGCTTACGCTCCTGGGTCGGCTTCTCGTAAAATTCGCGGCGGCGAAGCTCGGTGAGGACACCGGCCTTCTCGCAGGCGCGCTTGAAGCGACGCAGGGCAGCGTCGAAATACTCATTTTCTCGAACACGAACGCTCGGCATCTCGACTCAACCCCTTGTTTATTAAGGAATTCCTAAAGCGCCCTGCGGAAACAGGGGCGGGGATTCTAATGATCCCCGGAGCAAAAGGCAAAATCATCGGTAGTCCATGCGCATCCTCGCCATCGAATCCTCCTGTGACGAATCCGCCGCGGCCGTTTTTGACGGAGAACGGGGATTGCTCGCGCACGAGGTGTTTTCGCAGATCGATTTGCACCAGGTTTACGGCGGTGTGGTGCCAGAACTCGCCTCTCGAGACCACGTTCAGCGCCTCCTACCGATGGTTGATCGGGTTCTCGCGCGGGCCGGTGAGGATGGCAAGGCGATCGAGGGTATCGCCTATACGGCCGGCCCAGGTCTGATCGGTGCTTTGCTGACCGGAGCCGCGTTGGCGCGCTCCTTGGCGCACGCGTGGTCCGTGCCATCGCTCGGTGTACATCACCTCGAGGGGCATTTACTCGCGCCGCTGCTCGAGCCCGATCCGCCGCCGTATCCGCACGTCGCTTTGCTCGTGTCTGGCGGTCACACGATGCTGATCGAATGCGCGGGCGTGGGGCGTTACGCGTTGCTCGGCGAGACGCGCGATGACGCTGCGGGCGAGGCCTTCGACAAAAGCGCGAAGCTTCTCGGCCTGCCTTATCCAGGTGGCCCGCATCTGGCACGCCTTGCGGAGACGGGCCGACCGTCGCGATATGTCTTTCCACGGCCGATGCTCGATCGACCGGGGCTCGAATTCAGCTTCTCAGGATTGAAGACCGCCGTGCTGCATGCCGTGCGCGCCCTGCCGAACGCCGACGATCAAGATCGCGCGGACATCGCAATCGCGCTGCAGGATGCCGTCGTCGATACATTAGTCGCCAAAAGTCTTCGGGCCGTGGCGCAAACCGGGCTCGATACGCTCGTGGTTTCCGGTGGAGTAAGCGCGAACCGTTGTTTGCGCTCACGTCTGGAGTCTGCCGCCGCAAAACAAGGTGTGCGCGTGTACTATCCGCGCCTCGAGTTCTGCACCGATAACGCAGCAATGATTGCTGTTGCCGGGCATGCGCGGCTTGCTGCGGGCGAGCGCGACCCCATCGGAATTCGTGCGCGAGCCCAATGGCCGCTCGATAGTTTGAACCCGCCCGGAAATCTTTGAGGAGTAACCGAAACCGTGACGACTCGCGCTGCCGATAAAATTTTTCTGAGAGGTCTCGAGGTCGAATGCATCATCGGCTTCATCGATTGGGAGCGCCGCGTGAAGCAGCGTATCCAGATCGATCTCGAGTTGCCGGTCGACTGTACGCGCGCGGCGCGCTCAGATGACGTCGTCGATACGCTCGATTACAAGAGCGTCGCCAAGCGTGTGATCGCATTCGTCGAGGCTTCGGAGTTCATGCTCGTCGAGACGATGGCGCATCGCATGGCGATGGTGATTCTTGAGGAGTTCGGCATCGAGTGGGTCCGCATCTGGATCAACAAGCCCGGCGCCATTCGTGGTTCGCGTGACGTCGGGGTCGCGATCGAGCGCAATCGCACAGATCTTGCCGCGTCAAAATAAATACTCCTAATGACTCGAGTATTCGTAGCTGCCGGCAGCAACGTCGATGCCGAGCGAAATCTTCGCTTGGCATCGCATGAGCTCGTCAAAACTTTCGGAAAGGTCGAGTTTTCGCCGGCCTACCAAAACGTCGCTGCAGGCTTTGAGGGCGACGATTTCATCAACTTCGTGGCGGCATTCGACACCGAATTGCCGGTACGCGCGGTCGTAGCTGAGCTGCAGCGCATCGAGGGGCTATGCGGCCGAGAGCGTGATGCACCCAAGTGGGCGCCGAGAAGCATGGATCTCGACATTTTGCTGTTCGGAGATCGGGTGTGCGACGAGCCCGGGCTTGTATTGCCGAGGCCCGATCTTCTGCGGCGCGCCTACATGCTCGGACCGATGGCAGATATCGGTGGCGAGGTGATTCACCCGCTCGAACAGCGAACGATTTCAGATTTGTGGCAACGCTTTGATCGTGATGCGCATCCGCTCACGCGGATTGAGTTGTCGCTCGGCGCTCAATGAATTCACCAGGCGACGCTGCGTCCTCCATCGACCGGCATCACTTGCCCGGTGATGAAAGGGGCGTCCGCTGCAAAGAAAAGAGCGGTTCGCGCGATATCCAGAGCGGAGCCACTGCGTTTGAGCAGGGTTCTTCCGACAATTTTTTGTTGAAGCTCGGCGTCGGCGATGCCATCTGCGGGCCACATCACGGGGCCGGGTGCGATCGCGTTGACGCGAATCTGCGGACCGAGTTCTCGTGCGAGAGAGCGCGTCAGCATGATCAGCCCGGCTTTGGCGACGCCGTAGACCGGATAGCGACGCAGTGGACGCATGCCATGTATGTCGACGATGTTGAGTATGAGGCCATGCGAGAGTCGCAAGGCCGGCGCCGCAGCCTGGGACAAAAACAGCGGGGCTTTCAGGTTAGTGCCGAGCAGATCGTCCCAGTGCGCTTCGGTGATTTCACCGATCGGTGTTGGATAAAACGTCGAGGCGTTGTTGACCAGAATGTCGAGTCTTCCAAATTGCTCTTGAGCAAAGTGCGGAAGCTTGCCGAGATTCGCGGTGTCGAGCAGATCTCCGCCGACACTTGCCGCGCTGTTCGCGCGCTTAGAGTTGAGTTCGGCAACGAGCGACTCGGCTTCTTTGGACGAGCGCTGATAGTGCACGACAACCTTGGCGCCTGCGCTATGGAAGATCTTCAGCATCTCGGCGCCGACGCGACGGGCGCCGCCCGTGACCAGCGCGACTTTGCCGGCGAGGGGTTGGTCGGGGCGTATGGGGCTCGAAGAATGCGAATCGCTCATAGGGCCCGATTATGACGCGGCGCAGCCCAGTCTCAATGTCCAATGCGGGTGAAAGGGGGCTTCCTGCGCCGTCCCCGGATGCTTTGGCGCACTCGGAGCGCCTACGCACTCTGATCGGCGATCGAATTGGCGCGGCGGGCGGGTGGATCTCGTTTGCCGAGTACATGCAGTTCGCGCTCTATGCCCCTGCGCTCGGTTATTACAGCGCGGGCGCCGCAAAGTTCGGCAGCGAGGGCGATTTCGTCACCGCCCCGCTCATATCGCCACTCTTCTCGAGAACCTGTGCGCGACGCCTCTCGAGTTGGTTGGGCGACACCGGAACCGATACCGTTCTCGAGTTTGGCCCCGGGACAGGTCAATTCGCGGCCGATGCGCTAGAGGTGCTAACAGAGCCTGGATCGGCGCTACGTCGCTACTCGTTGCTCGAAGTCAGTGGTGATTTACGCGCAAAGCAAGCCGAGAAATTGAAGTCGGCGACCATCGTCGAGTGGGTCAATGAAATGCCGCGCGGGTTTCGGGGCGTGGTGTTTGCGAACGAAGTGCTCGATGCATTGCCCTGCGAGCGATTTGTGGTTCGCGGCGAGGAGTGGTGGCGACTCGGAGTTGGTCTCGGCTCCTCCGGATTCGAGTGGCGCGTCAGACCGCCCGACGGCGCGGCTCCCGGCGATACAGAGTTCGTTCAAGCAGCGGGGCAGCGCATCAAAGATTTAGCATCGCATGCGCAAGACCTTCCCGAAGGCTATTGCGGTGAATGGCATCCGTGGCTCGACGGTTGGATGACTTCTTTGTCGGCGTCCATAGACCGAGGTGTCGTGCTGCTCGCCGACTACGGATTACCGCGACGCCAGCTGCTACACCCTGATCGGATGCAGGGCAGCCTGCGCTGCCATTACCGCCACCATGCGCATGGTGATCCGTTCATTTACCCCGGGCTCGGCGACATTACGGCGTGGGTGGATTTCTCTGCAGTGGCTGACTCTGCCTGTCGAGCCGGGTTCAAAGTCACAGGCTTCACTACCCAAGCCGCATTCTTGATGGGTGCGGGTATCGAGCAGGAACTGCAGAAGATGGCGGCAGGACTCGATCCGACGAGCCCCGATTACCTCGCACTCGCCCGCGGGGCCCGAACACTTTTGCTGCCCGGCGAGATGGGCGAATCGGTGAAGTTCATGATGCTCACGAGAAATGTCGAGGAGCAAGAGCTGATCGACGAGCCCTCATTCACCTTGAGAGACCTGCGCGATTCGCTTTAAAGCGGCAAGGCGCTTGCTACGCAAGCGTTCGCCGATCGCAGCGCCGTCGAGTCCTTCACGTTCGCTTGCAGAAAGAGAGACGGCACGCGCGATCTCAAAAGCCTGCTCCACTCGGGCGCGTTGCGGATAAGGCTTCTCTTCAAAACCCAGTCGACCGCGAGCATCGCATTCGCAGGCCTCGAGAAATTCGGTGAAGCGCGCAGGTCGACGGAATGCGTCGCAATGTTCGAGCAACTCGAGAAGCGTACTCGTGCGCAGCTCGAGCCCGCGGTGCACGTGAGTGTGAAATTTGCTCGCAAGCAGGCCGAGTTCGCGGTGTTCTTGCGGTACTCGGAGGCGTGCGCACAGCGCTTCGATAGCCGGCAAACCAAGCGTTTCGTGCGCGTGGTGTTTTGGCCATTCGGATCGCGGCGTGAGCGCCTTGCCGAGATCATGAACGAGCACGGCGAAGCGCACGGCTTGCGACGCCCCGCGAGACGCCGCCACTTGAAGGGCCAGCAAGGTGTGTTCGCCGGTGTCGACTTCAGGATGCCACTCTGGGCGTTGAGGGACGCCGAAGAGCGCGTCGATCTCCGGAACAATCACTCGCAGCGCGCCCGTCTCGCGCAGCACCTCGATGGCTGCGCGAGGCGTTGATTCATCGAGCGCCCGTGCAAGTTCGCGCCAGATCCGCTCAGGCACCAACGCGTCGGCTTCGCCCGATTCGACCATGCGCCTCATGAGGTTTATGGTTTCTGGTGCGACGGTGAAACCGAGCGATGCAAATCGTGCGATGAATCGTGCGACGCGCAGAATGCGCACAGGGTCCTCTACGAACGCGGGCGACACGTGACGCAGTACGCGCTTCTCAAGATCTTCTCGACCGCCGAAAGGATCGATGATGTTTCCTGATGAGTCCCGTGCCATCGCGTTGATGGTGAGATCGCGTCGCGCGAGATCTTCCTCGAGAGTGACCGAAGGCGAAAACTCGGTGGTGAATCCGCGGTAGCCCGGCGCAACTTTGCGCTCGAGCCTTGCCAGAGCATATTCCTCGCGCGTCTGCGGGTGGAGAAAGACCGGGAAGTCTTTGCCCACAGGTTGATAGCCGCGCGATTCGAGCTCGGCGGGTGTTGCACCGACCACGACCCAGTCGCGCTCGCCCACGGTGCGACCGAGCAGGTCGTCGCGGACGGCGCCGCCTACGAGATAAATGTCCACGCGCAGATGTTAGCGCGATGGACGGATATAGGTGGGAGCGATGGTTTTAAGGGGGGTAGGCGTGATGCCAAGGCGAGCAAACCCGTTTTCTTGGCAAACGTTGTCGACCGTCAGCGATAAGAAGTTGTCGGTCGAAAAAGGCTTACCGGGGATGAAGTCCATGACGAGCGCCTGAAGTCGTCCGACGACATCGGGCAGACCCACGACGTGTGCTCCGGTGCGCGCAAGCGAGCCGGTATAGCGCACAAGATCTGCGAGGGTGATGACCTCAGGCCCGCAGAGATCGTAGGACTGTCGGCTGGCGGTGCCTCCGAACAGGGCGGCTTCGAAACTCGAGACCACGTCTTCGATCCAGACGGGAGAGAACTTGGCCTCGGCACGGGCGAGCGGCATGAATCCGCCGCTCAGGCGCAAAAGTCCGGCGAAACGATTGAGGAGAGAGTCGCCACGACCAAAGATTACCGAGGGGCGGAAGATCGTCCAATCGAGCGAGGCAGGTGCCGCGCGAACATGTCGTTCGGCGACGCCTTTCGAGCGCAGATAGTGACTGGGTCCACTCTCGTTCGCGCCAAGAGCGCTCATGTGTAGATAGCGCGAGACGCCCGTCTCGATGCAGGCCGCGATCGTTTTCCGAGTGAGTTCTGCGTGTGCAATGTCGAATCCGCGCCCCGATCGACCTTTTTCATTGAGGATGCCGACGAGATTGATGACCACGTTGCTGCCCGCAACGACCCTCCGAAGGGATTCAGGATCGTGGACGTCCGCGCGGATCCGCTCGACGTTAGGCAGCACCGCAAGATGCCGAGCGGCGTGTGGGTTGCGCGAAGGCAATCGAAGCCGGTGGCCTGCCGCAGCAAGGCGAGCGACGAGCGCGCTGCCAACGAAGCCGGTGCCGCCAAGCACCGTGATCTCGAGTGTGCGCATGATCAGCGCAGCAGGATGATGGCTGTCTCGCCACCACGCCTGATTTGCAGAACGACGGTCGAGCCGCCGCGATTCGCCGAGGCTCGCCACGCAGCGCTGAGATCTGCACTGCTCGAGACACGAACTCCGTTTGCGGCCACGATGACGTCGTTCGAGCGTAGCCCCGTGTTGGCCGCTGGGCTACCGGGCGCGACGGCTCGAACGAGTACTCCACCGGACGGTGCATCTTCGAGTTGAGCGCCCTCGAGTGCGCGATGCTGGCTGCCTTCCGGAACGTTACGAGACTCAGCGGTCTCGCCGGTGGTTTGTACAGTCGGGTCAGCGACTTCTGCGGTGACCTTGCGCGCCTGTCCGTCGCGCAATAGTGCGATCTCCACTTTCTCACCAACGCGTAGCAATCCGATGGCATTACGAAATTCGGCGGCAGATTTGACGTTGCGGCCATTGAGCGCGGTGACGATGTCACCGGCTTTAAGCCCCGCTCGCGCCGCAGCCGAGTCTTTCGCAACTTGAGTGATCAGTGCTCCACCCGAGTTCTTGAGCGTCAACGCTTCGGCGATATCGGGCGTGACGGGCGCGATGGTGACACCGAGCTGACCTCGTTTAACCGATCCGAACTTGATCAACTGGTCGGTGATGCTCCGCGCCATGTTGACCGGGATCGCGAATCCGATGCCGATGTTGCCGCCGCTACCCGAGAGAATCATGTTGTTGATGCCGACGAGTTCGCCGCGCAGATTGACGAGTGCTCCACCCGAGTTGCCGGGGTTGATGGAGGCGTCGGTTTGAATGAGGCTTTCGAAGCCGTCCGGATTCATGCCAGACCGACCGAGAGCGCTGACGATGCCGTAAGAGACTGATTGCTGCAAACCGAAAGGGTTGCCGATTGCCGCGACATAGTCGCCCGGTTCGAGCTGATCAGAGTCGCCAAGGACGATCTGCGCGAGATTGGGCGCTTTGATCTGGATGACTGCGATGTCAGTGCGCGGATCACTTCCGATGACCTTCGCGGGGAACTGACGCTGATCGGATAACGTCACGGTGATTTCACGCGCGTTCTCGACGACGTGAGCGTTTGTGATGATGTGGCCCTGCTTCGCATCGACGATGACGCCCGAGCCCGCGGATTGAAAGGGACGCTCTCGAGCACCGGCATCGGGAGGCACATTGAAAAAACGCCTGAAGAACGGATCGTCGAATAAGGGATTGCGTCCCTGCTCGCGCACGGAACCTTGGATGCCGATGCTCACCACGGCAGGAGATACGCGCTTGATCATCGGTGCGAGCGAGGGCATCGGCGCGACGGTTCTATTATTTGAAGACTGCGCATCGGCCGCTTGCGCCAGAGCGTGAAAGGGCGCAGCCGCGGCAAGCGCGGCTGCAACCCATGTTCCGATGAGTGCGGTACGGCGCATCAGGCAGCTTCGACTGCGATGCGGCGTGGCAGCGCCTTCGCGAGCTTGTTGATCGAAATCTCGAGCACGCCGTGCGCGCTGCGGGCCGTGACTTGTTCGGCGTCGGCATCTTCCGGAAGCGCGAAACGTCGCTGGTAGGTCGTGGCGGATTCTGCGTTCTCGGCATCCGTGCGGCGCAGGGCCTTGATGGAGAGCACGCCATCTTCGGTCGTGATGTCGATATCGGCGGGCGCAACGCCCGGCAGATCGGCACGCAGTACGTAGCGCCCCGTTTCTTCGCGAACTTGGACTCGCGGGATGAGGGCAACTGGCCCGGTTTGATCTAGGGCGCTCTCGAGTTCACGGTTCAGGCGGTTCATTAGGCTCCAGTCGTAGCGCAAGAGGGTCATGGCGTATCTCCGTCTTGAATAGGGGGCGATGACCTTCGATATGCGGATCTTCAGGGTTCTTTCAAGAGGATAACTTGTGGGTACTGTGTGAAAAGACGCAAAAACACAAGATGTTGTAATCGAGCTCGGGGCGTCGTGTACCCATCGTCTCCCATTGCGCAACAAATTTCCCGGCCTGAAGTTATATAACTATATGATTTAGCTAAACTATTTTAGTCAATTCGGATGTGAATCTAAGTCTTGACGCTCCATAGGTGCACGCTTACTCTCTCGCCCTACGACACTACATCTTGTGCGTCCCCAGCGGCGACAAGGGCAGGGTCGGGGGTGGGGAATCGGCCGTTTTTGCGCGGCTCGCCAATAAAGAAAACAAGGTCTGCGCAGGTCCCGTGGGCGGTCTTGTCGGCTTTCGTTGGTTTTTCCCGTCGTTTCGTGGGCAACTTATTTGGAATTTGAGGGCCGGCTCAGGCATGAACAGCGTTGTGAAGCTCGTATCCAAGGACGTCGACAGCATTCCCTTCCAGGAGGCGTCGATCGATATCTGGGACAAAAAATACCGCCTCGTTTCGAAGAGCGGGGAGCCTGTCGACAGATCCATGGACGACACCTACCAGCGTGTCGCCAGAGCGCTCGCCGATGTCGAGGCGCCTGCCGAGCGCGAACATTGGTATGAGCGTTTTCTTTGGGCGTTGCGTCGCGGCGCGATTCCGGCCGGACGTATCACGTCGAACGCTGGCGCGCTCGAGCACAAGCCCGCGACGTCCACAATCAACTGCACGGTGTCGGGAACCATCCGCGATTCGATGGACGACATCCTCAACAAGGTTCACGAGGCCGGCCTCACGTTGAAGGCGGGCTGCGGCATCGGCTACGAGTTCTCGACGCTCCGTCCTCGCGGTGCGTACGTGTCTGGCGCGGGCGCCTACACCTCGGGGCCGCTGTCGTTCATGGATATCTACGACAAGATGTGTTTCACCGTTTCGTCCGCCGGTGGTCGTCGCGGTGCGCAGATGGGAACATTCGACGTCGGTCACCCCGATGCCATGGAGTTCATTCGCGCCAAGCGCGAGAACGGTCGCCTGCGACAGTTCAACCTTTCGTTGCTCATCACCGACGAGTTCATGGCGGCGGTGCGCGAAGATCGCGAGTGGAAACTCGCGTTCCCCTTGCTGCGGAAAGAGTTCGAGGCCGAGAAGCCCGACCTTTCGGACGAGAGCAAATACGTCTGGCGCGAGTGGCCATACTCCGAAAACTTCGTGGTTGGCGAGAGCGGGCTCGTCGCCTGCAAGATCTACAAGACGGTGCCGGCCCGTCGCATGTGGGACGTCATCATGTCGTCCACGTACGATTTCGCTGAGCCGGGGTTCATCCTCATCGATCGCGTCAACGAGATGAACAACAACTGGTGGTGCGAAAACATTCGCGCGACCAACCCGTGCGGCGAGCAACCACTGCCGCCATACGGCTCGTGCTTGCTCGGCTCGGTCAATCTCACCCGTTTCGTTCGCAATGCGTTCACGGAGCAGGCCGAGTTCGATTGGCAAGAGTATCGCGAGGTCGTCAAAGTATTTACCCGCATGCTCGACAACGTCGTCGAGGTGAATGGCCTGCCGCTCGAGGGGCAGCGCAACGAGATTCTTCGCAAGCGCCGTCACGGCATGGGCTTCTTGGGTCTCGGCAGCACGATGACGTTGCTGCGCATGAAGTACGGCTCTCCCGAGTCGGTTCAGTTCACTGAAGACGTTTCGCGCGAAATGGCGATCGCTGGCTGGGAAGCGGCGCTCGATCTCTCCCGTGAGAAGGGCCCCGCGCCGATCATGAACGAGGAGTTCACGGTCACCGGCGAGATGCTGCGTAAGCGCCCCGAAATGGCGCGCGACGGCTGGAAAGTCGGCTCGAAGATTCCGGGCCGTGTCCTGCATGCGCGCTACAGCCGATACATGCAGCGTGTGGCGTCGGTTGCCCCGGCGCTCGTCGAGCAACTTGCCCTGGTTGGTGCGCGTTTCACGCACCACACCTCGATTGCTCCGACGGGCACGATCTCGTTGTCGCTCGCCAATAATGCGAGCAATGGCATCGAGCCTTCGTTCGCTCATCACTATTTCCGCAACGTGATCCGCGAAGGCAAGAAGTCCAAAGAAAAGGTCGACGTCTTCTCCTTCGAGTTGCTCGCCTATCGCGAGATCATCAACACGAAGGCGATGCCGAACTCCACGAACCCGTCCGAGAAGTTGCCTGAATATTTCACGACGGCCGACGACATCACGCCGACCGAGCACGTCGATATCCAGGCGGCCGCTCAGAAGTGGGTCGACTCGTCCATTTCGAAAACCGCGAACGTCCCGACCGATTTCAAGTACGAGTCGTTCAAGGACATCTACCTCTACGCGCACGAGAAAGGCCTCAAGGGCTGCACCACCTTCCGCTTCAATCCGGAGGCGTTCCAAGGCGTGCTCGTCAAGGAAGAAGATCTCAAGAACACGACCTACGTGTTCACGCTCGAAGACGGCTCCGAGATCTCCGTGAAGGGCGATGAAGAAATCGAATACGACGGCGAGAAGCACACCGCCGCCAACCTGTACGACGCCTTGAAAGAAGGCTACTACGGCAAGTTCTGAGGATCAGTTTGTCTATGGCTGCTATCAAGATCGATCGAAAGATCTCCAAATACCGTGTTCAAAAGCCGGGCGCAGAACCTGCGCCGGCGCCTGCTGTCACCGAGCGGACGACGTCCCACGGTGGCAAGGTCATTCGCCTGACAGAAGAAGTTCAGCGCCCTGAGGTGCTGATCGGCTCCACGTACAAGATCAAGACGCCGGTGTCCGATCACGCGATGTACGTCACGATCAACGACATCATCCTCAACGAAGGCACCGAGCACGAGCAGCGACGTCCCTTCGAAGTCTTCATCAATTCGAAGAACCTCGATCATTATCAGTGGATCGTCGCTCTGACGCGCATCATCTCCGCGGTGTTTCGCAAGGGCGGTGACGTCACGTTCCTCGTCGAGGAGCTCAAGGCGGTGTTCGATCCGCGCGGCGGCTATTGGCAGCCGGGCGGAAAGTTCATGCCCTCGATCATCGCCGAGCTTGGCCACGTCATCGAGAAGCATCTTCAGACCATCGGCCTCTTGGGGCATGCAGAGCTCGATGAGCATCAGAAAAAGCTCGTCGAAGAAAAGCGCGCCGAGTTCGAGGCTCGTGCGAAGCAGACCGATGCGTTTGCCAAGTCTCACTTTCCGGAAGGTGCGCAGCTTTGCTCGAAGTGCAGCACTGCGGCAGTGGTCATGATGGATGGCTGCATGACCTGCCTCAATTGCGGCGATTCGAAGTGCGGGTGACGCCTTGCGGCGCCTGGCACGTTCTCTAGCTACTTCTCTCGCTCTCGCAGTCTTGGTGTCGCCCGCGCTCGGCGCGGGCCAGCCCTCTATCGTTCCGCCAGACCGGTCCCCGACGGTCGAGTCGGTGTCGCGTGAGATTCCGCGGCCTGCCGAGATTCAGCGAGATGTCGATTTTTGGATTCGGGTCTACAGCGAAATCACCACGCTTCAGGGTTTCATGCACGATGAGCGCCATCTCGGCGTGGTGTACGAGACGCTAGACCTCGCGCTCGCCGGGCCGCCAGGCTCCTCGCAGCGTAGAGAGTTGATCACTCGCTCGAGAGATCGTTGGATCGCTGGTCTCGATGCTGCGGTGCACGCGCTCGAGGCCGGCACGGCAGAGTCGGTCACCGGCGATGCGCGTCGGGTGCTGCAGCTGTGGGGCCAAGACGCGACCCCCGCTCGCTTGCGGGAGGCGAGAGCCGAGGTTCGGTTCCAGCTCGGACAGGCCGATCGATTCCGCGCCGGTATCGTGCGATCCGGTACTTGGGAATCCCATATCGCACGAACCTTCAATTCTTTGGGACTGCCTCCTGAGCTTGCGGCATTGCCGCATGTCGAGTCGTCCTTCACGCCGAGCGCTTATTCGAAAGTCGGCGCGTCGGGCTTGTGGCAGTTCATGCGCTCGACCGGTCGGCTCTATATGCGGGTCGATGACATCGTCGACGAACGCCTCGACCCCTTCCGCTCGACTGAAGCTGCAGCCCGACTGTTACTCAGCAATTACCGGTTGCTCGGCAGTTGGCCTCTGGCGATCACGGCCTATAACCACGGGCCTGGGGGCATGCGACGGGCACGACAGGTGATGGGCACCGACGACTTCGGCGTGATCGCTCGCAACTATCGCAGCCGAACGTTCGGTTTCGCCTCGCGGAATTTTTATCCCTCATTTTTGGCTGCGCTCACCATCGACCAAGATCCGCAGCGTTATTTTCCAGGTGTCACGCGCGCACCGGAGCTGCAATTCCATGAGGTGCAGCTGCCCGGCTATGCGGACATCAAGCATCTCGAGAAGGCGCTCGAAGTGCCGATGGGGACTTTGCGCGATTTGAACCCTGCCTTGCGGCCCGCGGTCTGGTCGGGTGAGCGTCTTGTTCCCCGGGGATACCGTTTGCGACTGCCATCCGATCGGATGCTCTCGCCCGAGGAGTTCGTCGCACGAGTGGGCGCGCATCAAATTTACGTCGCCCAGATCGGTCCACGGGCTCATAAAGTAGGACGTGGCGAAACCCTGCATCAGATTGCGAGAAAGTACGGATTTAATGTTCGTCGCATCGCGGAGCTCAACGGACTCGACCCTGCGGCCAAGCTCAAGCGAGGTCGAGTCCTACAACTCCCCGGCGATCGCCCGTCGACGCTCGCGGAGCTCTCGGTCCAGACGCCAACACCCGCAGCCGATTCCAGTCTCTAGGGCGTAATCACCCGGGCGCCCTATAATGCGAGGCATGTGGCGTCTTGCCATCCTCCTCGCGATCGCCTGTGGCCTCATCGCTCCGACAGCGACGAGCGGCACCCAGCAGTTGCCCATGGCGACCGAAGTCGTCGTGCACAAGGCTGCGCGACGCCTCGAGTTGTGGCGCGGGCCGACTTTGCTCCGTACCTATCGTGTGTCGTTGGGGCTGCGCCCGGACGGGCACAAACAGCGCGAGGGTGATTTTCGAACGCCGGAAGGGCGCTACCTGCTTGACTCGCGCAACCCACGGAGCGATTTTTTCCTGTCGATCCGTGTGTCTTATCCCAACGAGCGCGATCGAGCTCGAGCCCGAAAGGCCGGAGTGCCGCCGGGCGGGCTGATCATGATTCATGGCCTGCCTAATGAGCCGCGGTGGCCTCTCGAACACTACGCTCGAGAGGATTGGACGGACGGCTGCATCGCCCTCAACAACGCTGACATGATGGAAGTCTGGATGCTGGTGTCCGACGGGACGCCGATCGATATCCGTCCCTGATTCGGAGAACTCCTTGGAAACCAGTATCGTCATTCCCGAAGTCGTCGACGCTCGCGTCGCTCCTCGCGGTGCGCTCGAAAGCCTCTCGCAAGAAGAAATAGAACAGCTGCTCTCCACGGGGCAGGGCGGGCTTTATCCTCTGTTTCGTCAGTGCGCGTTGGCTGTGCTCAACGCGGGCAGTGATACCGACGACGCGCGAGAAATCTTCGAGCGTTATCGAGATTTCGACATTCGCATTTTGCGACACGCCTGGGGCGTGAAACTCGAAATCAAAAACGCACCCGCCATGGCTTTCGTCGATGGCCAGATGATTCGCGGCACCAAAGAACTGCTGTTCGCGGTGCTGCGCGACATCGTCTATACGGCGAACGAAATCGTGGACAGCGGTCGTTTTGACTTGGGTCGTCCGCAGTCGATTACGAACGCGGTGTTTCACATCCTGCGCAATGCGCGCCTGCTCGACCACAAGATCAGACCCAACTTGGTGGTGTGTTGGGGTGGCCACTCGATCAACCGTGAGGAGTACGAGTACACCAAGCGCGTGGGATACGAGCTTGGCTTGCGTGGGCTCGACGTCTGCACTGGGTGTGGTCCGGGTGCCATGAAAGGCCCGATGAAGGGCGCAACCATAGGGCACTCGAAGCAACGAATCAGCACCGGGCGATACGTGGGTTTGACCGAGCCCGGCATCATCGCCGCTGAGCCGCCGAACCCGATCGTCAATAATCTCGTGATCATGCCCGACATCGAAAAGCGACTCGAGGCATTCGTCCGAGTGGCGCACGGTCTCGTGGTCTTCCCGGGCGGCGCGGGCACTGCCGAGGAAATCTTTTATTTGATCGGGATACTGCTCGACCCCGCCAATGCTCATCAGCCGTTTCCGGTGGTGCTGACTGGGCCTCGCAGTAGCGCAGCGTACTTCGAGCGAATCCGAGATTTTCTGGCGGGCACTATCGGTGACGCGGCGCTTTCCAGGCTCAAGATAGTCATCGACGACCAGGCTGAGGTCGCAAGAATCATGGATCGCGGTGCCGACGAGGTGCGCGACTTCCGCAAGAAAAACGGTGACTCGTTCAACTTCAATTGGCTGCTGCACATTGATCCCGAGTTCCAGCGACCGTTCGAGGTCACTCATGCTTCGATGCGCACGCTCCGATTACACCGCGATCAGCCGGCCCACGAGCTGGCCGCAAATCTCCGGCGCGCGTTTTCGGGCATCGTGAGTGGCAACGTCAAGGAGCACGGGATCCGGGCGATCGAGCGCCATGGGCCGTTCGAGCTGACGGGCGACCCCGGAATCATGGGGATGCTCGATGAACTGCTGGCAAGCTTCGTGGCTCAGCAGAGAATGAAGCTGCCGGGGACGGCATACGTCCCCTGCTACCGCATCGTTCGGCCTTGAAATCGGGCCGGGGTGCCCCAAATCCCCCTCCAACAAATTTTGCTCGATTTCCGGGAGACGATCGATGTCCGAGAACACCGAGAAGCATGGCTTTCAGGCGGAGGTGAAGGAACTCCTTCGGCTGATGATTCATTCGCTCTACAGTCATCGCGAGATCTTCTTGCGAGAGCTGATTTCGAACGCCTCGGATGCCAATGACAAGTTGAGATTTCTGTCGCTTGCCCAGCCGGACCTGATGGCAGGCGATGCGGAGCTCAAGATATGGGTCGATTACGACGCGACAAAGCGCACGTTGTCGATACGCGATAACGGCATCGGTATGAACCGCGAGGAGGCTATCGCCCACCTCGGAACCATCGCCAAGTCAGGCACCGCAGATTTCTTCAAGCGCCTGACGGGCGATCAACAAAAAGATTCGCAGCTGATCGGTCAGTTCGGCGTCGGATTTTATTCGGCGTTCATCGTCGCCGACGAAGTCGAAGTCTTTTCACGCAAAGCGGGAGAGGCGGCGTCTTCGGCGATCCGCTGGGCTTCCAAGGCCGATGGTGAATTCACCATCGAGACGACGGCCCGAGAAGAGCGCGGGACTTTGGTGGTGTTGCATCTCAAAGAGGAAGCAAAAGAGTTTGCGGACGGTTGGCGGCTTCGCTCGCTGGTTCGTCGATACTCCGACCATATCGCTTTCCCCGTATTGATGCGAAAAGAGGGCGAGGCGAGCCTTGATTGGGAGGCCGCGAATCAGGCTCAGGCCTTGTGGACGCGCCCGCGAAGCGACATCAAGGACGAGGAGTACAAGGAGTTCTACCAGCATATTGCACACGACTTCGCCGAGCCGCTCGCTTGGAGTCATAACAAGGTCGAAGGCAAGCGCGAATACACCTCGCTCCTCTACGTGCCAGGCCGAGCACCGTTCGATCTCTATCAGCGAGATGCGTCACGAGGCTTGAAGCTCTATGTGCGCCGCGTATTCATCATGGACGACGCCGAGCAGTTCCTGCCGATGTATTTACGCTTCTTCCGCGGTGTGCTGGATTCGAACGACCTTCCTTTGAACGTGTCGCGCGAGCTGCTTCAGCAGGATAGCGAAGTCGAGGCGATGCGCTCGGCTCTGACGAAGCGCGCGCTCGACTTGCTCGCGCGTCTCGCCAAAGACGAACCCGAAAAATACGCGACGTTCTGGAAGGAATTCGGACCTGTGCTCAAGGAGGGCGCCGGCGAAGACCCGACGAATCGCGACAAACTCCTGCCGTTGTTGCGGTTTGCGAGCACGCATGAGGAGAGCGACGACCCCAAGACCACGCTCTCAGACTATGTCGCCCGCATGAAGAGCGGACAGGAGCGCATCTACTACATCATCGCCGACTCGATCACGGCGGCGCGAGGGAGTCCATACCTCGAGCAACTGCGCGCCAAAGGCATCGAAGTGTTGTTGCTTGCCGACCGTGTCGACGAGTGGATGATGGGTTATCTCCGAGAGTTCGAAGGCAAGCGATTCAAGGACGTCTCGCGCGGCGATCTCGAACTCGGTGGTCTCGAAGATGAGGCGTCGAAGGCGGCGACCGACGAAGCCGTGAAAGAGAATAAAAAACTGTTGAAGCGCATCAAGGATGCGCTCGGTGATCGGGTAGCCGAAGTGAAAGTCAGTTCGCGCCTTGCTGATACGCCCGCCTGTCTCGTGTTGTCGGAAGGTGATGTCGGATCCCAGATGCGCCGCATTCTGGCCGCTTCGGGGCAGGCCGTGCCGGAGGCGAAGCCGTCGATCGAAATCAATGTCGGGCATCCCCTCATCCGTCGTCTTGACGCCACGCGCGCCGAGGATGAATTCGGAGAGCTTGCGCTCCTCGTGTACGACCAGGCCAAGTTGGCGGAGTCCGGCTCGGTGGCCAACCCGGGCGAGTTTGTCCGCCGCCTCAATAAATTGCTCGGACAGTTGATGACTGCGAGTTAAGTCCCCGCATCAGGGGGCGGGGTGGCATGTCATAATCTGTCGCATGAAAAAACCCGTTCCGACTGATGGCGAACTTCGCGCGCGGTTATCACCGCTCGCCTACGAAGTCACGCGTAACAAGGGTACTGAGCGCGCCTTCACGGGCGCCTACACCTACAACAAAGAGCGCGGTGTTTACGCCTGCGCCTGCTGCGGATCGGAATTGTTTCATTCCGATACCAAGTACGATTCGGGGTCTGGTTGGCCGAGTTTCTGGACGCCGCTCGCCCAAGAGCGAGTCCGCGAACATCGCGATACGAGTCATGGGATGGTGCGAATCGAAGTCGTATGCGCCAACTGCGACGGTCATCTCGGACACGTGTTCCCCGATGGGCCGAAGCCGACTGGTCTACGCTATTGCATCAATTCCGTATCGCTGGCTTTTGCGCCAGAAACCCCATCCGATGGTGATTCCAAATGAGAGCGATGGTCTGGATCTTGATCACTTCGGTCGCTGGCATCTTGTTGGCGACGACGTTTTTCCCCACGTTGCTTGCGTCGAATCGCGGCGACACCATGGCTCAGGAGGCCGCGATGTCAGAGCTCGTCAAAGAAGATCTCGAATTGGGTGCCGGCGCAGAGGTGACTCCGGGTCAAACGGCTGTCGTGCACTACACGGGTTGGTTGCATGACCCCTCGAAGCCCGAAGGGAAGGGCAAGAAGTTCGATAGCTCGCGTGATCACGGCGATACGTTCGACTTCACGGTCGGTGGTGGTCAGGTCATCCGAGGCTGGGACTTGGGCGTTGTCGGAATGAAGGTGGGTGGCAAGCGTCGTTTGATCATTCCCGCAGAACTCGGTTATGGCGCCCGGGGCGCCGGTGGAGTCATCCCCGGTGGCGCGACGCTGGTGTTCGATGTGGAACTGATGGCGATTCGCTGACGATCCTGCAGAGGAGAATGTCCATGGCAAAGTTCAAGACCGCGACGCTCGCGGCAGTAATGGTGATGTCTTCTTATGCGCCGGTGACCCATGCCGCGACCTTCATTCACGCCGGCCGCGTGATCGACGGCGTCAGTGGCGAGTCTTTGAAAGACCGCACCATCGTCGTCGATAAAGGCCGCATTACCGCAATCGAGGTCGGTTTTCGTAAGCCTGCTTCGGGCGACACTCTCATCGATTTGCGCAAGTCGACGGTCATGCCTGGCCTCATGGACATGCACGTTCACCTCACCAGTGAGAACAGCCGAAACAGCGAACTCGAGCGCTTCAAGAAAGATGCGCCGGATGTCGCGATCGATAGCGTGATCTACGCCGAGCGCACGCTCATGGCGGGGTTCACGACAGTGCGTGATCTCGGCGACAGTTTTCGCGCCAGCATCGCGCTCCGTAATGCCATCAACGCCGGCAAAGTGGCCGGCCCTAGAGTGTTTGCCGCTGGGAAGTCGATCGCCACGACCGGTGGTCATGCCGACCCGACCAACGGGTGGGCGGATTATCTAAACGGCAAGGACGTAGGTCCGCTCGAGGGCGTGGTCAACGGTCCTGAAGAGGCCGCTCAGGCGGTGCGTCAGCGATACAAGGAAGGCTCTGATCTCATCAAGATCACGGCAACGGGCGGCGTTCTATCGATCGCGAAGAACGGTCTCAACCCGCAATTCACGGAAGAAGAAATTCGTGCGATCGTCCTCACCGCCCGAGATTACGGTTTCAAGGTGGCGGCTCACGCGCACGGAGCCGAAGGCATGAAGCGTGCGGTCCGTGCGGGTGTCGACACCATCGAGCACGGCACGTTCATGGATGATGAAACGATGGCGCTCATGAAAGAGCGCGGAACGTGGTATGTGCCGACCATTACGGCTGGGCGCTGGGTATTTGACCGATCGAAGGAAGATGGATTTTTCCCGGCTGTCGTTCGTCCGAAGGCCGCGCTCGTTGGGCCGCAGATTCAGGGAACCTTTGCGAAGGCCTACAAGGCCGGCATCAAAATTCTCTTCGGTACCGATACCGGCGTGTCGGCTCATGGCGAGAACGCGCGTGAATTCGTGCTCATGGTCGAAGCGGGGATGCCGGCGATGGCCGCCATCCAGTCCGCAACCTCCGTCACGGCGAAATTTCTCGAGATCGATGATCGGCTCGGTAGCGTCGCGGTGGGTAAGATCGCCGATCTCGTCGCGGTGCCGGGCGATCCGCTCAGCGACATCACGGCGATGCAGCGCGTTCACTTTGTCATGAAGGACGGCGTTGTCTACCGCCAGCCCTGAGCGCCTGCTGCTGCCGGGAGCAGCAGGTCAGATCGAGACGCTCGTCGAGTCGCCGCAGGCTGCGCCGCGCGCGATCGCGCTTTGTTGTCATCCTCATCCGCTGTTCGGTGGGACGATGACCAACAAGGTCATTCATACCGTGGCACGCTCGTTTGTCGCATCTGGCGCGGTCGCTGTCCGATTCAACTTCAGAGGTGTCGGTCTCTCCGAAGGCGAACATGACGGCGGGAGCGGAGAGACGGCGGATGTCATCGGGCTCGCCAACTGGGCTCGCGAAAGATGGCCAGGCTTGCCGCTTTGGCTTGCCGGGTTTTCGTTCGGCGCTTGGGTCGCGCTTCGAGCGCAGGTGACCCTCCAGCCGTCGCTGCTCGTCACGGTCGCACCGCCCGTCGGCCGATGGGACTTTTCGGCGATTGATCCGCCCAAGTGCCCGTGGCTCGTTATTCAGGGATCAAAAGACGAGCTCGTAGACGCTACGGCAGTCGAGCAGTGGCTCATTTCTTTGAGCGGACGTTCTGATTTTCCACCGCAGTTGTCGGTTTTACCCGAAGCGGACCATTTCTTTCACGCGCGGCTACACGAGGTTCGGGATGCAGTATCCGGATTCGTGAACGATCAGGTAGACACCCTCAGGGAATAGCCGACTCCACGAACGGTGTGGATGAGGGGTTTCTCTTCACTTCGATCGACTTCCTGGCGCAAACGACTGACGTGCACGTCGACCACATTGGTCTGTGGGTCGTAGTGGATGTCCCAAACACCCTGTAGCAGCATCGTTCGCGTGACGACCTGCCCGGCATGTCGCGCCAAGAACTCCAGCAGGCGAAACTCACGACTGGTCAGGTTGAGCGTTCGTTTTCCGCGAGAGGCTTTTTGGGTCAAGAGATCGAGCTGGAGATCATCGACTTTCAGGGAGGTCAGGGCGGCTTGGGCTTTGCGTCTCGTGAGAGATTCCACTCTCGCGGCCAATTCTTCGACGGCAAAAGGCTTACCCAGATAGTCGTCACCGCCGGCCCGTAAACCTGCAACTCGCTCGTCGACCGAGTCGAGGGCGGACAAGACGAGCACCGGTGTGGATCGGCCGGCGTAGCGCAGCGCTCGTACAAGGTTGAGACCATCGATGCCAGGCAGCATGCGATCTGTGACGATGACGTCGAAGTTCTCAGCCAGCGCCGTATCGAGCCCCAAGCGGCCGTCGGCGCAGTGAGCCGTGTCATAGCCGCGCGCTTGCATTTCCCCGGTGATTTCCGAGGCCATTTCGGCGTCATCTTCGATGAGCAGCATGCGGGTCATGGTGGGGACACTCTATGACCTCTTGTCATGGCATGCTAGGCCCATGCGAATGACAGTCGTAGATCGGCGTGGCGTAACGGCCACGCTCATTGCCCTCGGGGTTATGGTCCTGACCTTCGTGGCGGCTTTTTCGTGGCTTCAGTTCCGGATGATGGATGTCCATAGCCGCCAACTCCTGCAGTCGATGCGTCAGGAGCTTCTCTTGCGGCAACAGTATGAGCGCTCGGTTGGCCGTGACGCGCTGGTGGCCGGCATCGCCCTTCGGAATCGAGTAGTCGCCGACGGGCGATACTTCGCGTTATTCACGGCAGACCGGCAGCCCATCGTCGGCAGTTTGTCGGATATTCCGGGAGGCCCAAGAGTATTCGAGTCGCGCTTCGTGCCCTACACCCTCGATTCGGATGATGGCATCCGGTTCTATGTTGCGAGTCTTCGGAACGATGACGGTTCCATTTTTGTCATGGTCCAGAGCGACCGAGATAAGAAAGAGATCGCGCAATCCTTGGGGCGAGCGGCCGCGATCACGACGTTCATGATCATTCTCATCGGCGGCGTGACTGGATACCTCCTCAACAAATACATGCTCGATCATGTTCGGGGCCTGGCGAGAACGGCTCGCAAGATCATGAAAGGTCAGATGACCGCACGAGCCCCGGAACGACGACGCCTCGATGCGATGGGGGCGCTTACCGTGACGTTCAACGAAATGCTGGAACAGAATGAATCTTTGGTGACGGGTATGCGCACCGTCACCGAGAGCCTCGCTCACGATCTGCGCTCACCCCTCATGCGAGTCAGCCGGTCGATCGCGGCGGCCCGCGAGGCTCAGGGTGAGTCCGATCGACAGCAACTGCTGATCGACGCCGAGAAAAATGTCACCCGTGCGCTCCAAACCTTCAACGCACTCGTCGATCTCGCGCGAGCTGAGGCGGGGCTTTCACGGGATTCTATGGAAGAAGTCAATCTCGAGTCGCTCGCCACCGACGTATCGGAGTTGTTTGAGCCCTTGGCTGATGAGCGAGGTCAGCGTTTGGAGCTTTCGATGTCTCCCGTCAAGGTTTTTGGCCATCCCCAAATTCTCAAGCAGGCGCTTGGCAACCTCCTCGAAAATGCCATCAAATATTCTCCCGTTGGATCAACGCTACGATTGGCTGTGAAGTCGGTTCCCGAGGGAGGTACCGCTGAAATCGTCGTCGAGGATAGTGGGCCGGGTATTCCGGAAAACGCACGCGAACAAGCGCTTCGACCCTTCGTGCGACTCGAGAGCCCCGCGTTTCAACCCGGAACTGGCTTAGGACTGGCGATTGCCGCAGCGGTCGCTCGCTTGCACCGTGGCAAGCTCATCCTCGAAAACGCGGATCCGGGTTTGAGGGTGCGTTTGCAGTTTGGTCATCCGTAGGCAACTTCTTCGCGAGGGGCCACTGCAGGTCGATCTCGAAGCCGGTCGACCGCCCCGCGCTGTCACTCAGGTTTCGCGCTGCAATCTGGCCGTGATGCCCGCGCACGACTCTCGCCGTAATGGCAAGTCCGAGACCCGCGCTAGCGGAAGATCGCTCCGCAGCAGTCGTGACGCTTCGAAAAAAAGGTTCGAAGATTTTGGTCAGCTCGTCGGGAGGTAGTCCGAGCCCGGTGTCACGGACGCGGAGTCTCGCAAAATCTTCATACTGATCGAGCAGAACCTCAACCGAGGCGCCCGCAGGCGAGTGCTTCAGGGCATTACGGACCACATTCTCGATGGCCGACTGGATCCAGTCGCGATCACCGACGATTTCGAGAGGTCTGGCATCGAGTTGTGATGACAGCGATTTTCCGAGTTGCGACGCCTCAAATGAGGCGTCGACCATGACGCGTTCGACGACGGATCGCAGCTCGAGGGGTTCAAGGGTCCATGCGATGGCCCCCGATTCGACTCGAGAGACATCGAGAATTTTTTCGATGAGTTCGTCGAGTCGAGATACTTCCTCATCGATGCGAGCGGTGGTGGCGTCCATTGATGCGTCGCGTTGGGTGAGTAGCCCGGATGCGAGCCGTATCCGTGTGAGCGGCGATCGAAGTTCGTGTGAGACGTCGCGGAGTAGCTGCTGTTGCCCCTTAATCAGCGCAGCCAGCTGATTGGTCATCGTGTCGAGAGACCGTGCCAGTCGACCAATTTCATCTCTACGTGATTTTGCTTTTCGAGGAACTTTGGAGTTCAGATTTCCCGAGGCCAAACTCTCCGTGGTCTGTTGCAGCTCGATGATCGGACGAGTGATGGATCGAGCCAGCCAGAGACTCACGAGGGCGGTGACGATCAACGAGAGCAGTAATACGGGCAGCGGAACATCTCGAAGCACCGCGAAGCCCGTTCGCTTGCTTATCGATATAAGTCGAAACGCCTCGCCTTCATCGCTGATCAGCTCCGGAGTCTTCGTCGGAAGGTTCAGAAGCACGGCAGGTAAGTCATAGCCGAAAAAGTCGTCTCCCTCGGGTGAGGGCGTTGTCGCCATGCTCGGAGCTCTACGCCCGAGCAGGTCGTTGCCAGTCTCGTCGATGACTAAAATCTCGAGCGTTGTGCTCGAGTCGAGCGTTCGACTTGCCGCCCACTTCGTGAGTGCGGGGACTCCACCATCGGCCAATGCGGCGGCCGCAGCTTGTGCTGCCACGAGAAGTTCGGCGTCTGCCGATTCTTTTCGTTCTGAGATCATCCATGAGGTGACGGCGATCGCGCCAAGCACCGTGATGACCAGAGCGGCAAACAAAGACACGAAGATTCGTAGGGCGAGTTTACTCATGAGTATCGAGATCGATGAGTTCATACCCCGTGCCACGCACGGACCGAATCTCGACCCCGCAATCGCTCGATCGTTCTAGTTTCCGACGAAGATTACTGACGTGTGTGTCGATGCTTCGATCGTAGAGTGTGAGTTTTCGACCCAGCGCTCGCTCCGTGAGCGCTTTCCTCTCGACGGGCTGACCCAAATCTTCGACCAGCAGTTGAAGAATGCGAAATTCGGCGCCAGTGAGTTCAAGCGGGTCGGCATCGATCGAAG
>CAZRFN010000003.1:0-143434 GCA_964599335.1 uncultured Acidibacter sp. | reverse complement strand
TGTCGTACAACGAAGCGATGGAGCTCGCGTACTTCGGTGCGAAGGTGATTCATCCTCAGACCATGGCGCCTGCGGTCGGTCGCGAGATTCCCATCTGGATTCGCAACACCTTCGCGCCCGATCATCCTGCCACGCTAATTTGTGCACGGCCGCAATCTGCGCTGGCGGTCAAGGGCATCACGACGATCGAAAACATCGCCCTGCTCAACCTCGAGGGCGCCGGCATGATCGGTGTGCCCGGTACGGCTTCGCGACTCTTCGGAGCATTGCGCGAAGAGGGCATCTCGGTCGTGCTCATCTCGCAGGGTAGTTCGGAGCATTCGATCTGCTGTGCAGTACCCCGCGATCAGGCAGACCGCGCCGTCGCGACGGTTCGTGCGGCGTTTTCAACGGAGCTCAACGACGGGCAGATTCAGTCGGTCGAAGTCGATCGTGAGCTCGCCATCTTAGCGGTGGTCGGTGATGGCATGGCGGGCATCCCCGGCATCTCCGCCAAAGTTTTCGGTGCGTTGGGGGCGGCGGGCGTCAACGTCCGTGCGATCGCCCAGGGCGCCTCGGAGCGAAACATCTCCGTGGTCGTGCCCGCGAAGGCCGCGACCCGTGCGTTGCGTACCGTGCACTCGAGCTTCTATCTCTCGGCGCATACCGTCTCGGTGGGCGTGATCGGGCCGGGCACCGTCGGGCGCGTACTCCTCGAGCAGATGGCCTCCCAAAGCGAACGTTTGCATCGCGACTTCAAACTAGATTTACGTATTCGCGGATTGTTGTCTTCGAAGCGCATGCTCTTGTCGGATAAAGGGGTGTCTCTCGGTAGTTGGCAGGCTGAGTTTGCCGGATCCGACACGGCTCCAGATCTCGAGGCTTTTGCGGCTCATGTCGGCGTCGACTATCTGCCGAACCGCGTGATCATCGATTGCACCGCAAGCGGCGAGGTGGCGCAGCACTATCCGAAATGGTTGGCCTCGGGAATCCATATTGTCACGCCCAATAAAAAGGCGAATAGCGCACCGATGGAGTTCTATCGGACGTTGCGTGATGCGCGACGTGTGGGTGGTACGCACTATCTCTATGAAGCCACCGTCGGGGCCGGGCTTCCTGTGATTCAGACGCTACGCGATTTGCGCGAGACGGGCGATGATGTGACGAGCATCGAGGGCATTTTCTCGGGCACGCTAGCGTATCTTTTCAATGTGTACGACGGATCGCGAGAGTTCAGTGAGATCGTGGTGGATGCGAAGCAGCGCGGTTATACCGAACCCGATCCGCGTGATGATCTCTCCGGTATGGATGTCGCGCGCAAGCTCATCATTCTCGGTCGTGAGATGGGGCTGACGCTCGAGATGTCCGACGTCAAAGTCGAGAGCCTCGTTCCGGCCGGGCTCGAACAGGGCTCCATCGATGAGTTCCTCGGGAGATTGCCTCAGCACGATGCCGCCATGAAAGCGCGGTTCGAGTCCGCCCGCTCGCGCGGCAAAGTGCTGCGATACGTCGGCCGCCTCACTGCCGCCGGCGATGCGACCGTGGGTGTTGTCGAGCTCGATGCCAAACATGCGTTTGCCAACATCGCACTCACCGACAACGTAGTTCGATTCGCCACCTCCCGCTATAACTCCAATCCACTTATCGTTCAGGGGCCGGGCGCAGGACCCGAGGTGACCGCAGGCGGAATCTTTGCCGACCTGCTCCGACTGTCTGCCTATCTCGGAGCGCGGTTGTGAGCGCTGCGCCTGAGCCGCGAGGTTTGAATCGCGCGACAGCCTTTGCACCCGCGTCCGTCGGGAATGTGGGTATCGGATTCGACATCTTGGGGTTTGCCGTCGATGCGATCGGTGATCGCATCACGGTGTCACGTAGAGAACAACCCGGGATTCACATTTCCGGTTGCTCTGGTGTCGCCACCGATCTGCCGCTCGAGCCTGAGAAAAACACGGCTGGACGCGCGCTGATGGCGCTCAACGTTGCCGCCAAACCGGCTTTCGGTTTCGAGATGCACATCGAGAAGGGGATTCCTCTCGGTTCGGGCTTGGGCGGTTCGGCGGCGTCGGCCGTCGGTGCCGTAGTCGCCGCCAATGCGCTTCTCGACGAACCGTTCGATCGACTTGCCTTGCTGAAATTTGCGATGCAGGGCGAGGCCGTCGCGAGCGGTTCGTTGCACGTCGATAACATTGCGCCATCGCTTTTCGGTGGGCTCGTGTTGACGGTCGGCATCGACAACCCGCGGGTCAAGCGTATTCCTGTTCCGCCTGGCATCACGGCGGTGATCGCGCATCCGCACATGTTTCTGTCGACCCGTCAGGCGCGGGCCATTCTCAAGCGTGACGTGGCGATGGCCGACTTCGTCTGGCAAACCGCCAATCTCGCGGGGTTTATTTCAGGTTGTTACACCAACGACCTCGAGCTCATTCGCGAGGGGCTCAATGACGTGGTCATCGAACCCCAGCGTCGACAGTTAATCCCTGGGTTTTCCGCCGTTCGCTCGGCCGCACTGTCGGCGGGCGCGCTCGGCTGCTCGATTTCCGGCGCCGGGCCCACGATGTTCGCTTGGGCGCTTGCGAGTCACGCTCAGGCGGTGCGTGATCAGATGGTCGCCGAGTTTGCGCGAAACGGTGTAGCGACCGATCACTGGGTCGTTCCCGTCGAGTCCGACGGGGCCCGCGTCGTCGCTTGAGTGGGGGTCTCTTAGGTGCTCATCCGATGAGGTTTCGTAGTACCCGCGGTGGGGAAGAGCGTCTCGAATTTTCCGACGCGCTGTGGCGCGGGCTCGCCGCAGACGGCGGTTTGTATGTTCCCGAATCCTGGCCCCGATTTTCGGTAGCAGATTTTGATGGTGCGGAGACGCTTCCAGAGATCGCCGAGCGACTTCTCGCGCCCTTCGTGGTGAGTGATCCTCTGGCGCCGAAACTCGGCGAGATCGTCCGTGAGGCATTCGATTTTCCTGCGCCGCTTCGGCAGGTACGAGGGACCGCAGACGGGGAGATCCTGACCGTTCTCGAACTCTCGAGCGGCCCAACCGCGGCATTCAAAGATTTCGGCGCGAGGTTTCTCGCTGCCTGCTTCCAGAGAATTCGAAAGCCGGGCTCTGACCCGGTCAATATTTTGGTGGCGACGTCGGGGGATACCGGTGGAGCAGTCGCTGCCGCGTTCCACGGAAGACCTGGGATGTCGGTCACCGTTCTTTTTCCGAAGGGTTTGGTGTCACCGACTCAGCAACATCAGCTGACCTGCTGGGGAGACAATGTCCGAGCGTTCGCAGTGCGCGGAACCTTCGATGATTGCCAGCGCATGGTCAAAGAGGCGTTCGGTGACGCAGCGCTTCGACAACATCAGCAGCTCTCGTCGGCCAACAGCATCAACCTAGGGCGTCTGCTGCCACAGGCGGTGTATTACGCAGCCACCAGTCTCGCGTGGTACCGAAAACGAGGCCGTCCGCTTTCGTTCATCATCCCAAGCGGGAATCTCGGCAACGCAGTTGCCTGTCTGTGGGCGAGAAAGATGGGTTTGCCGATCGGGCGGATCGTGCTCGCGCACAATGCCAATCGCACCGTCCCGGATTTTCTCTCTCGAGGCGAGTGGCTCCCGCGCTCGAGCCTCGCCACGATTGCTTCGGCCATGGATGTCGGTAATCCCTCAAACATGGAGCGCATGCGGGACTTATTTCCGGATCATGACCTCTTGCGTGATGCTGTGAGCGCGACGAGCGTCGAGGATCCAGCGATCCGAACCCGCATCCGCGAAGATCGCGCTCGCTTCGGAGAGATCTGGTGTCCGCACACGGCCGTCGCTGCCGAAGTGTGGGCGACGATGCCCGAGGGGCTCAAGCGTTCTGAGGCTTGGTGTGTCGTGTCGACGGCATCGCCGGCCAAGTTTCCTGAAATCGTCGAACCGTTGATCAACGCTCGTGTGCCTGTCCCGGAGACGTTGGCGCGATTGTTCGACCGTCCTTCCGTCTTCGAAGAAATCGACGCCTCCCTCGAGGCGCTCAAAGGAAAATTGAAGTAAAGATGATGACCACTTTCCGATCCGAGCAGTGGGCGCTCGTCGCCGCCGCGGTGGTGCTCGGCATCCTGATTGGTATCGCGGTGACGCTCTCTTGGCGATGGTACGGCCGACGACGCGAGCGCATCCGTCGCAAGCGTCGCATCGAAGCCGTGTCCATCGATCACCTACGCAACGTCGCCGTGCCCGATGGGAGCGGGGGCACACTGCATATCGATTACGTTTTGCTGACGGTTCGTGGCGTGTTGTTGCTCGATGTTCGAGATGTCGTCGGTAATGTGTTCGGCTCCGATCCGATGATCGAGTGGACGGTCATGCATGCGGGAAGGCGACAGACGTTTCCCAATCCGCAGGGTCCGTTGTACGACCGAATCGCAGCGCTGAAGGCGATTGTCGGAGATCTCCCGATCGAAGGCAGAGTGATGTTCGGAAGTGGCTCCTCATTTCCGAAGGGCTTGCCACGCCTCACGCTACGTGAAGAGTCGCTCGAGGCGGAGTTCCCGCTCGGTGATCGGACACAGGCCGAGCAATTGGTCGAGGTTTGGAAGTCGGATTGGCAGCGACTACGTGAGACCCTGTCGCCCAGCGAATTTGGAGTTCGCGGCTGAGGTCTACGCCAAAGTCGGCAAACCGAAGAAGCGTCTAGCGGTCGCCGTGGTGTGCGCGGCGAGCGATGCGAGCGTCTCACCGCGGGCGGTGGCGATGACTTCTGCGATGTGAGGCAGGTACATCGGCTCGTTGCGACGCGAGTCAGGTTTGGGAGCGAGGTCTCTCGGCAGCAGATATGGGCCATCGGTCTCAACCATCAGGCGACCCGCCGGAATCTTCCCGACGAGCTCACGCAAGTGTAGTCCGCGACGTTCGTCACAGATCCATCCAGTGATGCCGATATGAAGCCCGAAGTCGAGACAGGCCTCGAGCGCTTCGCCGTTGCCGGTGAAACAGTGCAGAACTGCCGGAGGGAGTTCTTTTTGATGCGAGCGGAGGATTGAGATGAAGTCTTGATGGGCGTCGCGCTCGTGTAGGAAGAGCGGCTTTCTGAGTCGGATGGCAAGCTCAAGCTGACGCTCGAAGGCGAGCCGCTGTTCGCGGGGTGCCGAAAAGTTGCGGTGATAGTCGAGACCGGTCTCGCCGACGGCGACAACCAAAGGATCTTCGGCCATGACCGATAACGCCCCAAAGGCTGCATCGTCCAAATCGACGGCGTGATGTGGATGGCAGCCTGCGGTCGCTCTCATGATGCGGGGCGCTGCGCGACTGAGGGCTAGAGCGGCCTGACTACCCTCGAGTGAGGCACCGGTGACGACGAACTGGACGACGCCTGCATCCAAGGCCCGACGCAATACCTGCTCTCGATCGGCGTCGTAACTGTCGTGAGTCAGGTTGATCCCGATGTCGATCAGCTCGGGGCTCATGGCTTTCAGCCCTTGCTTTGAAGGTCGATGAGTGCGGCACACAGTGCCGCGACGTCCTCTTCGGGTTGATCCCACGATACGACGAGGCGGGCCTCTCCGGAGCCCACTGCGCCCCAATCGTAGAATTCGAATCCGCGCTCTCGCAATGTCGCCGCACCCTGATCGCCGATGCGCACGAATACCTCATTGGCCTCGACAGGATGCATCAACGCAGCACCGGCGGCATCGCCCAGTCGCTTCGCGAGAGAGTTGGCACGAGAAGCGAGACGAAGCCATAGGTCGTTTTCGAGGTAGGCGAGGAGTTGTGCCGAGACGAAACGCATCTTCGAGAGCAGATGACCCGCGCGCTTGCGGCGAAACTCGAAGTCGGCCACTCGTTGCAGGTCAAAGAATACGACGGCCTCGGCCGTCAATGCGCCGTTTTTGGTCGCGCCGAACGACAGGACATCGACACCGGCTCGCCAAGTGATCTCTGCGGGTGTGCAGCCGAGCGACGCCACGGCGTTGGCAAACCGAGCGCCGTCCATGTGGACGATCAGCCCTCGAGCGTGGGCGATGGCAGATAAGCTTTTGACTTCACTGGGCGCATACACCGTACCGAGTTCTGTCGCCTGGGTGATCGACAACGCTCTCGGTTGAACGGTGTGAACCGACGTCGGGTTTGCGGCGAGCGCGCTCTCGATGGCGTGAGGAGTGACTTTGGCTCCGGTGCCTGACATCAGGATCAAGCGAGCGCCACCTGTCATGAACTCCGGCGCGCCGCACTCGTCGCGAACGATATGACCTTCTTCGTGGGTCAGTATGGCGCCGTAGGGCGGCACCAAAGTGGCAAGCGCCAAGGTATTCGCGGCCGTACCGGTCGCCACGGGAAACACCCGGACGGGTCTTTCGAAGAGCTTCGAGAATCGTTCGTCGAGACGCGCCGACCACTCGTCGTCGCCGTAGCCGCGGGCATAGCCGTGATTGGCCGCGGCAATGGCCTCGAGCATTTCGGGGGCCGCAGGGGCCGTGTTATCGCTTTTGAAGTATCTCGCCATGGGGCGCGAATCGTACTCCAACCCACGGCCGATCGGCATGGCATCATCCGCCGGTGCTCGACCAAATCGCACTACCCCTAGAGGGTGAAGCCAAGGGTTCGCCCCGGCCTGAGCTCGTTTTTCGCCGAAGCGTGAGAGCGCGTCGGTTGGCGCTACGCGTTCATCTCGATGGGAGGGTAGAGGTCGTTGTGCCCCGCGGTGTGACGATGTCGGCAGTCGAGGCGTTCGTTACGCGGCATCGCGACTGGGTCAGTCAAAAACTAGCCGCGACACCTGTTCGAACCGATCGCGAGCCCTTTCCGCTAACCCATATTTCGCTTCCGGCGCTCGGCGAGAGTTATCGCTTGCATCTGGCGGGAGGGCGAGGGCGACTTCGAGCGGAGATACGCGGCGGCGTGTTGTCGCTTCGGGGCGCGTGGGATGCTGCGACGCCGGCTGCGGCGCGGCGGGCGTTACTCGCCTGGCTCACGGATCACGCGCGTAGTGCGCTCGAAGAGCGACTGCGAGCAACCGCGGCACGAGGTGATTTTCGATATCGCAGCCTGCAACTGCGACGGCAGCGTACGCGTTGGGGGTCGTGTTCGAGTCGTGGCGTGATCAGCCTGAACATATGCGCGATATTTCAAGATCCGGCCGTACTCGATTATCTGCTCGTACACGAACTTGTGCACACGCGTCACATGAATCATTCCGCGGCGTATTGGGCAGCGGTCGCCGAGTACTGTCCTGATTGGAGGCGTCTCGATCGCGAACTCACTCAGGGATGGAAGCGCGTGCCGAGTTGGGTATTCGCCTGAGGGTTAGGGCGAGGGACGCCGGCGGCGGAGCCAGAGGCGATAACCCAGTAAGGCGGCGAGCAGGCCGGCGTAAATCAGTGGTTCGCGGATATCGGCTTTGACCTGCCAGTAGTAGTGCCAGACACCCAGGATCGCAATGGGGTAAATGAGTCGATGCACGGTCTGCCAGCGACGACCCAGTTTGCGCATCATCTTGTTCGTCGACGTCACCGCAAGCGGGATCAGCGCAAGCAGCGCGACCATTCCGACGATGATGAATGGGCGCCGAGCGATTTCTCGTCCGAGGTCGCTGAAATCGAGATCGAGTTCGAGCACGGCATAGATCAAAAAATGCAGTAGGGCATAGGCGAACGCAAACAGCCCCAGTGTGCGCCGTACAGCCTGCAGGGCGACCCAACCCGTCGCGACTCGAGCCGGCGTCACCATGAGGGTGATCATGAGCAGGTTCAGCGAGGTCTTTCCGGTGACATGCAGCATCTCCCGGATCGGATTGGGACCGAGCGACTGGCCCGCGAGGCCTGCAACGCCTGCAAGCAGTAGCACGACCGGAATCGCCGATCCGATGAAGACCAGGGCCTTGAGCGCGCGCTCGGCTCTCGGGCGCGCCGTGAGGTTGCGCGCAGTCATCGGCTAGTAGAAGCGCCGTAAATCCATGCCACGATAGAGCGAAGCGACCTCGGCGGCATAGCCATTAAACGGCAGAGTGTCGATTCGAGAGGCAAGGAAGTTTCCCCCGATTCGTCGCTCCTTGGCTTGACTCCAGCGCGGGTGATCCACTGCAGGATTCACGTTGGCGAAAAAACCGTATTCGTCGGGAGCCGATAGGTTCCAGCTCGTGGCGGGTTGTCGCTCGGTGAAGCGAATACGAACGATCGACTTGATACTCTTGAAGCCGTACTTCCACGGAACGATCAGTCTCAGCGGGGCGCCGCTCTGGTTGGGCAACCATTTGCCGTAGACGCCGACGACGAGCAAGGTCAGCGGATTCATCGCCTCGTCTATACGCAGACCCTCACGGTAAGGCCAGTCGAGGACGCTCGTGCGTTGCCCCGGCATTTGTTTGGGGTCGAGGAGGGTGGTGAACTCCACGAACTTCGCGCGTGAGGTGGGTTTAAATCGACGAATGAGGTCGGCGAGAGGGAAACCCATCCAAGGCACGATGCGTGACCACGCCTCGACGCAGCGGAATCGATAAATACGCTCCTCGAGAGCGTGAGGCTTCAAGATATCTTCGAGTGTGAATCGTCCGCGAACCTCTGCTTCTCCATCGATTTCGACGTTCCAGGGGCGACTGCGAAAGTTCTGAGCTCTCTCGTAAGGGTCTTCTTTTTCGAAACCGAACTCGTAGAAGTTGTTGTAGGTCGTGATGTCTTCCCAGGTGTTGGGGGGTTCGGTGGTCGAAAACTTGGAGTTACGGGTATAACGCGGGGGTGGCAGCGAGGGCGTTGCCGGACGGCCCGCCTGCGCAGCGGCTTCTATTCCACCGCCGATCATGGCGGCCGAGGCAGCGAGTGCGGCGAGGACGCGCCGACGGTCAAAGTATTCGGACTCCGACGGAATCTCGGACGGGAGAATCGAAGGATCGCGATATCGATTCATGACTTCTTCCTTGAAGGTCGATGCTTACAGCCAGTACTTGAACTCTACAGGAAGTCCCGAGGCGGCTTTTCGCAAAGAGTTGCTGGCGTTGACGAGGACGGCGTGGTCCACGAGTTTGAGGTGCGCCAGGTCCGGCGCCGAGTTTCCGTAACCGACCAGCCTTCTGCCCGGAAATTTCGCGACCGTCCGTCGCAGTGCTGAGGCTTTCTCCTCATCGCGCATATTGGGGCTCACGAGCCAGCCTTCGAGGCGGTCTTCTCTCCATGACACCTGGCTGCAAAGGTAGGTATCGAAACCTAGAGCGCGCGCAAGTTCCGGGACGTAGAGGTCGACCGTTGCAGTCATCAGAACGAGATGGTCTCCGGCGTCTCGATGTTTTCGGATTGCGGCGAGCGCTTCGGCAAATACACCTCGAGCGATGAGCTTCGGAACGTATTCTTCGGTCCAGGTTCGTATTTCACCCCGAGGGGCGCCGCCCATCACGGCGTGTAGCAGGGCGCCTTTGAGATAGCCTCGGTCGTGAATGCCGAGCGCATAGCCGACGAGGGCAGGCAACACTGCGAGAAATTTCGGGACACGCGCGGGGTGTCGTCGTGCGAAGCCTGCAACATAGCCGAAGAGGGTATCTTGACGCGAAATCGTGCCGTCGAGATCAAAGAAAACAAGCCGGGGAGCGGGCTCGCGTGGATATTCGAGGTCGTCCACACGAGCCTCCCGCGTTACTTGCCGCGCCCCTGCGCGAGTTGGCGGAGCACGTACTGCAGGATGCCGCCGTGACGGTAGTAGTCGCGCTCCTTCGGCGTGTCGATGCGGACTCGAACCTCGAACACGATCGGTTTACCGCCGTCCTTCGGCGTGGCCGTCACCGTAACGGTTCGAGCCTCAGCGTTTTGTAGGTCGCCGAAGTCGAAGGTTTCGAGGCCGGTGAGGCCGAGGCTCTGGGCGTTCTGACCATTCGTGAACTGGCACGGGAGTACGCCCATACCGATCAGGTTGGACCGGTGGATGCGCTCGAAGCTCTCGGCGATGACTGCTTTGACGCCGAGCAGCATGGTGCCCTTGGCCGCCCAGTCGCGAGAAGAGCCAGTGCCGTATTCCTTGCCCGCGAGTACCACGAGTGGCGTACCGGCGGCTTGATACTTCATCGAGGCGTCATAGATCGACATTTGCTCGCCCGACGGAATATGCAGCGTGACGCCACCTTCAGTTCCGGGAACCAGCAGATTTCTGAGGCGGATGTTGGCAAAGGTGCCACGCATCATGACCTCGTGGTTGCCGCGGCGTGCGCCGTACGAGTTGAAGTCGGCCTTTTGAACGCCGTGCGACTCGAGGTACTTCGCAGCCGGGCTTCCCTTGGCGATGTCGCCCGCGGGCGAGATGTGGTCGGTGGTGACCGAGTCGCCGAGTAGCGCGAGCGCGCGCGCACCTTGGATGGGCTTCACCGCCTCCGGCTGCATGCTCATGCCGTCGAAGTAGGGTGGGTTACGCACGTAGGTCGATTTGTCGTCCCACTCGTAGAGATTGCCCGCCGGGACTTTGATCGCCTGCCAATTCGCATCGCCCGCGAACACATCGCCGTAGCTTCCGCGGAACATGTTCGAATCGATGGAGGCGCGCACGGTGTCGGCGACTTCCTTCGGGCTCGGCCAGATATCTTTGAGGAATACCGGCTTGCCGTCAGACCCCGTGCCGAGCGGTTCGGTATTGAGATCGATGTTCGTCGTACCGGCGAGGGCGTAGGCGACCACGAGCGGGGGGGAGGCGAGGAAGTTCATCTTTACTTCCGGATGCACTCGTCCTTCGAAGTTTCGATTGCCCGAGAGTACCGACGTGGCGATGACATCGCCCGATTTGACGGCTGTCGAAATCTCGGGCTTGAGGGGGCCTGAGTTGCCGATGCAGGTCATGCAGCCATAGCCTGTGACGTGGAAGCCGACGGCGGCGTAGTCATCGAGAAGTTGCGCCTTCGTGAGGTAGTCGGTCACCACCTTCGAGCCCGGCGAAAGACTCGTCTTGACCCAAGGCTTGGCTTTGAGGCCTTTTTGAGCGGCGTTACGCGCCAGCAGGGCGGCGCCCAGCATGACCGAGGGGTTTGAGGTATTCGTGCAGCTTGTGATTGCCGCGATGAGCACCGCGCCATCACGCACTTCGTAGGAGACGCCGTCGTTGACGGTGCCGACACCCGACGCCGAAGGGTTCTTCTTGGCGCGCTCTTCGGACATCTGCGCGTGGGTCTTTTGATAGACCTGCTTGAGTGTTCGAACCGGCACGCGATCCTGCGGGCGCTTGGGGCCCGCGAGAGAGGGTTCGACAGTGCTGAGGTCGAGCTCGAGCACGTCGGTGTAATCGGCTTGAGGCGCTCCGTTGTAGCGCCACATGCCTTGCGCTTTGGCATAGGCCTCGACGAGGTCGATCTGCTCCTTGGGTCGCCCCGAAAGTTCGAGGTATCGCAGCGTCTCTTCGTCGATCGGGAAAATGCCGCAGGTGCTGCCGTATTCCGGCGCCATGTTGGCAATGGTCGCGCGATCTGCGAGCGGTAGGTTGGCGAGACCATCGCCAAAGTATTCGACGAACTTTTCAACCACGCCCTTCTTGCGAAGCATCTCGGTGACGGTCAGCACGAGGTCGGTCGCCGTGGCGCCTGGCTGCAATTGGCCGGTGAGTTTGAAACCCACCACTTGCGGGATGAGCATCGTGACGGGTTGGCCGAGCATCGCCGCTTCGGCCTCGATGCCACCTACGCCCCAGCCGAGCACGCCGAGGCCGTTGATCATCGTGGTGTGGGAGTCGGTGCCGACCAGCGTGTCGGGGTAGGCCTGCGGACGGGCGCCGTCAGCGTTCTCGAACACGACTCGACCCAAGTACTCGAGATTGACTTGGTGGACGATGCCCGTGTTCGGCGGAACCACTTTGAAATTGCGGAATGCCGTTTGTCCCCAGCGCAGGAACGAGTAGCGCTCGCCGTTTCGTTCAAATTCGATCTTGGTGTTTTTGGCCAAGGCGTCGTCTGTGCCGTAATGATCGACCTGCACTGAGTGGTCGATGACGAGTTCTGCGGGCGCAAGCGGATTGACACGCTGCGGATCACCGCCGAGTTTTTTGATGGCCTCGCGCATCGCAGCGAGATCGACTACGCAGGGAACTCCCGTGAAGTCCTGCATGATCACGCGTGCGGGCGTGAAGGAGATTTCGTGATCGGGCGTGGCCTTGGCGTTCCAGGCCAGCAAGGCATCGATGTCGCCCCGCGTGACGTTGACGCCGTCTTCGAAGCGCAACAGATTCTCGAGGAGGATCTTGAGCGAGTAAGGCAGTCGAGACACCTTGTCTTTCGGTAGCGCCGCGAGACTCCAGATGTCGTAGGACTTTGAGCCCACGTTGAGCGTGGTGCGACTCTTGTAACTGTCGGTCATGAGAACCCCCGGTCGAGAACCGTGAACAGGCTGTAAAACGGGCGCGAATTATAGCCGCCCGCGTGGAGGTTTGCTCCGTGACGGAGCGAGACTGACTAATTTGCGGCCGACTCGATCACGGCACCGCCCAGACAGCGCGTGTCGGAGTACAGAACGGCGAACTGCCCAGGTGTCACGGCTCGCTGCGGCTCTTGGCACTCGATCAGCAGTCGCCCGTTTTGTCCGGGCGAAACCCGGCAACGCTGATCCGATTGTCGATAGCGCAGCTTCACGCCGGCCTCGAAGGGTTGCGACGGCGCATCGATCAGCCAATGCGCGGTCCCGGTGGTGACTGTTTTGGACAACATCAAAGGGTGGTCGTGTCCTTGAACGACGATTAGGGCGTTACGCCGCAGGTCTTTGCTGGCGACGTACCACGCGGCTTCAGCGTGTCCGGCTCGGCCGCCGATCTCGAGCCCACCGCGCTGGCCTAGCGTGTAGAAGGCGAGGCCGTGGTGCGTGCCGAGCGACTCCCCCTCTGGAGTGAGGATCGGTCCCGGGGTGTCGGCGATGTACTGATTGAGGAACTCCCGAAAAGGTCGCTCACCGATGAAGCAGATTCCGGTGCTATCGGGTTTATCGTGGACGGGAAGTCCCGCGGACCGAGCGCGCTCGCGTACTTCGAGTTTCGTCAGTTCGCCTAAGGGGAACATCGCCGCTTCGAGTTGGGGAAGCTCGAGCGAATGCAGGAAGTACGACTGATCTTTGGTGAGATCTGCAGCCTTGTGAAGCTCGACGCGCGCCGAGCCTTCGACGCGGCGCGCGTAGTGACCGGTCGCAAAATGCGTACCGCCGAGGCGACGAACGTGTTCGAGGCACACCCCGAACTTGATCTCTCGATTGCAGAGCACATCAGGATTCGGCGTTCGACCCGCTCGGTATTCCGTCAAAAAATAATCGAATACCCGTTGACGGTATTCCGCGGCAAAGTCGACTCGGTGAAGGGGGATGCGCAGTTCACGACAGACGGCCAGGGCGTCCTGATAATCGGCCGAGACGGTGCAGTAGGCGTCGTCTTCTTCCCAATTGGCCATGAAAAGGCCTTCGATCTCGAGTCCCTGTTGTCGCAAGAGCAGTGCGGCCACGGCCGAATCGACTCCGCCTGAGAGCCCTACGACGATCACCTTGGGTGCCCACCCATTTTCACGAGGCAGACCGCGACTCAGTCGCGAGATCGGCTCTCTTGGTCTGCAAGACTGGCCGCCAGACCCACATAGCCTTCCGGTCGCAGGGCGGCGAGGCGCGTTTTCTCGCTCGCAGGCAAGGGCAGCTTTGCAACGAAATCAAGGTACGCCGGGCCGTCGATTTTGCGACCACGCGTGAAATCTTTGAGGAGCTCGTATCCGTTCGGTACGCCGGCGGCTCGCAAGGCGGTCTGGACTGCTTCGCCGAGTACTTCCCAGGCTTGTTCGAGATCGGCTGCAATTCGCGGCGGGTCTGCATCGATCTTGCCGAGTCCGCGTTGCAAGGCTTTCCAGGCGATGAGCACATGTCCGAGCGCGACTCCCAGATTACGAAGGACGGTCGAGTCAGTGAGATCGCGCTGCCAGCGCGAGATCGGGAGCTTTTCCGAAAAATGTCGCAGCAGGGCGTTGGCGATACCGAGGTTACCCTCGGCGTTTTCGAAGTCGATCGGGTTGACCTTGTGCGGCATCGTCGAAGATCCCACTTCACCGGCTACGGCGCGCTGCTTGAGGTAACCGAGGCTGATATATCCCCACGTATCGCGACAGAGGTCGATAACGATGACGTTGATCGCAGCCACGGCGTCGCAATACTCGGCGATCCAGTCGTGCGGTTCGATTTGCGTGGTGAGCGGATTGACCTCAAGACCCAACGACTGAATAAAGCGGCCGGAAATTCCCGGCCAGTCTGCGGCGGGAAGTGCTGCGACGTGAGCGTTGAAGTTTCCGACGGCGCCATTCCACTTGCCGAGGATGGCGACGTTGCGCCATCGATCGATGGCGCGATCGAGCCGGGCGATGACGTTGGCAAATTCTTTGCCGAGGGTCGTCGGGCTCGCGGTCTGTCCGTGCGTTCTCGAGAGCATGGGCAGTGCGGCGTAGCGGGCCGAGAGACCGCGCAGCGCCGAGAGGGCGGGTGACCACTCCGCCAGCATCGCGGTGCGGGCGGACTGCAGCATGCGTGCGTAGGCAAGGTTGTTGATGTCCTCGGATGTGCAGCCAAAGTGCACGAGCTCCAATGCGGCGGCGGAGGCTCCTGCGGTGGTCAATTGATCGCGAACGTAATACTCGACGGCCTTCACGTCGTGGTTGGTGCGTTGCTCGATCTTCTTGACGGCTTGAGCCGCGTCCTCCGGCGGCTGCGAGGCTAATTGGCGGGCCGTGGCCAGCGCGTTCTCAGAAAGGGTCGATGCGGCTTCGAGGCCTGCCGGTTTCTCGCGGTGCAGGGCGAGCAGCCACTCGGCTTCGATACGAATGCGCTCTCGGATCAGGGCGGCCTCTGAAAGATGGGCTCGAAGGGCTGCCGCGCTGCTCGCGTAGCGGCCATCGATGGGAGAAAGGGCCTCGAGAGGGTCAAGCGCCATGCAGAGCTCGGTACGCTGAAAATGTTAGGATGCAAATCATACCCCATGCCTGACTCTGCTCACGTTTTCGCCGGTTTTCCCGATCTAAAGTCGACCCTTCGCTCGCGGTTGCTTGCGAGTCCCTGTCATGCGCCCGCCAACGATTGGCGCTTGGGGGAAGTGTCCGAGTCTCGCAAGCGGCGTCTGCGCAAGTTTTTCCCGGAGCACCCGACGCCCGCCGCCGTTTTGGTGCCGCTCGTCGATCGTGGGGATGATCTGGGCATCTTGTTGACGGTGCGTTCTTCGGAGCTCAAACACCACGCCGGGCAGATCAGTTTTCCCGGTGGCCGCATCGAAGCCGACGACATCGATCCGCTCTCTGCGGCCTTGCGTGAGACGCAGGAAGAAATTGGTCTCAGCGCCGATCGAATCGAAGTGGCGGGTTATCTACCCGATCATCTCGTGATTACCGGATACCGGGTTACGCCGGTGGTCGGTTTCGTCCATCCCGATTTTACGGTCGTGCCCGACCCGACCGAGGTCGTCGAGGTGTTCGAGATGCCTTTGTCGTTCGTGCTCGATGAACGAAATCACGTTCCGGCGATTCGGCACTTCGAAGGCGAGGACGTGCATTTCATTGATTTCCCCTTTGGTCATCACACGATCTGGGGGGCGACGGCCGGAATGCTCATGACCCTGTATCGCACGCTACGCGGCGAATCTCAGGTGACGGTCGGTAGCTCGTGAGTCAGTCCCTCAATCGTTTGCTCGAAGTCATGCGAGCCCTGCGTGATCCGCAGTCGGGTTGTGCCTGGGATCTGGAACAAACCCTGGAGAGCATCGTCCCGCACACGCTGGAAGAATCTTACGAGGTGGCCGAAGCGATCGGCAGCGGTGACGCCGATCGAATTCGCGATGAGCTCGGCGATCTGCTCTACCAAGTCGTGTTTCTGTCGCGAATCGCCGAGGAGCGAGGGCTTTTCAGTTTCGACGATGTCGCTCACGGTATCGCGGACAAGTTGGTCAGACGGCATCCCCATGTGTTCAAGCAGCGCGAGGGGCTGAGCGCCGAAGAGCAAACCCAGGCTTGGGAAACATTCAAGGCGGAGGAGCGCGCGGCGTCGGGCGATAAGGGTGTGCTCGATGGGGTTGCGCTCGCGCTGCCGGCTTTGACTCGTGCGGTGAAGCTCGGCAAGCGGGCGGCTCGCGTCAATTTCGATTGGCCCGATGCGTCCGGTATGAGAATCAAGCTCGACGAGGAACTCGCAGAGTTCGAGGCGACCTTGTCGGAGAACGAGGGCGTCGATCGGCAACACGATGAGCTCGGCGATCTGCTGTTCGTGATCGCCAACTGGGCGCGGCACCTTCGGCTCGATCCTGAAGCGGCATTGCGCGGATCAAATCAAAAATTCGAACGTCGGTTCGCCCAGATGGAGCGGCTGGCGGCGGCTGCGGGGACGCCGCTTCTTGACCTCGATCTCGACGCTTGGGAGCGCCTGTGGCAGCAGGCGAAGGCCGCGGAGCGATCGCGGCAGACGTAAAAACCCCTATTTTCGAGGGTTTGGCTTTGGCCCGCGCTAGAATGACCGGACGATGAAAACGCCCGATCACCAGTCCTGGAATCCGACGAGTTGGCAAACCAAACCGGCGCAGCAGCAGCCGGTCTATCGCGACTCAGCCGCACTCGCCGACGCCGTGGCGAAACTCTCTCGTTTGCCGCCGATCGTGGTCTCGTGGGAAATCGAGCGATTGCGCGAAGAGCTCGCGGCCGCGCAGAGAGGCGAACGCTTTCTCCTGCAAGGCGGCGACTGCGCCGAGAATTTCGACGACTGTGAATCGGGTGCGATCACCAAGCGACTCAAGATTTTGTTGCAGATGAGCCTCGTGTTGACCCACGGCCTCAAGAAACCCGTCATTCGAGTGGGTCGCATGGGAGGGCAGTACGCCAAGCCAAGGTCTGCCGATACCGAGACGCGTGACGGGGTCACGCTGCCGTCGTACCGCGGTGATATCGTCAATCGAGCCGAGTTCACGCCCGAGGCGCGAGAACCCGATCCGATGCTTCTGCTCCGAGGCTATGAGCGCGCGGCGCTCACCATCAATTTTGTTCGAGCGCTCATCGACGGCGGTTTCGCAGATCTGCACCACCCGGAATATTGGGATCTCGGCTTCGTCGGACACTCACCGTTCAAGGCTCAGTACGAGCGTATCGTCGCGTCCGTCGCCGACGGACTCGAGTTCTTCGAAACGATCAGCGCCAAAGAGGTTCATCAGGCCCTGCGAGCAGAGTTCTACGCGAGTCACGAGGCCCTGGTCTTGCATTACGAGCAAGCCCAGACTCGTTTCATCCCGCGCCAGAATCGCTGGTACAACCTGTCGACCCACATGCCCTGGATCGGTATGCGCACCGCGCAGATCGACGGGGCCCACGTCGAGTATTGCCGAGGCCTCGCCAATCCGGTGGGTGTGAAGGTCGGTGCGGCGATGGACGCAGCCTGGTTGCAACGTCTCGTCACGACGTTGAACCCTCAAAATATTCCCGGGAAGCTCGCGCTCATTCATCGCTACGGAGCGAAGGACATCGAGAGTGCTCTACCCAAGGCGATTCAGGCGGTGCGCGCGACCGGGCACTCCGTACTCTGGATTTGCGATCCGATGCACGGTAATACCGAAACCAGCCAAAGCGGACTCAAGACCCGTCGTTTCGAGAACATTCTCCGCGAACTCGAGCTCGCGAGTGCTATCCACCATTCGCTGGGTTCGCATCTTGGCGGCGTGCATGTAGAACTCACCGGCGAGGACGTGACCGAGTGCACGGGTGGAGCGCGAGGCTTGGCCGACGTCGACCTTCAGCGCGCCTACAAGTCGAGCGTCGATCCTCGCCTCAATTACGAACAGTCACTCGAGCTTTCGCTGATGTTGGCCGAGCGATTACGAGCACCGCGTCGAGGCGAATAAGAGCGACGTTCGTCCTCTGTTCTGTCAGTGGCTGCCGCAGGGGGTGCTGCGCGGGCACGATCGGCTGCGTGGGCAGATGATGCTCGCGGGCGCCTCGAGCGAGCGCGCGACCCAGGCGATGTTCAATACGTGACTGACCGTGCGTATCGCTTCGGCGGCTTCCGCCGGAACTTTATTCACGCCGCCACCGCGGCCGCACTGTTCGTCGATGAGATCGATGAGTCTGCGTGAGTCGAACCCCTGGGCCTCTAGTGCGGGTGCCAGATCGATGCCGACTGACAACACGTGCGACACGTCTGCAGCGTCTCGTGTCCGCAAGGAATGGCAACAATAGAGCTGGGGCGTTCCGCCATCACGCATGATCGAGATTTGCGATACGGGTGCAAAAGTTTCCCCCGGAGCGGCTGAGTCATCGCGTAGCAGTCGGAACACGGCCCAGTTGGGGCAAGGGTCGGGCACCAGACTCATATTGCCCCAGGGCAGCGCGATACCGTTGCCGCGGTAGACGGCGCGCAAGTAACCCGGAGCGTACCCATCAAAGAAATGCCAATGTCGATAAGGCGAGACGCTCGTCATGCGCCGCATCATGACCGCCTCGGTAACGCCTAATTTCTCGATCGCCGACAGTTCGTGACGTTCTCGAACCAGAAACTGGCGAAAGGGTTGTTTGGGGCACAACAAAGCGCCGGCAAACGCGCTGCATTCGAAGTCTCTCCAGGCGAGCAGGACGTCTCTCGGAGCCATGCCGCCGATCGAGCCAAGCGCCCCCGGATCTTCGGAGGCCACGCCCGCGGCGCTATGCGGGGGAACGACGCCATCGCCGTTGTGCAAGATCCGATGGCCGATGAAAAAGGCCAACGTGTATTTGAGTCTCGCCTCGTGTGAACGAAGATTTTTATTGATGACGATCGTCGATGGGGCTTCGAACCGCGCGCGTAACACCGGAGCAGACGTCTTGCGTCGCTCCTCGTCGACCCAGCGAATGACGAGTCCTGTGTCTTTAACGATTTTCAGTACGTCGTCGAGTGAAAGGGGCATTCGACGCCGTCCCACCGACTCTGCGGCGCGCTCGATATCGGGAAATTCGTTTTGACGAGATTCTTGCCAAACCCGCACGAGCAGGCGCGCGAACTGTCGTCCACTGGTTCCCGTTTGAGCGAGAAGTTCAGGTAACGCGAGCTGCAGCAAGTCGCGTGAAAACAGAAATGCCGGCTCGAGCGGCATCGGGTCGGCCGAGCTCGTTCGGGGACCCTTCGAGGCCTCGGGAGCGATGGACTCGGTTCGATCGAGGAACCAACCCGTCTCTTTTCCGAACACCGACGCGAGTACCGCTAGCATCTCGGCGGAGGGCATGCGTTTGCCGGTTTCGACCATGCTGAGGTAGCTCACCGACGGGGCATGATCGGCGCTCAGTTGCACGCATCGGCTCGACAGTTCTTCGAGGGTGAGCCCGTTTCGCTTGCGCAAGGTGCGCAGCTTCGAGCCCAGAAAATGTCCTTGTCGCAGCAATCCGCTCATGAGGTCTGTCCCCTGATGGTCGCGAGTGAAATTCACATTGTGAAATTTCTATTGTGTAAATCCTCTCACTGCGGGGCTTAAAGTTCAATCGCCGCATCGCTTAGGAGAGAACCATGGCAGCCATTGAATTCGCAGCAGGGACGCGGGCGAGACCGCCAGGCGAGGGCATCCTGACGACCGAGGCCTTGGCGTTTCTCCAGGAGCTCGGAGAGCGTTTTGCTCCTCGCGTGGAGCAGTTACTGAAGGCCCGGGAGCAGCGGCAGCTGCGGCTCGATGCGGGCGAATTACCCGACTTCCTGGCTGAGACTCGCTCGATTCGCGAGGGTGACTGGAAGGTAGCGCCGATCCCGGCGGATCTCCAAAACCGTCGAGTTGAGATCACCGGGCCAACCGATCGCAAGATGGTCATCAACGCGCTCAATTCGGGTGCGCGCGTGTTCATGGCGGACTGTGAAGATTCGTTGGCGCCGTCTTGGGAAAACGTCATTGGCGGCCAAGCGAACCTTCGCGACGCGGTACGCAGACAAATCGACTTCACGACCCCGGAAGGTAAGGCCTACCGTCTCGCCGAAAAGACGGCCGTGTTGATCGTGAGACCTCGCGGTTGGCATCTCTACGAAAAGCATTTGTTGCAAGGCGGGCAGCCGATTCCGGGTGCGCTCGTCGATTTCGGGCTGTACCTCTTCCACAACCACGCCGAACTGAAATCGCGCGGAACTGGTCCCTACTTTTACCTGCCGAAAATGGAAGGCCATCGTGAAGCGCGACTCTGGGCCGAAGTATTCGACTTCGCCGAGCGCCGACTCGGCATCGCTCACGGGACCATCAAGTGCACCGTGTTGATCGAGACGATCCTCGCGGCATTCGAGATGGACGAGATCCTCTTCGAGTTGCGCGACTACATCGTCGGCCTCAATTGTGGTCGGTGGGACTACATCTTCAGCTTCATCAAAAAATTTGCGAAACGCGCGGACTTCCTGCTGCCGGAGCGACGCCTCGTCACGATGACCACGCACTTCATGCGCTCCTACTCGCTGCTGTGCATCAAGACGTGTCATCGACGTGGTGCCTTTGCGATGGGCGGTATGGCGGCGCAGATCCCGATCAAGAACGATCCGGTCGCGAACGATGCGGCCATCGCCAAGGTGCGTGCGGATAAAGAGCGCGAGGCGGGTGATGGGCACGACGGCACCTGGGTGGCGCACCCCGGTCTGGTGCCGGTGGCGATGGAAGTCTTCGATCGACTCATGCCTACTCCTAACCAGCTTCATCGTCTGCGTGAGGACGTCTCGGTGGCCGCCGCGGATCTTCTCAAGATTCCCGAAGGGCGTATCACCGAAGAGGGCTTGCGCGAGAACGTCAGCGTGTCGCTGCAATACATGGCGGCTTGGCTCTGCGGTAACGGTTGTGTGCCCATCAATAATTTGATGGAGGATGCGGCGACCGCCGAGATCTCGCGTGCGCAGATTTGGCAATGGATTCGCCATGCGGGCGGCGTTCTCGACGATGGGCGGAAGATCACGGCCGAGCTTTTTCGAGAGGTGCTCGCCGCAGAGCGCAAGGCCCTTCGTGCTCGCCTCGGTGAAACGGCTTATGCGGCGGGACGCTTCGATGCCGCGGCGCGCTTGCTCGATGGGATCACGACCGCGCCCGAGTTTGCGACCTTCCTGACGTTGGCGGCCTACCGCGAACTCGAATGACGCGGGACGCGTTCCGACGATCTGTCTCTTGAATAAATCGACCCCTTGAACCTTCAGCAATTCCGAGGACTTTAGTCATGCAATTGAAGACCGCCGAGCAACTCACCCGTGAGTGGCAAGACAATCCGCGCTGGCGCGGAGTGATTCGTGGATACAAAGCCGAAGATGTCGTTCGTCTTCGTGGTTCGGTCCATATCGAGCATTCGCTCGCGCGACTCGGCGCCGAGAAGCTGTGGCGTCACATGAGCGCCATGCCGTTCGTCAATGCGCTGGGTGCGCTGACGGGCAATCAGGCCATGCAGCAGGTTCGTGCGGGTCTCAAGGCGATTTATCTTTCGGGATGGCAGGTGGCCGGAGACGCCAACCTCGCCGGCGAAATGTACCCGGACCAGTCGCTCTATCCGGCGAATTCTGTTCCGCAGGTGGTGCGTCGTATCAACAGCACCTTGATGCGTGCGGATCAGCTGCACCACGCCGAGGGTAATGATTCCATCGACTGGCTGCAGCCGATCGTGGCCGACGCCGAAGCGGGCTTCGGTGGTGTGCTCAACGCCTTCGAGCTCATGAAAGGCATGATCGAAGCCGGTGCGGCGGGCGTGCACTTCGAGGATCAGCTGTCCTCGGCGAAGAAGTGCGGCCATATGGGCGGCAAAGTTCTCGTGCCGACCCAGGAGGCGGTCAACAAGCTCGTCGCAGCCCGTCTCGCGGCGGACGTGTGCGATGTGCCGACTATTCTCGTGGCGCGTACCGATGCGGAGAGCGCGAATTTGTTGACGGCCGACGTCGACGAGCGTGATCGTCCGTTCATCGACACCTCGAAGGGTCGTACGTCGGAAGGTTTCTTCTACGTCCGTGCGGGTCTCGAGCAAGCCATCGCGCGCGGTCTTGCTTACGCGCCGTATGCCGACTTGTTGTGGTGCGAGACGGGCAAGCCGGATCTCGAGGAAGCCAAGCACTTCGCTGAAGCCATTCACAAGAAGTTCCCTGGCAAGCTGCTTGCCTACAACTGCTCGCCGTCGTTCAACTGGAAGAAGAAGCTCGACGACGCGACGATCGCGAAGTTTCAGCGTGAGCTCGGGGCGATGGGCTACAAGTTCCAGTTCATCACGCTCGCGGGTTTCCACGCGCTCAACTACTCGATGTTCACCCTAGCGAAGGGTTATCGCGAGTCGCAGATGACGGCGTACGTGGCGCTGCAGCAGGCGGAGTTCGGTTCCGAGAAGGACGGCTACACCGCGACCAAGCACCAGCGCGAAGTCGGAGCCGGATACTTCGACGATGTCACCCAAACCGTGACCGCCGGGCAGTCTTCCGTGACGGCCATGAAGGGTTCGACCGAAGAAGAGCAGTTCGCCGTCGGTTGACGCGGCTCGGGTACAATCCGCGGCCTTCGTCAGAGGGTCGCGGATGTCCTCCATGCTTTTCGATCCGGCGTGTCGACGCTGCCCTAGGCTCGCAGAGTTTCGCGAGGAGTCGGGTCGGCGCCACCCTGGCTACCATGCCGCTCCGGTTCCGGCTTTCGGGGATGGCGACCCTCGTTGGCTGATCGTGGGCCTGGCTCCCGGGATGCACGGGGCCAATCGAACGGGTCGTCCCTTCACGGGTGACCACGCCGGCATCATGCTCTATCAGACTCTGCATGAGCTCGGCGTGTCGTCGGCATCGCATTCCGCGTCGGTCGATGACGGGCTCGCGCTCTTCGGAGTTCGTATTACGAACGCCGTGAAGTGTCTTCCACCTGAGAACAAGCCGACGCCTGCCGAGGCGAGAAGCTGCAATGGTTTTCTTCGCGCGGAACTCGCAGCCCACCGACGTTTGCGAGTGCTCGTCGCGCTCGGACGAATCGCGCACGATGCGATTCTTGATGCGGCGGGCGAGAGTCGCAGTGCGTATCGCTTCGGTCACGCGGCGGAGCATCGGCTCGCCGATGGCCGATGGCTGGTCGATTCATACCACTGCAGTCGCTACAACACCCAGACGAAACGCCTGACGGCGGACATGTTCCGCAAGGTGCTCGCGCGCGCACAGAATCTCGCCGGACAGTCGTCGGAATAGGGCGTGTGAGCGTCGCTTTCGATTCCAAAGAATTCGTTGCGAGCTTGCCGAAGCGGCCCGGCGTTTATCGAATGTTCGCGGGTGATGGGTCTTTACTCTACGTGGGCAAGGCCAAGAATCTTCGCGATCGAGTCGGCAGTTATTTCGTACCCTCGAACGTCATGCCCAAGGTTCAGGCGCTGGTCGCGCAGATCGCCTCGATGGAGGTGACGGTCACGCGATCCGAGACTGAGGCCTTGCTGCTCGAGCACAACCTCATCAAGGCGTTGCATCCGAAATACAACGTCGTCCTGAGGGACGACAAGAGCTTCCCTTATCTTTGGCTTTCCGCAGACCACGAGTTTCCGCGTCTGTCGGTGTATCGAGGGTCGCGCAACATACCCGGGCGATTTTTCGGGCCCTATCCGAACGCGGGTGCGGTGAGCGAATCGCTGCATTACTTGCAGAAGATTTTTCGACTCCGAAATTGTCGTGACAGTTATTTTGCCCATCGCAGTCGTCCCTGTTTGCAACACCAGATCGGGCGATGTTCGGCACCTTGCGTCGAGCTCATCTCGAAATCCGACTATGCCCGCGACGTCGAGGCGGCGGTGCAGGTGCTCGAAGGTCGAAACGACGAAGTACAGAAACAGTTGGCCGCGAGAATGGAAGAGGCGTCAGAGCGGCTCGAGTTCGAGCGAGCAGCGGCGCTGCGCGATCAGATTGCGGCCATCAAGGAATTGCAGGCACAACAAGTCGTCGCCGCCGACGACGAGCGTGATGCCGATATCTTTGCCATCATCGGAGATCCGGGCGGCTATGCGATCAGCGTGATGCCGGTTCGGGGAGGGCGGAGCCTCGGAACCAGTGGGTTTTTCCCGAAAGCCGTTTTTGCCGAGTCAGACGAGGCGTTGTCCTCGTTCATCATGCAGTACTACGGAGAGCAGTCACCCCCTCCGGAGATTTACACGAACATCGTGCTCGGGGACTCCGAGTCGATCGCCGAGGCCCTCGCGTCGCTTGCCGGACATGCGGTTCGCGTACGACGCGCTCAGCGGGGGCTTGCAGCGCGATGGGTCGAGATGACGCAGGACAACGCAGCGAATGCGCTGCGCATGCGGCTCGCGCGTCGAGAGGGCTACGAGGCCCTGCTTGTCTCGCTTGCCGACGAACTCGAGTTGCCTGCCGTTCCCGAGCGGATGGAATGTTTCGACATCAGTCATACGCAGGGCGAGGGTACGGTCGCCTCGTGCGTGGTGTTCGGTCGCGAAGGGCCTCTCAAGAAAGACTATCGACGCTTCAACATCGAGGGCGTGACGCCTGGCGATGATTACGGGGCGCTGCGTGAGGCCATCACGCGTCGTTACGCGCGGATCGCAGCCGGGGAGATCCCGCAGCCCGATCTGCTCGTCATCGATGGGGGTCCTGCCCAGATCGCCGGTGTGGTCGAGGTGCTCGGTACATCGGGTTTTGCCGACCAAGCGGTCATCGGCGTGTCCAAGGGCCCCGACCGTCGGGTAGGGCAGGAGCGCATCCATTTTCCAGGAGCCCTTAGGCCGCCGCTCATCCCCGGGCCGCAGTCCGCCGCCCTGAAGGCGATCCAGCGTATCCGTGACGAGGCGCATCGGTTCGCGATCACCGGGCATCGGCGTCGTCGCGCGAAAAGGTTCAACGAGTCGATTCTCGAAACGGTGCCGGGGCTGGGTCCTGCGAAGCGGCGCGCCTTGCTTCAGCACTTCGGCGGTCTGCAGGGCGTGTTGAAAGCCGGGCGCATGGATCTCGAGCGTGCGCCGGGCATCGGCCCAGCGCTCGCACAAAACCTTTATGATGCGCTGCATCCCGGCGGCTGATCGCCGAGTGACGACCTGAAACGCCCCATGCTTCTGACCGTCCCCAATGTGCTCACCTGGATGCGGATCTTCTCGATCCCCGTTGTGGTGTTGCTGTTCTACATGCCGTTCCCGTGGTCGGATCCGGCGGCCGGCGCGTTGTTTGCGATCGCCGGCATCACCGACAGCCTCGATGGTTATTTCGCGCGCAAGTACGGTCAGACTTCCAGGCTTGGCGCGTTCCTCGATCCTGTCGCCGATAAATTGATCGTTGCGGTGGCCTTGGTTCTGCTCGTCAGCAAAGACACTCGACTCATCGTGGTCTTGCCCGCGATCGTCATCATCGGACGCGAGATCGCCATCTCGGCATTGCGGGAGTGGATGGCGGAGATCGGTCAACGAACCAAAGTAGCCGTTTCTCCGCTCGGCAAGATCAAGACCATCGTGCAGATCGTGGGCTTGTCGATGATGCTGATCCGCTGGGATGTCTGGATTCTTCCGACGTATCAGGTCGGTCTCGTGCTGACAGTCATCGCCGCCGTGTTGACCCTGATCTCAGCCGTCGACTACCTGCGTGCGGCCTGGCCCGACCTCAAGGCCCAGTGAGCGTTTAAGCGCCCAAACTTGACTTAACGGGGGTCGCCACTACAATCTGCGCCCTCTGTGCCCGGGCGGGAATAGCTCAGTTGGTAGAGCACGACCTTGCCAAGGTCGGGGTCGCGAGTTCGAGTCTCGTTTCCCGCTCCATTTCTTCTTTTTCGGCGCGGCTAGGTGGCAGAGTGGTCATGCAGCGGCCTGCAAAGCCGTCTACGCCGGTTCGATTCCGACCCTAGCCTCCACCTCTCGCCGCAGGCGGCGCCTCAAATTCGGCCCTCCTTTGGCTCCGAGACAGCTTCAGGGTGACCTTCGGCGTCGGGTATTCCAGCAGGATGTGGTTCATCTGGTCGGGGAACACCCCGTGCATGAACGAAGATTCGACGGCCATTCGGCCGCCTGAACTCGGGGCGGCGATCTCTTGATAGACGAGCAGGTTGTCTCCCTCGAGCTCTGCTCCCACCGTGACCGGCACGATCGAACGGCCGTCGCCTGTGGACCAACGGAACGCTTTCTCCACTTCTAGCGCAATGCGCGCACGCCCTTCGATCGAGCTCGGCTGAACGTCATCTCGTACGCCGAGCGCGGCGAGTAGTCGCAGCGCGTCGTGGTAATGGATCGCATGGACGATTTCCCATCGGCCGCTACGCTCGTTGATGGACACGCGCGTGAGCGTGACGTGCGAGCGGTGCGCCTGCGCGAGCGAGGAGGCGCCGAACAGCGAGAGGACGGCGAGGGCTGCCAGGTAGTGCAGTCCTCGCCGTCGGTTCATGGTCTCGCTCGTCACTTCGCGACGGGTTGCAGCGGAACGTCTTTACCGCCCGCTGCGCCGTTCGCCGTGTCGGCTTTGGGCTCGCCCTTGAGCTCGGCGAGTGCGTCGAGCATCTGGTTTCGATCACGGTCTCGACCGCGGAACAACTCGATACGGCTTTGTTCGATGCGACGCGGCGAGACGTTGTTGGTTTTGTCGGCGTCGGCGATCAGGTGGTTTCGATCGAGTTCGACGCTGACGAGACGCTTTTTCCTCACGAACAGTTTGGTGACCTCGAGCGCGTTGTAGCGCCACACCTCAGCGGGAATGGCGTACTCCTCCGAGCTTCCATCGGCGTAAGTGAGGGTGAGTGGCAACGGCGTCACGAGCCCGCCGATATTCTTGAAGTCGACGAAATACACGTACTCGCCCGACTTGATCGCGCGGTCGAGAACGGGTCGTTCCCAGTCACGGAGTTTTTCGCGAAAATCTTTGAACTCGTTGCGGTCTTTGTTGGTGACCACAAACGGGTCGTTCTCGTTGTAGAAGTCCTTGAGTTCCGGATAACGGTCGACGCGGGTTTTGATTCCTTCGCCTCGGTTTTGACGTTGCGAGTAAGACTCCGGCCAGTTCCCGGCGAACTCCTTGCGCTTCAGCGGGAACTCGACATCAGGATCTTGGCTCGAAACCTGATATTCGCGGATGTCGCCGACGGCGACATCGACGTGATCAGTGCCGTAGAACCAACCGCGCCAGAACCAATCGAGATCGACGCCCGAGGCATCTTCCATGGTGCGGAAGAAATCGGCCGGGGTAGGTCGTTTGAACTTCCAGCGGTTCGCGTACTCGCGGAACGCATGGTCGAACAACTCGCGCCCCATGACGGCTTCGCGCAGCACAGACAGCGCCGCGGCGGGCTTGGAATAGGCGTTGGGACCGAACTGCACGATGGTGTCGGAGTTGGTCATGATGGGGACCTGATCTTTCGACTGCATGTAGTCGGTGATGAAGTCGAGAACGTTGGTCTTGTCGCCGAAGGTCGGGAAATTCTCTTCCCACTCGAGCTCCGCGATGTACTCGAGGAAGGTGTTGAGCCCTTCGTCCATCCAGGTCCACTGACGCTCGTCGGAGTTGACGATCATCGGGAAGTAGATGTGACCCACTTCATGGATGATCACGCCGATCAGGCCGTATTTGGTGTTTCGCGAGTAGGTGACCTTGCCGGTTTTTTCGTCCGCGGTCGGGCGATAACCGTTGAAGGTGATCATGGGGTATTCCATGCCGCCGCGTTCCCAGGAGTTCACGGAGATCGCGACCGGATAGGGGTAGGGGAAGGAGAACCGTGAGTACACCTCCATGGTGTGGATCACGGCATGCGTCGAATACTTCGACCAAATCGGCTCGCCTTCGTTCGGGTAGAACGACATGGCCATGACGAACGGGCGCTTCGTATCGTTTTGACGATAGCCCATCGCATCCCAAATATATTTTCGTGAGCTCGCCCAGGCGAAGTCGCGAACGTTCTCCGCCTTGAATCGCCAGGTGCGTGCGCGGTTCGTGCCCTCTTTCTCGTTGGCGAGGGCTTCCTCGGGCGTCACGATGAACACTGGTTTCTTCGCCGTCTCGGCGCGCTTCAGTCGGGCGCGTTGCTCCGCGGTCAACACCGCGTCTGGGTTCTGAAGGACGCCCGTGGAGGCCACGATGTGATCGGCCGGGACGGTGAGCTCGATGTCGTAGTCACCGAACTCGAGCGTGAATTCGCCTCGACCCAGGAACTGCTTGTGCTGCCAGCCGGTGTAGTCGGTGTAGGCCACCAAACGCGGGAACCACTGCGCGAGGAAATACTGGTAGGTGTCGCTCTTCGGGAAGTACTCGTAACCGCCGCGCGCGCCGATCGCCGCTTCGTCGACGATGTTCGCTTGCCATTCGAAGTTGATCTCGATGCTCGTGCCGGGACGCAGCGGCGTCGGCAGGTCGATACGCATCATGGTGTCGTTGACCGTCGTGCGCAACGTGCGCCCCGAGGCATCTCGTACCGGCCCCATCTCGTAGCCGTACTCCCGATCTTCGAAGGCTTGATGACGACGCATCGCCGCGAAACTCAGGCTATCTCCGCTGCCGACGGAGTCGCGACGGGTGCCGGCATTGGCGGCGACCTCTGAGCGTCTGGCGATCGAGTCGTCTCGGAAAATATTTTGATCGAGCTGCAACCAGATGTAGTTGAGCGTATCGGGCGAGCGGTTCATGTAGGTAATGGTTTGCTTCGCCGAGAGACGATGACGTTTTTCGTCGAGCGTGGCCTGAATGCGATAGTCGGCCCGTTGCTGCCAGTACTGTGCGCCTGGGGCACCCGAGGCCGTGCGCGTCACGCCGGGCGTCGGGAGCAGGGTCTCGAGCTGAGCGAAGAGCTTGTCGGGTTCGCCCGGCATGCCTTTGTCGGCTTTGTTGGCCGTCGAGGCGTGGACGGAGAGGGGGAAGGTGGCGACGAGCGCCAGGGCAGCGATGAGGGTTTTCATGGCCCAATTCTAACGGCGGGCGCGGACTTTGCGGGATACTCTGCGAGGCTTTTCGGGGTCTTTTCGAGATCGAGGGTCGACCGATGACAAGACGAGTGCCGCGAGGATTGCGATGGTTGATCGGGCTGGGGCTTGCGCTGTCCGTGCTCGCGGTGGCCGGGTTCGTCTGGCTCTTTTTTCTCGGGGGCGTGGCGATCTCCGATCGAACGATGATCTGGCGAATGCTGCGCAACGGCGGAATCGATCCACCGCCCGCCGAGGTCGTCGCAAATCAGCTCGTGGTGCCCCGAGGGTTTTCGGTCAGTCTTTGGGCGACCGATCTGCCGAGTGCGCGTTTGATGGTGCCGACGGCCTCGGGCGATCTAATTTTGAGTCAGCCTCGGGGTGGTCTCGTCGTGCTGCTGCGGGCCGACCGGAACGGCGATGGTCGTTCCGACGGCCGGAAAAATCTGTTCGAGGGTCTAGATCGTCCGAACGGCGTCGATTTGCATGACGGTTGGCTGTACGTCGCCGAAGCGACGCGAGTGTCTCGGGTTCGCTTCGATGCCGAGAGTGGCTCGACGCAGGGGGCGCTCGAGCCTCTGATCACGGGGCTCACCGCCGATGGAAATCATTGGCGTAAAACGGCGCGAGTCGGGCCGGACGGCAAGCTTTATCTCGGGCAGGGCTCAACCTGTAACGTCTGCCTCGAAAAAGACGCGCGTCGCGCCACCATGATGCGTTTTGATCTCGATGGATCCGGCGGTGCGATCATCGCGACGGGGCTTCGTAATCCATATGGGTTCGACTGGGCGCCTTGGGATGCTGGGCTATACGCCACAGAAAATAGCCGCGATTTATTGGGTGACGATATCCCGGCCGATGAGCTCAATCGCATCGAGGAGGGAGGGTTTTACGGATGGCCTTTCGTACACGGGCGGAAAGTGGTCGATCCGGAATACGGAGCCGGTAACGCTGGGCTCATCGCCGAGGCTCGTGCGCCTGCACACGAGTTTCGCGCGCACAACGCGCCACTCGGTATTCGATTTTTGAAACATCCCGAACGCCCGATCGAATTTCAGCGTGCAGCGCTCGTGGCGTTGCATGGGTCTTGGAACCGAACTGAGCCCGATGGATACAAGGTCGTATCGCTACATTGGAGCGAGGACGGCCTCATCGAAGAGCGACCGTTTCTCGACGGCTTTCGCGGCAAGTCAGGGCTCATCGGACGGCCCGTCGATGTGGTCGAAGGCGCGGACGGGTCGATCTATGTGTCAGACGACTATGCCGGTGTGGTGTACCGAGTGAGCTACGAGCCAACTCGCGATCCGAGCCGCTGACCCTCGCAGGCGCCGCCGGCGAATCGTCGCCACGCGCCGTCCGCCCAGTCATCCACGCGATTGCGGAAGGTTGCCTGAAAGAGGGCGCAACGCCGGTCGAGAGAGAGTGATTCCTTCTCCATTTCTGCGAGTACCGATTCCCGAGACACATCGGAGGCGGTCATGCGAATTCCGCCGCCCGCCAGGGTATCGAACACGATCATGCGCGGTGTCGACGGGTCGGCGGTCCAAGGAGACCATTCGATTCCGCGTCCATCGCTGCCGCGGCCGGGTTTTCCGTCTCGGGCGAACCCTGCCCAGTAGGCCATCATTCGCTCGCTGAGCGCCACGCGAGCCGCTTCGTTGTCGGCGTTGAAGAGCATCTTGCCCTGCGGACCGACGTCGAAGAATCCGAAGACGAAAGGAATTTCGAGCCCGTGTGCCGCGCCGACGATGCGAGAGAGATTGACGACCCCGTAGAGCTCGCCTTGTTCGTCCCAGTCCCATCGGTAGGCCCATGCAGGCGCGCCATGCCGAGAGAGCAGTCTCGCGATGGAGTCCACGCCGTCGGCTTTCCAGACGAGCGAACGATAGCGAGCCTCGAGGTCGTACGCCTCGGGGTCACGAAGCGCGAAGGGGAGTCCGGCTAACGTGCGGACATGGGTTCGATCGAAAGCCATGAAAATCTTTGGCTCGTCGCGGTTGGTTCCGACGATGACGGGTACGTCGATATGTGTTGCCGGATCTGCGAGTAGTTCACGAAGGTCGCCTCGACGAATGACCTGTCCATCTTGGAAAACCGTCGGCACGCGATCGTAATCGCCGTCGCTACGGTATGTGCCGTAGAGAGTCCACGGATCGAGGGATCGCAGAAATGTCCCTTGCTCTGCAGCGGTCATCGTCGCTGCGATGCGACCGGCCTCTGTCGCGTCCTTGGCCCGGCCCGATGCAATCAGCGAGCGGCGAAGTACCTGGGCAGTGCCGAAGGGCGAATCGATACTCGGTGTTCTGGCGAAACCGAAGCCAAGACTTTGAACGATGAGGCGGTGAAAGAGACCTTCAGCGGCCGGTGTGACAAGCAAGGCCAGCGCATTAGTCGCGCCCGCCGACTCACCGAGCACGGTGACGTTGCTTGCGTCGCCGCCAAATGCGGCGGCGTTGTCCCGAACCCAACGCAGTGCAGCGACAACGTCCAAATTGCCGTAGTTGCCCGAAAGATCGGGGTCCTGTGTATTTGCTGTCAAAGAAATGTTTTCAGGCGGGACGAACCAACCGAAAGGTCCGAGTCGGTAGTTGATCATCACGACGATCACGCGCTCGCGCTGTGCGAGAACTTGCCCATCGTAGAAGGCGGCATGCCCAACGGTGTTGCCCCCTCCGTGGATCCACACCATGACGGGAAGACGCTGGCCATTGATCTCCGAAGGAGAGAGCCTTGGCGCATACACATTTAGAAAGAGGCAATCTTCGCTGCCCTGACGTGAGCCTGCATCGCCGACGCCGCCGAGTGGCGAGCCGTATTGAATGCAGGGACTACCCGGTTCGAGCGCTTCGCGGCGACCCGACCAAGCGGCGTAGGGGCGAGGTGCGCGCCAGCGCAGATCGCCCACCGGCGCTGCGGCGTAAGGAATGCCGAGCCAACTGTGACCGCCCGATGCATTTTCGAAGCCGATGAGTTCGCCGCTCGAGAGCGTGCGAGATGAGGTGAGATCGACCGATGGTGCAACGGGGCTCGAAGGGCGCGAAGTGCACGCCCAAAGCATCAACGTGGCGATCAGCGCAAAGATAATTCGGCTCATATGTCGCTCCCGTCGACGGACGAATGCGTGGTGCCCCGGGCCGGATTTGAACCGGCACGGCCTTACGGCCAGCAGATTTTAAGTCTGCTGCGTCTACCGGGTTTCGCCACCGGGGCCACGCGAGGCGCAAGTTTAGGCTAGCGCCGACCTTCGTAGGTGGGCCCTGTGCTAGGCTTGAGCGGTCGGTGCCGATGGCAGGGATGGGCGGGACCGCGGCTGTTGCGAGTCCGTCTTAAGATAGTCGTCTAAATGTCTGAGCTATCGGTAAAAAATCTTCACGTCTTTCGAGGTGAGCGGCATCTTCTGAGGGGCCTCGGTTTTGAGGTGCCCGCGGGGTGCTGCCTTCAGGTGGTCGGCGCCAATGGCGCTGGCAAGACCACGTTGCTTCGGGTGATGGCCGGTTTGCTCGAGCCCGAGTCGCTCGAATTGTCCTGGCGGGGCGAGCAAGTCACGCCACGCGACCCCGATTATCACGCCGAGCTCTCCTACCTCGGGCACGACCCGGCGCTCAAATCCGATTTCACTGCGGCCGAGAATGTCGCGTTCAACGTCGGCCTTCGTCGACGAGTCGCTTCGGAGGATGTCCGCGCCGCGCTCGCTCGCGTGGGGGCTGAAAAATTTTCTGATCGTCCGGTTCGCTCGCTCTCCGCGGGGCAGCGACGACGCATCGCGCTTGCGGCGCTGTGGCTCGCAGGTACGCCACTTTGGTTGCTCGACGAGCCGGCCACGAATCTCGACGTCGCGGGGCAGGCGCTCGTCGCATCATTGATCCAAGAACAGTTGAGTCGAGGTGGGCTCGTCATGGCGGCGACTCACCAAGATCTGGGTTTGCCTGCCGCTCAATGTGCCTCGCTCGAGATCGGCCATCGCGGGGTTCAGTCGTGACGGTCTCACGAACGACTGCCTTTTCAGCGGCATGGCTCGTATTGGCGCGAGATCTGCGTCTGGCCATTCGACGACCGGCGCAGCTCATCCAGCCGCTCGCGTTCTTCGCGGTCGTGGCGCTGTTGTTTCCGCTCGGATACACGCCAGAGCTTGGCAAGTTGCGTGCGATCGCGCCGGGCGTGTTGTGGGTGGGTGCGCTGCTCGCCTCGATGCTCGCCTTGGAATCCTTGTTCCGAGACGATGTTTCCGACGGCACTCTTGAGCAGTTTGTGGTGTGTGGTCAGCCGTTGGTTGCGCTGATGGCCGCGAAGACCCTTGCCCATTGGTTGTTGACGGGATTGCCTCTCACGTTGGTGGCGCCTGTTCTCGGGATTGCACTCGGGGTGCCAGTTGCGGCAATGCCCGGCATACTCTGCTCTCTGTTGCTTGGCACCATCACGCTGAGTCTGATCGGCGCGGTCGGTGCAGGGCTGACTTTGGGGGTTAGACGAGGCGGCGTGTTGCTCTCCTTGTTGACGCTTCCGCTCGCCGTGCCGGTACTCGTCTTCGGCGCTCGTGCGACGGAACTTGCGATCATCGGTGAAAGTCTGATGGGTCCGCTGTACTTGCTGGGGGCCTTGGCGGTTCTCGGTATAACGCTGGCGCCGCTTGCGGCGGCGGCGGCGGTTCGGATCGGGCTCGAATAAAAGGAAATCGAATGAACTGGACCTGGTTCCATCGGCTCGGCTCGCCTCCTCACATTTACCGTATCGCGGGAACACTCACCCCGTGGTTCGCTTGGCCTGCGGGTCTGCTCATCGTGGCGGCGCTCTACAGCGGATTGGTGCTGGCGCCTCCCGATTACCAGCAGGGCGAAGGGTTCCGAATTCTTTATGTGCATGCGCCCTCTGCCTGGCTCGCCGTCATGATCTACGGCGTCATGGCCTCGGCGGCCGCGGTCGGTCTCATCTGGCGAATGAAGGTCGCCCATGCGGTTGCCGCGAGCTGCGCGGGCGTCGGCGCATGGTTTACTGCGGTGTCTTTGGTCACGGGCATGCTTTGGGGCAAGCCGATGTGGGGCACATACTGGGTATGGGATCCGCGTCTGACCGCGCAGTTGATCTTGTTGTTTCTCTATCTCGGCTACATGGGTCTGCGAGCGGGCATCGACGATCTTGGACGAGCCGATCGGGCGAGTGCGGTGCTCGCAATCGTCGGCGTCATCAATATTCCGATCATCCGTTACTCGGTGGAATGGTGGAACTCCATACACCAGGCGCCGTCCGTGATGAAAATGGATCGGCCGTCCATGCCCTTCGACATGCTGGCGCCCTTGCTCATGATGTTGCTCGGCTTCACGCTGTATTTCGCGGCGGTGCTGCTCGTGCGTTTGCGTGCCGAGATCCTGCGTCGCGAACGAACCGCCAGTTGGATCAGAGAGGTGCTGCGATGAGCGAGTTTTTCGCCATGGACGGTTATGCCATCTTTTTGTGGCCTGCCTATCTCGTCACCCTGATCGCCATTCTCGCGAACGTCGTGCTCGCTCGGCGCGCTCATGACGAGGCGAAACACGAGGCTCGTCGCCGCCTTGCCGTCGAAGATGAAGGGAACTCACCATGACCCCGCGCCAACGTCGCATAACGCTCGTCGTCGGAATCCTGGCTGGCGTATCGCTCGCCGGAGTGTTGGCGTTGAACGCCTTTCGCGAAAACGTGATGTTCTTTTTTGATCCGTCCCAAGTCGCCGCGGGCGAGGCGCCGATCGAAAAACGCTTTCGACTCGGCGGCATGGTCCGACCGGGAACGGTCGATCGTCAGGCGGGTAGTCTAGACATGAGTTTCGTGGTGACGGACTTCAAGCACGACGTTCGGGTGGTCTACTCAGGCGTCGTCCCCGATCTCTTTCGCGAAAATCAAGGCGTCGTCGCTCACGGTCGTTTGGGCTCGAACGGCGTATTCGTGGCCGATGAAATCCTGGCTAAACACGATGAGAACTACATGCCTCCCGAAGTGGCAAACGCCATCAAAGAAAAACACGGCGGAGTCATGCCGGTGAATCCCGACATCCGCGCCGTACCGAAAACCGGAACCTAACATGCTCGCCGAAATTGGTCTTTTTGCTTTGGTGTTGGCTTTGCTCGCCGCGTTGGCGCAAGGCGTATTCGGTATCGCAGGTCCGTGGCTTCGCCGCGAGTCTTGGATCGCGGTCGTTCGGCCGGCCGTCACCGTTCAGTTCGTGATGGCCACGCTGTCTTTGGGCGTGCTCGTCACGGCGTTCGTGCAAAACGACTTCTCTGTCGAATACGTCGCCGCCAACTCGAATTCTGCGTTGCCGGCGGGCTACCGCATCGCCGCGGTCTGGGGTGCTCACGAAGGGTCGCTATTGTTGTGGGCCTGGATACTCGTCGCGTGGACCCTCGCGGTGGCGTTGTTGTCGAAGAGTTTGCCGTCGTCGTTCGCGGCGCGGGTGCTCGGCGTACTGGGTTTGGTCAGTCTCGGGTTTCTCGCCTTCACGCTCTTCACGTCGAATCCCTTCATGCGTCTCGATCCGGCCGCGCCAGATGGACGAGATCTCAATCCGCTTTTGCAAGATCCCGCACTCGCAGCCCATCCGCCGATGCTCTACGCCGGTTACGTGGGTCTGGCCGTCGCGTTCGCGTTTGCCTGCGCGGCGATGATCGAGGGACGCCTCGATCAAGCCTGGGCTCGATGGACGAGACCCTGGACCACGATTGCTTGGGCGTTTCTCACCATCGGCATCGCCCTCGGAAGTTGGTGGGCGTACTACGAACTCGGCTGGGGCGGTTATTGGTTCTGGGATCCGGTCGAAAACGCCTCGTTCATGCCGTGGCTCGTGGCGACGGCGCTGATTCATTCCCTTGCGGTGACCGAGAAGCGGGGGCTCTTCAAGAGCTGGACCCTGCTGCTGGCGATATTGGCGTTTTCTTTGTCGTTGCTCGGCACCTTCCTCGTTCGATCGGGTGTCTTGGTATCGGTGCACTCGTTTGCAGCCGATCCGGCGCGAGGTATGTTCATTCTGGCGTTCCTCGTCATCATCATCGGTGGTGCGCTGACGCTCTATGCCTGGCGCGCGCCGCTGCTGCGTAGCGAGGCGGGTTTCGAGTTCACGGCGCGTGAGTCGTTCTTGCTCTTCAACAACATCTTGCTCGTAGTGGCCGCGGGAGCCGTATTCGCGGGCACGATGGCGCCACTCATTTCCGATGCTCTGGGGCTCGGTACGCTCTCGGTCGGTCGGCAATATTTTGATCCTGTGTTTTTGCTGCCTATTTTGCCGTTGCTCGCGCTGGCGGCCGTCGGCATTCACTCGAGCTGGAAAAAAGGCCGCTTGGCAGATCGTCGGGCGGCAATTCTCGTGTCGCTGGTCGTGGGTGTACTGATCACGCTCGTGTTGGTTCTGGGTGTGTGGGAGGGAGCCAAAATCCTGACCCCAGTCGGGTTCGCGGTCGGGCTGTGGCTTTTGTTCTCGGCGCTCGTCGATCCCGTTGATCGTTGGCGTCGCGGTTTGTCGTTGAGTCGTGGTGTGATCGGTATGGCCATCGCTCATGCGGCGCTCGGTATGTTCGTCGTATCGGTGACTGCCGTGGAGTCCTACACGCGGGAGCGTGATCTCGGACTTGCCGTCGGCGAATCGGGGACGGTGGGCGAGTTCGAATATCGACTGCTCAGTCTCGAGACAGTCGAGGGACCAAACTACGATGCCTTGCGTGGTGAGGTGCAGGTCTTCGAAAACGGAAAGCCAGTCGGGCTCCTGCATCCTGAGAAACGAAATTATTGGGTGCAGCGTCAGATGATGACCGAGGCGGGCATCGACATGCAGTGGAGTCGCGACATCTTTGCGGCACTCGGCGAAGATCTGGGTGCCGGTCGTTGGAGTGTCCGCGCTCAGGTTCGTCCGCTCATCAATTACGTCTGGTTCGCGGCCTTCCTGATGGCCGTCGGTGGTGTGATTGCAGCGACCGATCGTCGATACCGTCGGCGAGAGGAGTCCGGCGAGTGAAAAAGTTCCTGTTGCCGGCGTTCGTCTTCGCCTTGTTGGTGGCCGTGTTGTTCATCGGCGTTCAGCGGGCCCCGCAGAAAACCGTCATTCCTTCGGCGCTTCTCGGAAAACCGGCACCGGCGTTCAGTTTGCCCGTGCTCGGGTCGAGCGAACAGTTCTCCGAGATCTCGATGCGGGGGCGTTGGTATCTTCTAAACGTATGGGGTACCTGGTGCCCCGAGTGTCTTAACGAGCATGAGATGCTGTTAGAGGTTGCCCGCTCCGAGAAGGTGCCGCTCATCGGTCTCAACTGGAAAGACGATGACGCGGCTGCGACATCCTGGTTGTCGCAACTCGGCGATCCCTACGACGTGGTCGCGGTCGATCGGGATGGCGAGGTCGCAATCGATTGGGGGGTGTATGGCGCGCCAGAAACCTTTTTGGTGGATGCATCCGGGATCGTGATCTACAAACACGTCGGTCCGCTGACCCAAGAGGTGTGGCAGAGGGAGTTCTTGACGCGGTTACCCTCGACCGGGGGTGCAAAATGAAAGGGCTGTTCGTCCTGCTGCTTGTGTTCTGCGGCATATCCGCCTCGTACGCGATCGACCCGATCGAGATGTCCGATCCTGTTCTTCAGGAGCGCTACCGAAATCTTTCACACGAGCTTCGCTGCATGCAGTGCCAGAACCAATCGATCGCCGACTCACCAGTCGGTCTCGCCGGTGACCTTCGACGCGAAGTTCGTCAGTTGCTCGAGCAGGGCAAGACCGATCAGGAGATCCGTCAGCACATGCGAGATCGTTACGGCGACTTCATTTTGTTTCGTCCCGAGTTTTCGTCACGCAATGCCTGGCTCTGGATCACGCCGATTCTTCTTCTCCTGATCGGAGTCGTTGTGGCTTTACGCATTATTCGACAGCGGGTCACGTTAGCGCCGACCGACACGTCGAATCCCGATGAAGTCGGACATGATCAAGCGGGTCATCGATGAATACGGCCGCACTGACCTCGTTCATCGTGATCGCCATCGCCTTGGCGACCGCGGCTTTCCTATGGATGTTGCGTCCGCTGTGGCGAGACTCATCCCAGCGGATCGTCGCCGGGTTGGCGGTTGTTGCTTTAGCCGTCTCGTCGGTCGCCCTCTATCGTCATGCGAGTGTGTGGACGTGGCCTGATGACGCGGTGAGCCCGAACGATCCTGCGACCATGGTCAGTCGTTTGGCGCGTCGGTTGGAGCGCGAGCCCGAAGACGTGCAGGGTTGGTTGATGCTCGGCAGGTCCCATCTTGCACTCGGTCAATACCCGCTCGCGCAACGGGCCTATCGGCGAGCCGACCGTCTCGAAAACGGGCGCAATGCCGAAGCGTTGATCGGCCTGGGCGAGGCCATGGTCTTGCAGGCCGATGGTCGAGTGGACGAGAGATCGGGACGAATCTTCGAGGAGGCTCTAAGGCTCGAGCCCGAGTCTGAGAAGGCGTTGTTTTTCTCTGCCATCGCTGCTCAGCGTCGGGGCGAGTCGGCGTTGGCGATCGAGCGCTTCCAAAAAATGCTCGCCATGGAGCCGCCTGAAAATGTTCGTGTGATCTTGCAGGAACAGATCGATCGACTTCGTTCCGGGGCCGTCGATCCGGGGCAGGGAGGCGGGGCATCGGGCGCGACCGGTCAAAGATCAGCGTCGGCGACGGCGCCCTCCGAAGCGCCAAGAGTGATCGTGGCCGTGTCGATCAAGCCGTCACTCGCGAAATCGATTGCACCCGGCTCGACCTTGTTCGTGTTCGTGCGTGCGCCGGGTCGGCCGGGTCCACCTTTGGCGGTCAAGCGACTGCCGGCGGCGTTTCCGGTGTCGGTGGAGCTCACGTCTGCAGACAGCATGGTTGAGGGGCTCACCTTCGCGCCTAACGATACCGTCGAGGTTTCGGCCAAGGTGTCGAGTGACGGCAGTGCCACGCCGCGCAGCGGCGATCCTATCGGTAGCACCCGATACATCGTGGGTCGAGACTTCAAGAAGGCTGTGGTCATCGATGGTTTAACGCCGTGAGCGAGATGGCTGCCCCGTCAGGAAGTCGCTTCCGATGGCTGGTGGCCCCGGGCGAAGGGCGGGCGTTATTCGCCGCCGCCGGCGCTTATTTTTTGCTGCTCGGTGGTTACTACATGCTGCGCAGCCTGCGAGAGGCCTTCGCTCTCGAGGTGGGTCGCTCGCAGATTGCCAACCTGTTCTATGTGACCTTCTTCGTGATGATGGCGATCCTGCCGATTTACTGGTTCGTCGTCGCGCGGTTGCCGCGAAGGTGGTTGTTTCCTGCGATCTATGCGTTCGTCGTCGCGCTATTTGCAGGTTTGGCGATCGGTATGGCGGCGAGTCCGGGCAACAAATGGCTGCCTGCTGTGTATTTCGTTGCGGTGACGTCACTCAATCTTTTCATCGTGTCGGTGTTCTGGAGCGTCATGGTCGATGCGTGGCGCTCAGCGTCGGCCAAGCGGCTCTTCGGGTATATCGCCGCCGGGGGTAGCGCAGGCGCGATCGCCGGCCCAGCATTCAACGCGCTCTTCGTCGAGCGTCTCGGACCCACGACGACCATCCTCGTCGCGTGCGCAGCCATTCTGCTCGCTACGGTGCTCGGTCGGCAGGCTCAGTTCTTCGAAGTTCGCAGCGAGGGCATCGACCCCAACCAGCGGTTGGCGCTCCCGGTAGGCGGGCGTGCAATCGACGATCTCAAGCGACTCGTCACCTCTCCCTACTTGATCGCGATTGCAGGACTGATCGTCGGGGGTCAAATTCTCGGCGGTTTCATGTACCAAGAGCAGGCCGAATATGTCGAAGCCGCTTACACCACCTTGACCGAGCGCGCAGCGCTGTTCGCTCGTATCGATCTGTCGGTCAGCGTCTTGGCACTTTTCTTTCAGACCGTCGTGGTGGGATGGGTCGCTTCTCGGGGCGGCTTGCGTGCGGCGCTAGGTCTCGTACCGGTTGTGTTGATCGCGTCTCTGGTGTTGTTGGCGCTGATGCCGGTCGGTGTCGTGTTGATCGTCACGCAAGTGATTCGACGGGCCGTGGACTACGGGCTCTTCAAGCCGACCCGTGAGATGCTTTTCACCGTGTTGAATCCCGAGAGCAAATTCAAAAGTAAAAGTTTGATCGACACCTTGCTACAACGCGGTGGTGACAGTCTCAGTCAGCTCACCTACCCGTTGGTAGCGGGATTCGGTTTGGTCGGCGTGTCGTGGGTATTGGCGGGTGTCAGTGCCGTCATGCTCGTCATCGCTCTGTGGCTCGGGTCGGTTTTCGCCCGCAGCGAGAGTCGAGCGGAAGAGCAATGACCGACGTGGATCGTCGTTTGCCCGTCGCTCGACGCGACGGACAAGGCCGCCTGCGTGTCGATACTCGGGCGCTTGCAACCATCGCGGCGCCGCTCATGGTGACGAACGCGATCCAAGCACTACTCAATCTCACGGACACCTGGTTCATCGGTCGACTATCGACCGATGCCGTTGCGGCGATGGGTGCGATCTATTGGCTGATGTCCTGCGCGATCCTCGTGCTGGGCGGAGTGGGTCTCGCGACGCAGTCGTTCGTCTCGCAAGCGGACGGAGCAGGCCGCCGAGCGCGCGCCTCCCAGTGCCTCTGGAACACGATGTGGGCGTCGCTGGCTGCATTGCCACTCTTTCTCATCGCGGCCTGGGCGGGCGGTCCGATTCTCGCTCTTTTCAATCTCGACCCCGGCATCCGTGGGCTAGCGGAGGACTACTGGGAGCCTCGATTGGCGGGCGCGTTCCTGGGTGCGATGAGCTGGGGCTTGGTCAGCTTCTTCAACGGAATCGGCGCAACGCGATTGACGTTCATCGTCGCAGTGGTGACGACGATCGCCAATGTCCCCGCCAACCAGTTCTTCATGTTCGAACTCGATATGGGCATGGCAGGAGCCGCGTGGGGAACCAATCTCGCTCAGCTCGTCGGACTTCTGGTCGGTATCGCGTTGCTTCTCCGAGGCGATCTTGCTCGTCGGTACAAGACGCTGATGACCTGGCGACCCCGCCTCGCCATGATCCGCCGCCAATTGGCCGTCGGTCTTCCCGTTGGGGTGATGTATGGAGCGGACGTTCTGGGCGTCGCACTCATGCAATTGATGGTCACGCAGGTGGGGAAGGTAGGTGCGGCCGCAACCCAGATTGTCATCATGTTGACATCGATTGCGTACATGCCCGCCCTCGGGCTCGCCGCCGCTGGCACGACGGTCGTTGGCCAGGCGATCGGCGCGGGAGATCGCGAGTGGGCGATGAGGCTCGGAACTTTCGTTGCCCGTTCGTGTTCTGCGCTGATGTTGTCGGTGGCGTTGTTGTTGCTCGTGGTCGGTCCGTGGCTGATGCCACTCTTCATCAATCCCGACGATGTCGACGCGGCGGCGGTGGTGTCGACGGCGCTCGTGCTTTTGCTGCCCGCGGCCTGCTATCAGATGTTCGACGGCCTCTATTTCGGCTCGAGTTTCGCGCTTCGCGCGGCCGGAGATACCAGTGTTCCTGCGGGCGTGGCGATCGTCTTGTCGTGGGTCATTTTCGTTCCGCTCTCGCATCTGTTGATTTTCGATGCGAACGGCGCATGGATCTCAGGTTTGCCGCAGCTCGGGCTCGGTGCGCTCGGCGGATGGCTCGCGCTGATGAGCTACGCCATTTTGCTCGGCACCATCATGTATTGGCGATGGCGGAGCGGGCGCTGGCAGCAGATCAATATCTGGGGGTCGCGCGACGGCGCCAGCGCTGGATCATGATCCAGCCGCCGATCATGCCGCCAAGGTGAGCGAAGTGGGCGATTCCGGCGGCGGTGCCGGTAACGCCAAGATAAAGTTCGAGTCCAGCAAAGAGCACCGCGAACAACCAAGCGGGCATCGGAATCGGGGGAATCAAGGGAACGACTTTTCGATGGGGAAACATCATCGCGAAGCCGAGCAGTAGGCCGTAGATTCCGCCGGAGGCGCCGACTGTCGGCGCGATCTCTCCGATCGACGCCGTGACGATGAGTTGGGTCAGCCCGGCTGCCAGTACGCTCGCGAAATAAAACGCGATCAATCGGCGAGGCCCCCAATATTGTTCGAGTTCATTACCGAATGTGACGAGGCCGATCATGTTGAACGCGATGTGCGCGAACCCACCATGTAGGAAGGCGTACGTCACGAGTTGCCACGGTTGGAAGTTGCTTGCGAGTGGCCAAAGTGCAAACTGATCGATGAGCGAAGGCATCCACCACTGCAGCCCGAACATCGCCAGGTTGGCGAACAGCAGTATTCGGATTGCAGGCTCCAGTCTCGGCATCAGTGGTTGTCCAGCCAGTCGAAAAGACGATTACAGAACCTTATTTTCTGCGATTTTCCGGCGACGACGTGTGCGAGATCGTCCCAAGTCTCGCCGATGGCGCCCGGAATGGCTTGCTCGATGGGGAGTGTCGTTCGCGGGCTCGTCACGATGTCGAGTGCCGCATGGATGACGAGAGTCGGGCATTTCACCTGATGCAGCCGGCTTCTTGACTCGAAACTGAGGCACGCTTCGACGAGTCTCGCGTGTGCGGTGTAACGCCCGTTGAGCTCTTTCCAGCCACCCTGAAGCCCGAGAAGTTTGTCGTGGTTCTCGATGTAATACTCGGGAGTAAACGACATCAGCGTGACCAATTTCTGAAAGGCGGCGAAGCCTGCGTCGCGATGGATATCGCGAAACATTTCGAGTTGGCCACGAAGGAAAAGGTCGACTTCGCACCACGCGCCGGTGTTGAGCATGCTTCGGGCGAGATCGGGGCGTCGAATGGCCATTTCCTGAGCGACGCAAGCGCCCATCCCGACGAGGCCAACCAGATGAACATTCTTTAGACCAAGATGATCGAGCAGGCCGATCGCATCCTCGGCATGCAGTGCCATCGTTGAAGGAACGGAGAGATCGTCCGTTGAATCACCGATGCCTCGGTAATCGAAAATGATGACCTGATAACGGTCGGTCAGGCCGCGTGCAAGGTGATGATGGTTGTCGTGGCAGAACGTTCCCCATCCGCCCATGCAAAGAATCGGTTCACCTTTACCGAGAACTTCGTAATACATGTCGTGATGATTGATGTGTGCAATCGGCATCGTGGTGTGTCCTGGCGGAAAGAAATTAAGCGGGTATGGTCAGCCCGCGCTGGACCGCGGGACGGAGACCGATCTCGGTAGCCCAGCGCGCGATGTGCGGGTGCCCCTCGAGATTTCCGGGAAAGCGTTTCATCGAAATGGCGGCAACCGGATAGGCGAGGATGTCGGCGATGGAGTATTCGGACCCTGCCAAAAACCTTGTCTCTCCAAGCTGGTCGTCCATGACTTTGATCATTCGACTGCAAAGACGATCGTAGAACGAAATCGCCCATGGCTGTTTTTCTTGGGCGACCACGTTGAACACGAATTGTCCGCTATACGCTGGTGAGATATCGCTCGAAACGATTCCCATCCACTCGACTACTTTGGCGCGTTCGCGTCCGCTCGTGGGTAGAAATCGCCCGGTTTTCTCCGCGAGGTAGTGAAGGATGGCGGCAGACCCATAGACGGGTAACGGTTCGCCCGCAACATCGTGGTCGACGATCAAGGGGAGGCGACCTACGCGGCTCAGGGCGAGCAGCTCAGGTTTGAGGTTTTCGCCTTTCAATAAATCGTAGGCGGTCACTCGATAGGGTAGGCCGATTTCCTCGAGCATGATCGAGGCCTTGTAGCCATTTGCAGTGGGCACAGTATGAAGATCAATCACGGATAGGTCTCGCGTCAGGTCACGCCGAAGCGGTGCATCTTGATGGGGTCGATCGGGATGATGGTCGATTTTAGTTCAGTGAAGAACTCGAGACTCGCCTGCGGCCCATCTCGTCCGATCCCGGATTCCTTGTAGCCACCGAAAGGCGCGCGCAGTTCACGCATCATCGGCGTGTTGATCCAGACCGTTCCTGCGCGGATATCGCGAGAGCAGCGCATCACGGTGTGCAGGTCTTCTGACCAGACATAGTTAACGAGACCGAACTTCGAGTCGTTGGCGATGCGGATGGCGTCATCCAGGGTATCGAAGGTCAGGAAGGTCGCGAATGGCCCAAAGATTTCTTCTTGGCAGACTCGTGAGTCGTTCGAGGTGGCCATGACCGCGGTCGGCTCCATGAACCAGCCTTTTTGAAGGGCTGCAGCGCGTTTGCCACCGGTGAGGAGCGTCGCGCCGTCGGCTCGCGCCACCTCGACATAGGAGAGCACGCGGTCGAGATGAGCGCGGAAAGCGAGAGGCCCGATTTCCGTCGTCTCGAGCATCGGGTCACCGATGCGGATTTTTTCTGCTCTCGCCACGAAGCGCTCGATGAGCGCATCGGCAACGCCGCGTTGCACGAGGATGCGCGATCCTGCGAGACATTGTTGGCCATTGTTCGCGAAGATTCCGGCGAGTGCGCCGTCGAGCGCGCGCTCGACGTCGGCGGTGTCGAAGATGATATTGGCCGACTTGCCGCCGAGCTCCAAGGCAACGGGCTTCAGTTGGCGTCCGGCGATTTCGGCGATCGCACGCCCTGTTGTCGTCCCGCCGGTAAATCCGATCATGTCGATATCGGGGTGGGAAACCAGAGCGTTGCCCGTGACGGAGCCGCGACCGTTGACGAGATTGACGACGCCGGGGGGTAAGCCGGCTTCGTAAAAAATCTCGACCATGCGGCGGACTGAGAGCGGCGTGAATTCCGATGGCTTCAACACGCAGGTGTTACCCCAAGCGATGCAGCTCGCCACACGCATCGATGACAGGGTGAGCGGCGCGTTCCAGGGCGAAATGCATCCAGCGACACCTTTCGCTTCGCGCGTGACGTAGGTCAGGTAACCGGCTGTCTGGGTGTAGGTTTCGCCGTGAACGTTGCTTGCGACCTCGGCAAAGAATTCGAAGTTTCTCGCCATACGCTCGACGTGAACGCGAACGCTCTGCAGTGGGAGCCCGCTATTCAGGCACTCGAGATAGGCGAGCTCCTCGGCATTTTTCCGCAGGTGATCGCGGATCGCATAGAGGATATCTTTTCGTCGATTGATATCCATCCGTGGCCAGGGCCCCGAATCGAAGGCCCGACGCGCGGAACGGACGGCCGCATCGACCTCCTCGGCATCGGCTTCGCGAAGACGGCTGATGCATTGCTCAGTCGTCGGATTGACGACTTCGATATCGAAGCCTTTGGGCTTCGGTGTAACGGACTCGCCGTCGATCAGGCTGGTCACGAGCGGGTTGATCGAGAACTGACGGGTGATTGATAGCGTCATGCAGGGCGCCCCGTAATGTGTCGTGTCATCATAGTACGGGCATCATATAGGTCTCGATAACCTTATTGGCTGACCAGTCGGCGGCAGGAGTCTCGTCAATCATGGCAACGAACGGCGCGCCTGTCGCATTGATCACCGGAGCAGCCGGAGGTCTCGGAAGAGCTGCCGTTGCGCGCTTGCGCGAGCGTGGGATGCGGGTGGTCGCTACCGATCTCGCCCTGGCCGAGATTCCCTGCGGCGCGCCCATGATGGTCGCCAGTCTCGATGTGACGGACGAGGCGGCGATCTCCTCGGTCATCGCACGGGTGCAGACCGAGCTCGGTCGGCTCGATCATGTGGTTCATCTTGCCGGGGCTGCGGGGCACGGCCCACTCGGGACGGTTAGTCGCGACGAATGGGGTCGGTTGCTCGATATCAATTTGACCTCGGCGTTCCTGCTCGCCAAGGCGGTTCATCCGCTGTTGCGCGTCGCACGCGGTACGTTGACCTTTGCCGCATCTACGAACGGATTGAATGGTGGCAGTGCGTTGTCGGGGCCCGCGTACGCAGTTGCCAAGGCTGGGTTGATCAACTTCGCGCGCTATCTCGCCAAGGAGTGGGCGTCGGACGGTGTCCGAGTCAATTGCCTAGCGCCAGGACCGATCAAGACACCCATGGTGACCGGACGATTTGCGCCCGATGTTCTCGAGTCGCTCCGAGACTCGGTGCCGCTCGGTACGCTGGGTGAGCCTGAGCAGGTGGCGCACGCCATCGACTATCTCACGAGCCCTTCGGCCGCCTTCGTTACGGGCACCGTGATGAATATCTCGGGTGGTGTGGTCCTCGACTGACGAGGCTCGGCCGTAGCGTAGACGGCGGAGCGGGCAGTCACCCTCAGGTGGCCCGGCGTTTTGCATAATCTCGGGTGATTTTCGCAACAGGTGCCCCATGGCCGAGAACCGGAAAAAATACGACCTTTTGATCAAAAACGTCCGTGTCGTGCGTCCGCGCAAAAATACGGTCGAGGAATGCGACATCGCCATCCGGGGCGGAAAGATCAAGAAAGTCGCTGGTGGTGTCGATGTCGCCGAAGCAAAGGAGGTCGTCGACGGCCGGGGCCGACTCGCATTTCCAGGTCTTGTCGACCCCCACATGCATACGGGTATCTACGGTCCGCTCGCGCAAGATGCGCGAAGCGAGAGTCTCGCTGCGGCACAGGGCGGCGTGACCTCTAGCCTCAACTACATGCGGACCGGCGGTTACTACATGGATCGCGGAGGCCCGTACGCCGAGGTCTATCCGGAGATACTCGCAGCCTCGAAAGATAATTTCTGGGTGGACTACGCGTACCACCTCGCGCCGCTCGATCGCACGCAGATCGGTGAGATCGACATGCTGATCAGCAAGTATGGCGTCACATCGTTCAAGATCTTCATGTTCTATGGCGGATACGGGTTGCATGGTGCTTCCACGTCGCAGCGCGAGTTTTTGAAGATCGGCGAAAACGAGAAATACGACATCGCGCATTTCGAGTTCGTGATGCGCGGCGTGCATCGAGCGATGCTGCGTAATCCCTCAATCAAAGATTCCATCTCACTGGGATTGCACTGTGAGCTTGCCGACATTCTCAGCGCTTACACCAAGATGGTGGAGGGCGGTGCTAAGGTTACCGACCTCGACACTTATCTGACCGGTGAAACCCACGACCCGGAGTGCATCGATTGCGCTCCGCTGACTGGGCTACGAGCCTACAGTGCGGCGCGGCCACCGCACTCGGAAGGTCTCGCGATCACCATCGCCTCGTACCTGGCCCACGAGACCAACTGTCTCAACATCAACCTGCTGCATCTGACATCCAGAAAGGCGGTCGAAGCCGCTCTCAAGATGGCAAAGGCTTTTCCCCACGTGAATTTCCGTCGCGAGGTGACCATCGGTCATCTATGCCTCGATTACGATTCGAAAATCGGCAACCTCGCGAAGGTCAACCCGCCGATTCGCTCGCGGGCGGATGTCGAGTTTCTGTGGGAGTCACTGCTCGATGGGAAACTCGATTGGGTGTGCTCCGATCACGCGTGCTGCAAGTTCGAGATGAAGCTCGGCAAAGAAGACAAACAGAATATCTTCCTCGCGAAGTCCGGATTCGGCGGAACGGAGTTCATGCTTCCGGCCCTCATTACCGAGGGTAAGCGCCGCGGAATGTCCCTGAACAAGATGGCGGAGCTGACCTCCTGGAACGCCGCGCGCCGTTTTGGCTTGAAGAGCAAGGGAGACCTTGCGCCGGGGTTCGACGCCGATATCGTACTGGTCGATCCGAACAAGAGTTTCGTCGCGAGCGGAGATGGCTCCGAGTCGCAGCAGGGCTACTCGGTCTTCGAGGGCATGGAAATGTCTGCCTCGATCACCAGCACCTTCCTGCGTGGCCGACTTATCTACGATAACGGCCAAGCGATTGGTCAGCCGGGGGGGCAGTACCTTCACCGTCCTTACCGGTGATGTGCGGTTCCCCCGATCGGCTACACTCGCGAGCTGATCAACCTCTAGGAGTGCATCGATGACCATCAAGGCCGGAGACAAAATGCCCGCAGGCGCGTTCAAGTTCATGAGCGCCGAAGGGCCCAAAGAAATGTCCACCGATGCGCTGTTCGGCGGCAAGACCGTCGTGCTGTTCTCGGTTCCCGGGGCGTTCACCCCGACATGTGATGCGCGCCATCTGCCGGGTTTCGTGCAGCACGCGGACGCCTTCAGAGCGAAGGGTGTCGACTCGATCGCCTGCATGGCCGTGAACGACATGTTCGTCATGAATGCATGGGGCAAGGCGAGCAACGTCGGCGAAAAAGTGATGATGCTGGCTGACGGTAACGGCGATTATTCGCGTGCGCTCGGCCTCGAGCTGGATGCCCGCGGATTCGGTCTCGGCATGCGTGGTCAGCGATTTGCGATCATCGTGAAGAACGGTGTGGCGACGCACGTCAACATCGAGGCGCCGGGTAAGTTCGAGGTGTCCTCGGCCGAATACGTTCTCGGTCAGCTCTGACTTTCTCGGTCGTGACCGGCTCAAATAAGCGAATCACGTTCCTGCGCAGTCCTCGGGGGCTTCCGGTCCCCGAGGATTTCGGCTCGGACGAGACCGCCATTCCGAAGCCAGCGGCGGGGCAATTCCTCTCGCGTACCGTTTACCTGTCGCTCGATCCCTACTACCGCAACGTCATGAAGAACAGCCAGATCTATGCCGATCGGCTGGCTCCGGGTGATGTCATGGTTGGGGAGACGCTGGCTGAGGTGATCGACTCGCAGCATCCCGAGTTCAAAGTCGGCGATGTGGTGGCGGTGCGCAACGGTTGGCAGCAGTACGCCCTCAGTAACGGTCAGGGTGTTCGCAAGATCGATCCTTCCATCGCGCCCATTTCCACGGCGCTCGGCGTTCTCGGCATGCCGGGTCTCACGGGTTACGCGGGCACCGTATTTCTCGCGCAGCCGCTGCCTGGGCAGACCTTCGTCGTGTCGGCGTGTACAGGTCCTGTAGGAAGCACGGCTGGGCAGGTGGCTCGCCACATGGGCGCGCGCGTTGTCGGCATCGCAGGTTCCAAAGAAAAATGTGATTACGCGGTTCGCGAGCTCGGTTTTGAGGCCTGCGTCGATTACCGCGAGGGCGATCTCGTTGGGCAACTCAAAGCGGCCTGTCCGAATGGCATCGATGCGTATTTCGACAACGTGGGTGGTTCGACTCTCGAGGCCGTCACGCTGAATCTCGCGATGGGCGCCCGCATCGTGCTTTGCGGCATGATCGAGGCCTATAGCATGGACACGCCGCCTCCTGGTCCGTGGCTCGGGCCGATCGTCGGTGCGAGGGCTACGATGAAGGGGCTCGTGGTGTACGACCATATGAATCGTTTACCCGAGATGACCCGCGTCATCGGTCGCTGGATTCACAACGGAAGCTTTCGCTGGAAAGAAGATATCGCCAAAGGCCTCGATCGCGCACCGGAGGCATTCTGTGGCCTCATGCGCGGAAAAAATTTTGGCAAGGCGCTGGTCGAGGTGGGATCGCCTACGTTGGGGCGCTGACCATCGTTCAGGACGATCGGTGGGCGAGGCGTGCCGACCCCCAGCAGACGACGGCCGCTACGGCCATCAACACGGCGCAATAGCGCGCGGTCCCATCGTAGAGCCATCCGGTGAGCCCAGCGCTCAGCATCGACAGCAACATGGCGATCGAGCTCGAGAGCCCCGCCGCGACACCGGCAAGTTGCGGGTGATCGTCCACCGCGCCTGAGAGCGCGAGGGGCGAAAGAATGCCGTTCGCAATCATTAGAAGGGCTAATGAGCCGCTCAGCCAGATGAGGCTCGGAGCGTCAGAAAACGCAGCAAGAACGAACATTGCGGTAGCGCCGACGTTGAATGCCATTCCGACATTCGATGCGCGTTTCGGCCCGATTCGTCGTGTGAGGTGTCCCGCTGCAGCGGCTCCCGCGACGTAGCTGATGGCGAGACCCGACCACAGCGCTCCAAAGTCCGCGCTCGAAAAACCGTAGAGCTTTTCATAGAGCGCCGCACCCACGGTGATGAAAATAAAACCGGCTGCGCTGACACTGCTGTACGTCAGCGAGTGACCGATGAAGGCTCTGTCGCGCAGGAGCACGACTGCAGCTCGCATGAGCTCGGTCAGCGTCATCGATGTGGTGCCCGCTGGTCGGGTTTCTTTGAGTTTCCAGACCATGACGATCAACAACATCGCGGCAACGAGGGCGTGAATCGAGAATATGCCTCGCCATCCGAGGCTCTCTGCGGCGAGACCACCTACGACGGGCGCAATGACCGGTGCGAGCCCCATCACGGCCGTGATGAACGACAGCGCGGATGCTGCGGGTCCGGGTTCGAAAGAATCCCTGACGATCGCTCGGGTCACGACCGTTGCGACGCTGATTCCCATCGCTTGCAGGAATCTCGCAATGACCAACGTCCAAAGCTGGCTCGCGAGTCCGGCGAGGGCGCTTGCAAACAGGAAGAGGCTATAGCCGCCGAGCAGCACAGGTCGTCTGCCGAATCGGTCGGCTAACAATCCCTGGATGGGTTGAAACAAGCCGAGTCCCAGAAGATAAGCCGTGACGACGAACTGCACGGTGGCGTAATCCACCTGAAGTTCCCGAGTCATGAGGGGTAGCGCCGGAATGACGCTCGCCATTCCGAATGCGGAAAGGCTGCTCGCGATGCCGAGCAGCACGATGACTCCTAGGGGCGCGAGGCGTGAAATCAGCCGTTGCTCGCGATCAATTTCTCGAGTTCGGGAACGACTTGGAAGAGATCGCCGACAAGACCGTAATCAGCCACTTCGAAAATCGGTGCTTCGGGGTCTTTGTTGATGGCGACGATCGTACGGGCGTCTTTGATGCCCGTCAGGTGCTGGATCGCTCCGGAGATTCCGAAAGCCATGTATAGCTCTGGGGCGATGATTTTTCCGGTCTGACCCACCTGCATGTCGTTCGGTGCGTAGCCCGCATCGACGGCGGCGCGCGAAGCGCCCACTCCCGCGCCCATTCGATCGGCCAACTGGTAGAGAATCTTGAAGTTGTCGGCACTGCCGAGCGCGCGCCCACCCGAGACCACTTTTTTGGCGGTCTGCAGATCAGGGCGATCGCTGCGCGCCGCGCTGACCGATACGAACCGAGTATGTTGTGGCAGGGCGGCAGAGGGGCTGGCGCTCTCGATGGTTGCCGCAGACGACGACGTCTGAGCCGCATCGAACGAGGCCGTTCGAACCGTCGCCACGCATTGCGTACCCGCTGCGACTTCGACGGTGATGATGGCGTTACCCGCGTAGATGGGTCGACGGAAGCGGGTCGCACTCTCGACCGCCATGATGTCCGAGGCTTGTGGGGCGTCGAGCAGTGCGGCGACGCGCGGCATCAGGTCTTTTCCGAAGGTCGTCGAGGGGCCGAACACATGGCTGTAGCCCTGCGCGAGCTCGGCGAGTTGAGGCGCGATGCAGGCAGCCATCGGGTTCGCGTGTTGGGAATGGGCGACTGTAATGACTTTGCTGACGCCTGCAATGTGCGCCGCCTCGGCCGCAACGGCAGCCGGGTCCGATGCAAAAACTGCAACATGAATTTCGGCGCCGGCGATTTGGCTCGCGCAATGGACGCACTTGGCAGTCGCGGGGTTCAGCTTGCCGCCCTGATGTTCGGCAACGATCAAGATTTTGCTCATGAGAATCTCTGTGATGAGGTGTCGTTGTGCTTAAACGAGGCCTTTGCCGCGGAGCGCCGTGAACAATTCGCCGACGTCTTTGACCATGACGCCCTTGCTGCGCTGCGAGGGCGGATCGAACTTCACGGCTTTCAGGCGCTCGACCGGTGAGACACCGAGGGCCGACGGCTCAACGGTCTCGAGAGGTTTTTTCTTGGCCTTCATGATGTCCGGAAGTTTGACGTACCGCGGCTCGTTGAGACGCAGGTCGGTGGTGATCACGGCGGGCAGATCGACCTCGAGCACTTCGAGACCCGCATCGACTTCGCGAGTCACTTGAGCCTTATCGCCATTGATCTCGACCTTTGAGGCGAACGTGGCTTGCGGTCTTCCCCAGAGCGCAGCCAGCATCTGTCCCGTTTGATTGCAGTCGTCATCGATGGCCTGCTTACCGAGAATCGCGAGCATCGGCTGTTCTCGCTCGATCAGCTTGAGCATCAGTTTGGCCGCCGAACCCGGCTCGATCGCTGCGTCGGTTTGCACATGTACGGCGCGATCCGCACCCATTGCGAGTGCCGTGCGCAACTGCTGTTGGCAGTCTGCAGGTCCGATAGAGACCGCGACGATCTCTTCGGCGAGGCCTTTCTCTTTGATGCGTAGCGCCTCTTCGAGGGCGATCTCGTCGAACGGATTCACGCTCATTTTGACGCCGTCGGTGATGACGCCCGTGCCATCCGGCTTCACGCGGATACGGACGTTGTAATCCACCACTCGTTTGATGGAAACCAGAATACGCTTCATGAAAAGACCGACTCCTCGACAAGGGGGATTGGCCCGAAGGCCGAATCCCGATTCTACAGTCCCAGCGCGCCGGGGTTAAGGCGTCGTTGCGGATCGATGAGCTGCTTGACGCTACGGATGAGTTCGGCCGTCTGCGGATCGCGTCCCCGCATATACGGATAGAACTTCCCGATCTGCAGATGGATGGCACCGTGTCGTTGGAAGATATCCGCGATACCGTGCTTCATCTTGTCGACCAGAGCCCGTCCTTCCGGATTGTCAGCAAACTTCGGTAGGGTCTCTTGATAGCCCGCCGGCAACATGCGTTCTTGAGCGATGTTGTACCCATCTTCCCAATAGAACACGGGTTCGTACAGGAAAGCGTTCGTGGCGACCGTCATGAACATCGCGCCGTAGCGAATACGCAGGCGCTTCATCTCGGCCTCGTGCGATTCGTAGTAGCGACTGATCTCCGCCCGGAACGCCTCGACACGCGAGAACGGCAAGATGCCGTGGATCGGCACCCAGCGCTCGCCTCGTGGGCTGCGAACGTTGTAGAGCGGCATGAACGGCATTGCGTTGGCGACCGTCGGAACGGTCGCCGGAACCTCGGCGCCATGAGGTTGCAGTGCGGCACGCAATTTGGCGACCGCGGCACGGCAAGAGACATCGTCGACGCCGTCGACGATCCAGTGCCCCGAAAACACTGCGCCCTTCAAAAAGCCGCGTCCGGCAAAAGCCATTTTGGTCAGCTGCACGAGGCCATCCAATGGGCCTCGCGAAGTTTTCCACACGGCGAGCGCCGATTGCATCGCGGTGGCCACATCGGCCTTGCCGAGTTGCCCTTGCTGCAGGGCGGGGTCCAGTCCGAAATTCGTCAGGTTGAGACCGAGTTTGGCAGCGGCCTCCATGCCCGAAGCGAGACTCGAAAAATCCTTGAACCCGAAGGACAGACCCATCACATGCGAGTTTCGCTTCATCAAGCGGAGCGCAACGGCGGTCTTGATGCCGAGTGCACCGCAATCACCCATGAAGAGCCCTGTGAGGTCGGGTCCGTAAGAGCGGAAGAAGGGCGCCGAATTGGCAGCGCCCCACGAGCCGGTGCGGACGATCTGTCCCGAGCCGAGAACGACCTCGACGCCGAGCGTGGTTTCGCCGGAGACGCCGAACACGCCGGTTCCCCAAGTGACGCTACCTTGAGAGAGGGATCCGCCGACCGTGGCCGCAAGACCGGAGAAGGGACCAAAGAATGGGGTGCGCAAACCCTTGGCCGCGAGGGCTTCGTTGAGCGTCGCCCAAGTCACGCCCACTTGCACGACGACATACATGTCGCGCTCGTTGATTTCGACGATCTGATTCATGCGCGAGGTGTCGACACTGATCGAACCGGCCTCGCTTGGTGTGTAGCCATCGGTGTAGGAGGCGCCGCCGCCGCGCGGAACGACCGCAACCCCTGCATCGACGGCCAACCGGACGATCTGAGCCACGTCGGCAGCATTCGTCGGTCTGACGACAGCGGCCGACACGGCTCCCGACTTGTAGATGTCGGTCGAGTAAAAACTGCGCTCGACGGGGTCTGTGAGGACGTTATCTCGCCCCAGCAAAGATTCGAGCCGAGAAATCAGTGTGGATGTTTTGTCCTGAAGTTCTGCGTTCATGGGTTCAGGTCCTGTCAGCGATTACCCGCGACGAGGCGAGGAGGTTGTTGATGCGGCGGATCGCGTTGCTGCTCCGAAAACGTCTGCCGAATTTTTTGCGCGGTCTCGCGCAGCTTCGGAAGAAAACGCTCGACGGCGAGTTTCAGCGGAACCGCCGTGCCGCTGAAACGGATGGTCACGGCGGCCAGGACACGATCTTCGATCATGATCGGCACAGCCATGCTGATCTCGTCCGACACCCGACGGGCGCGTACGGCCGAGGCATAACCTTGCATGCGCGCATCATTGAGAATTTTCATGAGCTCAGTGCGGTTTTTCGCTAGGGCGTCTTCCTCGCGATTCGAGCGAGCGAGAATTTCCAGCAAAGATTCACGCTGCGTCGGCGACGAAAACGCCATATACACCCGCCCTGACGAAGAAGTCAGCAGCGGCACCCGAAAACCCGCGGAATATCTCTCGACGGCGAGCGGGCTGCGATGATCGGTGGATTCACGGACCATCATCGAGGTGCCCGACAGCGAGGCGATCGCCACCGGCCAGACGATTTCTTTGCCGAGCTCGTGGATGTAGGGGCGAGCGATCTGCGTCACCCAGGCTTCGTCGTCGTAACCATCGGACAACCCGCGAACCATGATGGTCAAGCGATAGCGATCGTCGGTGGCGTCACGATAAACGAACCCCGCATGACTCAGCGTTTCGAGAATGCGGTATGTCGTGGTGCGCGGAAGGCGTATTTCTTGAGCCACCTCAGACACGGTGGCGCCATTGCGCAGGTTGAGAACGGTCAATGCATCTAGGCCGCGAATCAAGGCGCGGATCGGACGAGTGGACTCCATGATCATTACCCCCGTAATTCAGAGTCTGCGTTCGAGTGTAGAAGAGCCCTGAGGCGCTTGTCCACTCAGCGGTCGAGAAACCGCAGGCTGAACCGGTAGGTCTGCGGTTGTGGCCACGGCGTGACCATAATCGGGGCGTTGTCGCGACGTGCCGTGGCACAAAGGGGGGTCGATGAAACTCAGCACAGGGCAATTGCTCGCCTACGCAGCGCCGACCGTCGCGCTCCAGGCCATGCTCGTTCCGCTCTATAACTTTCTTCCGCCAGTCTATTACTCGTCCGAAGTCGGCATGGTCGCGCTGACCGTCGCCATCGTCTTCGCCATCGGGCGTATCTGGGAAGCCTTGATCGATCCGCTCGTGGGTGCGCTATCGGACCGAACGAAGAGTCGATTCGGCCGACGACGCATCTGGATGGTGGCCGGAGCACCGATCGCACTGCTGTCGGCTTGGTTCCTTTTGCTACCGCCGCAAGGTGCCTCGATCTTTTATCTCGCCGGCTGGCTGGTCGCGTTCTACGCCGGATGGACGATGGTGTACGTGCCCCACCAAACTTGGGGCGGCGAGTTGTCCGACGATTACGCAGAGCGAACGCGTATCGCGGGCTTTCGCGAGAGCGGCGCGTTTTTCGGATATCTCTGCGCGAGCGCAGTCGGAATTTTCTACTGGATCTTCTTCAAGGGCGTCGCGTTCCCAAGTTACGCACAGATCGTGCAATCGGTGGGTGTATTTTTCGCTGTCGCTCTGCCGGTGGGAATTCTTTGGTGCTTTTCTCGTGTACCGCCGACCGCAGCACAAACCGAGCGGACGCCCGGATGGGGTGAGCTCCTCGGAATCCTCTCGCGTAACGGGCCGTTCCGTCGTCTCGTCAGCGCATATTTCATCGATCGTTTGGCGCTGGGGGTTTACTTCGGTGTTCAGCCCATATTGATTTCGCAGGCGCTCGGCATGCAGCAGCACGTGCTGACGGTCGCGATCGTCAACACGGTCGCCGCAGTGCTTTTGGCGCCGGCGTGGATTTCCCTCGCAAACAAACTCGGCAAACACCGAGCGTACTGCGTGGCAAATCTGATCACAGCCATCGGCTACGTATCGCTCTTTTTCATGCCCGATGGAGCGATCGTTCCGGTTCTGCTCGCCAACGTCGTGATGGCCTTCGGTAATGGCGGCACCATGATCACGCCGCCTGCGATGACCGCTGATGCGGTCGATTCCGACGAATTACAAACCGGTGTTGCCCAGATGGGTGGGCACATGGCGTTCCTCGCCTCGGTCTTCAAGTTTGGAATGGGGCTCGGGCTCTTCGTTGGAATCGGGTTTTTGTCTCTCTTCGGCTATGTCGATATGAGTCAGGTTCTCGACTCCGATGTCGAGCAGGGCGTTCGCCTCGGCGCCTCTTGGCTTCCCGCTTTGATGTTGATGATTCCTGTGTTGATGATGTGGCGGTATCCCATCGATAGCACGCGTCACGCGGAGATTCGTGCTGCACTCGTCGAGCGTCGGAGGTCGATCGCATGAAAAAAGTTCTCGTCTGGACTCTCAAAGCAATCGGCGGTTTGTTCGGCGCGTTGCTCGCCTTGATCGTCGTGCTGATGCTCGCGATTTGGGTGGCTGACCCCACGGTGCTTCGAAATATCGTCTCTGGGCAGTCACCCACCGATCCGGCGGGCATCGAAAAATCTCAGCCTCAAGAGCGTGTCCCCGGTAAACCTCAAGACAACATTTCATCGGGCGCGCCCGAATGGAGTGATCCGACCGGAATCGACGAGGCTGAAAGATACGCCGACTCCACCGGATCGGTCGCCTTGTTGATTTACCACCAAGGCGCTCTGCGTTACGAAAAATATTGGCCGGGGTTCGATCGGGCGACTCGAACCAATCCAAATTCGATGCACAAGACGGTGCTGGGTTTATTGGTGGGTGCGGCGATCGCCGACGGATTCATCGACTCCGTCGACTCTCCAGCCTCTAAATGGATCACCGAGTGGCAGGGCGATGATCGTCGCGACATCACCGTGCGTGACTTGCTGCAGATGTCGAGCGGACTCGAAGTGCCCATCTTCGGCACCTGGAAGTCGGCCCGGATTTTATTCGGATCGGACCTTGCTGCAGGCGTGCTCGGATTACCGAGGGTGAAGCCGAGGGGAAGTGAATACCAATACAGCAACGCCAACTCGCAGACGCTGCTCATCTTGCTCGAGCGGGCGACGGGTCAACGTTATTCGTCATACCTCTCGAGTCGTCTCTGGCAACGCTTGGGCGCCGACGACGCCGCGTTATGGATGGATCGTGAAGGCGGTTTACCTCGTGGGTTCTGCTGTTTGTTCGCGACGGCACGCGACTGGTTGCGGGTTGGGCGCCTCTTCCTCGACGGCGGTCGCGTGGCGGAGAACCAAGTCGTGCCCCTCGAATGGATGATCGATACGGTGAAGCCTGCACCCAAGAATTCCAATTTCGGCTACCAGATCTGGTTAGGCTCGCCGCCTGGAACCGAGCGGCGCTACAACGATTACACGGTCAAGGCTTACCACTCGGCGCCGTTCGCAGCGAAGGACATCATCTACGTCGATGGTTTCGGCGGTCAGCGCGTCTACATCGTTCCGTCGCTGCAACTCGTCATCGTACGTACCGGAAAATCAACGACATCCTGGGATGACGCGATCATTCCAAACGCCGTTATCCGCTCGATCACCAAAGGATCTGCTCAATGAACAAAAAACTTCCATGGCTAGAGCGCGTTCTGTCGGTCGCGATTTTCGCGTTGGTGCTCTTCCAGATGTATCAGTCGACCAAGGTGGGAGTTACCCCGCGTGGGACGGCGGCGCGTGAGGCGCTGCAGCATCTGCACATCTCCAATGGTCTGACCATCTTGGCATTGCTCGTCCCGAGACTTTGGCTTTGGGCGAAGTTACCAAGACCGGTTCGGCCGACCCGTGTACCGCCCGCAGCGGACGATTTGGCGCGTGGCTGCACTTTGGCCCTTTATCTCACCCTGGGCGGGTTTTGTTTGACGGGTCCGTTATTCGCGTGGTCGGAGGGGCACTCGACCTCTTGGTTTGGGCTGTTCACCATTCCGGCCGTGTTGCCGGCGAGCTATCGGCTTTCGGTCACGCTCGGTTATCTGCACAGCGCTTTCGGGTTTTTGATCATCTATCTCTTCGTCGTTTCGGTCTTGGTAGCGTTGTGGCAGGCGCTTCGCTACCGGATCGGCCCGTGGCGCATGCTCCCGGCGATGGGATGGGGTGGCGCCGGGACGGCAGACCTCGCCAAGACGCCTTCGATTTGGCGAGCCGTTCACGCTGCGTCCTTTTTGATCATCCTCGCGGTGTCGGCGTACACGCCGTACCAAATCTTTGGTGTCGTCCCATTCACGACGGCAAAGCAACTTGTGGCCTCAGGGCCGCCACCGGCTGTTGATCCCTATCTCGATGTCGGTGTTGGTCCAGAGCTCAGCGCGCAGTCGCAGCAAGATTTCATGTGGTGCCGCTTCTGTCACAGTTTCGAACAAGGCGGCCCGCACGCCGTGGGTCCCAATCTCCATCGGGTCTTCGGGCGTCGTGCCGCGAGTGCTCCGGGTTTTTATTACTCGCAGGCCTTTGTGGAGGCGGGTGAAGGTGGGCTCGTTTGGGATGACGAGACCATCAACGCGTTGATTGCCAACCCCGAGACATTCTTGGATGGCCGTCATCGCATGCGATACAAGCCCATCACCGACGACGAAGAGCGGCGCCAGATCGTGGCTGCCTTGAAAGCCGCGACCAAGTAATCTCCCCCTTAGGCGGAAGCTTCGGTGGGCTAGCTCTTTTTTTGGGTTAGCCCTTCGGCGGTGAGTTCGAGGTCAGACGTGCGGCGTCGGTACCGGCCAGCGCTCCGAGCGTCACTGCCATGCAGAGACCGACGGCGGGCAGATAACCCGTGACACGTGAACCCGAAATACTGCGTGCTGCACCGCCGCCTGCGTAGAGATTGGGTAGCGGACGTCCGTCCTCGCGCAGCACTCGCGCGTTCTCGTCGATGAGCAGGCCGCCTTGGGTATGAAAGAGCGCGCCTGTCACGCGGATCGCGCAGAACGGTGCTTTGAGGGGCGGCGTGCGATCGTCGAATCGACGACCGAACCGATCGGATTCGCCGCTCGCGCGTAAGGTCTCGATGTCGGCGTTTTCTTTTTGCAGAGAACCCGTGGGCAGATTACAGGCGCGTTCGAGGGCTTCCCAGCTATCGGCCCGACGAATCGCACCGACTTCTTCGAGCTGGCGTTGGTCGGTGGAGTGTTCGAGGCATGCCTGATGTCGCGCCTCATCGAACACCACCCAAGCGATACCTTGCGGTTGCGCCAACACGGGAACGCACATCCCGGAGATATTGGCGAGTTCGTGGGTGAATCGGCGCCCCTCGATGTTGACGAGAAAACCACCCTCGATCATGAGCGGATGGGGCACGACGATTTGCTGCGGTTCGGCGAGCGTGCCGAGCCCTTGGTAGGCCGACATTTCTCTGACTGCGGCGCCGAGGGCTTGTCCCCAAAGAATGCCGTCGCCACGATTGCCTTCATGCCCGAAGTAACGAGCGCCCGCCATTTCGGGAATATGACGCGCGACCATCTCGTGATTGCCGCCGTAGCCGCAGGTCGCCAGAACGAGTGCTTCACAGCCTAGATTTTCGACCACACCGCCCGGGCGCTGGATTCGAACCCCAAGGACGCGATCGTCGTCATCGGCATAGACGGCCGTGACCTCCGCCTCAGTCATGATCTCGACGCCGGCGCGTGCGCAGGCATTAAGCAACAAGGAAAGAAGTTCCTCTCCTGTGCGCCCCGGGGGCAAATGCAGTCGGGGTTTGGAGTGACCGAGACCCGTCCATTTGAAATCGACTTTTAGCGGTATGCCATGAGCCGACGTGAGCCAGTCGATCGTGGGTCCCGAACGCTCGCCGATTCGTCTGGCGAGTGCTTCGTCCGCTTCGCCTTCTGTCTTGGCCATGACGTCGGCGACGAAAGTCTCGACGCTGTCGCGAATGCCGTTGTCGCGCTGGCTTTGGGTGTCGACGGCGCAGATGGCTCCGAGTGACATCGACGTGCTACCCCAGGGGCGTTTATCCCGCTCGAGCACGATGACCTCGGTGCCTTGATCGCGGGCGGCCAGGGCGGCCGACAGGCCGCAGGCGCCGGCGCCGACGATCACGACGGGAACGGAGAACTCAAACTCGGGAATCGAACTTCGGATTATGGTCATGGTCGGAATTATGGCCTGTCGGTCTGTCTTAGAGCAGTAGGTCCAAATAGAATCCGCACCATCATTTAGGAGTGTTCGTCAGATGGCAAAGATCATCGTTCTATTCAATCTCAAGCCCGGCGTGAGCGTGGCCGACTACGAAGCGTTCGCGCGCAACACCGATTTACCGATCGTCAACGCGCTACCCTCGGTCGATCGATTCGAGATTTTGAAGTCGGAAGGACTCTTAGGCGGGGGCCCATCACCTTATGCCTACGTCGAGGTGATCGACGTGAATAGCCTCGAACAGCTCGGCAAGGACATCTCGACCGACACCATGCAAAAGGTGGCGACGACCTTTCAGAGCATGGCTGATAACCCGCTTTTCATTGTGGCGTCGAAGCTTTAAGACGACCCTCTCAAATCGGCTCTTCGATCAGTTCGATCCACTCGCCTGCAGCGCCGGCGATCACCCCCGCTCGACGGCCTGAGTAGGGCGTGCCGCTAAATTCGCGGGGTTTCGTGCGCCAGGGCAGATGATCGTCCAGCTTTTCTGTTAGGAAGCTCACCATGGCAATGCCAGGTGGCAGGTCGCCGGGACGGCAGGGTCGAACTGCAGTGCTCGAGGGGTACTCATCGAGCTCGAGAACGAAGCTCGAAGACAGAGGGACTAGGGCGAGTGCAATGCGATGGTCTGCGGGCAGCGAGAGGGCCGCGTTGAGTACGGAGACCCTCGATTCGAAAGGTTCTGTGACGGTCATCCCAAGACGCTCGCCGTAGAAATCTCTGAGCGCCGACATGGAGGGTCCGCCGACCACCATGATGAAGCTGCGATCGACGAATGTTCGTGCGGACTGTTTGATGAATGTGCCGCCCTCGGGCGGAATTCGAGTGAAATAGTTGAGCTCCCGATTGGGCCCGATGGCCTGCATCGCGACGATGCTGGGGTTCGAATCGAGTGGCGCCGAAGCCCCGATTACTTCGAAGGGTGAATCGGCTTTGCGTAATCGCTGTTCTAGCGCAGCCGGGTCGAGCACAAGGATCTCGTTGGCGTTCCACCCATACGTCTGGAGCGGCGCGAATCCCGGCGTGATGGGGCGCTCGATCAGTCGCAGCATGACTTCCGTACCGGCCGGACTTCGAAGCAGGGCGTACGGGCTTCCCTCGATGAGGGGCGTGCCCCAGCAGGTCGCGAGTTCGCCGTCGATACGGCCTCGCTCAATTCGCAGATACCCGAGCCACTCTGCGTAGGTGCTCTCGGCTTCCGCGAGTTCGGATACCGAGAGCGTGACGATTCTGATGGCGCGCAGCATACGGGTGAGTCTAGCCGTCCTTCGAGGGTAAGAGGTCGCACAGTGGACAGGCTTGCCGAGCGACCGGGGGGTGGGCTCCACCGAGGTGCCCTCCGCAGCGTATATTCGAGAGCAGGCGTCATGCCTGAACGGTTGGAGGAGAGCAGATGAAGTTCATCGCCCACAAGCGCAGCAGAGCGGTACAAGCTTGGCTGAAAAAAGAGATCGCCGAGCAGAAGCGGCGCTACAACAAAATCGTCGATGAGCAAGAGGCGTTGACGCCGAAGCGCGACAAATGGATCGCCGACTTCCTCCAGAGAATCCAGACGCGTGGTGTCCATGTGCACTACAACCAGATGCGCAAAGTGGCACCCGAAGAAATTCCGGTGAAGCCGAAGCGCAAGTTCAAGGTCATTTTCTGATCGACGCCAAGGGAGCACATCAACATGGCTAGACCGCATATCGAACCCTTCGTCGACCGTGACGTTCCGTTCAAGAAGATGACCCTCCCGGGTTTCCCGAAGGGCATGCACTACAAGATGCTCTCGCTCGACACCGACGACGGCGCGTGCACCATGACCTGCCTGTTCGAGCCGGGTTATCGTCAGCCGCCAGGCATGAGTTACACCGAGTACGAGCTCTTCATCATGTCGGGCTCCATCAAGGTAGGCGAAAAAGTCTGGGGTCCGGGCAGTTACTTCTTCGTCCCCGCAGGCGTCGCCATCGAGGAACTGACCTCGCCCCGTGGTGCCACCGGTCTCATTTTCTACAACTACGGTGAGCCTTCTTTCGTCGAGTCAACGAGCGATCACAAAAACGCCGAGCGACATCGCTTTGCGGCCGTCAACTCTTACGACGACATGCAGTGGACCTCCACAAATTTTTATCCGGCGACCGCGCCGGGTTGCATGGTCAAAATCTTGCGTTTCGATCCGCGAACGCAGGGCTTCACATTCCTCTATTGCATGACGCCGAACTTCTGGCAGGACAACATCTCCTACCACGACTGCTGTGAGGAGGCGTATCACATCTGGGGAGACTCCTGGATGATGCAGTTCGGTGACTTGCCCACGGGCGGTTATTTCTGGCGCCCGCCGTACATCAACCACGGCGCCTTCGCCTCGAAGCTCGGTATTCTGGCGATCGGCAGAACCGATACTCAGCTCTACAACCATTTCCACTTCAATCCGTGGACCAACATCGAAGAAAATCGCGAGCGTGCGGCCAATCGCATCATGCAATGGAAGCCCGATCTCTATAAGTGGATCAACACCCACGGGCATAACCACCCGGTCGATTTCGAATACGACCACGGTCATGCTCATGGCGATATGCCGCACCACCACGGTGATGGGCATGTCGAGCACAAGCACAAGAAGAAGCGCCGCAGGCGCTAAAGTCTCAGGGAGAGACCATGCAGGGGCCGCGAAAGCGGCCCTTCGCATTTAGAGAACTTGATCGAGCCCGATGCGCGAACACTCTCGCGAGGGTTTAAGCCTCGGTTGCGAGGACTCGGCCGCGTGTACCGAAGCCTTGATGTGCTTGTCGGCCGTAGGTCATTTTTTCGCTGCGCTTGCCGGTCAACACTTCGAGCATGCCTTGGATGCGGCGCATGCGCGATGCAACGAGGGCTCCGTTGTGATCGTTGAGGTCACGGCAGCGGCGAGCGAGGTCGGCGCATTCTGCCCATCGTGGTGGCAGCACGCGCTCGGGGTCGCAGGCTTTTATGAGGCTCGCGAGCCCGGCATTGTCGATCGAGAAGCCATGTAACCGCAGCAGACTTTGCCGCTCGCTCTGAAGACGAAGCAGCGCCAACATGCAGTCTTGCCGCGCACGACACGCGGACTCGAGCCGTTCAGGGGAATCATCACGAAGTAGTATCGACTTCTCGGTTTCGAGCAGAGACTCGAGCTGGGTCAATAGCCGTTGCTCGTCCTCCAAGAGACGAGTCAGGATGAGTTTGATCTCCTCTCGAGTCGACATTCGGCGTTCGTCAGACTCTTCCCGACGCCTTGCCGATCTCCCAATCGAGCTTCATCAGCTGATCGGCGATTTTTTTGGAGTCGATTTGATATTCCCCACGCTCCAGCGCCAGGCGAATCGCCTCGACCTTGGCTTCGTTGATACCGGAGGACGTGGCAACCCGCGTCTCGAGGTCGGCCATCCGACGTGCCGAGGCGGAGACCTCCACGTTCGGTCGCCCGGACGAGGGGTCGTCGTTATTACCTTCGACCGGCTTCCCTCGGGTGCCGGAAGAAGGCACGACTCCGACGGAGGGGCGGGGATCTAATCCACTGATTTTCATGGTCATGGCATCACTCTCACGTTCTGCTCATTTCATTTAACGGCAGGGTCTCGGAAAACTTTAGGGCCACCATCAAAAAATGTGACGTCCATCCCGTTTCCGGAGATCCTTATCGGTCTACTCTCACTACACCCGGGGTATCGGCTCGCGCCTGAATGACCTTGAGAGAGCTCGAGTGCCTAATGCGAACTGTTTCCCCAATGCGTGCATCGGCGAGGGCGACGCCGCTCGATCTGATCTCGATACCCGGTACAGCAGCGACCACGACTACGACCTCTCCGCGCTTGATGGCAGGGGGTCGATCGAGGGCATCCATCGAGATCACGGCATCTGCCTGGAGGGTCCGCCTGACGAGTAGCCCTACAACCGCCTCGGGAGAGGTGGCGCAACAGCGTGACGTCCCTGGAAATTTACGGGTCTCGATCCGGATATCGGCGGGACCAATCGCACTGCCCATAGGCAAGGCGTGATTGGCGACGACAACCGCCGTTTCTGTCGAGACCGTCACGGATACATTGACTGACCACTGCACCGTACCCGCAGTGCAGGCAACCCGGAGGTTCACGCGCGGGCCGATTGTGACGTTGGGGGGCAAGCTCGCCTGCAGAGGCTTGTCGCAGGCGGCCAATTGAAGACGTGGGTCGAGAGGGCTGACTTCAGCCGTTGACCCCGGCGCCTGACGTTCCACCTCTTCTATAGCGACCCGTTCGAGCGCCGCCAGATCCTGAATTCTTAGGCTTGATGCCTGCGTCAAGGTGCCCCCGGCGGCGAGAAGTGCCGTGATGGCCAAAGTAATGAATAGCGATCGGGTATGACGCGTCATAAAGCCGTCCTTTTAGAAGGTCTCATCCGGGCGTTGCAACACCCATGCCATGACAGATTTAGGTTGGCACGGCGGTTGCAACGACCGGTCGAGAGCCAATTTTTTGGCGGAGGACCGAATGCTCGATCTCGACAAACATTTCGCAGTTCACGCGGCGGCGCTGCGCTTGAGCGCGCAACGTTCGGAAGTGATCGCCCGAAATCTCGCTAACGCAGATACGCCTAACTATAAGGCTGCAGATTTCGACTTTCGTAAGGCGCTCGACAATGCGATCGGCAACGGTGGGCTTGGAGCACCTGAGGCCGGCGCGTTGCGTACGACGCAGCGGCTCCATATCGGAGGCGGCTCAGGTCCAGACCCGCTCAGCAATATCCCGATGACCACGGTGAACCGAATCCCGCTGGCGCCGGCGCTTGACGGCAATACGGTGGATGTCTCGTTGGAGCAGGCCGAATTCGCAAAGAACTCGATCCGCTACCAGGCGTCCCTCAATTTTCTCAATTCGCAGATGCGCGGTCTCATGACCGCCATTACGGGGCAGTAAGCCATGTCTAGCTTCCGAATTTTCGATATTGCGGGATCCGGCGTTGCCGCTCAGAACGTTCGTCTCAACACGGTGGCGAGTAACCTCGCGAACTCGAGCAGTGTCAGCAGTTCGCCTGAGGCTACTTATAAGGCCCGTTTTCCGGTGTTCGAGGCGGTCCGCGGCGAAATCAACGGCCAAGAGACGGGAGCTGCCGTCGTCGTCAAAGAAGTGATTGAGTCGGGTCGTGCGCCGAATCAGCGTTACGAACCCTCGAATCCGCTCGCGGATGCGAACGGGTTCGTCTACACGCCCGATATCAGCACGGTTGAGCAAATCACCGACATGGTTTCGGCCTCGCGTTCCTACCAAAACAACATCGAAGTCATGCGCACGGCGCGTGACTTGATGATGGCGACGTTGCGACTCGGACAAGGCTGATTCGGAGAACGCCGATGACCACCCTCGAATCCTTAGGTTCCAGTGCCGCTCCGACTGTAAGCCCGCAGCGACGCAATCAGCTGCAGGAGCTCGGTTCGGATCAGTTCATCATGCTGATGGTGGCGCAGATGAAGAATCAGGATCCGTTGAAGCCAGCGGACCCTGCGGAGTTCCTCGGCCAGCTCGCTCAGTTCAGTACGGTGTCAGGTGTGCGCGCCATGCAGGACTCGATGACCGACATGGTCACCGCTATGCGCTCATCGCAGATGCTTTCAGGCACCGGCATGGTGGGCCGCGAAGTGTTAGGCGCTGCGAGCAATGCCACATACGACGGTGCCACCGCAGTCAACGCGGCAGCCGATCTGCCGCTTGGCACCTCCGGGGCGATGGCGGTTGTCAAAGATTCGTCGGGTGCAATCGTTCGGCAGATTCCGCTCGCGGCGCGCCCCGGGCTCAACGGCTTTTCTTGGGATGGACGCGATGATGCGGGGGTCTCTGCGCCGCCCGGGCGATACAGCATCGAAGTTTCCGCGCTCTCCGCCGGGCGCACCGAGTCTGTTCCAACTTTGCTCTATGGGCGCGTCGATAGCGTCACCCTCGACACCGCCAATGGCGGATTGATTCTTAACACTTCGCACGGAGCCCTGCCGCTGACCGCGGTACGTCGGGTTCTATGACTCGAACGATCGACCTGGAGAAATAGTCATGTCTATGCGCACAGCGGTTACGGGACTCAACGCGTCGCAAACGCAACTCGCGACCATCGCCAATAACTTGGCGAACGCCTCGACGACCGGATTCAAAGCCTCTCGAACGGAGTTCGCCGACTTGTATTCGGCGGACGCGAACGGGACCACCCCAGGCTCTGGGGTGCGCGTTGCCGCGGTCACCCAGATGATGAAGCAGGGAGGTCTAGAGTTCACGGGTAACACCCTCGACCTCGCGATCAACGGGAACGGATTCTTCATGCTGCGAAATAGCGAGGTTACGAGCTATACCCGCGCCGGAAATTTCCGACTCAACACGGACGGAACGATTGTCACCGCCTCGGGCGATCCGCTCATGTTTTATCCGCCGACGATCGCGAAGAACGACCAAGACAACGCAACTGCGATGACAACGACATTCGGTGTCGTCACGACGCCGAGCCCGACTAACCCCGTCTCGATCGATGCGAATCAGCCGCTTACGCTGGGGGGCGTTGACTATCCACTCACTCGCCTCGACATGGATCGTCTGGGGGTGCTACGCGCCACGTATTCCAACGGTGAAATTCGCGCACTCGGTCAAGTGGTGGTCGCGACGTTCTCGACACCGACGAACCTCGCTCAGCTTGGTGATACGACTTGGAAGTCCACCTTCGGCTCAGGTCCTGCGCTGCTCGAGGCTCCGGCCGCCGGTGATCGCGGGACCATCGAGGCGGGAGCTCTGGAAGTCTCGAACGTCGAGATCACCGCGGAGCTAGTCGACATGATTACCGCACAAAGAAATTTTCAGGCGAACGCCAAGATGATCACGACGGCTGACCAAGTGGCGCAGACCGTTATCAACATCCGTTAATGACGGTCTGACGCAAAAGGGGCACGAATATGTCGATGCGTACTTCGGTAACCGGGCTCAACGCCGCTCAGACGGAATTGTCGACGATCGCGAACAACCTCGCGAATGCGGCGACCACTGGGTTCAAGGCGTCGCGTGTGGAGTTCGCCGATATCTTCGCTGCCGATGCGTCGAGGGTGACGCCAGGCTCTGGCGTTCGTGTTGCGGGCGTCACTCAGATGATGAAGCAGGGTGGCTTGGAGTTCACCGGGCAGAATCTCGACTTAGCCATCAACGGAAACGGCTTTTTCGTGATGCGCGACTCAAACGAGCAGTTCACGTACACACGCTCTGGAAATTTCCGTCTCAACACCTTTGGTGAGGTGGTGAACGCGTCAGGCTCGAAGTTGATGTTCTTCTCGCCAAATGGAGATGGAACCTTCGACGAAACGGAGGGCGGACTGACGTCCATCAATGCCGACTCACCAAATGAGAACGGCGCACCCCTTACCCGACTTGATGTCGATCAAAGCGGTGTGATGCGTGCGTCTTACTCGGATGGATCGATCGTCGATCTTGGAAAAGTGGCCGTCGCGACATTCTCGACCCCAACCAATCTTGCTCAGCTGGGCGACACCACATGGCGATCGACGTTGGGCTCGGGTGAGCCCTCGTTTGCTGCGCCCGGCGTGGGTGATCGCGGCAAGATCGAATCGGGTGCGCTCGAGGGCTCAAACGTCGATATCGCCGAGCAGCTCGTACACATGATCACCGCGCAGAGAAATTTCCAGGCAAACGCGAAGTCGATCACAACGGCCGACGCGATCGCGCAGTCGATCATCAACATTCGTTGAGCGACGTGACAGGAGCGATTTATGGATAAAGTAGTGTATACGTCGATGGGTGGTGCGAAGGTCGCACTTCGCGCCCAAGGCATCAACAGCCATAACCTCGCGAATATCAATACGTCTGGGTTCCGGGCGCACCTGACGTCCTCTGAGCCAGCCGAGTCTGGCGGCGCTGCGCGCGTGAACGTCGTTCGCGCTCGCGAGACGTTTAGCACGGACAATGGTCCACTCCAAGTCACCAATCGCGAATTGGATGTCGCGCTCACTGGACCGGGTTGGTTGGTGGTCGAAGATGAGCTCGGTCGTGAGGCCTTTACCCGCGCCGGTAGTTTGCATATCAACGAGCTCGGTGAGCTCCGTAATGCCGCGAATCAATACGTCTTGGGTGATGGCGGGCGACTCGTCATTCCGCAGCATACGTCGCTGACGATCGCCGCGACTGGAGAGATCAGCATCGTCCCGATCGGGCAGGGTCCCGAATCAGCGACCATCGTGGGCAAGATCAAGCTCGTCAATCCTGATCCGCTCTCCTTGCAGCGCGGTGTCGACGGGTTGTTTCGAGATCGTAACGGCAGCTTCGCGGTTTCCGACCCGGCCGTGCGTGTTCAGTCTGGCGCGTTAGAAGGCAGCAATGTCAACGGCGCTGAGGTGCTCGTGAACATGATCGAGCTTTCACGAAGTTTCGAGATGCAAATGCGCACCATCCGTGCGGTCGAAGAGAACGCCCGCAGCGCGCAGTCGCTGCTGTCGATGACGGGTTAATTAGGTTTAAAGAGGTTAACGAACTATGGACGCATCACTTTGGGCAGCGAAAACCGGTCTCGAGGCGCAGCAGACGCGTATGACAGTCGTCGCCAACAACCTCGCGAATGTGAACACGACGGGCTTCAAAAAGTCTCGTGTCGCCTTCGAAGATTTGATGTTTTGCTATTAGCATTCTTTGTTGTCATGTATTCGATATCGTCTTTGAACGAAGGTAAGTATCGAGTGATGGCCGACTCCATGGCGGCGGCGTTTCGCGGTGAACCGATGCGTCAGACGCCCATCGCGCCAAAGACCGAAGACGGAATTCCGAGCGCTGATCTCATTCCCTTGCAAAACCCGCCGATCGCCGGACAGAACGCGACGCCCCCTTCGCTTTTAAAACAAAATCCGGCAGCGCTTGCCGAGATCGGTGACGAAATCGCGCGAGCGATGGCGCCGCTCGTCCTCAAAGACGAGGTCATCATTCGAAAGCATCAAAACTGGCTTGAAGTTGAAATCAAGAACGACGTACTGTTTCCGAGTGGTTCGGCGACGCTCACACCTTCGGCGACCGAAATCGTCAAGCGTTTATCCTCGGTGTTGACAGGGCTGCCCAACCCGATATTTGTCGAGGGCCACACCGACAACGTGCCTATCGCCAGCACAGTCTTTCCCAGTAACTGGGAGTTGTCGGCGGCGCGCGCGTCGGCTGTCATCCGTCTCCTTGCAGCGGGTGGCGTGTCGCCAACTCAAATGACAGCCTTGGGCCTCGGCGAGTACCGGCCCACTCAGTCCAATGATTCGGCAGCAGGGCGCACCGCCAATCGGCGCGTGCTTCTTGCTATCCTTCAGCCAGAGCGTGCGGGTCAAAGTTTGTATTCGCAGACGCGTGACCAGCCGCTCGAGATTCCCAAGGCTCCGCCTCCAACGCGCTGAGCATCGTTTTTAGGCATTCATTAATGAGGGGACCGAGATGGGTCTCGACGCAAGGCAGTTTCTTTCAAAACTGCAGGGCGATATCGCCGCCGGCTCGATCGAAATTGCGGGGTTTCCCGATTCCTGCATTCGTCTGCTCGTCGAACTAAAAGACGACTTCGTATCAACGCAAACCCTAGAGCGTATCGTTCGCGCCGATCCAGCCCTGAGCCAGCGGGTCATCTCGATGGCCAACTCGGCTGCCTATCGATCCTCTTCCGGGCCGACCACCACGATCTCGGGCGCCATCGCTCGAATCGGTCTTGCGGCGCTGCGAACCGTGGTGCTCGCCTATGCATTCGCCAGCTTGCGTGACATGAAGCTCTACAAACCGGTGCAGGGACGGATGGGGGAGATCTGGGGCCGTTGTGTGGAGCTTGCTACGTTTGCGCGAGCGCTATCGCTTCAGGTCGAGGGGCGAAGGGTCGATCGAGACGCCATGATTCTGGGGGGAATGCTCTCGGGGGTCGGCAAGATTTATTTGCTTGCAGAGATGGCGGCGCACGAAGAAGTGCTCAACGACTTTGCAGCCGTCGAGCATCTGCTGCAGACTTGGCACGTGAAGCTGACTAGCACAATGCTCAAAGGGTGGGAGTTTCCCGACGCAGTCATTCGGGCTGCCACCAATTACGAGAACGCTCGCGATCCGTCGGCTGATGACCCGGTCACCGATCTTCTTTACGTCGCCGGTATTTTCGTAGACGCAAAAGGTGATGCATCGAACGTCGCCTCGAGGTTGCCGCTCGTTGCGCCGGCCATGCGCCTTGGGCTTGCCAAAGTGAACCCAGAGGAGGTTCTTGGAGCGGCGGCTCAAGAAGCCGCCTCTTTCGGAGGAGCCTTGGCGTGACGCTGATTTTGCGCGCGGTAATCGTCGCGGCGCTTCTTGGTTTCTCGCTTCCCTTGAGTGCGGTGGAGTTCGAGCTCCGCGAAGACGGGGGCGATATCTTCGGCAAGGTCGAGCGTATCCGCACGCGCTACGAAGACACGCTAATCGAAATCGCTCGTCGCTACAGCCTCGGTTACGAAGAGCTTGTGCGGGTCAACAAGGGGGTCGACCCCTGGTTGCCCGGAGAGGGCACTCAAATCGTCATTCCCGGACAACGGCTGCTCCCTCCGGCTGAGCGTGAGGGAATCGTTGTCAATCTTCCCGAGCATCGGATGTATTTTTTTCCGAAGCCAAAGAGCGGTGAGCCCGCCAAGGTGATGACCTTCCCGGTCAGTGTCGGAAAAATGGATTGGCAAACACCGATCGGCACGACCAAGGTGATCTCTAAGCAGAAAGATCCTCCGTGGTATCCACCAGAGTCCGTTCGCAAAGAGCATGAGGCCCGCGGTGATCCTTTGCCTAACGTCGTTCCTCCGGGGCCGAAGAATCCGCTCGGAGCACATGCGCTAAGGCTCAATATCCCAGGAGGGGCGTACCTGATTCACGGCACAAATAATCCCGATGCCGTCGGGATGGCCGTGACCCACGGCTGCCTTCGCATGTACCCCGAAGATGTGGCGGTGTTGTTCGAAGCGGTGAAGGTCGGAACTCGCGTGAGTTTGATCAATGAGCCTCTCAAGATGACCCGGGTCGATGGTGAGGTGTGGATCGAGGTTCACCCACCCGTCGACGCGCAGGGCCAGTCCGTCGCCGTCAAGCTCGAGGATTTCGAGACTAGACTCGATGCGTTGCTCGGGGTGTCTGAGGTCGCGATCAATTGGGATATCGCCATCGAGGCTCTACGTGAGGCCAGCGGAATACCCGTCATGATCGGGCTCGAACTTGGTCCAGAAGAGAATGCGCCCAAGATCGACTCGACGGCTCAGTCGCCGTCCGTTGTCTCACGCTAAAAGATAAAAGGCTAGCCAAATGTTTAAACCGAGTGGTCTGATCACCCTGACCTCCGATTTCGGACTGCGTGATCCCTTTGTTGGAGTCATGAAAGGTCGGATCCTCGCTACCGCGCCAACGGTTCGCATCGTCGATCTGACTCACGACATCGTCGCCCATTGGCCAGCCGAGGCCGGATTTTGGCTGCGTCGGTCATTCCAGTATTTTCCCGAAGGGACGGTGCATGTGGCCGTCGTTGATCCAGGTGTCGGTACGGCGAGGGACATCGCGATGGTGATGCTCGACGGCCATGTGTTTCTCGCGCCTGACAACGGATTATTGGGCGAAGTGATCAGCGGTCGCGACGATGCTCGGTTGTGGCATCTCGACATGGGACGTCTGGAAGGTCTAGGCGTCGATCGACCGAGCGCCACATTTCACGGCCGGGATATCTTTGCGCCCGTCGCAGCGGCTCTCGCCGATGATCGAGTCAAGCCTGAGGGCATTGGCCGTTTGATCGACGCGCTCATCCCAGGATGGGTCGACGAGGCGACCGCCAATGAGCAGCGTGTTTCTGGAGTCGTCATCACGATCGATCATTTCGGCAATCTGATTACGAACATCGATCGACGCTTGTGCGAGAAACTGATCGATCCCGTCGTTCACGCGGGAAAGCTTTCTTTGTCTCTTCGCCGAACCTATGGCGACGCTCGGCCGGGCGATCCCATCGCCTTGTTCAATTCCTTCGGGGTGGTCGAAATCGCCGTCGCCGAGGGTAGGGCGGTCGATGCGCTCGGCCTCTCTCGAGGAGCTCCCGTGTCCGTCAGGGATGGCGTCCGTCGCAGTTGAACTTGCGCCTTGCCGCGTTTTCGCTATAGTTCCCCGGTCCATTCCCCGGGGTTAAGCGTAACCCCTTGATTTTTAAGGGTTTAAGATGTCCGAACGAGATTCTGAAGGCTTCGATCTCGACGAGGAGATGCTCGGCGAGGCGGCCAGCAACGAAGAAGATCAGGATTACGATCGTTTTCTCGATCGTGTAGATCGCCGAGCGCGGCCCACCCCGGGCAAGCGCGGTAAGGCGGCTTGGAGCAAGCTCGAAGAAGTGCTTGCCGATAAAAAACTCGCCAAAGATCTCAGAGAATTCTACGACGACGAACTTTGATATCGGAGGGGCCGCATGACGTCTTCCGATAGCGATTGGGTCGTCCTCAAGTTTGGCGGGACAAGCGTTTCGTCTGTCTCAAATTGGCGAAATATCCACGCCATTGCGTGTGATCGTCTCGCATCAGGCGCCAACGTTTTAATCGTTCATTCGGCGCTGAGTGGAGTCACCGATCGACTCGAACGACTTCTTGCTGCGGCCGTCGAGGGCGCGCACACGCCGCTCTTAAGCGATTTGCGTGCTCGTCACCTCGAGCTTGCCTCCTCTTTGAAGATCGAGGTGTCGGAGCTGCTCGAGCCTTTCTTCCAAGATTTGGCGTCTCTTCTATCTGATGTGCAGGAAAAGCGAGGCGCGGACGATAGGGTACGAGCTCGCGTCATGGCGATGGGCGAATTGCTGGCGACGACGATCGGCGCTCGATTTTTAAGTATCAACACGCTCGATGCCGTTTGGGTCGACGCGCGGGAATATCTAAAGTCCACTTCCCGACAGGCGGCAACCGTTCGAGCGGAGTACCTCTCGGCAACGTGCGATTTCGCTCCAAACGACGATATCCGGGATCGGCTCGCGGCACAGGGGCGTCTTTTGATTACGCAAGGGTTCATTGCGAGTAACGCTTCGGGAGAAACGGTGCTGTTGGGGCGAGGCGGATCGGATACGTCCGGCGCCTACTTCGCCGCCATACTGCGGGCACGACAGCTTGAGATCTGGACGGATGTGCCCGGGATGTTCAGTGCGAATCCGCGCTCGACAGCGGGGGCGAGGCAGCTTCTTGAGTTGACGTTCGACGAAGCTCAGGAAGTTGCGACTGCCGGTGCGAAGGTGTTGCATCCGCGCTGTTTATTACCCGCCCGAGAGTATTCGATCCCGATCTACGTTTACGCGACTCAAGTTCCTGAGATGCGCGGTACGCGTATCAGCGAGAGCCCGCCGACCGATGCCGCTCAGGTCAAGGCGGTATGCGTCAAAAAAGGCGTGACTCTGATTTCGCTCGAGAGCCCGGGCATGTGGCACGAGGTCGGCTTTCTGGCCGACGCGTTCCAGATTTTCAAGCAGCACGGATTATCCATCGATCTCGTCTCAACCTCTGAGACGAACGTGACCGTGTCTCTCGACCCGCAAGCGAATGCCATCGACCAGCTTGTGCTTCAAAGACTGCAAACTGATCTTGCCTCGCTAGGCCGCGCAGAAATCATCGGGCCTTGCGCGTCGGTCAGTCTCGTCGGGCGCAACATCCGCAGCATCCTGCATCAGTTGGGTCCGGCGCTCGAGCTCTTTGCCGAGCAGCGCATATACCTCGTCAGTCAAGCTGCAAACGATCTAAATCTCACGTTCGTCGTCGACGAGTCGCAAGGCGATCGATTGGTCGACGATCTTCATCATTTGTTGGTTGATCCAGTGCGGAACGACGCTGTTCTCGGGCCGACGTGGCAGCAGCTGTTCGCCACCTCGTCTACAAGCGCCTCCGTGACCCCGCCTTGGTGGCTGCATAAGCGCCAGACGCTGCTGTCGATGATGTCGACTCGCGAGTCGGCGTACGTATACGACCTGGAAACGATTCGTGATCGTTGTGTGAAGTTGAAGTCACTGCAGTCCATCGATCGCGTGTCTTACGCGATGAAAGCGAATCCGCATCCGATGATCCTTCGCGAAGTTAGGCGGAACGGCGTATCGATCGAGTGCGTCTCGCGCGGCGAGGTTGAACGGGCGATGGCGTCCCTGTCTGATATCGATCGACGAGAGGTGCTCTTCACACCGAATTTCGCCGCTCGCGACGAGTACGTCTGGGCCTTCGAGCAGGGCGTCACCGTAACCTTAGATAACCTCTATCCACTCGAGCATTGGCCCGAGGTTTTTGCGGGACGCGACATCTTTGTCCGCCTTGATCCGGGTGCGGGTCGTGGACACCACGCCCACGTTCGAACGGGCGGCGTAGCGTCGAAGTTCGGCGTCGCGCGGGGAGAGGTAGAGGTTCTACGCGACAGGGCGTTGAAGGCGGGCGCGCGAATCGTTGGGCTCCATGCCCATGCTGGCAGCGGCGTGTTCGACGTCAATAACTGGCGTGACACCGGGCGCTATCTGGCGGGTCTTTTGAATGCCTTCCCAGACGTTCGTGTGCTCGATCTCGGCGGCGGTATCGGCGTTCCCGATCGGCAAGGCGCGCCGGAGTTCGACTTCGCGGCGTTTGATTCAGCGATGCTTGAGCTGAAAAAGTCGTTAGGCGGGATCGCGTTGTGGATTGAGCCAGGGCGTTATGTCGTAGCCGAAGCTGGGGTTCTGCTTGCGAAAGTCACTCAAATAAAAGGCAAGGGTGATGCCAGTTTCGTCGGCGTGGCAACAGGGATGAATTCCTTGATTCGCCCAGCCCTTTACGGGGCACATCACGACATCGTGAACCTGACGCGAATTGAGGATCACGACACTCTGCTGTGCGATGTAGTAGGGCCGATCTGCGAAACCGGCGATGTGCTGGGTCACTCCCGTGCGATGCCCTGCCGGACACAAGAGGGGGATGTTGTTCTGATCGCGACGGCGGGCGCCTACGGCGCCTCGATGTCGTCGAACTACAATCTGCGCGCGCCAGCCGAAGAATGTGTACTCGACATTCAGCTCGTTCGGTGACGTCGATTTAACTCGTCGATCACTTCCGTGAGTGTCATCCCTCGCGCCTTCAGCGCCACGATGAGATGAAACAGCAGGTCAGCGGCCTCGCTTTGCGCGTCATCGTCGCTACCGCTCGATAGCGCCAGCGCCGTTTCGACACCTTCTTCCCCGACCTTCTGCGCCAATCGTTTCGGTCCTTCAGCGATCAGTCGTGCCGTGTAGCTCTTCGGGTCTGTCGAATGAAGTCGCTGATCGATGACGTGATCGAGAGTAGCCAAAAACCCGTAGGGCCCTCCTCGCGTGAGTGGAGTGTCCGAAAAGCAGGTCATTGTCCCTGTATGGCATGCCGCCCCGTTAGGTCTCACAAGCATCAGAAGCGTGTCCCGATCGCAATCGGCATGGATCGACGAAATGGCCAGCGTATGCCCGGACGTCTCGCCTTTCTCCCATAATTGCTGTCGACTTCGGCTCCAAAACACCGCTCTGCCGGAAACTAGACTGGCGTTGACGGCCTCGCGGTTCGCCCAAGCCACCATCAAGACTTCGCCAGAGTCGACGTTCTGGGCGATGACGGGTAGGAGTCCGTCTTCGCCGAAGTGGAGTGTCTCGACGTTATCAATTGAGAGCATCATGGGCGAACCTCGATTCCGGCGTCACGTAACGTCGCTTTGAGTGGCGTGATGTGCAGAGCGCCGCTGTGAAAGACGCTCGCAGCGAGCGCGGCATCAACCCGAGCCAACTTAAACACCTCGATGAAGTGCTGTGCCGAGCCCGCGCCGCCGGAGGCGACCATCGGTACGCGACACGCGTCTCGCAGTGATTGAAGTTGATCGAGATCGTACCCGCTACGGACCCCATCGCTCGCCATGCAATTGAGCACCACTTCTCCTGCGCCGCGGTCTTGCGCTTCGCGCAACCAATCGAGGGTCACGCGTCCGGAATCGCGTGATCTCGATTGATCGCCTGTGTATTGTCGGACCCGATAGCCTTCTGGCGTCGTATCGCTATCGATTCCGACGACGACGCATTGGCTGCCGAAGCGTTGTGCCAACTGATCGATCAGAGGTGGGTTCTCGAGCGCAGGGGAATTGACCGAGATTTTTTCTGCGCCGGCTCTCAGCACGTCCTCGGCGTCTCGGATGCTGCGAATTCCTCCGGCCACACAAAACGGGATATCCAGTACTCGAGCAATCTTGGATATCCATTGGCGATCGACGGTACGACCATCCGGGCTCGCGGTGATATCGTAAAACACCAGCTCATCGGCACCTTCATCGCGGTAACGCGTTGCGAGCTCGAGGATGTCGCCGACGACTCGGTGATCGCGAAATCTAACGCCTTTGACCACCTGGCCGTCTCGAACATCGAGGCAGGGAATGATTCGACGAGCGAGCACCTTAACCTCGCATCCACTTCTGAAGTTCGAGGTCATCGAGATGACCCTCGAGGAGGGCACGGCCGCTGATGGCCGCGCTCATTCCCATCGCGCTGAGAAGTTCGAGATCGGTGACATCGCGAATTCCTCCGGAAGCTTGCCATTTGATCTTGGGGAAACGAGTCAAGCACTCTCGGTAAAGATCGATGTTCGGGCCGGAGAGAGCGCCATCGCGTCCGATATCGGTGCACAGCACATGCTGCAATCCGGAGCGGAGAAATTGCTCGACGGATTGCCATAAGGTCATGTTCGTCGCCTGAGTCCAGCCGCGGGTTTGTATGAGCGGTTCACCCGCTTCGACGCGCACATCGAGAGCGAGGCATATTCGGGTCTTCCCGAAAAATCGCATCCAGGTGCCGACCTCGACTGACTTCTCGATGGCGGCACTACCGACGACCACACGGGCGACGCCGGCCGACAACAACTCATCGACCACTGCGGCGCTGCGAACGCCACCCCCGACCTGAAGCGACAGTTTGGGGATTTTCGCCATCGCAAGGATGGCTTGTCGATTGGCGATCGCGCCGTCGCGTGCGCCGTCGAGATCTACGAGATGGAGCCATTTTGCGCCGAGTCGTCGATAGCGCTCTGCAAGCTCGACTGGGTCGACTTGGTAGACGGTTTCGCGCGCGAAGTCGCCGTGGAGCAACCTAACGCATTGGCCGCCGCGTAAGTCGATGGAGGGAATCAGGCGCATGGTGACAGCTTCAAAAAATTAGACAGCAATCGTGCTCCGGACTTTCCGGAACGCTCGGGATGGAACTGCACTCCCCAGAAATTCGACTGGCGCACGACGGATGGAAATTCTTGGCCGTAAACGGTGGAGGCCAGTGTATGTCGTGGGCTGATTGGGGCGACATACCCGTGCACGAAATAAAACCAGTCCTCATCACTCAGTCCGAGCAACAAAGGATCAGTGCGATGCAGACGGAGTGAGTTCCACCCCATGTGCGGAATGGGGAGACCCTGAGTGGCGTGAAAAGGCTCGACTCGGCCTGGAATGATTCCGAGCCCGACGGTGTCACCCTCCGCAGACCAGTCGAAAAGCAATTGCATTCCTAGGCAAATGCCGAGCACGGGACAGGTGAGTGATCGAACCACTGGCACGAGCTCGTACTCATTCAGTCTTGCCATGATCGAGGAGGCATTCCCGACACCCGGAAGTAGCACGCGCTCCGCGGCGAGAATTTTTTTTGGATCGTGGGTGATCACGGACTCGACGCCAAGGCGTTCGAATGCATAGCCGACCGAGGCGAGGTTGGCGCCACCGGAGTCGACGATCACCACCGGACTTCCGATCGTCACAACGTACCCTTGGTGCTGGGTAAATCGTCCCCTTCGCGACGCACGGCCATTCGTAACGCGCGTCCTACGCCTTTAAAGCAGGCTTCGATCTGATGATGGGTATTGTCGCCAGTCACGGAAACGTGGATGGCCGCTCCGAGTGAGTCGGCTAACGAGCGAAAAAAATGGGGGACCAATTCGGTCGGAAGCCCGCCCACCTGATCGCGTCCGAACGTACCTTCAAACACACTGTAGGCGCGGCCGGAAAGGTCGATCGCGACCTGCGCGCGAGCTTCGTCCATCGGGAGCAAGAAGCCGTAGCGTTGAATGCCTCGCTTATCCCCCAATGCTTTACGCAGTGCCTCGCCGAGCGCGAGTGCGCAGTCTTCGATGGTGTGATGCTCATCGATGTGGAGATCACCTTGGCACTCTAGAGAGAGTGCAAAGCCGCCGTGCTTCGCGATTTGCTCGAGCATATGATCGAAGAAGCCAAGTCCGGTAGATACGCGGCTCGGTTGGTCGCTATCGAGGTTCACCGAAACCCGGATACACGTCTCTCGAGTAACCCGTTCGACGATCGCCTCTCGGGCGAGCAGTGTGCTTGCGATACCCGGCCATGTTTGGGATGCAGGACCCGAGAGTGAGAACCTCAAGCCCCTCACACTGAGATTATCGGCAAACGCCATATCGGTATCGCGATCACCGATCACCGCGCTCGATTTCAAGTCGACATCGTTGGAGTTGATCCAGTCGTCGACCAGCGCCGTCTTCGGCTTCCGACAGTCGCAACCTTCGTCCCGACGATGAGGACAAATGAAAACCTTGTCGAAGTGGATCCCCTGGCTTGCAAAGGCGTCTAGTACGAACGCTTGCGGCGCTTCGAAATGAGGCGTGGGAAAAGACTCGGTACCAAGGCCGTCTTGGTTAGTGACCATGACCAATCGAAAGCCGGCGGTTTGCAGGCCATTGAGCGCGGCGAATACGCCAGGCACGAAGCGCACTTTGGAAAGTGAGTCGACTTGCTCGTCTGAGGGCTCTTCGATGAGCGTTCCGTCCCGATCGATGAATAGTACTTTCATGGTTTTCCGCGTCCGGGCGACTCGGATGATATCGCCGTGATGATTCGGTCGTTTTGTTCGGGAGATCCGACCGTGATTCGTATCGCCGGTCCGAGTGAGCTACGACCCGAGAAGTCGCGCACCAGGATTCCGATGTCCTTAAGGCGTTTGAGTACGGCCGACGAGTCATGAGGCTGGACGAGCAGAAAGTTGCTGTGGCTCGGGTATACCGTTGCGATCAGCGGCGAGGACCGCAGTTCACCTGCTAAACGCTCGCGCTCTTTGAGCGTCGAGGTGATTCGAGAGTCGATTACGGCTTTCGACGCCAATTGAAGAGTGCGAAGTGCTTCATCGACACTTGCGCTCGCAATGGCGTAGGGCGGAATGATTTTTCGAAGTAGTCTGATCACGACCGGAGACGCGATCAGACAGCCGATACGAGCGCCGGCGAGCCCATAAGCCTTGGACAGAGTTCGAAGGATGACCAAGTTAGGATAGGCATCGCGTCGCGTTATCCACGATGGCGCCTGCGAAAATTCGGCATACGCCTCATCGATGACCACGAGACAACGATTTTTTGAGTAGTCGAGAATTGACTCGATATCCGTGGAATCGAGGAGGTTGCCGGTGGGGTTGTTGGGTGAACAAATCCAGAGGATTTTCGAACCGGCATCGATGAACGATTTGATCTTCGCGACATCGAGCTGAAAATCGGCCGTGAGCGGCGCATCGTGAACCTTCGCTCCCTGAGTGGCTGCTGCAACGGCATACATGCCGAAGGTAGGCGGGCAGACGATGACGGAGTCTCGTCCCGCTTCGCAGAATACGCGCGTCAGGAGGTCGATCCCTTCGTCACTGCCGCGTGAGACCAACACGTCAGAGCTCGCGACGCCATAGTTGGAGGCGAGCGCGTCGATCAATGCCTGTGGCTGAGGCTCGGGGTAGCGGTTGAGAGCAAGGCGATCGCCCTCTGCATCAATCGGTGGAGGCCAGGGTGATTCGTTGGCGTGTAGACGCTCGAATCGTGAGTCCCAATGTGCATGCTCGTAAGCGCGAAGCGACAAGATCGAAGGGCGAGCGAGTCGGGTCGTCATATCGTCGATCGATGTAGGACCGCCCGCGGTCTCTAGCGTACGTCCGAGCGCGCCCAGGCGAAGATCTACAGCCAAGGCGTGGGCGTCCAAGCCTTCGAGACGGGCAAGGGTCGTTGCGGTCGGACCGAGGTCGCGCAGTCCCTCCCGCGTCAGTTCTTGCACGGTGATTCGTCGTTGAAAGTCGGCTAACGATAATCCGCTGTACGCTCGAGCGTAGCCATAGGTCGGCAGCACGTGATTGGTGCCTGAGCAGTAATCGCCCATGGGCTCTGGGCTCCAAGGGCCGAGGAACACCGAGCCTGCCGCGCGAATGCGCTCGAGCCATCGGCGAGGTTCGGAGATCTGCAGGATGAGATGCTCAGGCGCGTAATGATTGGAGATCTCAATTGCTTCATCGATATCGGCGACAACGATGATTCGGCTACGGGCCAGTGACTCATCAAGAATGGCAGCGCGTGAAAGGCCACCGAGGAACGCCATGGCTTGATCGCGCACCCGCTCTGCGAGCGCGAGAGAGGTCGTGAGCAGAATGGCCTGAGAAAGCGGGTCGTGCTCCGCCTGAGCAAGCAAGTCTGCGGCGACGAAGGCCGTATCGGCATGTTCGTCTGCGATGACGAGCACCTCGGACGGACCTGCAGGAAGATCGAGCGCTGCGCCATCCGGGTCGGCCGCTACGAGTTGCTTGGCCGTCGTGACCCAAGTCGAGCCGGGACCAAAGATCTTCTCGACCTTCGGGATGGTGGGCGTGCCGTAGGCCATCGCGGCGATCGCCTGCGCACCGCCAATGGCAAAGATTTCGTCGATACCGCAAAGACGCGCCGTGGCCAGAATCACGGGATCAATGCGCCCCTTCTGGGTACCGGGTGAGCACACCACGCGTCTCTTACAACCGGCGATACCCGCAGGTACGGCCGACATGATCAATGCGGACGGCAGCGGGGCGCTCCCGCCGGGGACATACAACCCGACCGAATCGATCGGTCTGAATACGCGCTCGCACCGAACCCCGCGCGAGGTTTCGATAGAGAGGCTCGGAGCGATCTGTGCGGCATGAAAACGACGAACGTTCTCGATAGCTCGCTGCAATGCACGAAGGGCCTCTGCGCCCACCCGGGACATCGCTTCGTCGACTTCTGATGTCGGTACGCGAAGATTGACTGGTGCACCACCGTCAAAGCGTTGCGCATAGTCGAGGAGCGCGGTATCGCCTTCGGCTCTGACGCGCGTGATCGTTTCGCGTACGAGCGACACGACATTCTCGCGTTGATCGGACGCGGGCCGAGACAATGCGGCGCGTCGTTCCGGCTCACCCAGCGCCGAGTACTCGATGATCGGCAACTTCATGTCAGCATTTTTTCGACGGGCAGAACAAGAAGTGAGCTCGCTCCAGCCGCCTTGAGCGCTTCGAGCGTTTCCCAGAAAACATTCTCTCGGCAAACGGCGTGGATGGCGACCTTATCAGCGCTGCCCTCGAGCGGCATGATGGTAGGAGATTCGCTACCCGGCAACAGACTTCGTATCGCAGGTAAAGCGGCACGGGGCGCGTGCAGCATGATGTACTTGCTCTCGCGTACCTGTTGAACGCCGTCGATACGCATGAGTAGCCGCTCGACCCAGTCCGATTTCTCTTTCGGGAGTTCGATAGGGGTTCGGACGAGCACGGCGTGACTTTCAAGTAAAACGTCTACTTCGCGCAATCGATTAGCTTCAAGCGTCGAGCCCGTCGACACCAGATCGCAGATGGCATCTGCGCGGCCGAGTCGCGGTGCGATTTCGACTGCACCCGAGAGCGTGACGATCTCGGCCCGAATATCGCGATCGGCAAGCCACTTCGCCAGCGCGTAGGGGTAGGTCGTGGCGATACGGCGACCCGCGAGTGAAGATGGGCCATTCCAGCGAAACTCTTCCGGCACCGCGATGGACAGTCGGCATCGACCAAAGTCGAGTGAACGTAGAATTTCGAACTGGGCGGAATGACCGCGCGCAGCAAGTTCGAGTCTTTTCTCCTCGACAACGTTGAGACCCACTAAGCCCAAGTCGCAGACATCTTCTTCAACAAGGTCTGGAATATCGTCGTCTCGCACGAAGAGCAGATCGAGCGGCATGTTCTCACCGAACCCGAGCAGCTGATCTTTGGCTCGCGAGAACTTCAGGCCGCAGCGAACTAGAAGATCAGTCGACAGTTCTGTCAGACGCCCCGATTTTTGAATCGCCAGTTTGAGTCGCAAAAGTTTGTCCATGGAATTTCCTCAGCGACCGATCGTGTTTGCGGACTTGCCGTTGGCCACGCGCCTCGCGGCGATGTCGTAGCCCCCGTTTCCGGCGCCGACGTATCGGGCGACCCGCGTGATCGTCGTGACGCTGACGCCCGTTTGCTTGTGAATCTCGCGGTAGGGCAGGCCTCGCTCTAGCCACTCGACGACGGCCCATCGATCGGACATCGCCTGAAGTTCTGCCGGGGTGCAAAGGTCGCGGAAAAAAGCGCGACACTCGTCGACGGTTCGAAGGGTCAGGATGGCTTGGTAAAGATTGCGCTCAGCCTTGGCCTCTTGACGAGGGGACTGCCGGGTGTGGGTTTTCATGAGGGACCGCCGATGGATTTCAACGTGCTAATGTTTTAATACGTTAAAACATTGTAGCAACCCTGGCAAGCGGGTCGTTGACTCTGGCTTTAGCCAACGCGTAATATTCCGACGTTCATCGAGACCGGCTGAGGGAAAGGCCCGAAGACGCCGGGGCAACCGCCAGAGCCGCCCGCTCTGGGCAAGGTGCCAACTCCGCGCTACTCCCTTTGGGAGGCGTCAGATGAGCGATCTTGAGGCAGACATGACAGCGTTTACCGACAAAAAACCGGGTCTTACTCAGTCGACGGCCGAGGGTGCCCATGTCGAGCTCAATTGCCGAGAAGGCATTTTAGAGGTCGGCGGGGGGCTGCCGTTGCACCATGGTGGGGTGCTCGGCTCGGTTCAGGTCGGGTGGCGTCTCACCGGCTCCCCGAGCGCGCCCGTCGTGCTGGCCTTAGGTGGTATTTCCGCCCATCGGCATATTTTTTCGACCCAGTTCGACAAAACGAACGAGGGTTGGTGGTCCGAAGTCGTCGGACCGGGTCGGGCCATACCCTGCGAAAAATTTCGGATTCTTTCCTTCGACTATCTCGGCGGCAGTGGTGAAACCAGCGGCCCGAAGCATGGCCAGCCCTTTCCGTCGGTATCGACCTACGATCAGGCCGAAATCCTTCGGCGTGTGCTCGATCATCTACAAATTGCCGTACTCGACACAATCGTCGGTGCCTCGTATGGTGGCATGGTGGCGTTGGCATTCGCCGAGCGGTTTCCTGGTCGAGTCGCGAGGTTAGTCGTCATCAGTGCCGCCGATCGAACAAGCCCAATGTCGACGGCGTGGCGGAGTGTGCAGCGTCGCCTCGTGCGGTTTGGTATCGAGGCCGGAAGACCCCAGCAAGGTCTCGAGCTGGCCCGGGCGCTTGCCATGGCGACCTATCGCAGTACCGAGGAGTTTGCCACTCGGTTTTCACGTGCGCCGCAACAGCGTGACGGACGCTTCGTGTTTCCCGTCGAGGAATACTTGATGGCGCGAGGGGAAGACTATGCTCGTCGCTATCAGCCCGATTCATTTTTGACGCTATCGGAGTCCATCGATCTGCACCATGTCGAGGCAGCTCAGGTGGCCGTTCCTGTCACAGCCATCGCGGTACTCGAAGACCAGTTGGTTCCCGTGGCTGACATGCGGACGATGTGTACGCGATTACCCAAGGCGCGTCTTTACGAGATTTCGTCGGTTTACGGGCACGATGCCTTTTTGAAAGAAGGCGAAGCGCTACGACAAATTTTTACCGAAGTGCTTCCCAAAGTGCCCTGAGTTTCGTTTGGAGTCGAACGAGTATGAGTAGCAAGAAAGATCCTATAACCCTGGCAGTTCGGGCCGGTCTCGAAACCGATGCGACGACAGGCGCAGTCGTCCCGCCGATCCATCTCAGTTCGACTTACACCTTTCCTAGGTTCGGCGAGAAGGGTCGTTATGACTACTCTCGATCGGGAAACCCCACGCGAGATCTTCTTGCAGAGGCCTTGAACGGCTTGGAAGGCGGGCAGGGAGCGGTCGTGACGGGTTCAGGTATGGGAGCCATCGCGCTCGTCGGGCAATTGCTTCCGCGCGGTTCGCGGATCGTGGCACCTCATGATTGCTACGGCGGTACGTTCCGTTTGTTGTCTGCTTGGCAACGACGTGGCGATTTCGTCGTCGAGTTCGTAAATTTTGCAGATCCTCAAGCCTGGCGCGCGGCGCTACTCCAGCCTTCGGCGCTCTGTTGGATCGAAACACCGAGCAATCCCTTGCTACGCATCACGGACATCGAGGCAGTCGCCGCTGCGGCCCACGCAGTCGGAGCGATCGTAGCGGTCGACAATACGTTCCTGTCCCCGGCGCTTCAAAATCCTTTGCAACTCGGCGCCGATATCGTGGTGCACTCGACCACGAAATACATCAATGGTCATAGCGACGTGGTGGGGGGTGCCGTGATCGCGGCGAAATCCGAGACGGCACAGCAACTCGCGTGGTGGGCGAATGCACTTGGAATGACCGGCTCAGCGTTCGACAGTTTCTTGACCTTGCGCGGGCTACGCACGCTGCATGCGCGAATGGCCCAGCATGAGTCGAATGCCAACGCACTCGCAAATTGGCTCGCCACGCAGGCGGGGATTCGAAAAATCTATTACCCGGGGCTTTCCTCACATCCCGGTCACGAGTTGGCGAAGCGTCAGCAAAGAGGCTTCGGCTCCATTCTGACGCTCGAACTCGAAGGGGGTGTGCCCGCGGTCGAGCGGTTCGTGTCATCCCTCGAGTTGTTTTCGCTCGCCGAGTCGTTGGGTGGCGTGGAGAGTCTGATCGCGCACCCGGCGACGATGACTCATGCCGCCATGGACCCCGATGCGCGTGCCGCCGCCGGCCTCGTCGATGGGCTCTTACGGTTGTCGATTGGCATCGAAGCCGAATCGGATCTCAGAGGCGATCTGGAGCAGGGGCTCAAGGCCATCCGCTAAGTGATGATCAAAGAGCCGCTAGCACCGCGTCACCCATGGCGCGCGTCGAGAGCGTTTCCTCGCCCGCAGCGCTGATGTCGGCTGTTCGTGCTCCCGCGGCGAGCGCGCGAGCCACAGCGGATTCGATGGCCTTGGCCTCCGCCTCAAGACCCAACGAATGACGCATCAGCAGTGCGGCGCTCAGAATCGTGCCGCAGGGGTTCGCGATGCCCCGGCCTGCGATATCCGGTGCGGAGCCATGAATCGGCTCGTAGAGGCCGCGACGATTGTCTCCAAGGGCCGCGGAGGGCAACACGCCGAGCGACCCTGCGAGCATCGCCGCTTCGTCTGTCAGGATATCGCCGAATAAATTCTCGGTCAGAATGACGTCGAAACTACGAGGGTTTCGAATGAGGTGCATCGCTGCGGCGTCGACGAACATGTGTTCGATGGATACCCCAGGGAACTCCTCGCGAATGACGCGCTCGGTGACGACGCGCCAAAGACGAGAAGTTTCGAGCACATTCGATTTGTCGATTTGAGTGATTTTGCTACGACGTTGTCTCGCCAGATGCCCTGCGATGCGCGTGACGCGTTCGATTTCGAAAACCGAATAGGCGCATTCGTCGACCGCTCGTTCGGCTTCCTTCGATTTGCGTCCGAAGTAAATGCCTCCCGTGAGTTCGCGAACGAAAAGAAGATCGACGCCCTCGAGGTATTCGGGTTTGATGGGGGAGGCATTTATCAGTGCGGGCTGAACCGCGACCGGTCTGAGATTTGCGAATACACCCAACTCGGCCCGAAGACGCAACAGTGCCGCCTCGGGACGAACAGGTGAACCAGGGCCCCACTTGGGCCCGCCAATCGCACCGAGCAGGACCCCATCGGCCGCAAGACAGCCTTTCAGCGTGTGAGGGGGCAGTCCATCGTTGAACTCGTCGATTGCGACACCACCAAAAGGTAATTCGTCCAGGTTGAACTCGTGACCGAAGTTTCGACCGATGGCACGAATGACTCGGAGCGCCTCTGCGGTGACTTCCGGGCCGATACCGTCACCTGCGAGTACCGCGATACGGGCTTTCATGCGCGACGTCGTGCCTCGTAGGCCTCGATTTCTGTGTTCTTCGAGAGCAGGAAGCCGAGCTCGTCGACTCCGTTCATCAAGCAAAAACGCGCGAAGGGCTCGATGGGGAAACTCACCGCGGGTCGCTCCGGCAACTTGAGGGTTGAAGATGCGAGGTCGACTTCGATCTCGGCACCAGGATTTTCGATCAACCACGAGTGCGTCGATTCGTCGACGACGATCGGAAGTAGGCCGTTCTTGAGAGAATTATTTTTGAAGATGTCGGCGATCTCGGTACTGATGACTGCTTGAAATCCAAAGTCGACCAACGCCCAGGGCGCGTGTTCGCGCGATGAACCGCAGCCGATATTCCGACCGGCGACCAGAATGCGACATCCTGCCGCCTCCGGTTTGTTGAGGATGAAATCAGGTCGAGGCGCACCGTTCGCGTCGTAACGCCAGTCGGCAAACAGCGCCTGGCCCAGGCCTTCCTTGGACGTGGTCGTCAGGAATCGGGCCGGAACAATCTGATCGGTGTCGATGTTGCTCGAGGACATGACGACGGTTCGCGAGCGGATACGAGTGATAGGGTTCATATCGAGTACTCAGGCGTTCAGGAATTGACGAGGGTCGGCGACGCGACCGAGCACTGCAGAGGCCGCCGCGGTTTCTGGGCTCGCAAGAAAGGTGCGAGCACCCACGCCTTGGCGACCTTCGAAGTTTCGATTACTGGTGCTGACGGAATATTCGCCTTTGCTGACCGTATCGCCGTTCATGCCGAGACACATCGAACATCCGGACTCTCGCCATTCAGCCCCTGCTGCTTTGAAGATCTCCGCGAGGCCCTCGGCTTCGGCAAGGCGCTTGACCTCTTGAGACCCAGGAACCACGAGCATGTGTACGCCTTTGGCGACCTTGCGCCCGCGCAAAACATTGGCAGCCGCTCTCAAGTCGACGAGTCGACCGTTGGTGCAGCTACCGACGAACACCACGTTGACGGGAGCCTCGGCGATCGGTTGTCCGGACGTCAGGCCCATATATTTCAGTGCGGCATCGAACACTGCATCGCCCCGACGATCTGGGATTCGTCCCGAGACCGGAACGACCATGCCGGGGTTAGTGCCATAGGTCACCATGGGTTCGAGCGCAGAGGCGTCGATCTCCACGACCTTGTCGAACGTCGCCCCCTCGTCCGTAGAAAGGGTCTTCCAATAGGCGACGGCGTCATCCCAGGCTTTGCCCTTCGGCGCTCTCGCCGTGTTTTTCAGGTACGCGTACGTGGTCTCATCGGGAGCGATCATGCCTGCTCGAGCGCCGGCTTCGATCGACATGTTGCAGATCGTCATGCGCTGATCCATCGACATCGCGCGGATGGCCTCACCTCGATACTCGAAAACATAGCCGGTACCACCCGATACGCCGACCTTGCCGATGATTGCGAGGATGAGATCTTTCGGCGTCACACCGACGGGTAACTTTCCGCGAACCTCAATGGCACAGGTTTTCGGTTTCTTTTGTAGCAGGCATTGGGTCGCGAGCACGTGACCCACTTCCGTCGTGCCGATGCCGAAGGCCAATGCGCCGAACGCGCCGTGGGTCGACGTGTGGCTGTCGCCACACACGATCGTCTTGCCAGGCTGCGTGATGCCAAGCTCTGGCCCGATGATATGGACGATGCCGCGTCTCGCATCTTGCAGTCCAAGCAGCTCTACGCCGAATTCCACGCAGTTTTTTTCGAGCTGCTTGATTTGCTTTGCGGCCGACTCGATCGAGATCGGCGCGCCACCGAACACCTGCTCGGTACGAGTGGGGGTCGAGTGATCCATCGTCGCCAAGGTGAGATCGGGTCGACGAACCTTCAGCCCACGCTCACGAAGCAGCGTGAACGCCTGAGGGGAGGTCACCTCGTGGGTGAGATGCAAATCGATGAAGATGACGGCGGGCGTATCGGTGGTCTGAGGAGTGACCTCATGCGCCGACCATACCTTCTCGAACATTGTTTTGGGTGCAGACATCGGTTTTTCCTTGAAATCTACGCGATGATCAGGCGGCTGCCTGAGCTCGCTGCGATTGCTCGATACGGTTGATCACTTCGAGAAAGGCGCGTGTCGCAGACTCGACGATGTCGGTCGTTGCGCTCGCTCCGCGATAACTTCGACCGTTGAAGTTGACGTAAACGACCGCTTCGCCTTGGGCGTCCTCACCCTCGGTCAAGCTGCGCAGTTCGAACTTCTGCAGAGCGGGTCGAATTCCCGTGGCGTCTTCGATGGCCTTGAACGCCGCATCCACCGGACCGTCTCCACTGGCATCGCGCTCGATGCGAGCGCCGTCCACGTGCAACAGTGCAACCGTGGCCTTTCCACCGCCATCGACCTCCGAATTGGTTCGCAAGGCAGCAAGACTCCACGGGCCGGAGTCCGTACCTTCGGCCCGCAATACGAGCGCCTCGATGTCGCCATCGAACAGTTCTTTTTTCTTGTCGGCCAGTGCCTTGAACTCGGTGAAGACCCGCTCGAATTCCTTCTCCTCGAGCTCGAATCCGAGCTCCTTGACGCGCTCGCGCAGCGCGTGACGTCCGCTGTGCTTACCGAGCACGAGGCTAGAGCGTGCGAGACCGACGTCTTGAGGCCGCATGATTTCGTACGTGCTTGCGTGCTTCAGCATGCCGTGCTGGTGAATACCCGATTCGTGAGCAAAGGCGTTTTCGCCGACCACTGCCTTGTTTCGCGGAATCGGCATGCCCGTGATGCTCGCGACGAGGCGAGAGGCGGGGTAGAGGCGTTGCGAGTTGATGTTCGTCTTGGCATTGAAAAAGGTTTCTCGAGTGCGAAGCGCCATGACGACTTCTTCGAGCGAGCAGTTGCCGGCGCGCTCTCCGATGCCGTTGATGGTGCACTCGATCTGTCGTGCTCCCGCGACGACTGCGGTCAGGCTATTGGCGACTGCCATTCCGAGATCGTCATGGCAGTGAACTGAAAGCCGTGCCTTCTCGATGTTCGGCACGTTCTTGCGGAGGTAGCGGAACAGCTCGGCAAACTCGTGGGGTACGGTGTAGCCGACCGTATCGGGAATATTTACCGTCGTGGCACCGGCATCAATGACGGCCTCGACTACTTGAGCCAAAAACTCCACCTCGGTTCGTGAGGCATCTTCGGGCGAAAATTCGACGTCATCGCAGAACTCGCGAGCGATTTTCACGCCCTCGACGGCTCTGCGAATGATTTCGTCCTTGGCCATATTGAGTTTGAACTCTCTGTGGATCGCGCTGGTCGCGAGAAAGACGTGAATACGTCGTTTCTCGGCGGGTGCAAGCGCCGAGGCGACCTTCTCGATATCCGCGCGATCGCAGCGCGCAAGTCCACAGATGATGGGCCCACGAACTTCTCGAGCGACCGCATTGACGGCGTTCCAGTCGCCTTCGGAGGCGGCCGGAAAACCCGCCTCGATGACATCGACACCGAGTTCCGCTAGCGCCTTCGCGACTCGCAGTTTTTCGGCCTGCGTCATGCTGCATCCCGGCGACTGCTCGCCGTCACGCAACGTAGTGTCGAAGATCATTACTCGGTCGGTGTTAGAGGTCATGGCAAACGTGCTCCGTCAGATGTCCGTATCGACTCGATTGGTTTGAGATTTAGCGACCCTGATCGAGCCAGGGCATACGGGCGCGAAGGGCGTAGCCCACTTTTTCGATGGGACGGTCGAGGTCCTTCTTCATCATCTTGTCGTACTTGCGACGACCCGTAGCGTTTTCGCGCATCCACTGCTTGGCAAACTTTCCTTGCTGAATCTCCTTGAGGATCTTGCGCATCTCGGCTTTGGTTCGCGCATCGACCACTCTCGGACCGCGAGTGAGGTCGCCATATTTGGCCGTCTCGGAGATGAATTTGTGCATCTTCCAGATGCCGCCTTCATGAAGAAGATCGACGATGAGCTTGAGCTCGTGCATGCACTCGAAATAGGCGACCTCGGGCTGGTATCCCGCCTCGACGAGGGTTTCGAAGCCTTTTACGACGAGCTCGGTTGCGCCACCGCACAGCACGGCTTGTTCACCGAACAAATCGGTCTCGGTTTCTTCCGCGAAGGTGGTTTTGAGCACGCCGCCGCGGGTGCCGCCGATGCCGTGGGCATAAGCAAGCGCCTTCGAGAAGGCCTTCTTCGACGGATCCTGGAACACGGCCAGCAGACATGGCACACCGCGTCCTTGCTCGAACTGGCGGCGAACCAAATCGCCGGGCCCCTTCGGAGCGATCAAAACGACGTCGAGATCTTTTCTCGGTTTGATTTGCTTGAAATGAATATTGAAACCGTGTGCAAAAAGAAGCGTAGCGCCTTTTTTGATATTGGGGGCGATGCTTTCGTAGAGCGCCTTCTGAGCGAGATCAGGCGCCAGCATCGCGATGAGATCAGCGTCTTTGACGGCTGCAGAGGGCAGGGCGACCGCGAGTCCGTCCTTACGAGCCTTTTTCCAGCTTTCGCCTTTGCGAACACCAATAACGACGTCGAATCCACTGTCCTTCAAATTCAAAGCGTGGGCTCGTCCCTGACTTCCATAACCGAGGACGCAAATGCGTGCTCCGCGGAGGGCCTTTTTGTCGACGTCTTTTTGTGCGAACAACTTCATCTCTGCTACTCCCGTTCCGTATCTAGAAACAATTGAAAATCTGAACGTAAAAAAAACCCCGCATCGGCGTAGTGCCGGTGCGGGGTTTTGGTTTGAATCCTCGTCCGCTTTAGATTTCTGGCTTCAGGCCAAAAAACTTGGGAACGACCCGCTCCGGCCACCCGCGATGGGTAGCGCTAGCCCTAGCGATAGAAGACCCGCGGCATACGCCTGCAGGCCGATCGACGAGGTGGAGGAGGCAAAGGTCATGTCGCAATACGACCACGCACGGCAGGTTTTTGTCAACGTGTCCGACGTGCGCTACCCATTTCCGGATAACATCTTTCCATGTCCCAAGATGCTCTGATTTGCCCCGCAAATAGCCCCACATTGCCGCTATGGCTTGTTCGCGAAAGCGAATTGGGATCCTTCAAGGCGGCTCATCCGCAGTGGGCCCCCTGGCTCGACCAGCATGGCTTCTCTGCCGAAAGGCATCGGGTGTTGATGGTGCCGGGGCAGGCGGGCGAGCTGCTGGGGGCGGTGGTCGGCTTGGGCGCCTTGGCCGACTGGAATCAGCTGGCCTGGTGGAAGGTGTCGGGCGTTCTCGATCGGCTTCCGGCTCGTGATTTTCATTTAGAAGGCAACCTGCCTGATCGCGCACTACGCCAGGTGCTGACAGGGTGGCTACACGGCGGCTATCGACTGACTCGTTACAAGTCATCGTCGTCACCCGCGGCTCGCGCGAGACTCGCTTTATCTCGGGGCTTCGATGCGACGTCCGTACTTCGTCAGTCTGCGGCGGCAGCGTGGGCCCGCGATCTAATCAATGCTCCGGCCAACGAATTAGGTCCTGCAGAGCTTGCTGCAGAGGCGGCCGATCTCGCCCGAGAATTTGCGGCGGAGTTTCGTTGCCTGGAGGGCGACGATTTACTGGCGAACAACTTTCCGCTCATTCACGCGGTCGGTCGCGCGAGTCCGCGAGCGCCGCGCTTGATCGATCTTCGTTGGGGTGACCCGCGTAACCCCACTGTGACCCTGGTGGGTAAAGGGGTGTGCTTCGATTCCGGAGGCCTCGACATCAAGCCATCGTCGGGTATGGCATTGATGAAAAAAGATATGGGCGGGGCCGCGATTACTCTGGCACTGGCGCGATGCCTGATGTCGCGTCAGGCGCCGATCCGATTGAGAGTGCTCATTCCCGCCGTAGAAAACAGCATCGCCGGCGGGGCTTACCGGCCGGGTGACGTGGTCAGATCTCGTCGCGGACTCACGGTGGAGATCGGAAATACAGATGCTGAAGGGCGTTTGATTTTGGCCGACGCCTTGACCGAGGCCGACAGCGAGCGTCCTTCACTCTTACTCGATTTCTCGACGCTCACCGGTGCAGCGCGAGTCGCTCTGGGCCCTGAGCTGCCCGCCTTGTTCGGCAACGATCCGCAACTCGTCGAGCAAATTCGTCGATGTGGTGACCAAGAATCTGACCCGGTTTGGCCGATGCCTCTCTGGGATCCGTACGACGACGAGTTGAACAGTCGCGTGGGTGATCTCAACAATGTGTCGAGCTCGTCGTTCGCTGGCGCGATATTCGGAGCGTTATTCCTGCGGCGCTTCGTGTCCTCGACGAGCTCGTGGGCGCACTTCGACCTTTATGCCTGGAACGCGCGCGAGCGTCCGGGTAGGCCAGTGGGCGCTGAAGCGCAATGCATGAGGCTCGCTGATCAATTGATTCTCGAGCGCTTCGGGCGCTAGTTACTTTAGGAAGACAGTCATGAAGAAATCCGCCGGGTCGCGAATAAAACCCAATCCCCGTCGATGGTCGAGTGAGGTCGTCGACGGCCCGAAGCAAACGCCTTCGCGCGCCATGCTTCGAGCCGTGGGTTTCACGGACAAAGATTTCAAGCGACCTCAGGTCGGAATCGCATCGACCTGGGCCAACCTCACACCCTGCAACATGCACATTAATGGTTTGGCTGCCGAGGCTGAGGCGGGCGCCAATGCCGCCGGGGGCAAGGGGGTACTGTTCAACACCATCACCGTCTCGGACGGCATCTCGATGGGATCGCCAGGTATGCGGTATTCGTTAGTGTCGCGAGAGGTGATTGCCGATTCGATCGAAACCGTCGTCGGCGCCGAAGGGTTTGACGGATTCGTCGCCATTGGCGGCTGCGACAAAAACATGCCAGGTTGCGCGATTGCGATGGCGAGGCTCAACAGGCCCTCGGTTTTTGTGTATGGCGGAACGATTCGGCCGGGGGCCAAGCGTCGGGACATTGTGTCGGTGTTCGAGGCGGTCGGCGGGCATGCTGCAGGTAAGGTCAGCGATGCCGAACTCGCGGACGTGGAACGCACGGCCATTCCCGGGCCGGGCAGCTGCGGAGGAATGTATACGGCGAACACCATGGCATCGGCCATGGAGGCTTTGGGCCTTTCTCTGCCGGGCAGCTCCGCGCAGGAAGCGGTGAGTCGCCACAAGCGAAGCGATTCGTACAAGGCGGGCGAGGCCGTGGTGAGACTCATCAAGGCTGGCATAACGCCGTCAATGATTCTGACGCGCAAAGCATTCGAGAACGCCATCACGGTCACCATCGCGGTCGGCGGGTCAACCAACGCAGTGCTGCATTTGCTTGCGATCGCTCGTGCGGCGAACGTCAAACTCACGCTCGATGATTTCACTCGCATCGGACGCCGAGTTCCGGTTTTGGCTGATCTGCGGCCGAGCGGACGTTATGCAATGTCAGAGCTGATCGCGATAGGCGGTATCCAACCTTTGATGAAACGTCTGCTCGATGCCGGATTGCTGCATGGCGAATGCCTCACCGTCACAGGGAAAACCTTGCGAGAAAATTTGGCGGGCGTTGCTGATTATCCGAAGGGCCAGACCATCGTCCATGATTTCTCTGATCCGATAAAAAAGGATAGCCATCTCGTCGTACTACGCGGAAACGTGGCGCCAGAAGGTGCCGTCGCGAAGATCACCGGAAAAGAAGGGCTGTCGTTCGAGGGGCGCGCGAAAGTCTTCGATGGCGAGGAGCGCGCAACTAAAGCCATTCTCGGCGGACGAGTGAAGGCGGGCGATGTTGTGGTGATTCGTTACGAGGGCCCACGCGGAGGGCCGGGCATGAGAGAAATGCTGAGTCCGACCGGTGCCATCATGGGTCTCGGGCTCGGCGACAAAGTCGCGCTCATCACCGACGGTCGATTTTCCGGAGGCAGTCACGGATTCGTGGTCGGACACATCTCGCCGGAAGCAGCGAACGGCGGGCCGATCGCGCTGATCCGAGACGGTGATCGCATCAAGATCGACGCGGTGCGAAAGCGTATCGACGTTGAAATATCCGTGACACAAATCAAACGGCGACGACAGGCATGGAAAGCGCCAAAACCCTATGCAACCCGCGGGGTGCTCGCAAAGTATGCGCGGACCGTCAGTAGCGCCTCGGAGGGCGCGGTGACCGACTGAAATGTCCGGTGGGTCGGGGACTGTTGTATCGGTCACGCAGGGCAGGTAGAGTTGACAGAAGTTGGGGGACCCGCAAGGGATTGCAAGTTTCGAATGTCTCGGCGTTAAGCCGTTTCGGAACTCGCTTTAGGAAATGCAGTCCGCCGACCACACTTTGCACATACTGTTTTTTGCGGCCATTCAGGCTGCTGATGACAAGTATTCATAAAGTGTAGGGCCTTCGCGTTTGGGCTGCCCCGGTGGGGCGCCAGATGTGGAGGATGAGGTTGCTAGATGTGGGGAAGCCGGGTAGTTTTCGGACCCCGACGATAGCAACGGCCGCAACTGCCAAGAGAGCACATGGCGACGTACGTACAACAGAACCAATCCCGCCGTATGGCGATCTTCGGGTTCATCGTGGGTTTACACGTGTTACTCGGTTATGCGCTGGTCAGCGGGCTTGCACGAAAGGTGGTCGAAGTTGTCGCTCCGCCTCTCGTCACCGATATCATTGAAGAGATCAAGCCGGAGGACAAACCGCCTCCGCCGCCGCCGCCTCAGATCGAACGCCCGCCGGTTCAGGTTCCGCCTCCCGATGTGGCCATCGACATTCCTGTTGAATCCAACACCACGGCGATCAGCAATGTCACCGACAAGGCTGTTCCGCCGGCTCCGCCGCCGCGTGTCGTGGCCGCGGGCACTCCTGCGAAGATCGGCCGAATGCCCTCGAGTGAAGACTACTACCCGGCAGCGTCGAAGCGCGCCGAGGAGCAGGGCGCGGTCACCGTCAAAGTTTGCGTGGATGCCAAGAGCAAGATCATCGGTAACCCCACCGTCGTAACTTCGTCGGGCTTTGCTCGCCTAGACGAAGGAGCGGTCAAACTCGCACGTGCCGGCCGTTATCAGGCGGGTACGTCGGGTGGTGAGGCCCTGCCGGAGTCCTGCGTTTCGTTCCGCGTGAAGTTCGAGATCAAGTAAAGCGTTTCATTCCCTGAGGAAAACATGGAAAACACTGAAGCCACCGCTGTCGTCGATAACCCGTATGGCCTTGGGGCCCTGTGGGAACAAGGCGATTTCGTCGCCAAGGGCACGCTGATCATCATGGTGATCATGTCGTTGACTTCTTGGTACGTCATCATCATGAAGCTGCTCGACCAGCGGAAGCTCATGGCCTCCGCGAAGGTTGCCGAGCAGAAGTTCTGGAGTGCCGGTTCGATCCGCGAAGCGATCGAGCGCCTCCCGAAGAACGATGTCTACCGCCAGATCGCTGAAGACGGTCTGCGTGCGTCGCAGCACCACGAAGGTCGCCTCGGAGAGCGTATTGCGCTTCACGAGTGGGTGACGATGTCGCTGCAGCGCTCCAACCAGGGCGTATCGATGGCGCTGACGGGCGGCCTTCCTTGGCTCGCGACGGTCGGTTCCACGGCGCCGTTCGTCGGACTGTTCGGCACGGTGTGGGGTATCTACCACGCGCTCGTCGCCATCGGCGTGTCCGGTCAGGCGTCGATCGACAAGGTCGCCGGTCCTGTCGGTGAAGCGCTCATCATGACGGCCATCGGTCTCGCGGTCGCCGTTCCGGCGGTCATGGGCTACAACTGGCTGATCCGTCGCAACAAGGAAGTTCAGGAAGAGTTGGGTAACTTCACCTCTGACCTGCATTCGTTCCTGGTGAGCGGCGCGCGCGTGGCGGTGCCGACTCAGGCTGCTGCCCCGGCTGCGGCCAAGAAGTAAGGCGTTTCGTTTAGGTTCCTCTGGGGGAAGCCGTCCGGATTGATGCCGGACGGCTTCCGAACCGGGACCACACGAGGTTTAGATTCATGGCGATGAACGTTGGATCCAGTGGTGGTGACGAGGAGTTGAACTCGACCATCAACACGACTCCGTTGGTGGACGTCATGTTGGTGCTCTTGATCATCTTCCTGATCACCATTCCGGTCATAACCAAGACGGTGAAGGTGTCGTTGCCGAAGGCGGCAAACATCGCCACCCAGACGAAGCCCGAGAACATTACGGTGGCTGTCGATTCTCGCGGCAACATCTATTGGAACAACGAGCAGGTTGCCAACCGCGATCAACTCATTGAGATGATCAAGCTGGAGGCAGTCAAAGATCCGCAGCCCGAAATCCACATCCGTGGCGACTCCAACGCCCGTTTCGAGGATATCGGTGCCGTCATTTATTCGATTCAGCGTGGCGGTATCGTGAAAGTTGGGTTCATCACCGAACCTGATCGCGGCATCCGCGGCACACGCTGAGTTCTGGGAGCGCACTTCGATGGGAATGAATGTAGGAAGTGGAGACGAAGGCGGCTCGATGTGCGACATCAACACGACGCCGCTCATCGACGTCATGTTGGTGCTTCTCATCATGTTCATCATCACCATTCCGGTGATGACGCACGCCGTTAAACTCGATATGCCGAGACCGACGGGTGCACCTCCGCCGCCGGTTCAACCCGAAGTCATCGATATCGAAATCGATTTCGACGGCACGGTGGTTTGGAATGGCACCCCGATCCAAGACCTTGAAGTCTTGGAGAAGTACTTCCGGGTCGAATCCCAGAAAGATCCGCAACCCGAGCTTCATCTGCGTCCCGATAAGCGGGCGAAGTACGACACGGTCGCGAAGGTTCTCGCGTCGGCGCAGCGAAATCGAATGAAGAAGATCGGGTTCGTCAACGTCTCAGAATTCGCCGATTGATCAAAGCCGCCTCTGGGCGGCAAAACGAGACGAGTTTGGCTCAGTAGTAATCACCATATCGCCGCAGTCCTTTGGGTCATGCGGCGATTTTTTTATCGGACCACCGAAAAGGGGCGACAGAGGAAATTATGAGTAAGTCTTTCGGATTGCTCGCAGCAACGGTTGCGATGATGTTTCAGTTCTCACCCGTCGCCCACGCTGAGAAGGTAAGTCCGGCGGTCGCGAAAACGCTGCAGGCTGCGCAGAACGCGAGCAAAGCCAGGAAGTGGGCTGAGTGTCTCTCGAACCTCAGGGCGGCGGATGCAACCGCCGGCAAAACGGCCTACGACACGTTCATCATCAATGAGCTGACGGCCTTCTGTGCGCTGAGCTCGAACGATGTCGCCACGGCCACTCGCGCTTATGAAGCGAATATTTCATCGCCGTTCGCGGCGGATAAAGTCGCGCAGCGCACTCGTGACCTCGCCAAGATTTACTTCAACGCGCGGGACTACAAGAAGACGGTCGAAGTGGGTCGCGACGCGATCGCCAAGGGTTACGGTGACCCGGATACCTACCTCGTCGTTGCCCAGTCTTATTACCAGATGAATGACTTCCGTAACGCGAAGGAATTCGTCGGTAACTGGATCAAAGACCAAGAGAAACGCGGCCAGCGTCCGCGCGAGAACGCCATTCAGATTTACGTGACTTCGTGCATGCGCTTGAAGGACGAGGCGTGTACGGCTGCCGGTTTCGAAAAGCTCGTCACCTACTACCCGAACCCGGCAGGGTGGGCGAATTTGATGCAATCGCTTTTCGCCTCGCGTAACGAGGCGGCGGCATTCAACGCGTACCGCTTGGCTACGGATGTCGGCGCGATGCGCACCGGCGACGATTACACCGAGATGGCGCAGCGTGCACTCGAGAAGGGCTTGCCGGGTGAGGCCTTGTCGACGCTCGAGGCGGCCTTTGCGCGCAAGGTGTTTACCGACAAGCGTGATATCGACCGAAATACACGTTTGCTCAATACGACCAAAGAGCGCGCCGCAGCCGACCGCGCAAGCCTCGCCAAACAAGATCGTGACGCTGCGGCAGGTAAAAGCGCCGATGGCGACCTTCGTGTGGGGCAGTCGTTCATGAGCTATGGCCAGTATGCGCAGGCCGTGACGGCCATTCGTCGCGGTATCGCAAAAGGTAATGCCACGGATCCGGCCGAAGCTCAGCTCGTGCTCGGAATCGCGTTGCTTAAGTCGGGCAACAAGGCCGAGGCGGGAAAGGTGCTGCGCGCCATTAAGGGTGATGCGGAACTGCAGCGCGTCGCCAAACTGTGGAGCCTTCGGGCCCAATAACTATCAGGTCAACGCGTGATGGGGGTTTCAACGATGCGTAGGCTAGCAATCGGTTTTTCGGCGGCGCTGGTGGCGGTTGTGCTGTCATCTGCGGCGGTGGCCCAGCAGAACAAGAATGCTCAAAAAGCGGCGGCTCCCGCCAAGGGGCCTGCGGTCAGCAAAGCGCTCTTGAAGCCACTCGCGGCTGCGCAAGATGCCGCGAAAAAAGAGCAATGGGGCGAATGCATCGCTCAGTTGAAGGCGCTCGACGGGCAGCCTTCGAACGCGCCCTATGACAACTACGTCATCAACGACATTCTTGGGTTCTGTGCCTTAAGAGCCAGCGACAACGCGCTCGCCATCTCTGCGTGGTCGAAGGTAGTCGATTCCGAGTTTGCCGATCCGACTCGTTCGGCGAGCCTGCGGAAGGGGCTGCTGCAGTTGTCCTACCAGGCCAAGGACTATGTGAAGGCTGTGGTTTACGGTCAGCGATTGATCGAGCTTGGCGTCGCGGACGAGGCGGTCTATCTGCTGACGATCCAATCCTTCTATCTGCAAAACGATTTCAAGAGTTCGGAGAAGCTTGCGGCATCTTACGTCGCGTCGATGGAAGGCCCGGGCAAGACTCCTCCGGACATGGCTTTGCAGCTCTATGCGAGCGCCTGCATCAAGCAAGATGATGATGCGTGCACGTTGCGTGCTCTCGAGAAGCAGGCTCAGTACTTTCCGAAGAAAGAAACCTGGCCCAATCTGACGCTGCTCATGTTCCGCTCCGGTGGCGATACGAATACGCTCAACGTATTCCGTTTGTCCCGCGAGATGGGTGGGCTGCTTCGTGGCGAGGAATTCACCGAGATGGCGCAGTTGGCGATCGAAAAGGGTCTTCCGGGCGAAGCGCAGTCGGTGATCGAAGAGGGCAAAGAAAAAGGGCTCTTCACCAACAAATCAAATGCCGATCTCGCCAATCGCCTGCTCGCGACGGCGAAGGCGCAGGCGACGGCCGACAAACCGACCCTTCTTGTTCAAGACAAGGAAGCGGCGGGACGAAAGAATGGCGAAGTTGATGCTCGAATTGCCACGGCATTCTTGAGTTATGGCGATTTTGAGCGAGCGGTCGCCGCATACGAGCGCGGGTTGTCGAAAGGAAATATTCGAAATCCGGAAGAAGCCCGCCTCAATCTCGGCATTGCGCAGCTGAAGGCAGGCAACAAGGAGGCGGCGGCAACGACGTTCGCGTTAGTCAAGGGAGACGAAACCCTGCAACGACTCGCGCGTCTTTGGTCGCTGCGAACGAAGTAGTTCGCCGGTCGTTTCTCGGTCCGTTACGACCCGACTGCATCGAGCGGATCGATGTCCGTGGAGGGTGAGCCTCGGCGAGTGATCTCGTCGAGCTCAGCTTGCATGGCCCGCATCATTCGTTCGACGTAGGCCGCCCGGGCGGCGGCACGTTCCGCGTTGGCCTCAGGGTCGGGAGTCCAACCCTCGAGTTCGTTGCGGCCGACCACCTGTTTGAAGGCCAACACGCGTTCCAAGGCGTCAAGACGCTCGCGAGTCACTGAAAGCTCTTCCATCAGTGTCATCGTCATGGAGAGCAGTTTGTCGGTCGCCGGATCGCTGAAATATTGCGGGCGCTTGCCTTTTGCCACGCGCGCGAGGCGGGCCTGGGTCGTGCGTTTATTCATCGGATCGCTCATCGGCGCGCCGCCAAGATTTTCCAGAAAAAGTTTTCTGCGTAGTTCATTTGGGCGACGTCGAGCTTCGGGGCGAACTCATCGACGACGACACGCTCTGGCACGAATTGACCCTTGACGGCCTCAGCTTTGAGATCGATCAGCGTCATGAACCGACTGAAGGTTTCGTTGTTGTTGTAGCTTTCCCAGTTGTGCATGAATTTCTCGATGATGCTTTTGCCGCGCGGAATCTCAAGATGCAGCATAAGCCCATCGGCCTCGAGCACTCGGTGGCACTCGCCTAATATTCGCGGCAGAGCTGACTTCGATGTCTCGTGCAACACAATGTGCGATAACACGAGGTCGAACGACCCCTCTGCGAAATCGGTTTTCTCTGCGTTCTGTTGGCTGAAATGAACCGGAACCCCAAGTGCCTCGGCCCGTGCGTGCGCGTAGCGCAGCACGGGAGCCGCCACATCGATGCCGTACACCTCCGCTTCTGGAAAAGCTCGCGCCCAGACCACTGAGCTATTGCCGATGGCGCAACCGAGGTCGAGGATTTTCTTCGGTCTGAAGTTGGGATGCTTCTCGCGCAGATAGGCGAGCAGGATGTCTCCCATCAAGTTGTTCTCAGCACCGAGCGCACCCCCCATGTAGAGATTGATGCCCTTGTCGTAGACCACCCCCGCGGCGACGTCATCGTCGGTGAATTCGGTGTGGTAGCCGCCCGGCTGGAGGTGAATGTCGACCGCGGCGTGATAACGCGGCAGTTGCAGCGTGGGGTCGAGTCGCAAGCTTCCGCGACCCGATTTTTCGGCATGACTTGCGAGGGACTTCGAGGTTTCGATCAGGCTCGGCAACTGTCTTTCGGTCGGATCGATGACCGACTCCCAGAGCAATTCCTGACTGCGTCGCTGCATGGCGCTCCAGAACTGATAGAACGGGTCCTGGGTCATGGCCTTGCGGACTTCGTCGTGATCCTGGGGTGGGCGTCCGTTCGCGGCGCGAAATCCAGGCTCTACTCGATGTTCATAGACCTTGTAGGCGCCGGGCATCAGACGCCCTGAGAGATGAGCGCGCAACGACGAGACAAAGTCTTGTCGGGCCTGTTCATCGAGATTGGGAACAGGTTGCATCGCATGACGATTGAAGGCGGGCATCGCGGTCACTCCGCACTGCAGTTGAGCTGATTCGATCCTACCGATTGATGGTCGAGGATCTGCGTACCCCAGTTGCGGTGTCCGAAAGGTGGTTAAGACGAGACGTCAACCACCCGTCTCGATCACTTCGACGAGTTCACCTGCGGCTCCGTAGCACAGACCGGCTTTCCGTCCGTGATAGGGCGCTTGCGGCAGCGCCCGCGGCGAGGCAATCCATTCGAGGCTGCTGGGCAGTTGCTTGACGCCGAAGCTGACCATCGAGATGGCGGGCGGCAGTTCGCCCTGTCGAGCGCCTCGAGGCAGCGTCCCCTCAGGCATGCGATCGACCTCGATGTAGGACTGTCCTTGCAAGGGAAGGGCGGCGAGATCGTGCCGCGTGTCGGGCGGGATGCCATGCGCATTGGAGAGAACGGAGATGACGCAAGGCACCACGGCCGCGTCGGCGACGCCGAAATACTTTTTGTAGAAGGCATTCACTTCCTGAACCGAAGGACCGCCCAAGATCACGATGAACACGCGATCGATGAAATGCTTGGCATCAGGGGTGTCGAATTGCGGAAGCTTCTCGGAGAACGAAGTGAGATAGAGCGCCTCACTCCCGGGGCCGAGCGCCTGCGCCGCGCGTATCTTGTCAGAGATCGACAGGTTGGCCGGCGGTCCGATGATTCGAAATGGGGAGCCCACAAGACGGGCTGCCGCCTGATCGGTGTCCTGAACCATGATCTCCGCTGCGTTCCATCCCATGTGCTTGAACGGGACGTAATCGGGTGCGGGTTTGCTCTCGATGAATCTCAGGAAGGTTTGCCCTTCACCTTCTGGAAGCATGAGTGCGTAGCGACGACCGGTAAGGTTGGGAAGCCCCCACAAGCTGGCGAGATCGTCGCTCAGTCGTCCGTGGTCGACGAGCTGATAGCCGAGAAACAGGCGGTAGCTGTCGATCATGTGCTGCAACTCGGGTGCAGCGATCGTGACGCAAGAGATAGGACCGATGGAGGGCATGGTCAGGCTCGTGTTTTGAGGTGGTCGAGGTAGTCCACGACATCAGACAACGAAACGACCTCCGCGTATTTCGCCTGAAGATCGAAAAGGTTCGCTTCGTGCGGTCCTGGTGCTCTGTCGCCTACGGCCTCGCGAACCACGATCGGAACGAACCCGTGTTGGCAGCAATCCACTGCGCTCGCACGGACGCATCCGCTCGTCGAAAGCCCTGCAATGAGGACAGTGTCGACACCCAGTGCCGTGAGGGTCGACGACAAGGTCGTTCCGAAGAATGCGCTCGCATACTGCTTCGAGATCACCGTTTCGCCTGCGATCGGCTCAAGGCCCTCGGCAAAGGCGGCAAGCTCAGGATGCACGCCGGCCTCGAAACATCGAAGCGCGGGTATCTTGCGAAAAAACACGCCGCCATCTCGACCGCCGGGCTGATAAACCACGTTGGTATGGATGACGGGTATCGCCGCACGTCTTGCGGTCTTGAGCAAAGTCTCGCAATCGGTGCGCGCTTGTTCGACACCCGCATAAAGCGGTGAACTCTTGACGAGATAGGCGCGGACGAAATCGATCACGAGCAAGGCGGGTCGAGCACCCGGCGAGAGCGCTTTACCGAAGCCGCCCCGGGCGTAATTTTCTCCGAGGGATTCACTCATGATCGAAGCGCTCAAATGATTTTCGCGGCGCGCAACTGCGCCAAGCGCTCTGCGCCATAACCCAACAAACCGGACAACACTTCATCGTTGTGCTGTCCAAGTTCGGTCGGAGCAGGGCTGTGAACACCTCCCGGCGTCGCCGAGAACTTCGGCACGGTGTTCTGCATCTTGAGATCGCCGAAGTAGGGATGTTTCGTCGTGATGATTGCCTCGCGCGCCTTGAAATGCGGATCGTCAATCATCTCGGGTGCGCGGTAGATCTGCCCGGCAGGAACGCCATATTCGTCCATGATCTCAAGCGCTTTCTTGGTGGTCAGCGTCTGAGTCCATGCTTCGATCAATCCGTCGAGTAATTTTTGATGGGTGCCCCGCGCCTGATGATTGACGAATCGAGGGTCCGTCGGCCAAGTGGGTTGCTGCATTGCTTCGCATAGGCGGCCGAATACGGTGTCTTGGTTGGCGGCGATGAGCACGAGACCATCGCTCGTTTTGTAAACGTTCGACGGGGCGACGTTCGGCAAGATTGCTCCGGTGCGTTCGCGGATATAGCCCGTCTTGTCGTATTCGGTGATGAGCGACTCCATCATGGCGAGCACGGCTTCGTACAACGCCGAATCGACAACCTGACCGCGACCCGTCTTCTCACGATGATGGAGTGCAGCCAGCGCGCCGACGCAGGCGAAGGTCGCCGCGAGCTCGTCACCGATGCTGATACCCATTCGGGAGGGCGGAGTGGAGGGATCACCGCACACGTAACGAAGTCCGCCCATCGCCTCGCCGATGGCGCCGAAACCGGCTCGATGCGAGTACGGCCCGTTCTGGCCGTATCCGGATACACGGATCATGATGAGCTTCGGGTTGATCTTGGAGAGCTCGTCGTACCCGCAATTCCATTTTTCCATGGTCCCTGGGCGGAAGTTCTCGAGTACGAAGTCGGCATTTTGGACCAACTCTTTGAAAACCTTTTGGCCCTCTTCCTGCCGCATATCGAGGGTCACGGCTTTCTTGTTACGCGCGACCACCGGCCACCACAGCGAGGGCTCACCGGCCTTCTGTCGGCCCCAAACTCGCATCGGATCGCCCTGGCCCGGAGGCTCGATCTTGATGACCTCGGCCCCCATGTCGCCCAACAGCTGGCCACAAAAGGGCCCTGCGAGGAGCGTTCCGAGCTCCAAAACGCGCAGATCGGAAAGCGGACCACGCTTGAACGTTGAATCACCGGACATGCAAAACCCTCGGCCGTGCGGATGTGATGGAACCGGCGAACTTGTACCGGCGGGCCTCTTGCGGGTCAAGGATGAGCCGTTCTTGGCGCCACGATTGATAGAATCCGCGGGGCCGGCCCCAGAGCCCGGCGATCGGCTAGGAGATCGAGATGTCACGAACCGTCGAAATCGTTGAAGTCGGCCCGCGAGATGGTTTGCAGAGCGAGCCGGGTGTGTTGCCCACCGCCGCAAAGATTGAACTCATCGAGCGGCTCGTTGATGCCGGGCTGCGCCGACTCGAAGTCACGAGTTTCGTGAATCCGAAGAAGGTTCCCCAGATGGCCGATGCGGAGCTGGTGCTCGCCGGCCTTCGAAAGCGTGAGGGTGTCCGCTACATCGGACTCGTGCTCAATCAAAAAGGATTCGAGCGTGCGCTTGCCGCGGGCTGCAACGAAGTGGGCATGGCCGTCGTCGCGAGCGATACGTTCAACCGAAGAAATCAGGGCGTCGGCACCGATGACTCCATTGCGGCCTGGCTTGCGATCGCTCGAGAGGCGAAGGCGGCAGGCATTCGCGCACAGGTCACTGTGTCGGCGGCTTTTGGTTGTCCGTTCGAGGGCGAGATGCCCGTCGATCGAGTCCTTGAGGTCGCCAAGCGTGTCGCGGAGGCTGAGCCGTTCGAAATAGCGTTCGCCGACACCATAGGGGTCGGCGTACCCGCACAGGTCAGCGAAATCATCGGGCGCGCCCGAGAGGTGCTGCCGAAAACCGTCCAGCTGCGCGCGCATTTCCACAACACTCGCAATACGGGGCTCGCCAACGCCTACGCGGCGGTCGAGGCTGGGGTCTCAGCCCTCGATTCCAGCGTCGGCGGTATCGGGGGTTGTCCGTTCGCGCCAGCGGCCACCGGGAACATCCCGACCGAGGACCTGGTGTACATGCTCAGCCGATCGGGGTTCCAGACAGGCATCGACCTCGACAAGCTGGTCACGGCGACCGAGTGGCTGCAGCAGGCCCTGGGCCGATCCGTACCGGGCATGCTGGTCAAGGCGGGTAATTTCCCGAAACAGACCTCCGCCTGCGCGGCGTGACGTAAAAGCCGCCTGATGGAAGTCGTGGTCGGGTCCTGACGTTGCCCGATTGCACTGCCGGCGGGGTGGTCCGATACTTGGTAATCGTTTTCGTTCCCGATTAAACGAGGCCCCGGAGGGCGCATGTCATATCGTTTGGGTGTAGATGTCGGCGGCACGTTCACGGACCTGCTGCTTGTTAACGAAAAATCCGGTCAGACTTGGTCTGCGAAGGTGCCCTCGACCCCCGCCGACCAATCGATTGGCGTACTCAATGGCATCAAGCGCGTGTGCGAGCGTGCAGGCATCGATCCGAGTGCGATCGATCACGTGATGCACGGCACGACCGTCGCAACGAATACGGTGCTTACCGGCACCGGTGCGCGCTGTGGACTCGTCACCACCAAGGGATATCGGCAAGTGCTGCAGATCGCGCGCTCGTACGTTCCCGGTGGTCTCGGCGGCTGGATCATCTACAACAAATCTTTGCCGATGGCGCCCCTCGCTTGCACCATCGAAGCGGACGAGCGCGTCAGTGCAAAGGGTGAGGTCGTCAAGCGACTCGATGAAAAAGCCCTGCGTGCGAGCCTTCGCAAGTTGAAGGCCCAAAATATCGAAGCGCTCACGGTTTCTTTGATCAACTCGTTTGCCAATCCTTCGCACGAACGTCGTGTCCGCGAGATTGCGCACGAGGAGATGCCTGGAACACCGGTGTCGATCTCCTCCGATGTCGTTCCCGAAATGCAGGAGTACGAGCGAACCGTCACGACGGTGGCCAACTCCTACGTTCGTCCTCGCGTCGACCGATACGTCAACAACCTCAAAGCGAAGCTGGGTCAGGTCGCCAAAGATGTGAAGCTCCACATCCTCCGATCTGATGGTGGTCTCGCCTCGGCGTCCTCTGCGGCCGAATATCCCGTCAACTTGCTGATGTCCGGTCCCGCCGGTGGCGTGACGGGCGCGCTCTGGGTCGCCGTACAAGCCGGATTTCCTAACCTGCTGACCGTCGACGTCGGCGGTACCTCGACCGACGTGGCGCTGATCCAGGGCGGGCAGCCGCGTCTTCGTCGCGAAACCACGGTCGGCGACGTAACGGTTCGTGCGTCGTCGGTGGATATTCGTACCGTCGGTGCGGGGGGCGGCTCGATTGCCCACGTTCCCGAACTGACCAAGGCGTTGCGCGTGGGTCCGCAATCGGCAGGCGCCGATCCGGGTCCTGCGGCGTATAACCGGGGCGGTACCGAACCTACGGTGGCCGACGCCAACATCGTCCTCGGTTATCTCCCCGAGATGCAAAAGCTCGGCGGCGACATGGTGCTCAATCGTCCGCTGTCACACACGGCTGTCAAAAAAGTTGGCGATGCGCTCGGGCTCAACGTCAAACAAGCGGCGCAGGGCATCTACAACATCGTCAACGAAAACATGGTGGGCGCGTTGCGCCTCGTGTCTGTCGAGCAAGGTTACGATCCGCGTGACTACGCGCTCATCGCGTTCGGTGGCGCGGGCCCGATCCACGCGAATGCGCTCTCGAGACTCCTCGGCTCTTGGCCGTCGATCATTCCGCCGGGTCCCGGCGTGCTGTGCGCGCTCGGTGATGCCACGACGGCGGTGCGTGATGAACGCGCCCGCACCTACGTACGCAAGTTCAGCGAAACAAGCGCCAAAGAAATCGACAAGATTTTGAAGAGCCTTGCCGCTGAGGCGTCGAAGGGGCTCGAAGAAGAAGGCGTCAAGAAATCTGAAATCAAGACCTCATACCAGGTAGACCTTCGTTACCACGGCCAGGGTTTACGTCTGACCGTCGAGGTCAACCTAGCGGACCTTCAGAAGAAGGGGCTCAAGTCGATTTCCGACAAATTCGATGAAGAGCACAAGCGGCTCTTCACCTTTGCGTTGCCGCTCGAGCACGAGCTCGTCACGCTGCGCGCGGCGGTGCAGGGTCGGGGCATCAAGATCAAGAGGCAGCCGCTCGCCAAGGGTGGCTCGAGTCCGAAGGCTGCCGTCGTCGGCAAGCAAAAGTCTTACATGGACGGCAAAGACGTGACCGCGATCGTTTACGACCGAGCGAAGCTCAAGTCGGGGAACAAGGTCGCGGGCCCGGCAATCGTCATGGAGATGGACTCCACGACGGTCATCCTGCCGAAACACACCGGCCACGTCGACAAGTCTGGCTGCATCCTGATTTATCCCGACAATTACAAGGCTCCTAAGAAAGGCGCCTCGCGTAAGTCGGGCAAGAAATAATCTCGAGGAACACACCCATGCCTGCAACAATCGTTCAGCGCAATAAGAAGTCCTTCAAGAAGGTCAAAGTCGATACCGTCACCATCGACATCATCGAAAGCGCGCTTCGCAACGCGCGTTACGAGATGGACACGGTGCTGTTCCGCACGGCGATGTCGCCGGGCATCCGAGAGCAGCACGACGAATTCCCAATGATCGCGAACACCGACGGCAAGATGGTCGTTGGTCAGTTCGGCTCGTTCATCTGGGGCTTCATGCAAGGTTATGAGGGCACGGTGGAGGAGGGCGATATTTTCCTCACCTCAGACCCGTACTCGGTGAACGGCGCCATCAGTCATGCCAACGACTGGTTGATGTTGATGCCCGTCTATCGTAACGGCCGCATCATCGCTTGGTCTGCCATGTTTGGTCACATGACCGACGTCGGTGGCAAGGTCCCCGGCTCGTTGCCGACCGACGGCACGACCATTTACGAAGATGGCATCGTGGTGCCGCCCGTCAAGATCTTCAAAGGCGGCAAGCTCAACGAAGACGTCTTGCGGGTTGTTCTGCACAACTGTCGTCTGCCTGAGTGGAACCTTTCGGACTTCAACGCCATCACGGCGGCACTACGTACGGCGGCCGCTCGTTGTGTCGAAATCGCCGAGCGTTTCGGCGATGACGTGTTCTACTCGGCGATGGACGCGATGCTCGATCGCAACAAGCGAGCGATGCGCGCGCTCATCCGTCAAAACGTTCCGGAAACCAAGCAGCACTTCGAAGATTACATTTGCGATGACGGCCTCAATATGGGCCCGTACCGCATCAAGTGCAGCATGTGGCGCGAGGGTGACAAGTGCATCTTCGACTTCACGGGTACCGATCCGCAGTCGATCTCTTCGATCAACTTCTTGTTGAACGAAGAGATGTTCAAGATGTTTGCGGGCATCTACATGATCATGGTCTTCGACCCGCAGATTTTGTTCAACGACGGGTTCTACGACCTCATGGAAGTCCGTATTCCGCCGGGAACGCTGCTCAAGCCGCTCAAGCCGGCCGCGTTGTCTTGCCGAACCCATGCGCTCGGACGCATCTTCGACATTCTCGCGGGCTTGCTTGGTCAGGGTAACCCCGACTTCATGTGCGGCGCTGGCTTCTCCGACAGTCCTCACTTCATGTACTCGGGCTACGACAAGAACGGTGAGTGGTATCAGCTTTACCAAATCACCTTCGGTGGTATTCCCGGCAAGCCGTTCGGCGACGGCCCGGACGGACACTCGCTCTGGCCCTCGTTCACCAACGTTCCGAACGAGTTCCTCGAGAGCTACTTCCCGCTGCGCATCGATATCTACGAAACGATCGCGGATACCGGTGGTGCCGGCAAGAACCGAGGGGGCAACGGACTTCGTATCGGTTATCGCTTCCTCGAGCCGGGCGAAATTTCTATCCACGACGATCGCTGGCTGACTTATCCCTGGGGTGCCAACGGTGGCGAACCCGGTGCTCGCAGCCGCAAGACGCTGGTGCGCGCAGACGGCTCCGAGCAGTTGCTGCCGTCCAAGATCGACCACGTCAAAGTCGAGGCAGGCGATCTGCTGCTCGCCGACACCTGGGGCGGTGGTGGTTGGGGCGATCCGCTCGAACGCGAATCCTCGAAGGTGGGCTTCGACGTTGCGGCGGGTCTCGTGACCGCGGCAGGCGCCAAACGCTACGGCGTGGTGTGCGACGAAGACGGCAAGGTCGACGAGGCCGCGACCGAGGCGCTGCGTGCGAAGATGCGGTCCAAGCGTGGGCCGAAGAAAATCTTTGATCGCGGCTTCGAGTCGATCGAAGAGCTCAAGGGGCGCTGCAAGGCGGAGACGGGCTTCGATCCGCCGGCTCAGCCGCGCTTCACGAAGTGGGCTGCGGTCGCTGCCGAAGCGATGATGCGCAAAAAGGGCATCAAGGCCGCCTGAGTTCGGAGCCCAAAGGTAACGGACAAGAGTCCCCGCACCGCGAGGCGCGGGGACTTTTTTTTGGAGATCGTCATGGGTGATACCTACGTCAACGTCGGCTATGCGTCAGCCAACATCGGTATGGGGCGTAACGCTGCGGTGCTCGTGGTCGATTGGCAGCTCGCATTTACCGACCCGAAATTCGAGCTCGGGGGCTTGCCTCGCTTACATGCTGCTCGAGACAACACCGCGCTTCTGCTTCAAAGCGCTCGGGCCGCAGGCATTCCTGTCGCGGCGTGCTACACCGCCTATTGCAGTCAGAAAGATATGCCGCTCTGGAAAGTTGCGGCGGTTCGTCGCGAGTTCTTCTACGGGCATGAGTGCACGGAGATGGACCCTAAGATTCATGATCCTTCCGACTTCACCTACTGCAAGAATGCACCCTCGATGTTTTTCCAGACACCGCTCATCACTTGGCTCGTCAAGCAGAACGTCGATACGGTCTTCGTGACCGGGTGCACGACGAGCGGCTGTGTACGAGCAACGATTGTCGATGCGTTCTCATTCGGTTTTCGCGTACAAGTTGTTGAAGATTGTTGTGGCGATGCGGAGCAAGGCCCTCACGATGACACGATGCGTGATGTCGGGCGCCGCTACGCCGACATAATCGATCGCGCGACCGCAGAGCAATGGTTTCGCTCTCAGGCAAAACTGTCGCGTTGAGGCTTGCGGTCATGTCCACTCGCTTCGTCATCCGGTGGACGCTTGCCTTCGAGTTGAGTCTCGCCGCGGTGACCGCCGTCGCTTTCGTTGCCGCGCGAGGGGGCGAGATCAACGCCGTACCGCCTCTCGGCTTTTTGATTCTGGTGCCTTCGATCATGTGGGCGGTGAGCGTCCGACTCGTTGCCTTACCCTCCTCGAGCGCGGCGGCACTTTATCGAGCGGCGAATACGCTCGCGCTGGTCGCTCTCGGTGTTCCTGTGGTCGCGGGCGAGGTGCACTGGGGTGTTGTCGTGCTGCCGTTCGCGCTGTTCCGCATCGCCATGGATGCCGCGTCAAAGATTGAAGGGGCGAGGGCAGTGACTCAACGTATTCAATGGTTTGGCGGCGCCTGGGTCGCCGGATGGGCAGGCGTACTTCCCTAGACCGGCTCGACCGCCAACCACTCTCGGAGCATCGCGGCGGCATGTTCTCCCGATCGTCGGGCAAGCGCGAAGATCTCAGACGGCGCCAAGGACTCATCCGCGCGATCGGAGATCATCCGCACGCACGCAAACGGCAGACCGAACTCGTGGCAGACCTGGGCCACGGCGGCGCCCTCCATTTCGACGCAGGCCGCCTGGGGCACGACCGATAACACTCGCTCGCGTTGACCCGGTCGACCGATCACTTGATCGCCGGTGGCGATGTCAGCGATCCAGGTACGGGGTGCCCACTCACCCTGGGCGCGCAGCAGGGCTTCCCGTAGACGCCCTGTCATCGGAGCGTCGGTGGTCAGCCCAGACCGGTCGAGAAGCGGGATGTGGGTGGGGGGAAAGAAAGGCGAGGCGTCGAGATCGTGCTGGAAGAGCTCCTTCGCGAAGACGATGTCGCCGATGGAGAGATCGTCCCGGAGGGCGCCGGCGATCCCCGTGAAGACCACGCGGGTGGGACGAAGCGCGGTGATCAAATGGGCCGCCGTGGAGGCCGCAGCAACCTTTCCCCAACGAGAGAACGCGAGAGTCACGGGTTTGCCGGAAATCGTCCCCTGGGCGACCTCACGGCTACCTGAGCGATGGGTAGAAGGGCCATCGACCGAGGCTGTAATCGCCGAGAGTTCCTCAGGCATTGCCGACAGAATCAGGATCATTCGTTAACTTGACATAATATACATTATGCGCACTCAAGGCTGAGCCCGTATGGCGGCGACCCGGCGCTACGGCACCGTATCACGGTCCACCGGATACTCTACCAACGCGTCGGCCCGATCCCGCCCATAGACCACCATGTCCAATGTTCCGGACACGAAGGCTTCAGAACTCACCGAAGACTCGGGCGCGGCTCCCTCGTCGGCGCTCGGCTCACGCGCAACCTCTGTGTCACGAGGCATGGGTGCTGCAACTCGCGGCGCAACCCACACCGACGGCTCAGCGGCTCCGGGTATGCCGGCTCGAGGCGCGCCACTCGGTCCAACGGGTCTTGCCTCCAATGCGCGCGCCAGCGCGATCGTGAGCATCGTTGAGAGTTGGGCGTCCATGGCAAGTCATCGTACGTTCGGCGACGCGCATGAAAAGCGTCGCGTATCGCAACCGTGACGCCGATCAGAGGTTCGCGTCTCGCATCCGGCGGCCGCGTGCTTGGCGTAAACTGAAGCCCCTGGGCTCGGACGCCCGGAGTTTCCATTGCGATTGCTCGTCTACAACATCCGATACGCCACCGGAACAGGACCGGCGTTTCATCTGCCGTTGCCCGGCGCAGGATATCTGCGCAGCAGTCGCCGCGTGCTCGATGACATCACGCAATTCATCCGTAGCGAGGATCCCGATCTTGTCGGTTTGATCGAAGTCGATACCGGGTCCGTACGCAGCGCGCTCGTGAATCAGGCCGAGTACATCGCGCAGCACCTCGGGCATTACACCGTCTACGAATGCAAGTACGGCGCGGCGTCGTTCAACAACCAACTGCCTATCGTACGTAAGCAAGGCAACGCCATTCTGGCGGCGCCGCGAGTCACGGGCGAGCGATTCCATTACTTTCCGACCGGCATCAAGCGTTTGATCATCGAAATGGAACTCGATGACGTATGCGTGTTTCTCGTCCACCTGTCGCTTAAATATCGACATCGTCAGGAGCAGCTTCGGCACCTTCACGATCTCGTACTCGCGGCGCACAAACCCGTGGTCGTAGCTGGGGACTTCAATACGTTCTCAGGCACCAACGAGCTTTATCTCTTCATGCGAGCGACCGGACTTCGTAGCGCCAACCTCAAAGGCCTGGCCTCGTTCCCTGCCCGCATCCCACGATTCGAACTCGATTTTGTCCTGGTGAGCAGAGAGATCGAGCTCATCGATTTTCGCGTGCCAAATGTTCGGCATTCAGATCATCGCCCTGTCATCTGTGATTTTAAAGTGTTGACCCCGACGGAGATTGCGCAACGTGACGACCGCACAAGAACCCCGCTGCTGGCGTGAAGAGATCGATGCGGAGGGCATCGTTTGGCTGACGCTCGACAAACCCGACGCATCGGTCAATACGTTGTCGTCGTCGGTTCTCGAAGAACTCGGGCAAATCATCGCCGATGTCGCCAAGCGATCGCCGCACGGCGTCGTTCTGCGATCGGGCAAGGCATCTGGGTTCGTGCTAGGTGCCGACGTCAAGGAATTCACGACACTCAAAAGTGTCGATGAGGCGCGAGCGCTCGTTGAGCGCGGTCATCGCGTACTCGCGAATCTTGAATCTCTACCCTGCCCTACGGTGGCACTCATCGAAGGCTTCGCGCTGGGTGGCGGGCTCGAGCTCGCGCTGGCATGTCGATATCGCGTCGGTGTCAATGACGATCGGCTCACGCTCGGATTGCCGGAAGTCATGCTCGGCATTCATCCGGGGTTCGGGGGCACCGTGCGCGCGGTCAAAACGCTTGGGCCACTTGCCGCGCTCGATCTCATGCTCACCGGGCGGAACATCAAAGGCAGCAAGACGCTCAAGATCGGACTGGTTGACCGTCTCGCCGAGAGTACCGAGGCCGCCCTCGCCGCTTGTCGCGCGCTCATCCGAGACAACCCGGGGGTTCACCGACCGCCATTGATGCAGCGTTTGGCGGGGCTCGGCCTCGTTCGACCCTTGCTGCGCTCGAAACTCGAGTCCCAAGTGGCGAAGAAGGTGCGCAAGTCACATTACCCGGCGCCGTACGCCATCATCGACCTCTGGGTTCGCCACGGTGGAAAAGGCGCCAAAGCGTACTCGGCCGAGGCAGATTCCATCGCGGCCCTCGCCGCCACCCCGACGGCGCGCAATCTCATTCGCGTTTTCATGCTGCAAGATGCGCTCAAGTCACAGGGTAAGGGCACCGGCGGCACACCGAAAAAGATTCACGTCATCGGCGCAGGCGTAATGGGCGCGGACATTGCCGCCTGGTGCGCCTACCGCGGTCTCGAGGTGACGCTACAAGATCGTGAACAGCGCTTCGTCGACGCCGGCCTCGCGCGAGCCAACGAATTCTTTGAAAAGCGCGTCAAGGACGCGACGAAACGGGCGTCTGTCGCAGCACGACTGCGGGGTGACCCGAACGGATCGGGAGTCGTTGAGGCCGATGTGGTCCTCGAGGCCATCATCGAAGATGTCGATGCGAAGCGGGCACTCTATTCGTCAATCGAACCGCGCATGAAAGCCGGTGCGATCCTCGCGACCAACACGTCGTCCATTCCGCTCGATCAACTGGCCTCCGCTCTTGCACACCCGGGTCGACTCGTCGGATTGCATTTTTTCAATCCGGTCGCCTTGATGCCCTTGGTAGAGGTCATTCATACCTCTGCGACCACCCCCGATTCGATTGCCGTGGCGACCGCCGTCGCCCGCAAGATCGACAAGCTTCCGCTGTCCTGCCGCAGCGCGCCGGGTTTCCTCGTCAATCGCGTGTTGGTGCCGTACATGCAAGAAGCGATGTACGCCGCCCAAGATGGATTCAGTTTCGACGAAATCGATCGAGCCGCCACCGACTACGGCATGCCCGTTGGACCCGTTGAGCTCTCGGACAAGGTGGGACTCGATGTCTGCCGGCACGTTGGAAGCATCGTCGGGAACGCGCTCGGTCGACCTGTCGCAGACACCTCTGCACTCGATGCGCGTATCGCCGAGAAAAAACTCGGTCGTAAGACCGGTGAGGGTTTCTACCTTTGGCAGAAAGGCCGCGCGATGCGCGATGTGCGTTCTGCTGCGCCCGTTCCTGGGGTTTCGAAGCGTCCCGATGCGATGTCTCGAGTCGACCTGCAAGATCGCCTGATGCTGGCGCTACTCAACGAGTGCGTGGCCGTCCTGCGTGAGGGCCTGGTCGAGTCGCGCGACATGATCGACGCGGGCGTCATTTTTGGGTGCGGCTTCGCGCCGTTCCGTGGAGGCCCGCTGCAGGACGCGTCGACGCGCGGCATCACAACCTGCATCGCGCGTCTCGAAGAACTTTCGGCGCGCTACGGAGATCGATTCAAGCCGGACGCCGGCTGGTCGCTATTGCGCTGAGTCGCCACAGCAAACGCTCGAGAGCGAGCGGCTTGTTGATGGGTGTCTCGGCCCACTGGCGTGCCTCTCGAGCGTCGTCGAGTGCCGCGAAAAGCGCGTCCGCTTGGCCTGCGCGTTTCCCGCTTGCCCATTCGCGTATCCGAGAGACGATCCAGTTCTCGATGCAGGTGATACGAAGCGCAAAGTCATCCTTGCCCCACGTCTCAGCCGTCTCGACCGGGTCTAGCGCACCCGAGACAACTTGGTCGAGCGCCCTCGCCGTCTCTCGCTGTAAATCCGCGATCGCTTCGGCTTCGACCTGCAACGCGGTCACGGGGCGGAGCCCGATGGCACTCATTACCGCTTTCCAGTCGATGCCTTTGCCACCCCGAGCACGAAGCCAACTCTCAAGCTCGGCGATCGGCGGAACGGGAGCGCCGACACGGGTACATCGACTCTGAACGGTGGCCGGCAATCTCGACGGCTCCCCAGTAACCAGTAGCAGCAACGAACTCCCTGCCGGCTCCTCCAGCGTTTTGAGTAACGCGTTGGCCGCATTGCGATTCAGGCGCTCGGCGGGCGTGATCAAGGCGATCTTCCGACCACGACCGTGACCGGTCAGCGCCAGTTCAGCCGCCATCTCGCGAACTTGGTCGATGCGAATTTCTTTGGACTCTTCGATGGGGCTCAACCGCAGCAGATCGGGCTGTTCACCCGATACGACCCGGCGACAATCGAGGCACGCTCCGCAGGGCTTCGTGCCTGAGGCGGCCGAACAAAAAAGACGGGCTGCAAGCCACGTGGCGAGCCACTCACCGCCAAGGCCGGGATCAACCTGAATGAGCACGGCGTGTCCGAGGCGATCAGCGTCGATCGCCTCGCTCAAGGACCGCTGCAGCCCCGCGAGCCACGGAATCTCCGTATCGAGTGACAACGTCGCCCTCAAAGAGCCGCTCTCGCTTTCCGTCATGCTTCGAGTCCGTGCAGGGCCGAGATCGCGGCCGACCTCACCGAGTCGGGATCTCGTGAGGCATCGATGATTTGGCAGCGCTTCGGCTCACGACGAGCGGTGTCGAGATAAGACGCTCGAACGCGCTCGAAAAACTGTACGGTCTCACTTTCGAAACGGTCGACGACCGACTCACCTTTGGCTTGACGACGCGCACGCGCTCGACCGAGACCCATGTTGACCGGCAGATCGAGCAGCAAAGTGAGATCAGGCTCGAGACCACGATGCACCGAGACCGCGAGCTGTTCGATCAACGTCGTATCGACGCCTCGCCCTCCACCCTGGTAAGCCCGTGTCGCGTCGGTGAATCGATCACAGATCACCCACTCTCCGCGCTCGAGCGCCGGACGAACCAAATTATCGAGGTGGATGGCGCGAGCGGCGAACATCAACAGGGTTTCGGCTTCGGCCGAGAGCGATTCGTCGCCACGTTGAAGCACGAGCTGTCGCAGACGCTCGGCGAGCGGCGTGCCTCCGGGCTCTCGCGTTTGTCTAACCGAAATACCGCGCGCGTGTAGCGCCTCCGCGAGCGCTGCCGCAACGGTGGATTTTCCCGCCCCTTCGATGCCCTCTAGCGTGATGAACTTACCGCGATTCATGTGGCAGGAGGCTCCCTTCTGGCCGCCGCGGAGGCGCGTTGCCTCTCGAGCATCTGCTTGATCGCTTTGCGGTGCTCGTCATAGGTCCGCGAAAACGTATGCGAGCCGTCGCCGCGACCCGTCGCGACGAAAAAAAGCTCACCACTCTCGAGCGGTCGAGTCGCTGCGCGTAGCGCCTCTTCTCCGGGCAGTGAAATCGGCGTTGGCGGAAGCCCCTTGCGCGTGTACGAGTTGTAGGGGGTGTCAGTGCGCAAGTCGCGGGTGCGAATGTCCCCGTCATAACGATCGCCGAGCCCGTAGATCACGGTCGGGTCAGATTGCAGCCTCATACCCTTGCGCAATCTTTGAGCGAAGACGCCGGCAACCCGCGGGCGCTCCTCGGCGAGTGCAGATTCTTTCTCGACGATCGAGGCGAGGATTAGCGCCGCGTCGGGCCCCTCAAGCGGCAAATCGTCGGCACGGGCTGCCCAGGCCGCATCAAGACGCTCCTGAAGCCGTGAATGGGCAAGCTTCAAAATATCGAAATCGGAGGTGCCCCAGGCGAATCGATAGGTATCCGGAAAAAATCGACCTTCAGGATGAACCCCGGGTTGGCCGAGGCGCGCCATGAGCTCGGCGTCGGTGACCGCAGCGAGCGTTTGCTTTACGCCCTCGTGCGCAGCGAGCGCGCGACGAAAATCGGCGTAACGTGTTCCCTCGATCACGACCAAGGACTCGAGAAGTACTCGACCCTCATCGAGTTGCCGAAGAATGTCCTTCGCTGAAACTCCAGGGGCGATTTCATATCGCCCAACCCTCACTCGTGGCAGTTCGCCGAGAGTGCGCGCCCACCACTCGACGATCGAAGCGTCGCGTATGGCGCCCGCACGTTCTAGGTCGATAAGCACGGATCGGACGCTCTCGCCCTGGCGAACGTCGATTCTGACGGGCTCGGGATGGGGGCCGGCCTGACTGACTGCCGAGGACAGCCAGCCCAAGACCGCGCCGAGTCCGACGAGGGATAACCCCAACAGCAGCAGAAGTATTCGCAGAGCGCGCACGTGGAAAGTCTAACCCTTTGAGGGGGTCAACGCCCTCGCCTGCAACCGGGGACGTTCGTCAGCCGTTGAAGCGACGGAACACCAGGGTTCCGTTGGTGCCGCCGAATCCGAAACTATTAGACACCGCAACATCGATGGTCATCTGTCGAGCGGTATGCGGCACGTAGTCGAGGTCGCACTCGGGATCGGGGTGATCGAGGTTGATGGTCGGCGGCGCCACCTGATCACGCAGCGCAAGAACGCTGAGAACACCTTCGACTACGCCGGCGGCACCCAACAAGTGGCCGGTCATCGACTTGGTCGAGCTCACCGCGAGACGTGCGGCATGAGCCCCGAAAGTCTGTTTGATCGCGACGGTTTCCGCGCGATCTCCGAGCATGGTCGAGGTCGCGTGGGCGTTCAGATATTGGACTGCAGACGGATCGAGCCGCGCATCGCGCAAGGCATTGCGCATCGCGAGGGCTGCGCCGGCGCCATTCTCGGGGGGCGCGGTGATGTGGTACGCGTCTCCGCTCATGCCGAAACCAACGAGCTCGGCATAGATGCGCGCACCGCGGGCTTTGGCGTGTTCGAGCTCTTCGAGCAGCATCGCTCCACCACCGTCCGATGCCACGAACCCGTCGCGATCACGATCCCAAGGGCGCGACGCTTCGGCGGGGCTGTCGTTTCGCTGGGACAGTGCTTTGGCTTGCGAGAAGCCGCCAATCCCAAGCCGAGTCGTCGACATCTCTCCGCCACCCGCGATGATCAGATCGGCATCGCCATACTGAATGGCGCGCATCGCGAGCCCGACGGCATGGGTGGACGTCGTGCATGCCGTCACCACACCGAGGTTCGGGCCCTTGAGCCCGTAACGAATCGAGAGGTGCCCAGAAATCATGTTGATGATGGTCGCCGGAATGAAGAACGGCGAAATCTTGCGAGGACTCTTGGCCTCGACCATCGATTCGTACTCGGCCTCGATGGTGGCCAGACCGCCGATTCCTGCGCCCATGATCACACCGCAGCGTTCGGTGTCGAGCGCATTGAAATCGACGCCCGAATCGTTGACCGACTGGATGCCAGAGGCCATGCCGTAGTGCATGAACTCGTCCATACGACGAGCTTCCTTCGGCGTGATGTAGTCGTTCACGTCGAACCCGCGTACGGCTCCACCGATTTTGGTGGCGTAGGCGCTGGTATCGAAACGGGTGATCAGGCCGATGCCGCTCTCTCCGCGGAGAACGGAGTCCCAAGCACTTTGGATGGTGCTGCCGACCGGGGAAACGATGCCTAGGCCGGTAACGACGACGCGACGCTTGCTCACGGGAGCCTCACGCGATGCGATTCGGATAACTCAAAAAGCCGAGGCCGGCGGGAAGCCGGCCTCGGCGATGACTGACGTCGAAATCAGGACTTGCGACGCGCAGAGACGTAATCGATGGCCTGTTGGACCGTCGTAATCTTCTCAGCGTCTTCGTCCGGGATCTCGGTCTCGAACTCTTCTTCCAGAGCCATGACCAACTCGACCGTATCGAGCGAGTCTGCACCGAGGTCGTCTACGAACGAGGCATTGCTGGTGACTTGCTCCAGCTTGACGCCCAGTTGCTCGGCGATAATGGCTTTGACCTGTTGTTCGACAGTGCTCATCTGTGGATTGTCCTCTTAACGACCTGTAGGTTCGGCCCGCCCGAGGGCAAGTCCGAAGGCGCATTTTAGGCGAAGCGTGGGGATAGCGCCATGCGCCCCGAGTTAACTCTCTGTTTTGTCTGCAAAAACCGACAAATCTCAAAAAACCAACGCTGCCAAAATGGAGGGATTTGCTTAGCCGAGGTACATCCCGCCGTTGACGTGCAAGGTGTGCCCGGTCACGTAGGCTCCGCTGGGCGCCGCCAGAAAAAGCACCGCTGCCGCGATGTCTTCGACCGCGCCGAGACGTCCCAGGGGAATGCCCGACGACAATGCTTCGCGCTGTGCGTCGTCGAGGGCCCGCGTCATGTCGGTATCGATGAACCCAGGCGCCACGGCATTGACCGTGATGTTGCGACTCCCCACCTCACGGGCAAGCGACCGGGTGAACCCGATGATGCCGGCCTTGGCCGCCGCATAATTCGTCTGGCCTGGGTTGCCGAGTGACCCGACCACTGACGTGATGTTGATGATGCGTCCAAACCGCGACTTCATCATGTGTCGAAGACACCCTCGGCTTAAAGAAAACACGGAGGTTAGGTCTGCCGCGATGACTTGATCCCACTCCTCCGGCTTCATTCGGATCAGCAGGTTGTCACGAGTGATACCGGCGTTATTGACCAGAATGCCGGGCTGCTCACCCTTCGCCTCCAGCGACTCGAGGAGCGCGGCGACGGATTCGGCGCGCGAGACGTCAACGACCGCCCCACGGCTGCCAGGAGACAGCTTGGCGATCCAATCGCTGATGGCGGCCGCTCCGACCTCCGTCGTGGCCGTGCCGATGACTTTGGCGCCCGCTCGGGCCAGCGTCTCGGCGATCGCGCGGCCGATCCCGCGCGAGGCGCCTGTCACCAGCGCTGTCTGTCCACTTAGATCAAATTGAACGGGCATGCGTCACTCCGCGGCGGGTGAAAGAGCAGCGTCGAGACTCGCGACATCTTCGAGCGCGAGGCAAGCGAGCGAGGGAGATTTGTCGATGCGTCGATTGAGGCCCGTTAGAACTTTTCCGGGACCACACTCGACAATTTTTTGAACGCCGAGCCCAACCAAGGCCTGGACTGTGGCAACCCATCGCACGGGACTCGCCAACTGTCGATAGAGCAACTCGGATATCGCAGCCGGGTCGGAATACTCGACGGCGTCGACAGAGCTCAAGAAGCGGATCGATGGTGCAGACACCGTCACCGAACGAAGCCGCTCACGCAGTTTCTCGGCGGCGGGTCGCATCAACGAACTATGGCAGGGAACACTAATGGGCAAAGCCAACGCACGTTTTGCTCCGCGGGCCTTGGCTGCCTCGATCGCGCGCTGTAACGCGCCCGAATTCCCGGCGATCACGACTTGCCCTGGGCCGTTGTAATTAACGGCCTCCGCGACCTCCCCCTGAGAAGCTTCGGCGCAGGCGGCCTCGACGTCGGCGTCCGACAGTCCGAGGATGGCCGCCATACCGCCCTGGCCGCCCGGCATGGCATCGCGCATGACCTCACCGCGGAACCTGACCAAGGCCACCGCATCTTCGAAGCGCAGCACGCCCGCAGCAACGAGCGCTGTGAATTCACCCAGAGAATGGCCTGCGACCCAATCGGGAGTCGATCCGCCACGGTTTTGCCACACGCGCCACGTCGCCACTCCGGCAACCAGCATCACCGGTTGGGTGATCTCGGTGAGCGCGAGTTGCTCGAGAGGCCCTTCCTGAGCGAGTGCCCAGAGATCGAACCCGAGAACGGATGAGGCGGTATCGAAGGTGGCACGAACCACCGGATCGACGCCCCCGAGGGCGGCCATCATGCCGACCGACTGCGACCCCTGACCGGGAAAGACAAAAGCAACGGACATCCCTGCACTCCCGTGTTATGTCCGTATTATACGTCCGGTGCCTCTCATAAGACCGTAACCTGCCTTTGTTATGATCGGTCGAAGTCGTTCGGGAGGAACGCGTTTTGCGCCGCAATAAGACCAAGGGCTTCACCCTCATCGAAATCATGGTGGTCGTCGTGATCATCGGGCTGCTCGCGGCCTTTATCGTCCCGCGGGTCATGGATCGCGTGGATGAAGCTCGCGTGACCAAGGTACGCGCCGATCTTCAGGCGCTCGAAACCGCACTCGCCATGTACCGTCTCGACACCGCCCGCTTGCCGAGTACGACTCAAGGGCTCGCCGCATTGGTTAAAAAACCCGAGGACTCCTCCGTGCGCAATTGGCGACCCGGCGGATATATGGCACGCGTGTCGGTCGACCCTTGGGGTAACGACTATCGATATCGCCAACCCGGCACTCGAGGAACCGAGTTCGACCTCTATTCGCTCGGCCCCGACGGCCTCGAAGGCAGCCCCGAGACCGATCAGGACAACATCGGTAACTGGTCGCTCAATAATTGATCGTGCGCGGCCGGCGCTCCTCAGGTTTTACGCTTATCGAAATTTTGGTCGTCCTCGCGATCATCGCGATTGTCATGGGCGGCGCGCTGCTGTCACTCGGACTGGTCACTCATCGCGACGCGCCACCCCGTGAGCTCGAGCGCCTCAGTACTCTTTTGCTAGAACTGCGTGAACGTGCTGAGTTGGAAAATCGATCCTATGGGGTTCAGCTGGACGCCGGGGGCTATCGTTTCGTGGTGTATGACTCCAGGACGATGCGTTGGCTTCGTCTCGAAGATCGTCGATTCCCAGACGGACGTTGGCCTGACCCCATCGATCTCGAGCTCGACGTGGACGGACGTCGCGTCGTTCTTGGGCGACGCACGTCGAAGATCGCAGAGGTGACGCCTGAGTTCGGAGTAGATAGCACGGGCGAGTACACCCCGTTCGAATTACGTATCGGAGTCGACGGCTCTACGGATCGCTGGCGAATAGGCCCGGACGAAAACGGTGATCTCGCCTTGCGGAAGTCGACTCGATGATGACGCCCGTTTCGTCGCCCTTGGCGCCTCGTCGTGGCTTTACGCTGATAGAGGTTCTGGTTTCTTTGGTGGTGGTCGCCCTCGGCGTTGCCGCGGTAATGACCTCGATGATCTCCGCCGCGCGGAGCACCGATCGCTTGCGCGAACGCGCCTACGCGGAATGGATCGCCGCAAATCGCATCACCGAAGTAAGAGTTGATCGCGAATTTCCCAGCCTCGGGGTCACCGAGGGCGTCGCGCGCATGGCCGATCGAGATTGGCAATGGCGCCAAGACGTGCGAGCGACCGCGCTCGATGGCGTCGTTCAAATCATCGTCGAGGCGCGCCCGGCGGGCGGCGACAACTGGATCGTGACGATGAGCGGAGCCCGAGGACGAGATGTCATCGCGAGCGGAAACGCCGACGGGATCTGGGACACGGCCGAGCGCGCTGCGCCATGAGGTCACGCGCGAGTATCAACACGAACCCTGGTCGACCAACGGCCTATGGCTTCACCTTGATCGAACTTTTGGTGGCCTTGTTCGTGACGGCGATCATGTTCGCAATCGGCTACGGCGCATTGACTGAAGTCGCGCGCAATCGCCTCGAAATCAAAAATACGCAAACGAGCCTCAGTGAGTTGCAGCGGGCCGTCAGAATAATGGCCGACGATCTGGGGCAGCTTCACCCGAGACCGATAAGAGACCCACTCGGCCGGCTCTACGCTCCGGCGCTCGTCGCCGAACCCGGAACGCCTTCGCCCATTGCATTGACTCGCGGAGGACGCCCGCCCACTTCAAGTCATGCGCGCAGCAGCCTGCAACGGGTCGAGTACCTCATAGAATCCGGCTCTCTGGTACGTTTCGTTTGGCCGGTCCTCGATCGGGTGCAGTCAACGAACGCATCACGTCGCGTTCTGATGCGCGGGGTGCGATCCCTCGAGTTTCGCTACCTCGACGCTCAAGGCGAGTGGCGGGCAGACTGGCCGAGTCCCGCAACACCCGGCGATAGTGACGACGCACGACAACGTCTGCGGCCAAGAGCCATCGAATTCACACTCATTACCGACAACCACGGCACCCTTCGTAGGGTCATCGAGGTGCCGCAATGAAAAAGCGCGGCGTCGCTTTGCTGACTGCCCTGATCGTGGTGGCGATCGCCGCGGCCATCGCCTCCGTCATTTTCTTTGACACCGGATTATTACTGCGACGATCTGAGGGTAGCGTCGCTCGCGAACAGGCATCACAGCTCGCTGGCGCGGCTGAGGCTGCTGCAGCTCGGATTCTTCGAGAGGAGCTCGATGCGGGCTCGACACCGATACACCCGGCTCAGCGATGGTCGACGCCGCTCGGGCCGGTAGAGATCGAGCACGCCGGCATCGTCAAAGGGCAACTCATCGATCTGCAGGGGCGATTCAATCTCAATAGCCTGCGCGATCGAAACGGTCGAATCGATCCGGAGGCGCTTGCGCTGCTCGAGCGCTTGTTGGTCATCCTCGAGCTCGAGCCGGCCTGGGCCACGAAGATCGCCGACTGGATCGATGCCGACGATGTGCCGGTCTCAGGGGGTGCTGAAGACGACCTCTACACGTCGATGGCACCTGGATACCGACCGCTCAATCGACCACTGACCTCAGTGTCCGAGTTGATGCTATTGCCGGACTTCGACTCGGCACGCTATGCGCGTCTCGCACCACACGTCTCCGCATTGCCGAGGGATGCCTCGATCAATCTGTGTTCCGCAACGGCCGCGCTGCTTGATGCCATGAGCGAAGAGCGACAATGGGTGGGCGCAGAGCCCTCACTGGCCCTCAATCGCGAACGTGGGTGCTTTCCACGCGAAGACGTGTTTCGATCGTCCCTCAAGGACGCGGAGACCTTTCTCCGTCTACAACGGTCGGTCGGTGTCAGTGAGCGCAGCCGCTATTTTCAACTCCGTACCGAGGCTGTCATTGGCACGACTCAGTTCTCCTTGTACAGTCTCATGCGCTACGAAGCCACTCCGCCCTCGCCGCCCGGCGTTCGGGTTTTGTTGAGACAAACGGCCGAGTGACGCCTCCTGACATGACCGACACGCTGTTCATTTATCTCTCGTCTCCAGATTCCGCTACGCGGGTCGAAGCAACCGTGCTTTCGGAGGACGGCGCGCTCGTTCATCCGGCCTTCTCGACGACCCTCGAGGCGCTTGCGACCTCGCATGCCGGGGCGAAAGTCATCGCCTTAATCCCAGGCTCAGAAGCGCTGAGCACCTCGGCCACGCTGCCGAAGGTGAGCGCCTCGCAACTTCGGAAAATGCTGCCTTTCGCCCTCGAAGATCAGATCGCCGGCGATCTTGCGGACCAACATTTCGCCATGGGTCGCCCGATCCCGGTAACGGGCTCCACCGACAAAACTGCTCTCGCGCTGTCGGCCGTCGTCATTCGACAATTAACGCTTTGTGCGTATCGCGATGCGCTCCGGTCGGTCGGACTCGAACCGGCACAGATGCACCTCGACGAGTCCTGCGTTGCCGCAAAGCCCGGAGATGTCATCGCTTGGGTACAAGGGGACGAGGTATTTCTACGATCACCCGACGGGCTCGGCCTGCGTTGTCGGCTCGAAGACATGCCAACAACGCTCGACATGATCCCCGTCGACACACCCCTGTCGGCGCTGGGGCTGCAGGTGGTCGCAGTCTCGGCCGATGACCCGAATATTGACCGCGAGCTCGATGAGATTGCGCACCGATTCTCACAGGTAACGCGTACGAAGCTCGATTCGACTTCTTTGAATTGGTTGGTGGCGCAGCACGCCCTCGCCGATCCGATCAATCTGCTTCAAGGCGAACTGAGTCCTCGCCATTCCGGCGGACGATTTGCTCCGCGCTGGAAGCTACCGTTGAGTCTTGCGGCGGTGTTGTGGGTGTTGGTGCTGATCAGTCACGGCTTAACCTGGCGGCAGGCGGCACTCGAAGAAGCCGCACTCGATCTTACGCTGGCCCAATCAGGCGTGAGCCCGACCTCGACGGCTGCCCTCGAGCCGTCATCGCTGCGGCGCGCCCTTGTTGCGCTCGCGAGTGCGGGTCTTCCGAAGGCGGGCGTTGCGACGATTGAACACCAAGATGGAGTCACTCGCGTCACGCTGGCTCGCGGAACGGCCCCTGATGCCATTCAGTCTGCACTGCGTTCCACCGGTTGGCGTATCGACTCGACCACCGACGATCAATCACGGGCGGTGTTGACGCTGGTCGACGCGGGGAGTGAACCGTGACGAACCTCCGCCAAAAGTTCAGCGATGGATTCGCCTCACTTTCTGAGCGTGATCGTCGTGCGCTCAGAGTCGGCGCTCTCCTGAGCCTCGTCATCCTGATCACGGCAACGGCATTCACCGTCGTCACCGAATCGAGGAGCGCCATCGATCGAGTCGCGATGAAGCGTCTTTTGCTTGCCGACCTGCCTACGTTACGCGACCGTGATCAGCGACGACTTCGCATCGGCGGTGATGCGAGTCTTTCCCTCGAGATGCTCGTCAAGGGCATCCTCAGCCAACACGGCATCGATGCCACAGTCGAGGTGCAGTCGAGCTCTTCGATTCGTCTGCGGGCTACTGCCGCATCGTTCGATTCGATAGTCGAAACGCTCGGAGATCTTGAAGCCTCCTCGGTCTCGATTCGACGAGCCGCGCTGACCTCTAGTGCTGCCGGGCGGGTCGACGTCGACATGGAACTTCAAAAGTCAGGCTCGTGATCCGACGAGGATGGATCATCGGCCTCGCGACCGCGGGCCTACTCGTCGGAATACTGGTCTGGCTCCCCGCCTCGGTTATCCGATGGGCTCTGCCATCATCTTCGACGTGCGAAACCCTGACGGGCACGTTGTGGCACGGCCGATGTGTCGGCCTCAGCCTTCGGGGCAGTCGATCTGGCGCGCTCGCATGGTCGATGCGAGGTGTCACGATCGTACGACCCGGAGTCGACGTCACGTTGCGCTGGAGCAAAGAGCAATCGGTTGTCGAAGGCGTTCTACGTTTATCTGCGCGTGGTCCATCCTCGCTCTCCTTGGACCGCGGGTCGATCGAGATGGAGACCCTTCGTAATTCGCTTCCCGCCGATATGCTGCTCGGACCTCTTGCGGGCGTCGCGGGGCAACTACATACCGCGGGACTAGTTCTTGAGTTGGAGCGCGGACAACTTGCTTCGATTCGTGGCGAGTTGATACTGCGAAACGCCACCCTGTTGAAAAACGGAAGCGCGATCGGTCCTTTCACTGCGCGATTCGAAGGCCAACAAGGATCAGTGAACGATCTCGGCGGTCCGCTCGGCTTGTCGGCGACCCTATCGATCGACCCGCCAGGTGCGTTCAAGGCAAAGACTCGGATTGAAACCCGCCGTGCTGATGTTTTACCCGGTATCAGACCCGGAACCCCCATCGAGGCCGACATCGAGGGTCGCTTTTAGGCGTGCGCAGGCGGGCTCTTTCGGTACTCGTCGAGCAATTCACCCATTCGAGTGAACACGGTATTCAACGTCGCGGCATCCGGAAGATTCGTGATTCGGAAATGCGTGTTGTAAGGCACGTTAAAACTCACGCCCGGTGCCACAAGCACGTGTTTCTTCTCGAGTAGATCGAGCGCAAACGATTGATCATCGAAGCCGGGAATGTCATCACCAACGCCGACGAACGCATACAACGCCCCAGCCGGAGCGCGCAGTCGCAAAGACGGATTGACCTTCACGGAATCGATGATGGCCCGTCGTGACTCGTAGAGCCTGCCACCGGGGGCCGTCAGTTCACGAATACTTTGATAGCCGCCGAGCGCGGTCTGCACGGCCCATTGCCCCGGAACGTTACTGCAGAGCCGCAGTGAAGAAAGCAGCTCCATCGCTCCGATGAGGTCTTTGGCGGCGTTGATGTTCCCAGAGATGACCGCCCAACCGACGCGATATCCGCAGGCCCGGTACACCTTTGAAAGACCCGACATCGTGACGCACACGGTATCGCGAACGAGCGTCGCCATCGGCACAAACTCTGCGCCGTCATAAGTGATTTGGTCGTAAATCTCGTCGCAAAGCAAAACGAGCCCACGCCGCTCTGCGAGCGTTGCGATCGCCGTCAGCACCTCGCGCGGATACACCGCGCCGGTCGGGTTGTTCGGATTCACGATCACGATCGCCCGAGTACGCGGGGTGATCAGAGACTCGATCTCCGACGGATCAGGGACGAATCCATTTTCAGGTCGACACGGATAATGCACCGCGCGACCGCGATTGAGATTTACGGCAGCGGTCCACAGCGGGTAGTCGGGGCTAGGAACCAGAACCTCATCGCCCTCGTTCAGCATCGCGCGTAGCGTGATGTCGATGAGTTCGGATACGCCATTACCGATAAACACTTCTTCGGCCGTGACGCCGTGAACGCCTCGCCCCTGCTGCTGCATGACGATCGCTTCGCGCGCCGGGAAAATACCCTTCTGGTGGCAGTAACCCTCGCTATCCGGGAAATTCTCGATCATCGCCAGACGCATGGTCTCGGGCGTACGAAATCCGAAGAGCGCCGGGTTACCGATATTGAGCGAGATGATCTCGTAACCCTTTCGAGACAGCTCGAGGGCGCGTCGCGCGAGTTTTCCGCGAATCTCGTAACGGACGTTCGCGAGACTCTCGCTCGTCCGAACTGATGTTGAAGCCGACATGATGATCTGAGCCTGCCTGGGCCGTTGGGGTCAAAATGGCGAGGCAGAATACAGGCTACGGACCCTTGAGACCAAGCGCCCCGGGGTTCATGAGCCCCTGCGGGTCGAGCGCACGCTTGACCGCGACGGCAAGCTCGGCCGACTCAGGGCGCAAGACCTCGAGATACGGGTAGGTCTTCCCGAGTTGGTTCGAGGCCGCCCCGAACTCCGCAAACAGCGCAACAAGCTTTTGTCGCAACTCATCGACGAGCGCTCGGGCCGCCGGGTTCGCAGCAGGTTCCACCAGACGCGCGCGAGTCTCGCTGGATAGCGTCCGCGCATGCACGGGCAGCCAGTCGTCGTGCCAATGAAAGACCGGCTCGAAACTGAACGCCGTCTGACCGATCGCGATGAGCAAATGACTCATCCACACCCCTGAGTCCTTCATGCGTTGCTGATACGGCGCCAGCAGCGCCTCCGCGGCAGCCATGATGCGCGGCGCATCGGAATGCGCGACTTTGGCATTCAGTGCTGCCCAACGATCGCCCTCGGGGCCGAGCACCGCATCAGGCGCCGGGAACAAGCTCGCCCGAACCGCGCGAGGGATGGAATCGGGAATGGGCTTGCCGCCGTGTGCCAAGCAGGCCGACCGACACGCTGCGAGATCTGCCTCGAGCGCTGCGTTTGATCGAGCGGCGCAGGTCATGTGCAAGGAAAACGCCGCGTCAGGCAGGAATGATCGGCCCGCGAGTGCGAGCTTCATACCGGCGCGAAATCCTTTGAAGAGACTGCGCTCACCCCTCACCACCTTGAGCAGCACGCTCACATCGTTGAGCAGGCCTTTCGAGGTCAGATTTTTTCGCGTTGATTCGGGATCGAACACATACGCTTCTTCTGCAGCACCCGAACGCGCTACCGCCGACATCGCAGCACCCGCTGCGGACATACCGTCGAAAACGAATGACACGTGGCCGGTGAACACGGGCGCCTGAATCAGTCGGAAGGTGGCTTCGACCTTGACGCCGAAACTACCCGAATCGTGGGTCATGAGACCTGTGAAATCGGGACCGCAAGTTCGATAGAACGGCTTCGCGGCCAAGGCGAACGCGCGTTGCCCCGTTCGAAGCTCACGCCCATCGGCCAAGACGACGGCGAGTCCGAGCACATGGTCGGCGGCGGTGCCATACCGCGCCGTGCCAAAGAACAGCGCACCGTTTGATAGTCCGCCGCCCACCGTGGCTTGCGCCCCTGAAAACGTACCAAAGAAAGGCAGCCGTAATCCGAGTGGGGTCAGCGCGTCGTGAATCTGCTTCCACGTAACGCCCGCCTCGACCGTGATGTACATGTCCTCGGGGTTCAATTCGAGGATTCGGTTGAGTCGTGAGGTGTCGAGAATGACACTCTTCTCGGTCAGCGGCCGATAACCGCCCGTGTACGACAAGCCGCCGCCACGCGGAATCACGGCATAACCGGCTCGATGGGCGGCTGCCACCATCGCCGCGCAGGTCTGCCGGTCTTTGGGACGTAGCACCGCAGCCGCCGTGACACCCATGGAGTAGACGTCTCCCGAATAGGCTTGACGCTCCTCGAGCGCCAAGACGACCTCATCCGATGAAAAATCGGCAAACGGGTTTATTTGGAACTCAGGTCGCGCGGCCAAGATGCTTACCTCCTAATGCCGCCCATGATACGTGAACGTACGGATGCGCTCTCGACAGACAATCTCGAGACTTGTACCTATGAACTAGTCCCGACTGGGTACCCGGAGGCCTCATGCAGCCCATCAAGAAAATTCTCGTCGCCATCAAGGACATCGACGCCCGATCGATGCCCGCAGTTCGCAAGGCAGCTCAACTTGCCAAGGCCAGCACGGCCACTCTCGAACTGTTTCATTCACTCTCCGATACCGTTCTCATCGATGCCTTGGATGCGCGTCGCATCAGCCTCAAGGATTACGAATCCGAACGTCTCGCCAAAACGCTCAAGCGTCTCGAGGTCATCGCCAAAGGGATCCGCAAACACGATATCGAGGTCACCTGCGCTGCCGAATGGGACTACCCCCCTGCGGAGGCTATCGTTCGTCGAGCGCTGCGCACGCGGGCGGATCTCATCGTGGCCGAACGACATGCCACCAAGCACGTGGCAAAGTGGATGCTCGCGTACACGGACTGGGAGCTTCTGCGGCAAGCGCCCTGCCCTGTGCTGCTCGTCAAACTACCGAAACCCTATCACCGCCCCGTGGTGCTGACGGCAATCGACCCGTTCCATGAGAACGCCAAGCCGGCCCGCCTCGATGCTGCCTTGCTACAAACGAGCGGACGAGTCACGTCATTACTCAAGGGAAGTCTCCGAGTCGTGCATTGCGTCGCTCCATCAACGCTCATCACGGCGAACTGGACCGCTGCGCCCATCATCATCGATTCCGATGGCACCGAAGCCGCGTTAAAGCGCGCCCGTAAAGCACTCGTTGCCGAGGTGGCTCGCCACCCTCTGCCCTCTCACCGACTCGCCGTGCTGCATGGGTCTCCTCGCGAGGCGATTCCGAGCGCCGCCAAGTCCGAGAAAGCGAGCATCGTCGTCATGGGGGCCATATCGCGATCAGGTTTTAAGCGGCTATTAGTCGGGAACACTGCCGAAGCCGTGCTCGATGCACTCACTTGCGACATTTTGGTGGTAAAGCCAGGTCGCTTTCAGACCAAGATCCCGCGACGCAGCCGCGGGGCACAACTCATGGCGTTCCCGTCGACCATGACAGGCTAATCCAGATCACTACGGCTCCGGCGAGCCACATCACGATCAATCCTGGCGCGATGCGGTAGACGAATTGGCGTCCTCCCGTCGCGCCAGCCACGACGAGCTTGGCCAATGTATTCGCTCCGAGCGCACCGAGGATGGCGAGCGATCCCGCCGACCCTTCGATAGCGCGCGAGTGAACGAGGCTCGCGGCACCCACCACCGCCGAGTGGGCATCGGCAAAGCCACCGACGATCAATCCGGTGACCGCGCCTGACGAGCCGAGCATTCGCTCGAGCCAGGCGGCGCACCACAGCATGGCCGTGACGGTGACGCTGAAGACGATCGCCTGAAAAGGCTGAAACGCTCGACCACTGAAAGACTCCGCTACGCGATCAGATTTTTCTGCATCGTGACGGAGAAAAAATACAGCGCTCGCAATAGCCAACAAGGCCATCGCCAATGCCGGCAACAACCATTGTAGAAAAAGCGTCTGGTCGATCGCGACCAGCAAGATGAGCAACTGCAATGGCGTCGCGACGGAGGACATCATCGCAGCGCCCGCAGTTAGTGAGGACTTCCCAGGCTCACTCGCAGACCGACCGCCGAGAACACCGATTGTCGCCGCACTCGAAATGAAGCCACCAAAGAATGCCGCGATCGGCAGACCGCGCGTCGGACCGAGTGTTCGCAGCGCGAGGTAACCCACGGCATTCATCAAAAGAACCAACAACGTCAGCCCCCATATACGCTGAGGATTGATCAGACCGTAAGGATCGAGGGCGCGGTCGGGCATTAAAGGCAGCACCACCAGAGCCGATGCCGCCAGCAGCAGAACGTCGAGCACTTCACGATCGGACATGGCTTGTTTCGCCAAGCGGTGCAAACTCGTACGGAAAGCCAGAACGAGCGCAATCACTGCGCCGATCGCGCCTGAAATCTCTGGGAATTGCGGAGCCAGAGCGCCGAGCAAGTAGGTCGTGAACAGCGTCACCTCGCTCGTGAGTCCAGCATCGACGCTGCGGTCGCGCCAGTAGGCCATCACAACCAGAGCGCCGATGAATGCCGCGCCACACACTACGACCCAAACCCCAGGAAATTGGACGGCCACGGCTCCTGCGAGCGCCACGATGACGTGGGTACGAATGCCCCCCGCTGCGCCGACCGACGGATCTTGCTTACGACGCTCCCGCTCGACGCCGATCAAGAGCCCCACGGCAAAAGCGACGAAAAACCCGGCGGCGGGCGAGCTCCAAAACAGGGAGATGAAGTCCATCTCGACCTTTACTCCGGCGTAAGATCGAACTCGATACGCAATCCGAGCGCCAAGGCACTCGAGACGCCGGGATCACTGCCGGGATTCACGATGTATTGGAGATCGGGTTGAAAGACGAGCCGCTCGTGCACCGGAAGCCTATAGGTGAGCTCGATAACCGTCTCGCTTCGCGATAACCCGTTGTCGACCACCGTTGCGAGTCGGCGAGCCGCACCGCCGTTACGCGCATACGCGACCCCGAGCGCGAGGTGCTCGCCGTCTCGTCCTAACCAAGGGCGCTCCAGCACCAGACCCGCTTGAATGGTTGATCCGATGACGTTGAAGCGCGGTTCCGCAGCGCCCAGCCGTAGCATCGCCATCAACCGACGATCACCGGCTTGCCACACTGGCCCCTCCAAAAACCCGTATGTGCCGGAGTTCCCGCCTGAGGGTCGAGACTGCGCTGTGTCGATGCCATCGAGTTCTTCGAAGGCGGCGGTGTATCGCCAATGACCGATCACGGCGCGCCAACGCTCGCTACGGTGCTCGACCTCGGCAACCCATAGCGCACCTTCATCGGAGTCGAGCTTGAGAGAGGCGAACTTTCGAGACGACTCGACCTCATAGGGGACGCCGTCGATGACGACGCCTTGCAGTAGCCAGTTGTCGTCGAAACGCCAACGTCCTCGCATCGCGAGGCCCGTATAAGGAAAGATCGACGGCCCGGCGATACCTGACTGAGCGACATCGACCCCGATACCGAAGGTCGAATTGATCAGCGCCCCACCGACCTCGCTGACGTCAAACTCGGAGTTGAGATCGTACAGACCGAATTTGAGACTGCGGTCGTCGACGTTCGGTGCGTACTCCATCCACGCTTCGAGCACGCGGCTTGCGCGGTTGGCCTCGATATTACTGACGACGTGCGTGTCGCCCACGATCTCGCTAAAGCTCCTGCCATCGTTGTCGATGAAGTGCGCACGGCCGCGTAGACCCCCCTCGCCCGTCCAGTCGACGACAAACTCGGCCATGCCGATAGATCGCGCCCCGCTTTCGAGACCGCCGTCGAGATTGCGCCAAAAGTCAGAGGTATATCCGAGCGACAGGCTCCATGACGGTGCGGTATCACGCGATGCGTCGTTGGCGAGCGATTCGGCTGCGAAGCATGAAAACCCCGTAGCGAGGAGTGCTGCGATAGGAAGTCGGGTCACGTCGTCGCGCCCCTCTATTCTTAGAACGCGTTGAGGCCCGTCAACGCACGACCGAGCGACAGTTGATGAACGGTCTCGGTGCCTTCGTAGGTGATGACACTCTCGAGGTTTAAGGCATGACGAATGGGCGCGTACTCCGCGAGGATGCCAGCGCCACCGAGCAAGTCGCGTGCATCGCGAGCCACCTCGATGGCCGCTCGACAGTTATTCCATTTCGCCAAAGACACTTGGACCGGAGTCAGGATGCCGCGATCTTTGCGCCGAGCAAGTTGCAGCGAGAGCGTTTGACCTAGGGCGATCTTGCGCGCCATCTCGGCAAGTCGAATTTGAACTGCTTGAGTTGCCGCGAGGGACCGTCCAAACATCACCCGATCTTTCGCGTAGCGCAACGCTTCGTCGAGACAGGCTTGGGCAGCGCCGAGCACGCCCCAAGAGATTCCGAAGCGCGCCTGGGTCAGACATGAAAGCGGGGCCTTGAGCCCCACGGTCGAGCCCGGGAGCAGGTTCGCTTCCGGTACGACAACGTCATCGAAGAAAAGAGCCCCAGTCGCCGACGCACGCAGCGAAAATTTGCGTTCGATTTCCTGGGTGGTGAAGCCCGGCATTCCACGCTCGATCAGGAACCCCCGAACGCCTTCGTCGGTCAGCGCCCAGACGATCGCCACATCGGCGATCGGCGCATTGGTGATCCACATCTTGGAGCCGTTGATCACCCAGTCGCCACCGCGTCGACGAGCGGTCGTATTCATGTTGAGCGGATCAGAACCACCATGAGACTCGGTAAGACCAAAACACCCAATGAGCTCGCCCTTCGCCATGCCCGGCAGCCAACGCTCTTTTTGAGCGTCAGACCCGAAGGTATAAATCGGGTACATGCACAGGGATGACTGTACCGACACGAAACTACGCATGGCCGAGTCGCCACGCTCGAGTTCCTGACAAATGAGTCCGTAACTCACCGCGTTGAGGCCGGCACAACCATAGCCTTCGATCGACGAGCCCAGTAAGCCGAGCCGCGCCATCGGCGCGATCAGATCTTTGGGAAACGTATGGTCTGCGAAATGACGCCCGATGATCGGGAGAACCTCCGCATCGACGAAGCGAGCGACGGAATCTCTTACGAGACGTTCATCGTCTTGAAGCTCGTCGTTGATTCCGACGATGTCGAGCGCGTCGTTCGTCATGCTGAACTCCCCGTGGTGTGATCTTTGGGGTCAGCCTACGACCTGTCGCGACCTGAAGTCGCGAATCTCATCGACGCTGTACCCCACTGCCGACAGCACCTCATCGGTGTGCTCGCCGGGCCGGGCAAGTGTACCGCCCTGACTCGGCCGATGCCCATCCATCTCGATCGGCAAGATCGGCAAACGTGTGGCACGACCGTCCGGCAGTACCGTGGGGCCGAGTCCACCACTTGCCGCAAGGTGGGGGTCGTCAAAGAGTTCTTCGGGTTTGCCGATGGGTGCGAAGGGCAAACCCGTGCGCTCGAGTATCGGAACGAGTTCGGCCTTCGTATAACGCTTGATGAGCTCTCGCACCTCAGGCAATAGCACCTCGCGTTTCGCCACTCGCTGAGCATTGGTTTTGAGCGAGTCATCTGCGGCTAAAGCGGTCAATGAAAACGCCTCACAGAATTTCTGCCAGAGACCGTCGGACACCACGCCGATGAATACCTGCTCCGCATCGCGGGTTTCGAAAACATCGTAGATCGCCCATGCAGAGATGCGTACGGGCATCGGCTTCGCAGGCTGACCCGTCACGGCCATCTGCGCCATGTGTTGACCAACGAGATAGACCGTCGTTTCGAAAAGCGCGCTACTGACCTTCTGACCACGACCCGTCGCGTGACGATGTTGGATTGCCGCCAAGATCGCGATGGCTCCAAACATGCCTCCGGTGACGTCGATGACGGAGGTGCCCGCTCGCAGCGGCCGACCCGGAGGTCCCGTCATGTAAGCGAGACCACCCATCATCTGCGTGACTTCATCGAGAGCCGTTCGGTTTTCGTAGGGCCCCGATAGAAAACCTTTTTCAGAGCAGTAAATCAGTCGTTCGTTCGTTTTGACCAAATCGTCGTAGCCGAGGCCGAGTTTTTCCATCGCACCGTTTCGAAAATTTTCGACCACTACATCTGCAGCGTCGCAAAGGCGTCTCGCCACGGCGAGCCCCTCTTTGGACTTCAGATCGAGACAGAGGCTTTTCTTGTTTCGGTTGTACATTGGGAAGTAGCCCGCACCCGAACCCACGAGCTTCCGCGTGGAGTCACCCCCGATCGGCTCGATGCGAACGACCTCTGCACCGAGCTCGACGAGAATCGCCCCGACGGCAGGACCCATGACCATATGCGTGAACTCGACGATCTTGATGCCGCGAAGAGGCTGCGACGGCGCGTTGATCTCTGAATTCATGAGTTGGGCCCCTGAGTGAACCCTAGCGGCAACCCCGCATCAGGCGTGAAACCGTAAAGATCTTCGGTCGGCAGAGCCTCGCGCAGCACGCGTCTAACCTCGATCAGCTTCTGCAGATCGATACCAGTACAAAGCCCCATCGCCTCGAGCATAAAGACTAAATCTTCGGTCACGATGTTGCCGGAAGCGCCGGGCGCGAACGGGCATCCGCCGAGCCCGCCGAGTGAACTATCGAAGGTCGTGATGCCCACCTCGAGACCTGCGAGCACGTTGGCGAGCCCAAGCCCGCGCGTGTTGTGCAAGTGCAGACCCGTGAGTGCGTGATCGCCGACTACCGACCTCACTCGACGCACGAGCTCTCTGACCTGCGCGGGGTTGGCGTAACCGGTAGTGTCTGAAAGACCGACTTCGTCACAGCCGGCAGACATCAGTGCCTCAGCAAGCGCCACGACTTTATCGCTCGGAACAACACCCTCGAGCGTGCAACCGAAAGCCGTCGATAGCCCACCCTCGAATTTCGGTCGTCGATCGGTTGGTAGCCCTTTCAGGAGTGCGACGATGCCCTTCACCTCATCGAGCATTTGGGCGTGGGTACGGCGAACGTTTTTGAGGCTATGAGTTTCGGAAGCCGAGAGAGGAATGGTGATTTTATGGGCGCCCGCCTCCACGGCAGCTTCCGCGCCTTTGAGGTTAGGGACCAACACCGCCACCGTCAGACCCGGAATCGTCCTGGCGAACCGAACCAGCTCTGCCGTATCCGCCAATTGGGGAAGCAACTTTGCCGGCACGAAACTACCGACCTCGATTTCGGTCACACCCGCCGCCGCCTCTGCCGCCACCCAACTTTTCTTGGCCTCGAGCGACATGATCGACTTGATGCTTTGCAGCCCATCTCGAGGGCCGACCTCACTAACCAAAATTTTCATGCGCGCTCCGGAAGACGGTAGATCCAGGGACGTTCGACTCGATCACGTTCGAGGAAGGCATCGATATCGCCCTTGCTTTTCAAGGTGAGATCGATGGCATCCAAGCCTTCGAGCAACATGTCGCGTGATTCCGCATCGAGATCGAAGGCCCATCGCAGCCCATCGCAGGCTTCGACACTTAGCGCATCGACATCGACTTTTACGCGATGCGCTTGAGGATCGATGACCACCCAGGACGCGATACGTTGAATCGCCTCCGCAGCAAGTCGTACGGGCACGATGCCGTTGCGAATGCAGTTTCCAAAAAATATCGGGGCAAAGGATGGCGCGATGACCGAGCGAATTCCAAATTCGTGCAAGGCCCACACCGCGTGCTCACGACTCGACCCGCAACCAAAATTTTCTCCACCCAACAAAATCTGAGTGTGGGCGAACAGCGTCTGATTGAGGATGAAACTTGGCTCGGGCTCTCGCCCCCCGATGGTCGTGTAACGCCAACCCGCGAAGAGCCCGTCGGCAAGCCCAGTCTTGGAAACCGTCTTCATCTCCCTTGAAGGAATGATGGCGTCGGTGTCCACATTGGCTCGAATGAGCGGGGCCGCCACGGCGCAGAGTTGTCGCACCGGCTCGGTCATGACGCAACCACCTGAGCAGGAAGCTGATCGACCCCCACGATGCGACCCATCACGGCGCTCGCCGCAACCGTTTCGGGACTCGCGATGTGGGTTCGCGTTTCAGGACCCTGGCGACTTTCGAAATTCCGGTTCGTCGAGGAAATGACTCGCTGCTTGGCACCGAAACTCTCGCCGCCTGCGAAGAAACACATGGAACATCCCGACTCGCGCCATTCGAAGCCCGCGTTTTTGAATATTTGATCGAGACCTTCCAATTCGGCAGCGCGCTTCACCGACATCGAACCCGGCACACAGATCGCGCGGACGCCAGCAGCCACGCGCCGCCCGCGTAGTACCTCGGCAGCACGTCGCAGATCCGACAATCGACTGTTCGTACAAGATCCGATGAAGGCCGCGCCAATTTCGAGATCGTGCATAGCCGTGCCTGTCGACAGGCCCATGTATGAGAGCGCTCTTTTGTACGACTCAGGTGAGGCGCCGCTTTCAGACTCTGAGGGCACACGACCCGACACAGAAACGGCATGCTGAGGACTGGTTCCCCAGGTCACCATCGGGCCAAGATCAGAGACGTCGATGACGATCTCCTGATCGAATGAGGCACCCGGGTCGCTTCGAAGTCCTCGCCACGCGTCGACGGCGCGCGCCCAGTCTGCCCCTCTAGGCGCGTAAGGTCGGCCGCTCAAGTATTCGAACGTCTTGTCGTCTGGGGCGATGAAACCCGTGACCGCCGAAAACTCGGTTGCCATGTTGCAGAGCGTCAAGCGTCCTTCGATATCGAGGGCTTCGACCGCAGCGCCAGCAAACTCAACGGCGTAACCGTTCCCACCCACCGAGCCGAAACGCGCGATCAAGGTGATCGCGAGGTCCTTGGCCGTGACGGCCGACGGACGCACACCCTCGAATCGAACTCGCATCGTTTTCGGCTTCTTGACCCGAAGCGTACCGGTCGCGAGCGCATGCTCGGCTTCGGTAGAACCGATACCCCAAGCAAACGCCCCCATTGCCCCTTGCGTACAGGTGTGACTATCGGGGCAAACCACCGTCGCTCCAGGAAGCACGATGCCAAGCTCCGGAGAGATGACATGCACGATGCCCTGCAGGGGATCGCGAACGTCGAATAGACGAACCCCCGCCGCCTCTGCAGCAGCGCGCGTCTCCGTGATGAAGGCTGTCCCGCCCGGCAGCAGAGTCTCGTCGCCGCGACCCGGATGCGTATCGACGATGTGATCCATCGTGCAAAAGACCCGTGCGGGATCGACGATCGAACGATGCGCTTCAGAGAGGCTCTTGAGCGCAACCGAACCCGTGCGCTCATGGAGGAACACCCGATCGATCGCGATCAGCGCGACGTCCCCGCCGAGTTCACGAACGAGGTGAGAGGTCCAAAGTTTTTCGAAAAGCGTTCGAGCGGTCATGTCTGCGCAACTCCGGAGAGATTATGCCCGGACGAATGTGTGCGCAGAGTCCTCAGACTGGTCGATCCTCGAAAGACAGACGCACCTCGGTACCCTGCCCGACCGATCGTCGCCGGATGTCCAAGGTACCCCCAAGCTCACGGGCTCTGCGGCGCATATTCGAGAGGCCCCGCCCAGGCGACACGTCATCGGCAATGCCCGCTCCATCGTCCTCGACCTGGATGACGTACTCATGGTCGCCCAGGTACCGAGCAGCAACGAGGATCTTCGTAGCGCCAGCGTGCCGCATGGCATTGGTGATCGCCTCTTGGATCACTCTAAGAACTTGCAGCATCCGCCTAGGCGCCATCGGGGGCGCGCCCGAGAGCTGGACGATCCAGGTGAGGCTGATGCCGTGTTCGGTGATACGCCGCTCGACGCGCGTTTTGTAGTCGACGAGCGCGGCCTCGAGACTGTCGTTCTGTTCGCGTAAGGTGTCGACCATGAGATGAAGATCGGCAGAACACTCCCGCAGCAAGTGTGCGATCTCAGCCTGACTCATCTCGCCCCGCTCTACCCGCAGGCGTGCCGTCGAAATCTGCGACCCGAGACCGTCGTGCATATCGGCGAGCAGCATCTCTCGTTCTTGCGCTCTCGATCGCGACACCGCGAGTGCCATCAGATCTTTCTGAGCGAGTTCGCGCTGACGAATGTTGATGTCGAGCACGAGGGCGATGAACAGTGCGAAATTGACAACCCCGAGTCCTAGAGTCATCGAGATCGACCCCGTTGTCATAGGGGGTAGCGGGTCGCTGAGTAAATGGGCGCCCATCGCGAGGGCCAACACGAGACTCACTAGCACTCCAAGCAATTGGAGGCCAATCAACGTCACGAAGAACTTCGCCGCCAAAGAATTGAGTCGGGTTCCGATGCGATACGCCAGCATGCATACTCGACCCATGATGCCGACCACCGAAAGACCCAAGATCACCGAGAAGGAATCAGGGTCAGGAAACAAGAAGGGAATCGTCAGCATACCGATGACGATGAGGACGCTGCCCCGGAGATAACCCGATAACGGAAAATCGGGGCTGTCGAGCAGCCCAAGCGCCACATTTTTCAACCAAGAGCCGCCGATTGCACCGATCGTCATGGCCAACAAGGTAGTCGGCGCGGTCATGGCGCCCGCAGGGCCCGCCAAAGCGAACGCCAAAAAATATCCCGCTCCGAGAACGGAACTGAGCAGGTAAATATACACAGCGGTATTTCGAGCGCTCCAAAGAATTCCGAGCGTCACGACGGTCAAGATGGCGCTCTGAATCGCGTATAGCAGGTAGGCATCGGAGCCGGCGATGGAGCCCATATCGTCACCCAAAATGGTCGGGACGCCGAGATTTGAACTCGGGACCCCTTGCACCCCATGCAAGTGCGCTACCAGGCTGCGCCACGTCCCGACCGACCGTTGAATTTGGACCAGACACCAGATGTCTGGTGCTGGACATCATACCCTGCTCTGACCGCCGATCTCGCTCAACGCCGCAAGATACGGAGAATTTCCTCGAGCTCGAGCCTCATCTGCCGAACGATTTGCTGGCTCTGCGAGACGTCAACACGAGCCTCTTCGCCGCCAAGCTTGTTCCGGGCGCCGCCGATCGTGAACCCTTGGTCGTAGAGCAAGGCCCGAATCTGACGGATGACGATGACGTCTTGTCGCTGGTAGTAGCGACGATTACCCCGACGCTTGACGGGCTTGAGTTGAGGAAACTCTTGCTCCCAATAGCGCAGCACGTGGGGTTTGACCCCACACAACTCGGCCACTTCGCCAATGGCGAAGTAGCGCTTCCCCGGGATCGCCGGCAGTTCGTCGTTATTCTTGGCTTCCAACATACGCTTCGACTCGCGCCTTCAACTTTTGCCCCGGACGAAATGTGACCACGCGCCGCGCGCTGATCGGAATCTCTTCCCCCGTCTTGGGGTTTCGCCCGGGACGTTGATTTTTATCGCGGAGATCGAAGTTGCCGAAACCTGAAAGCTTGACCTGCGCACCGGAGGACAGCGCAGCGCGCACTTCCTCGAAGAACAGGTCGACGAGCTCGCGGGCTTCACGCTTGTTGAGGCCGAGCTGGTTGAACAGCGCTTCAGCCATCTCCGCCTTAGTCAAAGCCATGTTGGTACGCCCTGAAAACTCGTTGTTCTGATTGCGGTACTCGTCCGCGACCCCTGTCACGGAAGACTACTCGCGGAATCCGGCGCCTAGTCCCTGACTGAGCGCCTTCCGCACCGATGCGATGACGCGATCGGTATCTTCGTCCGTCAGGGTGCGTTCTTTGTCCTGCAAAATCAAGCCCAAAGCGACGCTTTTTCGCCCTGATTCGATTCCCGGACCACGGTAGACGTCGAAGACCACCACTTCGCGCAAAAGACTTGACGCCACGGTTTTGATTTGCCCTCGAAGTTGCTCGGCCGACACGGACTCATCGACCAGAACGGCGATGTCGCGCCGCACCTGCGGAAACCGAGAGACCTCAAGATACGGCGCATAGCTGACCGACAGCGCGCCCGACTCGACCTCGAACATGACCGGTGCCGATACGAACCCAAGCTCTCTCACGAGACGCGGGTGAAGCTCGCCGATCCATCCTGCCGATATCCCGTTTCGCACGATGCGGGCTGAGCGCCCGGGATGCAGCGCCGAATGCGTCGCCGCCTCGAATGTGAACGCACCCGGCGCGTCGCTGAGCGATAGCAACGCCTCGACATCTGCGCGCACATCGAAGAAGTCCGTCGGCTCACGCCCGCCGTTCCATTGCTCCGGCCATCGCGAACCCATCGCGAGTCCGGCCATGCAATCTCTCTCAGTCTCGCCGACCGGGAACACCACGCCGTGCTCGAAGAGTCGTACCCGCGACTGCTGCCGTCGTTGATTCTCCAGGGCCGCCTTCAGCAAGCCTGGCCACAACGAGAGGCGCATGACCGCCAAATCACTCGAAATCGGATTGGCGAGCGTATGCCCCGCGACCCCAGGGAAAATCGCGGCCTGAAGCGCCGGGTCGACGAAAGCGAAATGGATGCCCTCGTGGTATCCCCGCGCGGCGAGCAAATCTAAAGCCCGCTGTTCGTCTAGGACTGCCGTGGGCTGCGCCAGAATGGCTTGCCGTGCGTACGGGATCGTGGTCGGTAATTCGTCGTAGCCGGCGAGCCGCGCCACTTCCTCGATGAGATCGCGCTCGATTTGGATGTCGAATCGACTCGTCGGGGGGCGAACTTTCAGCACTCCCACTCCGGCGGTCTCGGTGCTCATGCCCAAGCGGTTCAAGAAAGACGTCACCTCACGTTCGGAGAACGCACGACCAAGGAGTCGCTCGATCTGGGCGATTCGCAATGCGACCGTCTGGGGCGAGCGGACCTTCGTTCGATCTTCGACTGTGACCACGCGACCCGCGCGCCCACCCGCGATCTGGATCAACAAAGACGTGGCCCGCTCGATCGCGGCCGCACCGATTTCCGGGTCGACGCCACGCTCGAAGCGCTGGCTCGCATCGGTGGTCAAACCGTAACGACGCCCACGACCGGCGATCGCCGACGGTGCGAACCATGCGACTTCGAACAAGACGCGAGTCGTTTCGGAAGAGACCGCCGTTCGCTGCCCACCCATGACGCCCGCGAGCGCGACGGGACCCGCCTCGTCCGCGATGACGAGGACGTCCGAGGCCAGCTCGATGGTACGTCCGTCGAGAAGTTCACAGCGCTCGCCCTCACGCCCCTCGCGAACCGTGAGCGAACCCTCGACTTTGTCGAGATCGTACGCGTGCATCGGCTGACCGAGCTCGAGGACGATGTAATTGGTGATATCGACGATAGGCGAAATGCTGCGCAGACCCGATCGGCGCAACCGCTCGATGAGCCAACTCGGGGAGCGTCGGGTGTTGTCGACCTCGACGAGCACCCGCCCATGAAAACGCGGACAGGCCACGGGTGCCTCGAGCCTCGCTTTGGCGCGAGCATCGAGCGCCGGATCGATCGCCGTCGGCCCGACGGCCGAGCAGTCGGGCGTTGTTAGTGCGACGCCTGTGAGTGCTGCAACCTCGCGGGCAATACCGCGAACCGACATCGCATCGCCACGATTCGGGGTAATCGAAAGTTCGAGCACCTCATCGTCGAGCGAGAGAAATTCACGTACCGACGCGCCAAGCGGCGCATCGGCAGGAAATTCGACGATGCCGTCCGAGGTGTCTGCGAGTCCCAATTCTTTGGCCGAGCAAAGCATTCCCGCAGACTCGACTCCGCGCAGTTTCGCCGCTTTGATCTTGAGGTCACCGGGCAGGTTGGCGCCGACCGTTGCGAGTGCTGTGCGCAGACCAGCCCGAGCGTTGGCGGCGCCGCACACGATCTGCAGCGGAGTCGCTCTCGCCTCCGGGCTCTCACCCGCAATCACGGTGCAGACCTGCAACTTGTCGGCCTGCGGATGTCGAACCGCCGCGACGATCTCGGCAACGATCACACCATCAAAGGCAGGGGCTGCAGGCGTGATGGACTCGAGTTCGAATCCGGCCATGGTGAGCCGATCGCCGAGCGCTCGCGCCGTGAGGCCACTCGGCACCCACTCCGCCAACCATGACGACGAAATCTTCATGCGGCACCGAATTGCTTGAGGAACCGCAGATCGCTTTCGAAGAAGAGGCGTAGATCATTGACGCCGTATCGCAACATCGCGAGGCGCTCGATCCCCATGCCAAAGGCGTAGCCCGTCCAGCGCTCGCCATCGACGCCCGCCGCGGCGAAAACATTGGGATGCACCATGCCGCAACCGGCGATCTCTAGCCAGCCGGTGTGTTTGCACACACGGCATCCCGCACCGTCACAAAACACACACGACATATCGACTTCGGCCGACGGTTCTGTGAACGGGAAATAGGAGGGACGAAGGCGCATCTTCAAATCTTTTTCGAAGAACGCCTGAAGAAAGCCTTGCAAGGTGGCCTTCAGATTCGAAAAGCTGACGTTCTCGTCGACGACGAGCCCCTCAACCTGATGAAACATCGGTGAGTGCGTCATGTCGTAATCACATCGATAGACACGACCCGGCATGATCATCGCGAGCGGCAACCGCCCTTTCTTGAGCTCGCGAATTTGAACCGGCGACGTATGCGTGCGCAGCAACCGCCCGTCGGGAAAATAGAACGTGTCGTGCATCGCGCGCGCTGGGTGATCAGCGGGGATGTTGAGCGCTTCAAAGTTGTGAAAATCGTCTTCGATCTCGGGACCCGAGGCAACTTCGAACCCTGAGCGTCGGAAAATCTGCTCGATACGAAGCCGTGCGCGGGTGACCGGATGCACCGAGCCTCGCGCCTCGCCGCGGCCCGGCAGCGTCACATCGATGCGACCCGCCGAGAGCTCTGCCTCGATCGCAGCCGACTCAAGCTGACCTTGTGACGAGTCGATCGCAGCTTGCACCTGCGCTTTGGCTTCGTTGATGCGAGCGCCCGCAGCAGGCCGATCGGCCGCAGGAAGCGAGCCGAGAGACTTCAATTGCTCGGTGAGAACGCCCTTTTTGCCGAGCCAGCGAACGCGAACCTCATCGAGGGCGGCGAGCGTCGTGCTCGCCGCCACGTCGTCGAGAGCCTGTCGCGTCAGGGTCGCGAGATCACTCACGACCGCACCTCAAGCGTTGCCGAGGGCTGCCTTGACCTTGTTGGCGATCGCCTCAAACGCCGGAGCGTCGTGAACAGCGATGTCCGCAAGCATCTTGCGATCGATCTCGATGTTCGCGAGCTTGAGGCCGTTCATCATTCGGCTGTAAGACAAGCCGAACTGACGAGCCGCCGCGTTGATGCGCTGGATCCAGAGCGCACGGTAGTCGCGCTTCTTGAGGCGACGACCCTTGTACGCGTACTGACCCGCCTTGATGACCGCCTGCTTGGCTGTGCGGTAAACCTTGCGACGAGCGTTGTAATAACCCTTGGCTTTGCCAAGGACCTTCTTATGGCGACGACCCGCGGTCACGCCACGCTTAACTCTTGCCATGTTCGATTACCTCGGTGGTGTCTTAAGCGTGCGGAAGCAGTTGGTCGAGACGACCGACATCGCTCTCATGCACGAGGCTGGAACCGCCCGAACGAAGCTGACGCTTGGTCTTGCGGGCCTTATGACCGAGGTTGTGGCGACGGCCGGCGGAATAGGACTTATAGCCCTTCGCCGTTTTGCGAAAACGCTTCGCTGCCGCCCGGTTGGTCTTCAACTTGGGCATT
>CAZRFN010000002.1:0-174746 GCA_964599335.1 uncultured Acidibacter sp. | reverse complement strand
CGTCCTCGATCTCCACGAACGCACCGTAGTCGGCGATGTTCGTGACCTTGCCGAACACGCGAGTGTTGGGCGGATAACGACGATTGATGTTCTCCCACGGATCAGCGCCAAGCTGCTTGAGACCGAGGCTGACGCGTGAACGCTCGCGATCGAACTTGAGGATGCGAACTTCGACTTCGTCGCCGACCTTGACCACTTCGGACGGATGCTTGACGCGCTTCCAGGCCATGTCGGTGATGTGCAGCAAGCCATCGATGCCGCCCAGATCGACGAACGCACCGTAGTCGGTGAGGTTCTTGACCGTGCCGCGCACGACCGAGCCTTCCTGGAGGTTGTCCATGAGGGCGCTGCGCTCGGCAGAGAACTCTTGCTCGACGACCGCACGGCGCGAAACCACGACGTTGTTGCGCTTCTGGTCGAGCTTGATGACCTTGAACTCGAGCGGCTTGTTTTCGAGGTAAGCCGTATCGCGAACCGGACGAACGTCAACGAGCGAACCCGGCAGGAACGCGCGGACGTGCTCGATTTCGACGGTGAAGCCGCCCTTCACTCGGCCCGTGATGATGCCCGTAACGATCTCGCCCTTCGAGAACGCGTCTTCGAGACGGGTCCAGGTGCGAGCGCGCTTGGCTTTATCGCGCGAGAGACGCGTTTCGCCGGTGCCGTCTTCGACGGAGTCGAGAGCGACCTCGACCATTTCACCGACGGTTACTTCGATCTCTCCCCGCTCATTCTTGAACTGTTCGACGGGAATGACGGCCTCGGACTTGAGACCGACGTTGACGATGACCATGTCGCTGCCGACATCGACCACGAGACCAGAGAGAATCTGACCCGGGCGAATACGCTGGCTGGCCAGACTCTGTTCGAACAGTTGCGCAAAAGATTCAGTCATTTGTATTTACTCATGCGATGCAAAGGGCATCGCGCCTGTTGTCCCGATCGCCACCTTGGGTGGAACCACGGGGTTGACGACACAGCCAAGCGACGAGCGCTTAGCCACCCAAAAACCGATCGAATTCCGTGAGGGTCAGCGCCAGAGGGCGCGCGAGCGTCCGAGTTCGATCACCCGTTCGACGATCTCGTCGACCGGCACACCGGTCGAGTCGATGACGAACGCGTCGGACGCAGGCCTGAGCGGTGCCACGCTGCGGGTTGAATCCCGCAGGTCGCGCTCGGCGATCTCCCGCGAAAGGGCGGCGAGACTAACACCAGAATCCTTGTCTTTCAACTGCTTATAGCGCCTCAAGGCCCTTTCCTCGGCGCTCGCCGTGAGGAAGATTTTGAGGGGGGCGTCGACGAAAATGACCGTCCCCATGTCCCGACCGTCGGCGATGAGACCGGGGGCTTTAGCGAACGCTCTTTGTCGGTCGGTGAGGGCCGAACGCAGCTCGGGCCAGGCCGCGACCCGGGATGCCCCCTGCCCCGTCTCCTCCGCTCGCACGAGGGTCGTGACATCGCGACCCGACAACTCGATGCGCTCTTCACCATCCGGGCGCGCGCCAAACACGACCTCCATCGATCGGGCTAACGAGACATGCCCGCCGACATCGTCTGTGGCGAGCCCCGAGAGCTGTCCCGACACGGCGACCAGCCTATAGAGCGCCCCGCTGTCGAGCAGATGCCAACCCAAGCGTTGGGCCAGGCGCCGACAGACTGTTCCCTTTCCTGACCCGGACGGCCCATCGATGGCCACCACGGGGCTTTTTGCGTTGGACGGATTCGACTCCACGTCTCAACCCCCCATCTCTGAGTGGTGTTCCCGGATACCGAGGCCGCACTCTCGAGCGAGCGCCGCAAAACCGGGGAAGGAGGTGGCGACGTTAGCGGTATCGGCGACTTCGATTTCGCCCGCTGCCTGAAGCGAGGCGACCGCGAAGGACATCGCAATGCGGTGATCACCATGGCTGTCGATACGGCCGGCGTTGAACACGGGCCCGAGACCACTGCGCCCATCGAGTCGCATTCCATCGGCCAGTAGCCGATGCGGGACCCCCAGCGCCGACAGCCCTTCGGACATCGTTGCCAGGCGGTCGCTTTCTTTGACCCGAAGCTCTTCGGCGCCGCGCAATACCGACGGGCCCGCCGCACACGCCGCAGCGATGAAAAACACCGGAAACTCGTCGATGGCCAAGGGCACCAGTTCGAGCGGAACGTCGATGCCACGCAGTTTGGACGGTCGGACGAGCAGATCGGCGGTAGGCTCCGGACCACGGGTCGCGAGGTTGGACACGGTGATGTCCGCACCCATCAAACGAAGAATATCGAGCAGCCCCGTGCGGGTGGGGTTCATTCCCACGCCTCGCAACTCGATCGCACCCGCTTCGGCGATGCAACCGGCGACGAGAAAAAATGCAGCAGAGGAAAAATCACCGGGCACCTCTACATGCGTCGCACAAAGACGCTGACCGCCTCGCAGGCTGACCGTCGATGCATCGCGATGGATCTCGACGCCGAAACATTCGAGCATTCTCTCGGTGTGATCCCGAGTCGGTGCGGGTTCCGACACCTGAGTGATCCCTGAGCCGCGCAGTGCCGCGATCATCACCGCCGATTTCACCTGCGCACTCGCCATCGGCATCTGGAAGTCGATGCCGTGGAGGTTGGGCGTGCCGCGAATGACGACCGGTGGTTTACCGTCACGGGTTTCGATGCGAGCACCCATCAAGCGCAGCGGAGCGGCCGCCCGTTCCATCGGCCGCCGCATGAGCGACTGATCGCCGACGAGAATCGAATCGAAGTTTTGACTGGCGAGCAGCCCCATGAAGAGCCGCATAGCCGTTCCCGCGTTACCCATGTCGAGGGGTTGCTCGGCGCCTTTGAGGCCATCGATTCCTACGCCGCGAATTCGCACGCGCGACGCCGCCGGTTGTTCGATCGTCACGCCGAGCGTGCGCAAGGCTTTTAGGGTCGCAAGACAATCTTCGCTCTCGAGAAAACCGTCGACGGTCGTCACGCCATCGGCGATTCCGCCGAACATGAGCGCACGATGGGAGACCGATTTATCCCCCGGTACACGAACACTGCCCCGAACCGTTTGCCCGGGCGAGACGACCCACCTGTCGGCAGAACGAGCGGTCACAGCACCGCACGAGGATAGGAGCCGAGAATGCGGAATAGCGAGGCACGCGACTTGAGTGCAGCCAGCGCTCGCGACAACGCAGGATCGTCGCGGTGCCCCTCGAGATCCATGAAAAACACATAGTCCCACTTACGGCGCTGCGACGGTCGCGACTCGATGCGGGTCAAACTGACGCGATTTTTGGCGAGCGGCTCGAGAAGACGATGCAAGGCGCCGGGCGATTCGGTGCGCCCCGTCGAAACCAAGAGCGTCGTGCGATCGTTTCCACTTGATCCGAACGTTCGTCGACCGATCACCAGAAACCGAGTGGTGTTGTCGGGCCTATCCTCGATGTCGGCGGACAAGATCGTGAGCCCATAGACGTCTGCCGCGGTCTCCCCGGCAATCGCTGCAGTGCCCTTCTCATCGCGAGCACGCCGGGCTGCTTCGGCATTACTCGACTCGGCGATCAATTCTACGTCGGGCAGGGTTTCTTTGAGCCACTGACGACATTGCGCAAGCGATTGCGGATGACTGCAAACACGCTTGACCTCGCGGAGGCTGCGCATCTTGCCCATGAGATTTTGGCGAATGCGCATTTCGACCTCGCCACAAATATGCAGAGGCGATGTCAGGAAGCGATCGAGCGTGTGATTGACGCTGCCTTCGGTGGAGTTTTCGATGGGTACGACACCAAAGTCGGCATGACCCGCTTCGACTTCGTGGAAGACCTCGTCGATGGTCGACAGCGCTAGCGCTCGAGCCGAGTGACCGAAGTGCTTGTAGACGGCCGCCTGAGAGAAGGTGCCCTCCGGCCCGAGAAACCCCACCTTGAGAGGTTCTTCTTGAGCGAGGCACGCCGACATGATTTCTCTGAATAGCCGCACCACCTCTTCGTCGCGCAAAGCGCCCGACGAGCGTGCCGAAGCATTACGCTCGAGCGCCATACGAAGCACCTGCGCTTCACGCTCGGGACGATAGAAGTCGACGAGCCTACCCTGCTTACCTTTCGAAACTCCCACCTTGCGGGCCAAGCGCGCGCGCTCGTTGAGCAGGTCGTGCAGACGACGATCGACGTCGTCGATTCGCGATCGCAGCCCTGCAATCTCTCCGAGTGCCGGGGGCTTCTTATTTTTTGCTGGGGTCTTCTTGCTACGGCGGGCCATGGTGGAATTCCGTTGAGTCAGAGCACTCGAGCCGAGAGTACGCCGTCGATGCCACGAATGCGATCGAGCAGCACACGATCCACGACCCCCTCTACGTCGATGAGCGTATAGGCCACCTCACCGCGTGATTTATTGAGCAACTCGGAGATGTTGATACCGGCTCCTGCGAGCAAGGTGGACATCTGACCGACCATATTGGGCACGTTGCTGTTGGCTACCGCAATGCGGGCCGTACCCGGAATGCGCGGCAGATTGGCATCCGGAAAATTCACGCTGTGACGAATGTTGCCGTTCTCCAGGTAATCGCGCAGCGTGTCAGCCGCCATGACCGCGCAGTTTTCCTCGGCCTCACCCGTCGAGGCACCGAGATGGGGCAAAGTAACCACTTTGCGATGGCCCTTCAGAGCGTTCTTCGGGAAGTCACACACATAGGCATGAAGCTGACCGGCATCGAGCGCCGCGATGACTGCCGCTTCATCGACGATGGGCGCGCGTGAGAAGTTCAGCAGCACGCCGCCCTTGGGCATGAGCGCAATACGACTCGCGTTGACGAGCCCTCGCGTCGCATCGACGAGCGGTACGTGCACCGAAACAAATTGGCTGCGGGCGAAAAGATCATCGAGTGAAACCGCCTGCTCGATCGACGAAGATAGCTGCCACGCACGTTGGACGGTGATTTGCGGGTCGTAGCCGACGACGCGCATGCCAAGACGCTCGGCGACGTTCGCCACCTCGACACCGATTGCACCGAGCCCGATGACCCCCAAAGTGCGTCCCGGAAGTTCGAAGCCAGCGAAATTTTTTTTTCCTTTCTCCGTGGCTTCGTCGATCGCCTTGTCGTCACCCGACAGACCGCGCGCAAAATCCCAAGCCTGAACGATGTTGCGGGCCGCCAAAAAGAGACCGGCGACGACGAGCTCTTTGACGGCATTCGCGTTCGCCCCCGGCGAGTTGAACACGGGGACGCCGCGTTTCGTCAGCGCAGCCACCGGCACGTTGTTCGTTCCGGCACCCGCTCGAGCGACCGCCAACACCGACAGTGCGATGGCCATGGCGTGCATATCGGCCGAGCGCACGAGAATAGCGTCGGGATCAGAAATGGCGGAGGCCACTTCGTAACGGTCGCGAGGCAAACGCTCTAGACCGCGAAGGCTGATGTTGTTCAGAGTCTGTATGCGGTACGCCATGACCGCCGTCATCCGTGTCGACGCTGGAACTCGCCCATGAATGCGATCAGGGCGTCGACGCCTTCGATCGGCATCGCGTTGTAGATCGAGGCGCGCATGCCACCGACCGACCGATGTCCCTCGAGGTTCGCGAGACCCGCCTTGGCTGCCTCACTACAAAACACTTTTTCGAGATCCGGGTTTGGCACGGTGAACGGCACGTTCATCCACGACCGACACTCACGCGCCACAGGGCTTCGATAGAAACCTGAGCCGTCTATCGCCGAGTAAAGCTTGTCGGCCTTGATGCGGTTACGTTCGCCGATCACCTCGAGACCACCTTGGCGCTTGAGCCACGCGAAGATGAGCCCCGCCATATAGATGCCGAAGGTCGGCGGCGTGTTGAGCATCGAGCTTTCTTTGGCCATCGCGGCGTAATCCCAGATCGGTGGCGTACCGGCCCGGGCTTTGCCGATCAAATCTTCACGAACGATGACGACGACGAGACCCGAGGGGCCGATATTCTTCTGCGCACCGGCGTAAATCAGCCCGAATCGACTCACGTCGATGGGACGCGAAAGAATCGTCGAGGACATATCGGCGACGATCGGCGCATCGCTCTGCGGGATGTACGGGAACTCGACGCCGCCGATCGTTTCGTTTGGGGTGTAATGGAGGTAGGCCGCACCCGACGTCGTTTTCAAGGAGGTCGCCGCAGGAACGGTCGAATAATTTGACGCGGCCTCGTCGGCGATGACGTTCACGTTACAAAAACGCTTGGCCTCGACGATAGCCTTCTTCGACCACGCTCCGGTATTGATGTAGTCGACCACGGAATCGGGCGTCGTGAGATTTTGTGGAATGGCTGTGAACTGCCCGGTCGCACCGCCTTGAAGGAACAGTACTTTGTAATTCACCGGAATTGACATGAGTTCGCGAAGATCGCTCTCGGCGCGCTCAGCCAAGGCCACGAAGGGCTTGCTTCGATGACTGACTTCCATGACGGACATGCCACTACCCTGCCAGTCGAGAAGCTCGGCCTTGGCCTGCTCGAGCACTTCGAGAGGCAAGGTGGCGGGGCCCGCGGCGAAATTGAAAACGCGCATCGCGGTCACCTGATTAAGAACTCAATGAACGTTGGGAGCGTCGGGTGCGCTCGGAGGCGCATCCTCAGCAGGTGCAACAGCACCCTCGGCTGGCGTCACGCTTTCGTCATCGCCCAGGGAGTCGATACCCTCGACACTGACCAAACGCTCACCCTCGTCGAGCCGGATAAGTCGAACACCTTGAGTGTTACGACCGACGATCGAGATCTCCGCGACACCCGTGCGCACGAGCGTGCCATTGGAGCTGATCATCATGATTTCCTGATCGGTCTGAACCTGTAGCGCCGCGACCGTCGATCCGTTTCTCTCGGTGGTCTGCAGGGCGATCACACCCTGGCCGCCTCGGCCATGCGACGGGAAATCTTCGAGCGGCGTGAGCTTGCCGTAACCGTTTTCGCTCGCCGTGAGAATGAGGCCGTCGCCGACCACCACCAACGAAATGACTTCCTGACCCTCTGAGAGTTTGATCCCGCGAACGCCGGTCGCGTCACGACCCATCGGCCGAACTTCGTCTTCGTTGAAACGGATCGCCTTACCGCCACTCGAGCAGAGGATGATGTCTCGTTTGCCGTCGGTGAGACCCACGCCAACCAAACGGTCACCATCGCGCAGATCGACGGCGATGATTCCGGACGGTCGAGGACGAGAATAGGCCGACAGCGGCGTTTTCTTCACGGTGCCGTGGCTCGTCGCCATGAACACGAAGTGCTCGTCATCGAACTGCTTGATGGGCAGTACGGCGTTGATCTTCTCGCCCTCTTCGAGCGGCATGAGATTGACCAGCGGTTTGCCACGAGCCACGCGGCCCGCTTGGGGCAGCTCGAAGACGCGAATCCAGTAGACCCTGCCGCGGTTCGAGAAACACAGCAAAGTGTCATGGGTATGCGCCAAGAACAACTTCTCTACGAAATCTTCGTCTTTAACCGCTGTAGCTGTTTTGCCGCGGCCACCGCGTCGCTGCGCCTGATATTCGGTGAGCGGCTGGCTCTTCGCGTATCCGGCGTGAGACAGCGTCACCACGACGTCTTGCGGTTCGATCAGATCTTCGGTGGCGAGATCGATGTGGTCGAGGTTGATTTCGGTTCGGCGCGCGTCACCGTATTCGTCACGAATAGCGATGAGCTCACCACGAACGACTTCGGTGAGCCGCTCGGGGCGCGCCAAAATATCGGTGAGGTCGGTGATGAGCGCCAGCAATTCGGCATATTCCGCGACGATCTTGTCTTGCTCGAGCCCCGTGAGGCGATTGAGCCGCATGTCGAGAATGGCTTGAGCCTGCGCTTCGCTCAGACGGTATCCCGCGGCATCGGACTGCAAGCCGAGCTCCGCCGCGAGATCTTTGGGGCGGGTCGATACGTTATTGGCTCGCGCCAACATTTCAGGCACGGCACCCGACGACCAGCTACGAGCCAGCAGCGCAGTCTTTGCCTCTGCAGGGCTCTGCGAAGCTTTGATGAGCGCGATGACTTCGTCGATGTTGGCGAGCGCCACGGCCAACCCTTCGAGAATATGAGCCCGATCACGCGCCTTAGCGAGATCGAACACCGTTCGGCGGGTGACCACTTCGCGTCGATGGCGAATGAACGCCTCGAGCATTTCTTTGAGTGACAACAGGCGCGGCTGGCCATCGACCAGCGCCACCATATTGATGCCGAACACCGTCTCGAGCGGCGTCTGGGAATAGAGATTGTTGAGTACGACTTCGGCGTTCTCGCCGCGTCGCAGCTCAATGACGATGCGCATGCCGTCCTTGTCGGACTCGTCACGAAGACCATCGTTGGCGATGCCTTCGATCAGCTTTTCACGGACTAGGTCGGCAATACGCTCGATCAAGCGGGCTTTGTTGACCTGATAAGGGAGCTCGGTGACGACGATCCCCTGGCGATCGCCCTTACCCACTTCTTCGAAGTGAGTTCGCGCACGGATGGAGAGCCGCCCTCGCCCAGACTTGTAGGCGCTGACGATTTCCTGAGCACCGTTGATGATGCCCGCAGTCGGAAAGTCGGGACCCGGAACATGCTGCATGAGACCCGAGAGCGAAATCTCCGGATCGTCGATCACGGCCAAGCAGGCGTTGACGACTTCAGTGAGGTTATGCGGCGGGATGTTCGTCGCCATACCGACGGCGATGCCTGAGGAACCGTTGACGAGCAGGTTGGGGACGCGTGACGGCATCACCCTTGGTTCGGTCAGCGACTCATCGTAGTTCGGGACGAAATCGACCGTCTCTCGATCGATGTCGGCCAACAACTCGCCCGCCATGCGCGACATACGCACTTCGGTGTACCGCATGGCCGCCGGCATGTCGCCGTCGACGGATCCGAAGTTGCCCTGTCCATCGACGAGCAGATAACGCATCGAGAAGGGCTGAGCCATACGAACGATGGCGTCGTAAACCGCAGAGTCGCCGTGGGGGTGGTATTTACCGATGACGTCACCGACCACACGAGCCGATTTTTTGTACGGCTTGTTGTACTCGTTGCCGAGCTCACGCATCGCGAAGAGTACGCGTCGATGGACGGGCTTGAGACCATCCCTCACATCGGGAAGCGCTCGACCGACGATCACGCTCATCGCGTAGTCGAGGTAAGACTGGCGCATCTCGTCTTCGAGAGTAACGGGAAGGACTTCGCGGGCGATTTCGCTCATTCGTCGGTCGCTATTTTCATTCGAAAACGAGTGCGAAATAGTACCATAGACCACCCTTAGAATGTGGCTAAACCGGGCCTACCATGAACCAATCCCACGCCGCCCAATCCGCAGGCTTTCAGGCCGATGAGGCAGAGCTCGCGAAGTTCGACGCCATCGCCCATCGCTTCTGGGACCCCCAAGGCGAATTTGGCACGCTCCATTCCCTTAATCCCGCGCGGGTAGCGTTCATCGCTGAGCGCACATCGCTGCGCGGCGCGCGCGTGGCAGACGTCGGCTGTGGTGGCGGCTTGCTCGCCGAGGCGCTGGCGCGCGCCGGCGCGCAGGTCACCGCAATCGATCTCGCACCGTCCATGATTGAGGTTGCCAAGTTGCATGCCGCTGGCGAGGCATTACCCATCGACTACCGTACGCAATCGGTCGAGGCGCTCGCCGCAGAAGCGACAGGCGCCTTCGATGTCGTCACGTGCATGGAAATGCTCGAACACCTCCCCGACCCTGGCGCGGTCATCGGTACCCTGTCTCGCTTACTCGCGCCCGAGGGTTCACTCTTCGTCTCAACCCTCAATCGAAACTTTCGATCGTTCATGCTGGCGATCGTCGGCGCGGAATACGTCACCCGCCTCGTCCCCCGCGGCACGCACGAATACGAACGAATGATTCGCCCGTCCGAGCTCGCGCAATGGGCGCGAGAGTCGCAACTCGTAATCGACGAATTTGCGGGCCTCGAATACAACCCGATCACACGGTCTACTCGACTCACGGCCGATGTGTCGGTCAACTATCTCGCTCACATTCGACGAGCGGACTCAGCGAAGTGACGGATCTCGTCGGGACGACGACCCCCTCATACGGGGCCGATCGCGACTGGCTGCTGCGCTTTTGCCCGCCGGAGTCCACGCGCGCCTTGACTGCGCTGTTCGAAGTCGAAAATGAAGTGATGGGCAGCCTGAAGCGCGGTCTAGAACACTCCGTCGCTCATGCTCGACTCGAGTGGTGGCACGACGAACTGACTCGCCTTGCGCAAGGCGCGCCACGTCATCCAGCAACACGAACACTGGCCTCCGCCGCTTTCGAGCGTGGCACGACACCCCCCGATCTCACCGGCCTCGTCGAACACCTACGCGTCGATCTGGCCTGCGTCGCATTTCTCTCACGCAGCGAACTTGACGAACACCTTCAATCTTGGGGCCGGAGCATTTTCAGAGCGGCAGCCCTGCTCGAGTCCGATCGTCGTTCGTTGGGCGATAGCGCGGACGCCGATCGACCCGTCGCCGAACGCCTCGCCGCAAACGCCGGATCTCTCGTGCGTGAGCTTGAACTCCTCCGTGACTTTTCGTCCCATGCGGTGGCCGGTCGCATCTATGTGCCGCTCGGCGATCCACCCGAACCGCACGCGCCCTGGGCGGCTCGCCCACTCGGCGAAAAAGAAAGCAAGGCATTGACGTCTCGGCGCGAGACCATCAGCCGACAACTCAAGCAGCTGGCCGCGGAGACCTCGCCCGCGGTTCGACCAACGCTTCGAATCCCGATGCTCTGGATGGCGTTTGCGCTCGCTCAGCATCGAAGCGACTCCGCCCTTCTTTCGCCACTGCGGCGTACCATCGCGGCGTGGCGCGGCTCTCTCGCCCTCTCGCGAGGTCGCCTGCCCACCGAGTTGACCTAAGGACCGCTAAAGAATGCTCACGACCCAGAACGACTTTGACCCGCGTCGCATACAGATCGCGAACCACGAACTCGCCGGACGCGTCATCGCCATCACCGGACCCACGGCAGGGATCGGGCATGCCTTGGCCCTCGAGTGCGCAAGACGCGGCGCAGAGGTCATCCTGATCGGCCGCAATGTCAAAAAACTAGAAGCGGTTCACGCGGAAATTTCAGCGCTCAAAACGTATGGCGGCGATGCGGCACTAGAACCCTGTATCGCCCCGCTCGATCTCGAACGCGCGGTCGCGGGTGATTACGACGCGATCGCGAATGCCGTGATGCAGCGCTGGGGGCGCCTCGATGGTCTAGTGCTGAACGCGGCCCTGCTCGGCGTGTTGGCGCCTATCGAAGATTACGACGTGCCGACATGGGTCAAGGTGATGCACGTCAACGTCACCGCCAACTTCGCGCTCACCCAAGTTCTGTTGCCGGCGCTGCGGGCCTCGAAAGATGCGTCGCTGCTCTTTCTCTCGAGCAGCGTGGGCCGAAAAGGTCGAGCCTATTGGGGCGCATACAGCGTGTCGAAGTTCGCGGTCGAAGGGTTGATGCAAACATTGGCCGACGAACTCGAAAAAACGCCTGTTCGCGTGAACTCCATCAACCCCGGTCGCACGCGCACGCACATGCGTAGACAAGCATTCCCTTCAGAAAATCTCGAAACGCTGCCGCTACCCGAAACCATCACCGCACCCATGATCGCGATGCTCGGATCGCAATCGCGAGGCGTTACAGGTCGGGCTCTGGAAGCTCAGTAACGGCATCCGGGGCGGCCTCGAGCGCCTTCGCTTCTTCGGCGGTCAAGGTCCGAAAATGCCCGCGAGCGAGATCTCGCGTGAGTACCAACGGGCCCAAACCCGTGCGCTGTATCCGACTAACAAGCGCGCCTTGGCGCTCGAACAACTGACGAATGTCTTTACCGCTCGCCCCGATGGCGATGATTTGATACCAGCGATTGAGTCCCTCGGGCTCGGCCTCCGAACCCTCGACCGAACTGACCTCGATCGTTCGGCCGTCATCGAGTTCTCCACGCGCAAGACTTTCGAGCCTCGCCTCGTTCAGCTCACCGCGCACACGAACGAGAAACTCCGTCGACCAGCGTCGCACCCGGCGCTGCAAGCGCTCCGCGAGTGCCCCATCCGTCGTGATGAGTTCGAGACCGCCATCCACACGAGGCATCGGAGACACCGCTAAAAATCGTCGCCCGGCTCGTCGCGGCAATCGCGTGTAGAGACCTTCGGTCAGCGACTCGCCCGTCGATCGATGACACAAGAACACCGTCGTTTCTTTGCTGAGTCGTGACGCATCACGACTCCGGCGCACGACGCGACCGTCGACCCGCAGTTCGTCGCGACCGATGACCCGAGACCCTAACTCCGCGACAGCGCCATTGACCGTGACACGACCGGCACGAATCCATTCCTCAGCTTCGCGCCTCGAGGCCAACCCCGCTTGCGCCAAAACTTTTTGGATGCGCTCGCCTTCCTGCGCGGACTCGGACACCCGCACCCGACCACCGGACCGTGAGCGAGCGCCCGGCTTCGGGCGATCACGCCCTTTCATTGTCCTCGCCAGACTCCGCGATCACTTCCGACTCTGGATCGGACACCGGCAGCGTCAACTGGGGATTGAGATCCACCATCTGCTTGATCTCGGCCAGCGGCGGCAATTCGTCGATCGTACGCAGACCAAAATAATCGAGGAAACTGCGAGTCGTGCCTAACAACTCCGGATGACCCGGCACATCACGATGACCCACCACGCGAATCCACTCGCGCTCCATTAGTGTCTTGACGATGTTCGGGTTGACGGCCACGCCCCGAACCGACTCGATCTCGGCACGGGTGATCGGCTGACGATACGCGATGAGCGCGAGCGTCTCGAGCAGCGCACGAGAATACTTTTGCGGCCTCTCTGGCCAGAGTCGACTCACTTCTCTCGCGTAGCTTTGTCGAATTTGAATTCGCCAGCCGCTCGCGGTCTCGCGAAGCTCGATGCCACGGTCTTCGTACTCTGTCGCTAGCGCTTCGAGACTCGACTGGATCAGCGCCTTATCGGGACGCCCGTCCTCATCGAAAAGCTCGCCGATTTCAACGATCGACATCGGCTTTCCCGCTGCGAGCAGCGACGCCTCGATCACGTTGCGAATGTGGTGGTCGCTCATCAACTGTCCTTGTCTTGTTCTAATGGATGATCAGCTTCTGTCGAATTGACAGCTTCTGTTGAACTATCTGCTTCTGCCGTGTCTTCGGCAGGCTCACCCTCGACGAGCCGCAGGTGCGGGCCCTGCGCCGCGCGCACGTGCAGGGGCCCGTAGGGCTCGGTCTGCACGATTTCGATCAACCCCTCTCGCATGAGCTCAAGGATCGCGACGAACGTCACCGTGACGCCCATCCTGCCCTCCTCGGGCTTGAAGAGCTTCATGAAGTCGAGAAATGCTCCGCCCTCAACCGCTGCCAGTACATCGGTCATGCGCGCACGCACGGAAAGACGCTCACGCTGAACATGATGGTGCTGGAACATCGCCGCACGAGACACCACGTCGCGAAACGCGAGGATCATCTCCTGCAAAGCAACCTGCGGCAGGCTCGACTGAGGACGCCGGAAATCCGTGTCGGCGCTCGCAGGCCAAGTGTCCCGCTCTTCGCGCGGCAACTGATCGATGCTCTCTGCGGCTTGCTTGAAGCGCTCGTACTCCTGCAATCGACGAACGAGATCGGCACGAGGGTCGGTCTCTTCGGAAATCACGTCACCCGAGCGTGGCAGCAACATGCGCGATTTGATTTCCGCAAGCGTAGCGGCCATCAGCATGTACTCGCCGGCGAGCTCGAGCTGAAGCTCTTGCATCAGCTCGATGTAATTCATGTATTGCTTGGTGATGTCCGCAAGCGGGATATCGAGGATGTCGAGATTCTGTCGACGAATTAAATAGAGCAGCAGATCGAGCGGGCCCTCGAATGCCTCCAGGAAGACCTCGAGCGCTTGCGGCGGAATGTACAAATCGCGCGGCAGCTGCGTGACGGGCTCGCCCTGAACGAGCGCAAACGGCATTTCACCCTGAGTAGGCACTGCGTCCGACGTGGCGGCATCTTCCCCGGTCGGAACGAGCTTCAGTTCGGGTTTGGCCATCTCAGCTCCCACGAAGGTGCATCGCGCTGCGCACCTCGTCCAAGGTTTCTCTAGCCGCTTCGCGCGCCTTCTCACTACCCTCAGTGAGAATCGCCCGGACTAGATCAGGGTTGTCCTCATAAGGCGCCGCACGCTCACGCATCGCCGTGGTTTCGGCAACGATGCGATCGATCAAGGGCTTCTTGCACTCGAGACAGCCGATGCCCGCGCTCTTGCAACCCGCAGACGCCCAAGTTCGTGTCGCCTCATCCGAATACACTTGATGCAGCGACCATACGGGACATTTCTCCGGATCACCCGGATCAGATCGTCGAACGCGTGCAGGGTCGGTCTGCATCGTCTTCAATTTCTTGGTGACTGAATCGGGATCTTCCCGCAGCCCCAACGTGTTGCCGTAGGACTTGGACATCTTTCGTCCATCGACGCCGGGCAGTTTGGGCGTCGGCGTCAACAGCACCTGAGGTTCGGGAAGAATCGAGACACTGGATCCTTCGAGATAGCCAAGCAGACGCTCACGGTCCGCAACGGTGATTCGAGTGTTGGCCTGCACGATTTCGCGCGCCTTCTCGAGCGCCGAGGTGTCACCACTTTCTTGGTATTTCTTTCGCGCCTCGCGGTAGAGCGCGCTGTTTCGGCTACCCAGCTCGGCGATGGCCTTCTCCGCCTTGTCCTCGAAACCTGCTTCGCGACCAAACAAGTGATTGAATCGACGCGCAACCTCTCGAGTGATTTCGACGTGCGCGATCTGATCCTCACCCACGGGTACGTAGCCCGCTCGGTAAAGCAGGATATCGGCCGATTGCAACAACGGATAACCGAGAAATCCGTAAGTGGCCAAATCTTTTTCTTGCAGTTCCGTTTGCTGATCTTTGTAGGTGGGCACGCGCTCGAGCCAAGAGAGCGGCGTGATCATCGACAGCAATAAATGCAGTTCTGCGTGCTCGGGCACGTGCGACTGAACGAACAGCGTGGACACGCCAGGGTTCAGGCCCGCAGCGAGCCAGTCGATGACCATCTCGCGCGTGTACTCCGGAAGCTTGCTCGTGTCTTCATAGCCCGTGGTGAGGGCGTGCCAATCCGCCACGAAAAAAAAGCACGGGTACTTGTACTGAAGGTCGACCCAGTTCCGAAGCGCACCGTGGTAGTTGCCGAGATGTAATTGCCCCGTCGGCCGCATGCCTGACAGCACGCGATTGGCTTGCGGGTTACTGCCCACAACTCGCCTGCTTACTTGAAGTAATTCTCATAAACCCCTGATAAATAACGACTTTAAGCTCTCACGCCCTCAAAAACAGCGAGAAAGCTGGTAGAAGGGCGTCGATTATAGCGATTGCCTGAATCGAGACCGCTCAAAGTCCGAAGGGCTCGAGACTCCCCCGACCTTGGCGGACGACCACCGGCGGCGTCACCGCAAAGTCCACAACTGTCGTCGGCTCGATCCCGCACGCTCCACCATCGAGCAAAGCGTCGAGCTGAGAACCGAGTCGCTCCTCGATCTCGTCGCCATCGTTAAGCGGAAGTCCGTCCCCCGGAAGCAGCAACGTGGAGCTCATGATCGGCTCACCGAGCTCAGCCAGAAGCATTTGGGCGACTCGATGATCGGGAATGCGTATACCGATGGTTCGACGCTTTTCGTGCTGCAGCCTGCGCGGCGTCTCGCGAGTCGCTTCGAGTAAAAAGGTGTAGGGCCCAGGCGTGCACGCCTTCAACAAGCGAAACTGCCACGTGTCTACCTTCGCGAATCGGGCGATCTCGGTCAGGTCGCGGCAAACCAGCGTGAAATGATGGTGGCGATCTGCCTCACGAATTCGACGAATTCGCTCTAAGGCGTCTTTATCTCCGATGTGACAACCGAGCGCGTAGCAGGAGTCCGTCGGGTAAGCGATGACGCCGCCGTCGCGAACGATCTCGGCAGCCTGACGCACCAGCCGCTGTTGAGGGTCCTTGGGATGAAGCCGGAAACGTTGCACGACCTTATGATAGCGACCTTAAGCACCGAGGCGCTGTGATGACCAACCCCAAACTGTCGATCTTGCACGAACGTCTCATGCGGTCGCTCTCGCCCGAGACACTCCAGATCCGCGATGACAGCGCCTTGCATGCCGGACACGCCGGTGCACAGGAAGGCGGACATTTCCATGTGGTGATCCGCTCCAGGAAGTTCGTCGGTCTCGCCCCCCTCGCCCGTCACCGCCTGGTGTACGAGGCGCTGGGCGATTTGAAAGCCTTGGGGGTTCACGCTCTGTCCATCGATGCCCAGTTGCCGTCATAATTCGCGTCCCACAAGTTTCGATCGAGACATGCCCATGAAGACCCTGCGATTTCTGACCCTGACCACGGCTGCACTGCTGCTCACCGCGTGCCAGCCGAAAGCCGACGCCGCCAAAGAGGCTGACGCCGCCGCGAAGAAGCCGGTAGCGACACTCAACGGCAAGGCGATCACTCAGGGAGAGTTCGACAGCTTCGTCAAACAGGTGTCGGGTCGCACCAGCGCCGACCTCGACGCCGAGCAGAAGAAGCGCGCACTCGATTCGCTGATCAACCTGCGCATCCTCGCCGCTCAGGCGGAGAAAGATGGTCTGCACAAGCAGTCCGACCTCGCCGCTCAAATCGAGCTCACCCGCCTCAACATCCTCCAGCAGGCGCTCGCCGAGAAATACCTCGAGGGCAAGACGCCGACCGAACAGGAACTGAAGGCTGAGTACGACGCCCAGATCGCTCAGATGTCGCGCAACGAATATCGCGCGCGTCACATCCTGGTGCCCTCTGAAATTGCTGCGACGCAGATCATCGAACGCCTCAAGAAGGGCGAGCGTTTCGAGGTTCTCGCCAAAGATTCTCTCGACTCCTCTCGCGAGCGCGGCGGCGACCTGGGTTGGTTCAGCCCCTCGAGCATGGTCAAGCCGTTCGCCGATGCCGTCATGGCCCTCAAGAAGGGCGAGACCATCGCAAAGCCGGTCCAGACACAGTTCGGTTGGCACGTGATCCGTCTCGACGACGTGCGCGAAGTGCAGCCGCCGCCGTTCGAGGAAGTGAAACAGCAACTCAACCAAGCCGTTTTGGCGAAGAAGTTCCGCGCCTACAGCGACGAACTCACCAAGGCCGCGAAGATCGAAAAGAAAATCTGACGCCCATGCGGATCAGCGGCCGTCCGCTCAAGGCGGCCGCTGATTCAGCAGGATGCTCTTGAGAGCGTCCTCATCGAGCACCGGCACGCCGAGTTCTTCGGCCTTGCGTAACTTCGAGCCGGCATCACGCCCGGCGACCACATAACTCGTTTTCTTAGACACACTGCCGGACGCCTTCGCGCCGAGCGCTCTCAGCGCGTCCTCCGCTTCTTCACGTTGCATCGTCTCTAGTGTGCCCGTCAGTACGAAGGTCAACCCCGCGAGGGGCTGTGCCGAACTCTCCGGCCGCGTCACTGAGGGCCAAGAGACCCCCGCCTCACGAAGCCGATCGATCACGCGTCGATTGGCGTCATCTTCGAAGAACTCCACGACGTGGGCTGCGATGACAGGACCGACATCGGGCACCTGCTGCACTGTCGTAAGGTCGGCGGCTGCCAACGCAGCGATATCGCCGAAATGGGTGGCTAAAGCGGCCGCTGTAGCCTCACCGACATCTCGGATACCCAGCGCGAACAGAAATCTCGCCAAGGTCGTGGTCTTCGAACGCTCGAGCGCTGCGAGAACATTCTCGGCCGACTTGGGGCCCATCCGCTCAAGGCTAGACAGCGTCTTGAGAGAAAGCGTGTAGAGGTCGGCGGGTGACTCGACGAGACCGGCCTCGACCAACTGATCGACGAGCTTTTCGCCGACGCCCTCGATGTCGAGCGCCCGCCGTGATGCAAAATGACGCAGGCGCTCTTTGCGCTGGGCGCTACATCGGTAACCGCCCGTGCAACGGGCGACGGCCGCCTCGGCATCACGCTCGACGGGCGACGAACAAACCGGGCATCGCGTCGGCAATGCGATGTCTCGCGAATCTTTGGGCCGCCGCTCCAGCAAGACTCGCGCGACCTCTGGAATGACATCGCCCGCACGTCGAACCACCACGGTATCGCCGATCCGAACGCCCTTTCGTGCCACTTCGTCCATGTTGTGCAACGTGGCATTGCTGACCGTCACGCCACCGACGAAGACAGGTTCGAGTCGCGCAACAGGCGTCAGCGCCCCGGTCCGACCGACCTGAAACTCGACCTCACGTAACACAGTGAGCGCCTCTTCGGCGGGAAACTTGTGCGCGACCGCCCAACGTGGCGCACGCGAGACGAAACCCAGCTGCCGCTGAGCGGCGATGCTATCGACCTTATAGACCACTCCGTCGATTTGATACTCAAGCGAGGCGCGACGTCGGCCGATGTCGGCGTAGTAAGCGAGGCACCCCTCGGCACCTTTAACTCGCCTAATCTCCGGCGATACGCGCAGACCAAAATCTTTGAGTAACTCGAGCGTGGCGCCGTGAGAGCTCGGCAGGTCGAGGCCCTCTACTGCGCCGACGGAATAGAAAAAGATATCGAGCGGTCGCTGCGCCGTAATCCGAGGGTCGAGCTGTCGGAGGCTGCCCGCCGCGGCGTTACGCGGGTTCGCGAACACCTTTTCGCCCTTTTTGGCTGCCTCGGCGTTGAGACGCCCGAACCCTGCTACCGGCATGAACACTTCACCGCGCGCCTCGAAGAGCGCGGGTGCCGCACCCCGAAGATGCAGCGGGACGGAACGAATCGTTCTGACGTTGGCGGTGACATCTTCACCCGTCGCGCCATCACCGCGAGTAGCCGCCCGAACGAGCACTCCGCGCTCGTAGGTCAACGAGATCGCCAAACCATCGAGCTTGGGTTCGGCCGAATAGTCGATGTCGGACTCGACTCCCAATCTTTCTCGCACACGCCGATCGAAGTTGCGTAAATCGTCTTCGCTGAACGCATTGTCGAGCGAGAGCATCGGAATACGATGACGCACCTCGGCAAACTCGTCTGTCGGTGTCGCGCCGACCCGTTGGGTGGGCGACTCTGAGCTGACCAACTCAGGGTAGCTCTGCTCGAGCCCACGAAGTTCTTGCAGCAGACGATCCCACTCCGAATCTGGAATCTCCGGATCGTCAAGAATGTAGTACCGGTAGTTGTGGTACTCGATGTCACGCCGCAGCTCAGCAACGCGCTGACGGACTTCCGCGGAGGGTGCCCCCGCCTTGCCCATGACTCAGCCGCCTCCGGCTGCCGCCGCTTCGCGACGCATCTCTGCAAGACGTGACTCGGTGAGCGACTGCCCTCGCGAATCGAGCAACTGACCTCTCAATCGCTGAGCGAGGGTGTGACCGACCGTGAGCAACTTGTCGACGGCATCACGACCGGGAATCGGACCGGGCAACACGACGAACAGATTGACTCCGAGATAGCGCATGGAGTCCATGACGGCGAGATCGAAGCTGCCGGGCTTCGTGAGGCTCGCGGCACTCATCAACACGCGCCCATCAGCCAACGCGCGATGGAAGATGTCCATTTCCCCGTGAACGAAACCCTCGCCTTGCAGCGCTTGTCGCAGGGCCGCTCCGGTGAATCGCTCACCCTCTCGAGCCACGACACGCAACGCGACGATCACCGGCTCGGAATCTTTGGGCAAGGTCATCGATGGAGCCGAACGCTCAGACTCCCCTGAAGACGGCATGCCTGACGATGGCACACCCGAAGATGGACTATCGGTGGACGCAGGTGGCTCGACCGCCGCAGGTCGCATCTCGACCGGAGAGCTCTGCATGACCGGAATTGAGCTCCCGCGATCCTCGGCGATCATCGCCTGATCGAAATCGACCAGAGGCGGCTCGGCGAGTCGATCTCGAACGTGGATCTCCGGCAGCGTCAACGTCGGCTCGACCCGCTCTGTCATCACCGACGCGGACGGCGCTTCGATCGACTCACGGCGTGAGGGCTCAAGCAACGGATCGTGCTCGACCAGGTCATCGACGGGCGCGCTGCGAGCCTGACCAAGCGGACCGCGTAGATGCGTTGAGTCCGCACGCGCAGCCTTGCGTCGCTGAACGACTTCCCACAGCACGATGACCATCAGCAGCAGACCGCCGACCACTAGCAGCGCCAGTCGCAAGTCGTTGGTCAAGGTTTGCACGATCGAATCCATGGCATCAGCTCGCGGCGAGTCGGACCGCTTCGTCGACGTCTACCGCAACGAGGCGCGAGACGCCCGGCTCGTTCATCGTGACACCGAGCAACTGCGAAGCCAGCTCCATCGTCACCTTGTTGTGAGTGATGAAAATGAACTGAACGCGACTCGCCATCTCACGCACGATGTCGCAGAAGCGACCGACGTTGTTCTCGTCGAGCGGTGCATCGACTTCGTCGAGCAGACAAAACGGCGCTGGGTTGAGATCGAAGATCGAGAAGACGAGCGCAACGGCCGTTAGCGCTTTTTCGCCACCCGACAACTGCGAAATCGTGACGTTTCGCTTGCCGGGCGGACGAGCCATGATGGCGACCCCTGCCGTGAGCGGATCTTCACCCGAAAGCTCGAGGTAGGCGTGCCCACCGCCGAACAATCGCGGGAACTTCTCTTGCAGCCCAGCATTGATGCGATTGAAGGTATCGTCGAAGCGGGAACGGGTCTCGCCGTCGATCTTGCGCATCGCCTCTTCGAGCGTAGAAAGCGCCGAGGTGAGGTCGGTGAACTGACGGTCGAGATATTCCTTGCGCTCACTGTTTTCTTTGAGCTCGTCGATCGCCGCGAGATTGACCTGACCAAGTTTTTCGATATCCGTACGGGTCTCGAGTAGCGTGTTTTCCCAGCTCGAAACCTCCGCGCTTTCCGGCAACGCGCCCTGAATCTCCGCAAGATCGAACTGCGTCGCCACAAACTGCTCCGCGATCGTCTCGCGACGCACGCGGGTCTCTTGGGCCGCCAATCGCGCAGCTTCCATCGCCTCGCGGGCCTCGTTGACCCTCAGCTCTGCCGATTGCCGACGTTCCTCGAGTGACCGGAGCTCCGCGTCTGCCTCATCGAGCGCCCGCCGCGACTGCGCGAGCTCGGCTTCGACTTCGAGACGACGAGACAGCAACCCTTCGAGCGAGGATTCGAGTTCCAGGATGGGCGCCTCGCCCCCTGTGAGTTCGGACTCCAGCGTCGCGGTCATCTCCATGAGCTGCGCGCGCTGTTCTCCCGCTCGCCCCAAGGCGACCTCGACACCGGACGACGCCGTACGACGCCCTTCGGCACGGACAAGCAAATCGCGCGCGGCCAACTGAGCGGACTGGGCCGTGGCGCGCGCCGCCGCAAGCGCCTCGCGGGTCGAGTCACGCGATGACTCGAGTGACGGCCGCTTGGCATCGAGTTCATGCAAACGGCCGAGCCCACGTTCGAGCTCGATTCCCGCACGCGCAAGCGCATCCTCGGTGACCCCGATTTCGCGGGTGACCTCGGCTGCCTCGACCTCGAGCCTCTCGCGACGCAACGTAGATTCCTGAACTCGCGCTCGCGATGCCTCCAGCTGGCCGAGCAAATCGGCATGTTCGCGGTGAGCGAGCTGGATCTGCCCTTGAATATCGTGAAGCCCGACCTCTGCCACCCCGAGAGACGTACGGGTGGACTGCAAAGACGTCTCGCAGGTCTTGACGCGATCTTCAGCCGCCTCGAAAGTCGCCCTCAAAGATTTGAGTCGATGCTCGCGCTCGAGCACGCCCGCCCGCTCGTCGGCACTGCGGGCGATACGCAACCATCCGCGTCCGACCCATTCGCCGGAGGTCGTGATCACGGACTCGCCCGGCGCCAACGACCGACGCGCAGAGAGCGCCTCGGCGAGGCTGTTCGCGACACGAACCGGGTTCAACGCTTCGATCACGGCCGACGGCCCACGGACCTTGGACGACAAGCGATCGGCCGACACCGCGATCTCCGAGCCGTTCGACTCGATGAGTGCGAGGGTCGAATCGCCCGCTCGTGAAAGCGCGTCGACCAATGAATCGAGCCCATCAACGCACACGGCTTCGAGGTAGTCGCCCAACACCATCTCGACCGCACGCTCGTAACCGCGCTCGACACTCAGCGACTCGGCAACCCGTTTCTTGGAGCCGATTCCCGCTGAGGCGAGCCACTCCGTCGCCTTCGCATCGGCCTGGCCGAGCGCCGCACGCTGCAGAGCCTCGACCGACATCACCTCGGCGCGCGAGCGCTCTCGTTCACCACGAGCCGTTTCGAGCTGCTCTTCGGCAGCGAGCTGGGCCGCCCGAAAGCGCTGCACGTCGTCGAGCGCCGACGTCAGACTGCGCGCCAATCCGTCCGAGGCGGCTCGAGCCTGTGACTCGCGTTCGCCGAGCTCGAACAACTGGCCTTGAACTTCTTGCCGACGCAACTCGTCGAGCTCGTTGGACAAGCGGTCTCGCTGAGCACGGAGCCGTCGTAACTGATTCTCGAGCTGCTCGATTCGCGCGCGCTCGACCTGAACGGTCTGATTGGCCGTACCGAGCTCTTGGTTGAAGGACTCCCACTGGCGCTGCCAGTCGGCTTGAGTCTTCTCAGCGGCATCGAGAGCCATTGCCGCATCGCGCTCCGTGTGTTGTGCGCGCTCGATCTCGGGGGCGAGACGCGCCAACTCTTCACGAATGGATACGAGCTCACGCTCGTCGCGCTCGATCTGAACGGCCAACGCCTCGAGTGTCGTACGCGATTGATCGAGTTCGCGTCGTTTACGGTCGCGCGTCTCACGTGCGTACTGGATCTGCTGCTCGGTACGCGAGATATCGGCGCCGACGGAGTAAAACCGTGCCTGCACCTGCGATGCCGCATCGGTTTGCTCGGCGTGGAATGCGCGCTGGGTTTCGATCGCAGCCTCGGCCGAGCGCAGATCGGCGAGCGCCGCCTGCATCGAGAGCTCTTTCTCACGCACAGCCGAGTCATGTACCTCAGCCCCGCTGTCGAGATCACGAAGCCGCAAGGCGAGAAGCTCGGCCGTGAGCTTACGCTCGCGCTCTTTGAGCTCCTGGTACTTTCGGGCCGTCGTCGCCTGTCTCTGCAGATGGCGAATCTGCTTGTCGATCTCATCGCGTAAATCTTGGAGGCGCTCGAGGTTCTCTCGAGTATCGGCGATTCGACTCTCGGTTTCCTTTCGTCGCTCTTTATATTTGGAGATGCCCGCCGCCTCTTCGATGAAGGCTCGCATGTCGTCGGCTTTCGCTTCGATGACACGCGAAATCATGCCCTGCTCGATGATCGCGTAGCTTCGCGATCCGAGGCCGGTACCGAGGAAGAGTTGCGTGATGTCCTTGCGGCGACAGCGGGCACCGTTGATGTAGTAACTGCTCGCGCCTTCGCGAGTCACCTCGCGTCGCAACGAGACCTCGTTGAACGCCGCATACGCTCCTCCGATCTTGCCGTCGGAGTTGTCGAACACCAGCTCGACCGACGCTTTACCTACGGGCTTTCGCGAACTCGAGCCGTTGAAGACGACGTCGGCCATCGAGTCGCCACGCAAGTGCTTGGCGGACAATTCGCCCATCACCCAGCGCACGGCATCGATGACGTTGGACTTGCCGCAACCGTTCGGACCGACGACGCCGGTGAGGTTGCTCGGGAAAGAAACACTGGTCGGATCGACGAAGGATTTAAAACCCGCCAGCTTGATTTTGGTGAGACGCATCGCTTGTAAAAATCTCCACGGCGAGTGAACGCCGATTGGCCGCGTAGTGTAAATTAAACCTCTGTTCCACGCCCTCCCACGATACCCATGCCTTCACAACCTTCGACCCAACTCGACACCTTCCCGAACCCCAAACCCGAGATCGACTACACCATCCGTATGTCGATCCCAGAGTTCACGTGCCTGTGCCCGAAAACCGGCCAGCCGGACTTCGCGACCCTCGAACTCGAATACGTGCCCGATCGCGCGTGTGTAGAGCTCAAGTCCCTGAAGTCGTACATCTGGGCGTTCCGCGACCGAGGGGCGTTCCATGAGGCTGTCACGAACGAAATCGCCGATGCGCTGGCGGCGGTGACCGCGCCTCGTTACATGAAGTTGACGGCCCGTTTTAACGTGCGAGGCGGCATCTACACCACCGTGGTGGCGACGCGACGCCAGCCAGGTTGGAACCCCGAACCGGCCGTTGTTCTGCCCTGAGCGTTTCGCCCTTCCCTGACGGGTTTTTTGCCGGTATTCTCGCGCGTCCTGCAGAGCGCCTTTGAGGCTAAGGAGCGCCTGATGCCGGCGAAAAAACCCGCAGCTAAACCTGCGAAGACGACCAAGACAGCACCCGCCCCCAAGGCGGCAGCGGCGAAGGCTAGCGCCCAAAAAGCGCCTCCCAAAGCACCCGTCCGCAAACCGGAGGCGAGCACGGGGAAGCCTGTGGCCAAGAAGGCCGTCGAGGCCAAGCCCCCTGAAAAAGCGGTCGGTAAGACGCCCGTCGCGAAGGCTCCGGTCGTCGCAGACAAGCCAGTCGAGAACGTCGCTGCGGTCAAATCGAACGCCGCCAAGCCTGACGGCGTCAAGCAGCCCCCTCGCAAGAAAGAGGTGGTCGCGACGTTCGTGCAACGTAACCCGCGACCGATCGTCACGCCGGTAGACGGCGAAGACGGCGACGACGCCCTGCTCTCCGGACCTCGCAACGTACAGCCGTATATCGTCAAGCGGGGCGAGCAGTACATGAACCGTGAGCAGCTCGAGCATTTCCGCACGATCCTCGAGACCTGGAAACGCGATTTGATGCGCGAGGTCGACCGAACCGTCTCGCATATGAAAGACGAAGCGGCGAACTTCCCCGATCCAAACGATCGGGCGACCCAAGAAGAAGAATTCAGCCTCGAACTTCGCACCCGCGATCGCGAGCGCAAACTCATCCGTAAGATCGAAGAGGCGCTTGAGCGCATCGGAGACGGCTCGTACGGCTATTGCCTCGAAACCGGCGAAGAGATCGGTATCAAACGGCTCGAGGCCCGACCGGTCGCTACGCTCAGCCTCGAGGCCCAAGAGCGACGCGAGCGGCGCGAGAAGCAGTACGGCGACCGCGACGATCGTTACCGCTGAGTTTGTCGACTTCTTACGTCGGTCGTTTCGCGCCCACCCCGTCGGGGCCCTTGCATCTCGGATCCCTGCTCGCAGCCGTCGGCAGTTGGCTCGATGCGGCCGATGGGTTATGCCTGCTTCGCATCGATGATCTCGATACGACCCGATGCCGCCCGGAATACGAGCGCGCCATATTGCGCACGCTCGATACGTTTGGGCTTCGCTATCCGGGGACGGTCATCCGTCAGAGTGCTCGAACGGCCACCTATGCTGCAGCGGTCACGCGGCTCGGCGCGCGCATTCCACTTTTCTATTGCGAATGCACTCGGCGGGAGCTCGCTGGCGAGGGTGAGACGTGTTGCCTCAAAGACTGCCGTGATCGCCGCTGCGATCCGTCGTCTTCCTCGCTTCGAGCAGATCTACGATCACTCGAGCCGATGACGGTGATCGATCGAAGTTTGGGCGAAATCCAGTTCGATCCGCTGACGCAACGCGATGTCATCGTTCGCAGAAGAGACGGGGTGCACACCTACCCTTTGGCTACGGTGATCGACGATGCGGAGCAAGGCGTGACCGACGTGGTTCGCGGCGCAGATCTCATCCCGAGTACGGCGTGGCAGCTTGCGCTCCATCAGGCCTTGGATTTGCGCCCACCGCGCTACTTGCACCTGCCGATCGTGGTTGAGCCCGATGGCAGCAAGCTTGCCAAATCGAGACGATCGGCCGCGCTCGAGCCCGCTCAGGCATTGCCACAGCTACGTCAGGTGCTGCGATGGCTCGCCCAAGACGAACCACCCGCGGCGATCGACACCGCGGGTGATTTGATGAGCTGGATGAAACTCAGATGGGACCCGACACGATTTGTCGGGTCATCCATGATCACGCTCGAGGCGTGACCCGCGCGAATCAGCGCGCTTCGACGTCCTTCATCGAGAGGCGCACGCGACCCTGACGGTCGACCTCGAGCACCTTGACCTGGACCACATCGCCTTCCTTGAGCTTGTCGGAGACACGCTCCACTCGCTCGTTGGAGATCTGCGAAATGTGAACGAGTCCATCACGACCCGGAAGGATGGTGACGAACGCGCCGAAGTCCATGAGGCGCGCAACGCGACCCTCGTAGATCCGACCCACCTCGACATCGGCAGTGATCAGTTCGATGCGACGCTGAGCCTCACGACCCGCCGTGCCATTGACCGAGGCGATCTTGACCGTGCCGTCGTTCTCGATGTCGATCGTCGTTCCCGTCTCTTCGGTGATCTGACGGATGACCGCACCGCCCTTGCCGATGACGTCACGGATCTTTTCCGGATCGATCTTGAGCGTGATGATCGAGGGCGCCCACTCGGACATCGTCTCACGCGGCTTGGAGATGACCTTGTTCATCTCGCCAAGGATGTGAAGACGACCGGCCTTCGCCTGTTCGAGCGCGACCTTCATGATCTCGGGCGTAATGCCCTCGACCTTGATGTCCATCTGCAGCGTCGTGACACCGTCTTTGGTACCTGCGACTTTGAAGTCCATGTCGCCCAGGTGATCTTCATCACCGAGGATGTCTGTCAGAACCTTGTAACGCTTGCCTTCGAGCACGAGGCCCATCGCAACACCGGCGACGGGTGACTTGAGCGGAACACCAGCGTCCATCATGGCGAGCGAAGCGCCGCACACGGAGGCCATCGACGACGAACCGTTCGACTCGAGGATTTCGGATACGACACGGATCACATACGGGAATTTTTCCATGTCCGGCATGACGGCCGAGACACCACGACGCGCGAGGTTTCCGTGACCGATCTCGCGGCGCTTCGGACCTGACATCATGCCCGTCTCACCCACCGAGAACGGCGGGAAGTTGTAATGCAACATGAACGGCTCGCGATGCTCGCCTTCAGGCGCATCGATGATCTGCGAGTCGCGGCCCGTGCCGAGCGTCGTGACGACAAGAGCCTGGGTCTCACCGCGCGTGAACAGCGCAGAGCCATGCGTACGCGGCGTGACACCCACCTTGATGGTGATGGGGCGCACAGTCACGGAATCGCGACCGTCGATACGCGGCTCACCGTTCAGGATTCGCTCGCGAACGATGTGGCTCTCGAGACGGAATAGCTGATCGTCCACCTGCTCGGCGGTATAGGCCGGAGCCTCGCCTGCCGTCAGCTGCTCGATGACCGCCTTCTTGATTTCGCCGACGCGCGAATAACGCGCCTGCTTCTCGGTGATTCGATACGCCTCGGACAGCGAAGTATGCGCGGCAGTACGAACAGCCGCTTCGAGCTCAGCCGTGGCGGAGTTCAGTTTCCAGTCCCAGCGCGGCTTACCGCACTCGGCAACGAGTTCGTTGATCGCCTTGATCGCGACCTGCATCTGCTCGTGACCGAACACGACCGATCCCAGCATCACTTCTTCGGTGAGGCAGTTGGCTTCGGACTCGACCATCATCACGCCGTCTTTCGTGGCGGCGACGACGAGATTGAGTTCGGAAGTTTTGATTTCTTTGGCGGTCGGATTGAGGAGGTACTTGCCGTCCTTGTACCCGACGCGGGCGGCGGCGATCGGACCATTGAACGGAACGCCGGACAACGCGAGTGCTGCAGACGCACCGATCATCGCCGGAATGTCGGCATCGATCTCAGGATCGATCGAGATGACCGTGGTCACCACCTGCACTTCGTTGTAGAAACCGTCTGGGAAGAGCGGACGGATCGGTCGGTCGATGAGGCGCGACGTGAGCGTCTCTTTTTCGGTGGGACGACCTTCTCGCTTGAAGAACCCACCGGGAATGCGACCCGCAGCGTAGAACTTCTCTTGGTAATTGACGGTGAGCGGGAAGAAATCGCGTCCGGGGGCGGCCTTCTTGGCGGCCACGGCCGTACACAACACAACCGTATCACCGAGAGACGCGACGACGGCGGCATCGGCCTGACGGGCCATTTCGCCCGTCTCGAGCGTCAACGTGTGGGAACCATACTGAAATGACTTCTTGAATACCGGCACGGGAAACCTCGTGAAAAAAATGCTGTAAGCGAAAAGGCCGCGCTCAGTGCGAGGCGCGGCCTTTACGAAAGGGACTGCTTAGCGACGCAGCCCGAGACGCTCGACAACTTCCTGATACTTCTGAGGCTGGCTCGCCTTGAGGTAATCGAGGAGTTTGCGGCGCTGGTTAACCATCTTCACGAGACCGCGACGGGACGAGTGGTCCGAGGCATGCGCGGAAAAGTGCTGACCGAGTCCGGAAATCCGTTCGGAGAGCAGCGCGATCTGAACTTCAGGAGAGCCCGTGTCCTTGGCGTCCCGGCGGAACTGCGCAACGACTCCGCTCTTTTTCTCTGTGCTAAGAGGCATTCTGAAAAACCCTTTTAAATCTTGATAGTTACGGTCGTGTTGAAGGCCGCGGATTGTACTCGTTGGCCTTTTCCGCCACAAGTCGCTTGGGGGCCACCCGTCCCGGGGCCGCAATCCGCCCCAGACCCATGAAAATAAGCCCCGGCCCGTGCAGTCTCACGGTCTCCCCAAGGGCGAACCGTAGCGCCTCAGGGGCCTCGACCACCTGCCCCTGCGTCATCCGTCTCGCCGCTTCCGGCGTCAACGAAACCCGCCTCAAATGGCCGACGGCCTCGTCCAGGGTCACCCAGGGTAGCCCGACACCCTTCGTAGATTCGATTTGCTCCAGCGTCACCAGTCGATCCGAGCCAAAAGGCTGGACGCTCTCCCGCCTCAATTCCGTGACGTGCCCCACGGTACCAAGGGCCACGGCGACGTCCTCGGCCAGGACACGCACGTAGGTGCCCTTCCCACAGACCACCCGGCACTCGAGGACATTCGACCCCATATCGATCAGCTCGAGCGACTCGATACGGACTTTTCGCGCGGGTCGCTCGACGACTTCTCCGGCGCGGGCAAGTCGATAGAGCGGGACACCGCCCTGTTTGATCGCCGAGTACATCGGCGGGACTTGCGACGTCTCGCCCACGAATCGCGCCAGCACCGACTCGACGGCGTGGCGCTCCAAGGTTGGAACGGGGCGCTCTTCTACGACTTCCCCCTCCATGTCTCCCGTCGTCGTACGCTTGCCGAGCGAGATACGGAAACGATAGACCTTGTCGCCTTCGAGAATTTCACTGGCGAGCTTGGTGCCCTCGCCGATGCAGATGGGGAGCATTCCGGTCGCGAGCGGATCGAGACTGCCGACATGACCTGCCTTACTCGCGCCTAACAGCCGACGGACACGCAGCCCAGCAGCCGTCGAGGACAAACCCAAGGGCTTATCGAGAAGCAGGATGCCGTCGGTCAACGGGAGTGGCCGCCGGAGGTCGGGTCGTCTTGATCGTCACGCACGGCGTGATCGATCAGGCGAGTGAGACGATCTGCGCGCTCGATGCTTTCGTCGTATTCGAAATCGAGTCGTGGCGCATGCCGCAAGCCGAGCCGACGACCGACTTCACCACGCAGGAAGCCCGCGGCACGCCGCAGACCCTCGCCGACTTCGTCAGGCGAATGGCGCTCGCCGAAAGGGACAAACAGCACGCGGGCCGACCCCATGTCTGGCGAGACCTGCACCGCCGTGATGGTCACCATGCCTACTCGAGGATCTTTGACCTCTCGAGATACGAGCTCAGCCACGACTCGCTGCAACTCGGACTCGACGCGTTGCTGACGGGCCTTGCTGGTCACGAGATCAATATTGAGTCGCGATGGAGTAGCGCCCGTCGATCAAGCGATCGCGCGCGCCACCTCGACGCGTGAGAAGCACTCGATCTGGTCGCCAACGCGGACGTCCTGATAGTTCTTCACGCCGATACCGCACTCGGTGCCCGCACGGACTTCGCCGACGTCGTCTTTGAAACGACGCAGGGATTCCAAAGCGCCCTCGAAGATGACGACGTTGTCGCGAAGCACGCGAATCGGATTGTTGCGCTTGACCGCACCTTCGATGACGAGACAGCCGGCGACGACGCCGAACTTGCTCGATCGGAACACGTCGCGAACCTGAGCGGTACCGACGATTTGCTCTTTGATCTCGGGCGCGAGCAAACCACTCATGCGCTGTTTGATGTCGTCGATGGCTTCGTAAATGATCGAGAAATAACGGATATCGATCCCGGTTTCTTTGACCGCTTCACGCGCACCCGAATCGGCGCGAACGTTGAAGCCGAGCACCATCGCCTTGGAGGCCGCGGCGAGCTGAACGTCAGACGCCGTGATACCGCCGACGCCGCTAGCGACCACCTTGACCTGCACCTCGTCGGTGGAGAGCTTGGTGAGAGAGTCGCGCAAGGCTTCAGCGCTACCCTGAACATCGGCTTTGATGACGACGCTGATGACGCCCGCTTTCTCTTCGGCCATTTGCGAGAACACGTCGCCGACTGCAGCAGCCTGCTTCGCCAACTTGACGTCGCGGAACTTACCTTGACGGTATAGCGCGACTTCACGCGCCTTGCGCTCGCTTTCTACCGCGAGCATTTCGTCACCCGCATTGGGCGCTCCCGACAGACCGAGCACGAGCACGGGCATCGAGGGCTTGGCCTCTTCGACGCTCTTGCCGGTTTCGTCGAACATGGCGCGTACGCGACCGAATTCCTGACCGGCGATGATCGGATCACCAAGCCTGAGCGTACCTTTCTTGACGAGAACCGTCGCTACGGCGCCACGGCCTTTTTCGACGCTCGCCTCGACGATGATGCCAGCCGCGAGGCCCGTTACCGGCGCCTTGAGCTCGAGCACCTCGGCTTGCAGCAAAATCGCATCGAGCAGCTGATCGATGCCCTGACCCGTGAACGCCGACACGTTTACGAACATCGTGTCGCCACCCCACTCTTCGGGGATGACCTCCTGCTTGGAGAGTTCCGTTCGCACACGATCGGGATCGGCCGTGCTCTTGTCGATTTTGTTGACGGCCACCACGATCGGCACACCCGCCGCTCGCGCGTGCTGGATGGCTTCGATGGTTTGCGGCATCACGCCGTCGTCGGCAGCGACGACCAGAATGACGACGTCAGTCGCCTTCGCACCGCGCGCACGCATCGCCGTAAAGGCCGCGTGACCTGGGGTGTCGAGGAAGGTAACGCCGCCCTTGTCGGTCTGTACGTGATACGCACCGATATGCTGGGTGATACCGCCGGCCTCGCCTGACGCCACTTTGGTCTTTCTGATGTAGTCGAGCAATGAGGTTTTGCCATGGTCGACGTGACCCATCACAGTCACGACCGGCGGCCTCGGCAGACTCTCGACCAACTCGCCGCCCGCGCCCTGGATATCTGTCTCCAGCTGATTTTCTTTGAGGATCTTGGCGGTATGGCCCATCTCCTCGACCACGAGCACGGCGGTATCCTGATCGATGGGCTGGTTGATGGTTGCCATCACACCCATGTTCATCATGGCCTTGATGACTTCGGTCGCCTTGACCGCCATCTTTTGAGCCAGTTCTTGCGGCGTGATGGTCTCGCCGATCACAACCTCGCGCACGACCGGGGCGGTCGGCAACTCGAATCCGTGACGCTGCTCCATACCGACCGGAGCCTTACGTTCGCGGATCTTTTTCTTTTTCTTGAGGCGCGAGCTTGCATCAGTACTGACATGCAGCTCGGCACGACCATAGCGCGTGCGCTTATCACGATCGGCGTCTCCGGCAGCCGCCTTACCCGGGCGGGCATCGGCAGCTCGCGTCTCAACCACCGCGGGCGCCTTGGCTCGACCTGACTTCTCCGCCTCGCTTTGGTCGCGTTCGCGCTGTTCGGCCGCACGACGGGCCTCGTCTGCGGCACGCCGCGCAGCGGCTTCTTCTTCGATGCGACGGCGATTTTCTGCCTCGAGTCGCTCAGCCTCGCGGCGCTCGTGTTCCTGACGCTCGCGCTCGAGACGTGCAGCCTCTTCAGCCTCGCGACGCTTGGATTCGGAGTCCTCACCCTGCGCCTTCGCTTGCTCTTCGAGTACGTCTCGTTTGACGTAGGTTCGCTTGACGCGCACCTCGACGTTGACCGTACGGGCACGCCCCGCACCACCGGCGAGCTTGATCTCGCTTTGCTGCTTGCGCTGCAAGGTGATCTTGCGGGGCGCCGCGGCGGCGGAACCCGTCTCTTCAGCCTGACCATGACTTCGGCGCAGGTGAGTCAACAACACGAGCTTCGCATCATCGCTGATGCGATCGTTCGGTCCACTGACTTCGATACCGGCCTGAGCCAGCTGAGTGATCAGCTTCTCGACCGGTACCTTGAGCACCTCGGCGAATTGGGCAACCGTTACATCAGCCATATCAGGTTCCTGTGGGGTCTACTCAACCGTGGCCTGGCGCGAACCAATGCTCGCGAGCCTTCATGATGAGCTTGCCAGCCTCGTCGGCCGTGAGCCCCTGAATATCCAAAAGATCATCGACAGCCTGCTCGGCGAGATCCTCGCGCGTACGAACGCCGCGACGCGCCAACGCCAGAGCGAGATCAGGCTGCATGCCCTCGAGTAACAGAAGATCGTCGGCCGGCAATTGCGAATCGAGACTCTCTTCGCTCGCGATGGCCTGGGTCAGCAACACGTCGCGTGCGCGACTGCGAAGCTCTTTGACGATGTCTTCGTTGAACTCTTCGATCGCGTTGAGCTCGGCCTGAGGCACGTACGCGATTTCTTCGACGGTCGAGAAGCCCTCTTGAACGAGGATCGTCGCGACGTCTTCGTCCACGTCGAGTTGCTTCATGAAGTTTTCGACCAATGCCCTCGCCTCAGACTCACTCTTTGCCTCGGCATCGGACTCGGTCATCACATTGAGCTCCCAGCCCGTCAATTGGCTGGCGAGTCGAATATTTTGACCGCCACGACCGATAGCCTGCGAGAGCTTCTCTTCGGATACCGCGATATCCATGCTGTGCGAATCTTCGTCGACGACGATGGAGATGACCTCCGCCGGGGACATCGCATTGATCACGAACTGCGCAGGGTTATCGTCGAACGGAATGATGTCGACGCGCTCACCGGCGATCTCGTTCGAGACCGCCTGCACGCGCGAACCCCTCATGCCGACGCAAGCGCCGACAGGATCGACACGCGGGTCGTTGCTGCGCACGGCGATCTTGGCGCGAATGCCCGGGTCGCGTGCGGCGCCCAGAATTTGGATGAGACCCTGCCCGACCTCGGGCACCTCGAGCTTGAAGAGCTCGATGAGGAACTCCGGAGCCGACCGAGTCAGAAAGAGTTGCGGACCACGTGGCTCTGAGCGCACCTCTTTGAGGAACGCCTTGATGCGATCCTGCGGCTTCACCTGCTCGCGCATGATCATGTCCGAACGCGATACGAAACCTTCGGCGTTGCCACCCAAGTCGACGAAAATGCCATTGCGGTCGACGCGCTTGACGACTCCGCTGACCAACTGACCGACGCGGTCCTTGTAGGCATCGACCACCTGAGCACGTTCGGCTTCGCGCACTTTCTGCACGATGACCTGCTTAGCCTGTTGTGCGGCGATACGCCCGAAGGACACCGACTCCATCGGCTCTTCGACGAAACCACCGATGACAGCTTTCTTGTCGACGTCGATCGCGTCTTCGAGACGCAACTCGCGGTCGGGCACTTCAAGCTCCTTCGAGTCGTCGGCGAACACTTTCCATCGACGGAAGGTGTCGTAATCGCCCGTCTTGCGGTTGATGGCGACGCGCACGTCCCACTCCTCGCCATGCTTTTTGCGAGTCGCCGAGGCGAGCGCCGCTTCGAGCGCTTCGAAGATGACTTCCTTGTCGACGCCCTTCTCGTTCGAGACGGCATCCACGACCATCATGATTTCCTTGCTCATCGTCTTCTGTCCCCTTGCACGCGAAACACCGTTAGACCGCTCACGCCACGAGGCGCGCTTTGCTGATCTCGGCGAATCCGATTCTCACGGGCTGCCCGTCTACCGTGACGATGCAGCCCGACTCGTCAACCTCCGAAAGATCGCCCGTATAACGACGGCGTCCTTCGCGAGGCACCTTCAACTCAACCCAAACCCTTGCGCCGACGAATCGTCCGAAATGCGACGGCTTGCGCAGCACACGGTCGAAACCCGGCGACGACACCTCGAGGTTGTAGGCTCCGCTGATCGGATCCTCTACATCGAGCAACGCCGACACCTCTCGGCTCACCGTCTCGCAATCTTCTACGCCGATGTGACCACCCTTCTCGGGAGGCTGATCGATGAAGATCCGCAGCACGCCCGAGCGAGGCACCGACACCCATTCGATGTCGACCAGCTCGTAGCCCAGTCGCTCGATCAGGGGCTCAAGGAGCCCGATGAGCTTGTCGCGTATCGCTGCTGCAGTCGCCATCGTCCACATCCTTTGCGGGAATGAAAAAGGGCCCCGAAGGCCCCTCCTTAGCAAACCCGCCCCGGCCAGGGGCCCAAAAAACAAAAGCCCCTCGGGGGGCTTTCGAAACAAGCACTTGGGAAGCCCCCAACCACGGGAAACCACCCTCCCTCACGGCCCGAGGAGCCGTCAGGGCCGCCAATCATAATGGAAATGCCCCCGGGGCGCCATGGGGCACCCCGGGGTCAGGTTCAGGGCTTCGAACCCGACTCCGAACCCGGGTTCGCGAGCCAGCGCGCCAGCCAATCGTGGACCTCCTGATAAAAGAGCCGACTGTTCTCCCCTTTGAGGATCCAGTGGTTCTCTTCCGGAAACACCACGAGGCGACTCTGAATCTGTTGCCGCTGTAAGACCGTCCAGTATTCCAAGGAGTTGTTGAGCGGAACTCTGAAGTCTCGCTCGCCGACGGTCACGAGAGTGGGTGTCTTAAAGGCTGCGGCGTAACGGATCGGGTTCTGCTCCCGCCAAACGGAGCCCTGCTCCCATACCGGACCCCCGTTGTTCACTTCACGGCCATAAACCGTATCGCTCGTACCCCACTGCGATTCGAGGTTGATCAACCCCGCGTGACTGATAAGACAGCGGTAGCGCGTCGTCGTCGCCTGCAACCAGTTGGCCAGATGTCCGCCGTAACTCGCGCCGCCCGCACATTGCCGACCCCCATCGATGAACGGGTAGTCGCGAATCGCAACATCCGCAGCCTCGTTGAGTTCGGCCCCAGGCGTACGCAGCGGATCACCCTGAATGGTCTGTGCGAAGGCCTCACCAAAACCCGTGGATCCGCTGTAGTTGGTCAGCAATACCACGTAGCCCGGCTTGGCGAGCAAGTGGTAGTTCCAACGCATCACCCATTGATCGCGCCACATGGTGTGCGGCCCACCATGAATCACTACGAACAGCGGGTATTTCTTTGAGGGCTCGAAACCGGGCGGTACCACCAGCATGTTGTGGATACGACGGCCCTGACTGCTCGTAAACCAAAAATGACGAGGAGGCTCCAAATCGAGCGTCGCGACCTTGGCGTCGTTGAAGCGGGTCAACGCAAGGTGACCGCCCCTGGCCACATCGACCCGCACAACCTCCGGGGGACGCGTCGCACTCTCGAAATTCGCCACCAACACGGGACGGCGCGCCTCGGTCGCCACCGACAGGTTGGTGTACACACCCGCCTTGATATCGAACGCGAGTCGCGGCTGACCGTCCACCAGACTCGCCTCGAACAACTTCTCGTGACCTGCCTCTTCAGCAAGGAAATAAACGGTCTTTGAGTCGGAGGTGATCGAAAAGGACGTGACGGATCGATCGATGCCGCGGGTGATCTCGCGACCGCGCTGCAGGGTCACACCGCCGGCCTTTGGCCCATCCCAATCGAGAGCGACGAGCTCGCTTGGCATGTAGACCTTGTCGCTCTTTCGATCGATACCGACGAGCAAGGTCTTGCCGTCCGGGGAGAACGTCGGCTGTGACCATGAGTGATCGTCGCCGCTCAGCTTCAGGGGTTCTCCACCCTCGAGCGAGACATACCAAAGATTAGAAGAGGTAAATCGGAAAGCCGCCGTGTGCCGATCGGTACTGGCGACGAAGACGAGCCCTTTACCATCGGGTGTCCAGGTGGCATCGAGAGAATCTCCGCCGTCGCCGCCACGACCCGCGAACCCCGGTTCGCGAACGAGTGCCGAGTCACGCAGCAATTCGCGCGGGTCTCCCGCAGCCGAACTCGCCTCTGACAGATCGAGGACGAGCAGCCTAGGCTTGCGATCTTCGAGCCAACGATCCCAGTTGCGGATCGGAAAGCCGTCGTAGATTCGCGCATTCCATTTTCGAGCTTTGCGCTCGGTTTCGATCCGACGATTGTCTGCTTCGTTCTTCGCTCCCGGATAATCGGAGCTCGAGAACGCGATGCGCTTTCCGTCGGGCGAAAACTTAGGCGACCGGGCGCCGTTGACGAGTTGAGTGAGCCGCTGAGCCTCACCGCCGGCACTGAGATCGAGCAAATAAAGCTGTGCGGTGTCGTCCGCCTCACGCTTCGCGGAAAACACGAGACGGGTTCCGTCCGGACTCCACTCGACGCCACTCTCCCCGCCGGCCGTTCCGGTCAGTCGACGCGGCGCCGACTTCGAAGAGGTGTCTGTGGAGACGATCCAGAGATCGGTGACTTGGTCTTTTTCGTTGTAGGCCGTCTCGGTTACCGAGAATACCGCCCAACGCCCATCGGGACTCACCGACGGCGCACCGACCCGCTTCATGAGCCAAAGGTCTTCGTGCGTGATCGGCTGTTTGGCGGTATCTGCCGTACCCCAGGCGGGAACAGCAAGCCCGAGCAATACTGCACAGAGCAAAGGCTTCAGCATGGGAGCTCACCGACATCGAGAAAAGATGCCGAGATTATGCCGCAGGAAACGACGGACTAGCGACGCTTCTTGCCAGGACCCTTATTAGCCTTGACTAGCCGGATGTCGAGTCGCTGACCCCGCACCACGACCTCAGCCAAATGTTTGAGCACATGCTCGGGGATCGCCGCCGGGAGTCGCACGAAAGAATGGTCATCACGGATGTCGATACCATTGATTTCGCTGCCGTGCAGATCGCCCTCATGGGCCAGCGCGCCGACGATGTTGCCGGGCTGAACGCCATGACGTCGCCCGACCTCGAGCCGGAAAATTGCTTGAGGACCTTCGGGCCGCCGAGGTCTCGAGCTCTTACGCTCGATCGACTCAAAATCTGCACGAGGCGTATCGCGTTCGACCTCCACCGCACCCTCGGAGTCCGCCGAACGCTTCGTGATGAACAGCGACCGACCAGATTTGGCGAGCGAAGCCAGCGCTGCGGCCACGTCGAAGACGTCCGATCCGCTTTCACGAACGAATTCTTCGATCACCCCGCGATAGGCGGCGAGATCTTGGGTACTGATGATGTCACTCAGTTCTTTCTTGAATTTCTCGGCCCGACGCGCGTTGACGTCTTGGATGGACGGCAAATTCATCGGCTCGATGGGCTGTCGTGTTGCCCGCTCGATGATGCACAGCATGTTTCGCTCGCGCGCCGAAATAAACAGGATCGCCTCACCTGAACGCCCCGCCCGGCCGGTTCGGCCGATGCGATGTACGTACGACTCGCTGTCGTGAGGTACGTCGTAGTTGACGACGTGGGTGATACGCTCGACATCGAGCCCGCGGGCGGCCACGTCGGTCGCGACGACGATGTCTATTTTTCCGCTTTTCAGCGCTGCGATCGTGCGCTCACGCTGTGCCTGAAGGATGTCTCCATTGAGGGCCGCAGCGGCAAATCCCCTCGCCTCGAGCTTTTCGACAAGCTCGACGGTGGAGTTTTTGGTCCGGGCGAAAACCAACATGGCATCGAAGGGTTCGACTTCCAGCAGGCGGGTCAACGCGTCGAGCTTGTGCATTCCCGAAACGAGCCAATATCTTTGGCGGATATTGGCTGCGGTCGCCGTCTTGGAACGTACCGTGATTTCGCGCGGGTCGCGAAGATGCTTCTGGGCGATGCGCTTGATGGGCCCCGGAAGTGTCGCCGAAAACAAGACAACCTGACGCTCGGGCGGCACGAGACTCAAAATATGGTCGATCGCGTCGACGAACCCCATCTGCAGCATCTCGTCGGCTTCATCGAGGACGACCGAGCGAATGGTCTTCAGATTGAGCGTCCCGCGATCGAGGTGATCGATCACACGTCCCGGCGTGGCCACGACGACGTGCACCCCACGACGAAGCGCATCAAGCTGAGGCTTGTAGCTCTGCCCGCCGTAAATCGGCAACACATGTAGCCCCGGCATATGGCTCGCATATTTTTGGCAGGCTTCTGCAACCTGAATGGCGAGCTCACGGGTGGGCACCAATACGAGCGCTTGAGGCTCGCGGCGTGCCACATCGACGCCCGAAAGCATCGGCAGCGCGAAGGCTGCCGTCTTGCCGGTGCCGGTCTGCGCCTGACCGATAAGGTCATGACCCTCGAGCAACACAGGAATAGTCGCTCGTTGGATCGGCGATGGCGTTTCATAGCCAACAGCTGCGAGCGCAGTAACCAGGAACTTGGGCAGACCAAGCTCGGCGAAGGTCACGTCGGTTTGAGGAGCATCGTTTTGGGTCATGGCGAACTCGGGGGGCTTCGGAGCGGCCCTGAGACACTCGAGTCGCTTGAAAATTGGTAGCGGGGGTAGGATTTGAACCTACGACCTTCGGGTTATGAGCCCGACGAGCTGCCAGACTGCTCCACCCCGCACCAGTAGGGGCCGCGAAGTGTACAGGTCTCGGGCTCCGGTCTCAACCTCAACCGAGCGCCCGGGCACAGAGCTCGATCAGTGCCTGCGGAACAACCCCAAGAACCACCACTGCCGCCGTGTTCAATGCCAACGTGGCCTTCACCGCACCGTGACGCTCGGGGACGGGCAAATCTCCCGGTGCGTCGAAGTACAAAATCTTCACGACGCGCAGGTAATAGAACAACCCGATCACCGACACGATCGCCGCGAACACCACGAGCGCAAGATGGTTGGAATTCCAAAGCGCCTCGAAGATCTGCAACTTCGCCAAGAACCCTACCGTCAACGGGATTCCCGCGAGGGAGAACATCAAGACCATCATGATGAACGCGAGCAAAGGATCGCGAGCATGCAGCCCCTTGTAGTGATCGAGCTCATCCGCTTCGAATCCCGGCCGGCTCACCAGCAACATGACGCCGAACGCACCGAGCGTCGTGAGCACGTAGGCGATCGTGTAGTAGAGCGCCGCCTCGTAGCCCTGCTCGGTACCTGCCACGAACCCGAACAAAATGAACCCGACATTGCCGATCGCAGAATAGGCAAGCATGCGCTTGAGGTTCGTCTGCGCTACCGCCACCACGTTGCCGAGCAAGGCAGACAGCAGTGCGACGATCACCAACATCTGAATCCAGGTCTCAGAGATATTTCCGAGCGCGCCCGATAGCAAGCGGAACGCGAGTGCGAATGAGGCGATCTTGGGCGCTGTGGCAATGAACAAGGTGACCGACGTCGGCGCGCCGTGATACACGTCGGGCACCCACATGTGGAACGGCACAGCGCCGAACTTGAACGCCACCCCGACCACGACGAACACGACGCCCATGATGAGACCGAGGCTCGGTTCACCCTGAAGTGCGGCTGCAAGTTCTCCGAGCAGCAACGTGCCGGTCATGCCGTAGATCAAGGACATTCCGTACAGCAGGCATCCGGAGGCGATGGCGCCGAGCACGAAGTACTTCATCGCCGATTCGGCCGCCACGCCCGAGTCGCGATCGAAGGCGACGAGCGCATAGAGAGACAACGACAGCAATTCGATGCCGATGTAGAGCGTGAGCAGACTACCCGCCGAGATGATGACGAAAATGCCCAGCATCGCGGTGAGCGCGAGCACGTAGTACTCCCCTTTCAGGATGCCGCGAGCATCGAGATAGTGCCGCGAATACAGCAGTGCGATCGCGACGAAGAGCATCGTGAAGAGCTTGAGTACCGTTACGAGCGGGTCTGCGAGATACATGCCAGAGAAAATTTCTACAGCGCCCTGCACTTGCGAATAACCCAGGGTCAACGCCGCACCGATGGCGATCACGAGTAACGTGAGCGTCGGGGTGATTCGACGAGCAGCGGCCCCGGCGAATACGTCGACGAGCAGCACGAGGCAGATCGCGGCTGTGAAATAGATCTCCGGCAAAGCCGGCATGATCGAAGCGAGTGTCAGGGTATGAGTCATGTCAGGGCAACTTGCTGATGACGATCTGCTCGACGAGATGTTGAACGGACGGCTGCATCACCTCGAGCAGCGGCGCAGGCCAGACTCCGAGCAACAACACGCCCACCGCGAGCACGGCGAGCACCAAGAATTCACGAGAGTTGAGATCTTCGAGCGCGGCCACGTGGTCGTTACCCACCGGACCGAAAATCACGCGCTTGACGAGCCACAGCGTATACGCCGCGCCCAGAATAAGCGTCGTCGCTGCCAAGAAGGCGTACCAGAAGTTCGCCTTGAAGCTCGCGATGATGACGAGGAATTCGCCGACGAAGCCCGACGTGCCGGGAAGACCCGCATTAGACATGGCAAATAGCACCATGAACGCACCGAAGATCGGCATTCGGTTGATCACCCCGCCATAAGCACTGATTTCTCGGCTGTGCACGCGGTCGTACATCACTCCGACGCAAAGAAACATCGCCGCCGAGATCAGGCCGTGAGACACCATTTGCACCATCGCCCCATCGATGCCCATGCCCGCCCCCGCCAACGAACCGGTCTTGCCTTCGATATCGAATGCCAAGAAGCATCCAAGCGTCACGAAGCCCATGTGGGCGATGGACGAATACGCGATCAGCTTCTTCATGTCCGTCTGCACTAGGGCGACGAAGCCGATGTACACCACGGCCACGAGCGAGAGGACGATGATCAGCATGTCGAGCTCACGAGCCGCATCGGGTGCGATCGGCAACGCGAATCTCAAAAAGCCGTACCCGCCCATCTTCAACATGATCGCAGCCAGTACCACGGAGCCGCCGGTGGGTGCTTCGACGTGGGCATCGGGCAGCCAGGTGTGAACCGGAAACATCGGGATCTTCACAGCGAATGCTGCGAAGAACGCGAGGAAAATCCAGAACTGCTCGTTGAACCCGAGTGGGAGTTCCTGCAGGGCCACGATGTCGTAGCTACCCGCCTGCAGATACATGTAGATGAGCGCCACGAGCATCAGCACCGAGCCGAGGAACGTGTAGAGGAAGAACTTGATGGTGGCGTAGACACGTCGAGGCCCACCCCAGATGCCGATGATGAGAAACATCGGAATCAACATCGCTTCCCAGAAGAAGTAGAACAGCAGCGCATCGAGCGCCGAGAACACACCGACCATCAGACCTTCCATGATCAGGAAGGCCGCAAAGTACTGCGCGGGGCGCTCAGTGATCACCGTCCACGCCGCAATCACCACAGGCACAGTCACGAACGTCGTGAGCAAGACGAGCGGTAACGAGATGCCGTCGACGCCGAGGTAGTAAGTCGCATTGAATGCCGGGATCCACGGCAACTGTTCGACGAACTGGAACGCCGCCGTAGTGGTGTCAAAGCCCGTATAGAGTGGAATCGACAGCGCGAGCGTCGCCAAAGCCGTTGCGAGCGCGACCCATCGGGCGAGCGCGACTCGCCGATCACCTAATGCGAGCACCGCGATGCCGCCGAGGATCGGAAGCCAAATCAAAGTAGAGAGCAATGCTGCCTGCATGGTGAGTCTCGTCGAGGGTCAGGCGCTGAACAGGAACCACGCGAGCAGCGCAGCCAACCCGATCATCATCCAGAACGCGTAAGAGTAGAGATAACCTGTCTGCACTCGCCGAACCCATTGGGCCACCGATCCGACGAGCTGTGCAGAGCCATTGACCAAGGCGCCATCGATGACCGCCTGATCGCCCGCCTTCCAAAACAATTGACCGATCCCCCGGCTACCCGCAGCCAAGACTTTTTCATTGAACCAATCGAAGTAGTACTTGTTGTCGAGCACCGGGCGTAACGGCGCGAACAGCGACGCCAATCGATCTGCCGTCGCGGGACTCTTCAAAAAGAGGAACCAAGCCGTCACGACGCCCGCAAGCGCCAACCAAAATGGCGGATGCTTGACCGCTTCGAGCGCGAACGAAGCAGGGTCATGGAAATGCGCGGCCAGTTCGCTGAGAACGTCGTTCGCCGGCAGCACCTGGATCGCTTCACCGAAGTACCCACCGAACAGCACCGGCTGTACCGTGAGGTAGCCGATTACGAGCGAAGGAATCGCAAGCAACACGAGCGGAAGCGTAACCACCCAAGGACTCTCGTGCGGCGTACCGCCACCATGGCCATGGCCATGACCGTGATCGTCGTGTGCATGATGATCGTGCTCGTCATGACCCTGACCCCATCGTGGCGAGCCGTGGAAGGTCATGAAGACCATGCGGAATGTATAGAACGCAGTGACGAATACGCCGATCAGCACGCACCAATAGGCATAGGTCGCGCCCAAACGATCGGATTCGTGTACCGCCTCGATGATGAAATCTTTGGAGTAGAACCCAGAAAGGAACGGGGTACCGATCAGTGCCAACGCACCGATCCAGCAGGTCGCCGCAGTGATCGGCATGACCTTGGCGAGCCCGCCCATCTTTCGCATGTCTTGCTCATGGTGCATGCCGATGATGACGGAACCCGCCGCGAGGAAGAGCAAGGCCTTGAAAAAGGCGTGGGTCATGAGATGGAAAATCGCCGCCCCGTAAGCCGAAGCACCCAATGCGACGGTCATGTACCCAAGCTGAGAGAGTGTCGAGTAGGCCACGACACGCTTGATGTCGTTATTCACGATACCGAGGAAGCCCATGAAGAGCGCGGTCGTTGCGCCCACCACGAGCACGAACGACAGTGCTGCTTCCGAGTGCTCGAAGAGTGGCGAGAAGCGAGCGACCATGAAGATACCGGCAGTCACCATCGTCGCGGCGTGAATCAATGCAGAGATGGGCGTCGGACCTTCCATCGAGTCGGGCAACCAGACGTGCAACGGCACCTGCGCCGACTTACCCATGGCGCCGATGAACAGCAGCACGCAGATCAGCGTGATCGCCGATACGGTCCAGGTGTCCGTCAACGAATAGCCGACGTCCGCGAGGGCCGGCGCTGCGGCGAACGCATCGCGATAATCGAGGGATCCGGTGTAGTACACGACCGCTGCAATACCGAGCACGAATCCGAAATCGCCGACCCGATTGACGAGGAACGCTTTGAGGTTCGCGAAGATCGCACTCGGCTTCGTGTACCAGAACCCGATGAGCAGGTAAGACACGACACCGACCGCTTCCCAACCGAAGAACAACTGCATGAAGTTGTTCGACATCACGAGCATCAGCATCGCGAAAGTAAACAGCGAGATGTACGAGAAGAACCGCTGATAACCGGGATCGTCGTGCATGTAACCGATGGTGTAGACGTGCACACAGAAGGACACGAATGTCACGACACACATCATGAGCACGGACAGATGATCAACCAGGAAGCCGACTTCCATCCGGATTCCGTCGCTCAAGAGCCAGGTATAGACCGACTCATTGAAGACACCAACATCGCCCGTCACCAGCTGCCAGGCGATGCGCGCCGACAGCACGAAACTCGCGCCTACCGCAGCAATCGTGATGACGTGCGAGGCCGTCCGACCGATCAGCCTTCCGAATAGTCCCGCCACGATGGCCGCCGCCAACGGTAGCAGCGGAATCGCCAAAAGCGTCCGCGGATCCATCGACACCAACGTGGAACTCACTTCATCCATTCCCTGCTCATCCCTTCATGGTGTCGAGATCTTCGACATTGATGCTGCGACGCTCGCGGAAAAGCACCACGAGGATGGCGAGCCCTATCGCCGACTCCGCCGCCGCGACCGTCAGCACGAAAAACACGAAGACCTGACCATCGAGGTCACCGAGAAAACGCGAGAAGGACACGAAACTGAAGTTCACTGCGAGGAGCATCAGTTCGATGCACATCAGAAGCAAAATGACATTCTTGCGATTGAGGAAGATGCCGGCCACCGACAACGCGAACAAGATGCCGGAGAGCGTCATCATGTGTTGCAGAGTGATCATCGCGGACCCTCCCCGCCCTCGCGGGTGACATCCTTGACGAGACGCACACGATCCTCACGACGAACGGCAACTTGCTTCGCCACGTCTTGGGGCTTGAGGCCTGGGCGGCGCCGCATCGTGAGCGCGATCGCCGCAACGATGGCCACCAACAGAAGCACGGCTGCAAGTTCGAACGGATAGACGTATTGGGTATAAAGAACCTCACCCAGCTCGCGCGTGTTGCTGTGATCGACCGGGTTGCGAACCGGTCCGACCGTCGCATCGATACCGAAATCTTTGGCGTAGAACACGGTGATCATCTGCCCGATCACGATCAGGGAGACGAGCCAACCCAGCCACGCATAGCGAGTGAATCCGCGCTTGACCTCTTCTACGTTGATATCGAGCATCATCACGACAAAAAGGAAAAGCACCATCACCGCGCCGACGTAGACGAGCACCAGCACGATCGCCAAGAACTCCGCCTCGATCAAAAGCCATAGCGCTGCGCTTGTGAAGAAGGCCAACACGAGGCACAAAGCGGAATACACGGGGTTGCGACTGATGATCACACCCAGCGCTGCGGCGAGCAGGATCGCCGAGAAACCGTAGAAGAGCAGATCAACAAACACCCGAATTCCTCCCCTGTTCCGCCGCGCTTAACGGTAGCGCGCGTCGGCCGCTTTATCGGCCGCGATGAGCGCAGCGTACCGATCGCCCACGGCGAGCAGCTTGTCCTTGGTCATGATGTTCTCCCCGCGATTTTCCATGTGGTACTCATGGATACGGGTTTCAACGATGGCGTCGACCGGACAAGCCTCCTCGCAAAAGCCGCAGTAAATGCACTTGAACAAATCGATGTCATAACGGGTCGTGCGTCGCGTGCCGTCTGCGGCAACGTCCGATTCGATGGTGATGGCGAGCGCCGGGCAAACAGCCTCGCACAACTTGCACGCGATGCAGCGCTCCTCGCCATTGGCGTATCGGCGCAGCGCATGCAAGCCGCGGAATCGCGGCGACTGCGGTGTCTTTTCTTCCGGATAATTGACCGTAACCTTTTTGCGAAACAACGTACGCGCCGTCAACGACATGCCGGCGAGCAGTTCTGTGAGCAAAAACGTCTTGGCGATACTGCGCAGTGCCATATCAGCGGCTCCAGGGACCGACGCCGAACCAAACCATGATTCCTTCCACCGTGATCCACACCAGCGTCACCGGAATCAAAACTTTCCAGCCGAGACGCATGATTTGGTCGTAGCGATAGCGAGGAAACGTCGCGCGGTACCACATGAAACAAGTCAGGAAGAAAAACAGCTTCAAGAACAGCCAGTGGAAGCCGGGCACTGCGAGCGGGTGATCAGCAGCCAAGAGGCCGTCGAAGGGGCTCAACCAACCACCGAGGAAAAACACGGCAGTCAGTCCCGAAATCAAAATCATGTTGGCGTATTCCGCCAAGAAGAACAGCGCGAACGCGATTCCCGAATATTCGACATGGAAGCCAGCGACGATTTCCGATTCGCCCTCGGCGACGTCGAATGGCGCACGGTTCGTTTCGGCGACGCCAGCGATCAGGTACACCACGAAGAGCGGGAACAACCAGACGAAGAACCAGTTTCCGAGGCCGCCCTCCTGGGCTCGGACGATATCGCCGAGGTTCAAGGTACCCGCCGCCATGACGACACCGACGAGCGCAAAGCCCATGGCGATTTCATAGGCGACGACTTGCGCGGCAGAGCGCATGGCCCCGAGGAAGGCGTATTTGGAGTTGGCCGCCCAACCCGCGAGGATAACGCCGTACACGCCGACGGACGTGAGCGAGAGAATGTATAAGAGCCCCGCATCGATATCGGCGATGACGAGATTGGGATCAAGCGGCATCACCGCCCAAGCCGCGAACGCGGGAATCAGCGTGATGGCGGGCGCCACTCGGAACAACCATTTATTGGAGGCCGAGGGAACGACGACTTCTTTGACCAGAAGTTTGATGACGTCGGCAAAGGGCTGAAAGATGCCGGGCACGAGCCCGAAAATGCTACCAACTCTGTTCGGGCCCTTTCGAAGCTGGATCCAACCGATGAACTTACGTTCCCAAAGCGTGGTGAACGCCACCGACAGGATGACGGCCACGGTCACGATGAGGATCCAAACCGATGTTCGGATGTAATCGGGAAGCGAGGCCCACAACGCGAGGAAGTCGGCCATCACACCGCCCTCCCCGATTTGGACGCCTTCGCAATCGCCGTCTGCTGCAAGGCCGGGCTACGACGCAACACCGCATCGATGCCGTACATCGGAACGTCTAGAGAACCGAGATCGAGATCGGCCGATCCGGCGATGGCTGCGATCGCCGGAACATGGTGCGTGACGAGCGCCAACGTTGCGGCAGCACCGGAGCGCTCGGCGATAACTCGAGAGAGCTCTTCGCGAACCTCTTCGGAGCTCTGATAGTTGAATCCCGAGAGCTCCATCTGGTTGCCGAGCACTCGAAGAATCTTCCAACCCGGACGCGCTTCACCGGGTGATTTCGAGAGACCGGTCTGACTCTGCCACCGACCCTCGAGATTGACGTACGTCCCAGAGGTTTCGGCAAAACTGCCCATGGGCAGCAACACATGGGCGAATTTTTTGAGTTCGTCGGTGACGAAGGGTGTTACAGCCACTACACAGGCGGCAGAACCCAAAGCCCGCTCCGCGAGCGCGGGGTCGGCCATGTCTGCAGACGGCTCGATGGCGCCCACCAACAAATAGGCGCGTTGCGCCGTCTCGAGCATGCCGCGGGCGTCGCGACCCGGAGATTCGGCGACCGCAACACCACCGGCTTGACGATGAGGCACGGCACCCGCCAACCACGCACCGGCAGCGTTAGCACCCTCGGCAAGCATTCCGAATGAGGCACCACTGATTCGGGCGATCTCACAGGCGATCGATCGGAGATCGACCGCAGCCGGGTGTCGAAGTGCCATCGCCCCGAGCCATACGGCGCGAGAGTTTCCGTGACACAGCGCTCGTGCCGCAGACCGTTGAGCATCTGACGGCGTTACGCCGCGCAAGAGACTCGCATAGGCCTCACCCGGTTGCGTACCGGTCACCTCGCACGTGGCGGAGAGAATTCCAGCAAGTTCGTGCACCCACTCGGAGGGCACTTGGGCGATCTGCGTCTCGACCGGGAATCGATATTCCCGCGTCCGCGAGTCGACAAACGCCACCTTCGCACGCGCTCGCACCACGGCCTTGCGAAGGCGATGCGCGAGCAGCGGAAGTTCTGAACGAAGGTTAGATCCGATGACGAGTACACCCGAGAGGGTTTCGACGTCTGCCAGGGCTGTCCCCAGGCCGGGACGCAATGGATCTGCTGAGTGATCACGGAAGTCGCGGGTCCGCAATCGATGATCGACGCTTGAAGAGCCGAGACTGCGCGTGAGACGCGCAGCGAGGTACAACTCTTCGATCGTGCTCGAGGGGTGCACCAAGGTACCGGTCGAGGCGCCTGCGGCACGTAACCCACGGGCTGCCGCCGACAACGCCTCATCCCACTCGACTTCACGCCAGGACGAACCCTCACGCAGCATCGGCTTGGTGAGCCGATCATCGGACAGCACGCCTTCGTAACTGAAGCGGTCACGATCGGCGATCCAGGTTTCGTTGATGTCGTCGTTCGCGCGCGGCACCACTCGCTTCAATTTTCCGCGAAGCACATGCCCAAAGAGATTAGAGCCGATGCCGTCGTGCGGCGATACGAACGGGATCTGAGTCATCTCCCAGGAACGCCCCTGATAACGGAACGGCTTGGAGTTGAGCGCACCAACGGGACACAGATCGATGATGTTGCCCGACAACTCGTGATCGACGCTGCGCTCGATCCAAGTGCCGATCTCCATGTTCTCACCGCGTCCGGTCGTACCGAGCTCGGGAATACCGGCAATGTCTTGCCCGAACCGCACGCAGCGCGTGCAGTGGATGCAGCGGGTCATGTCCGTCGAGACGAGCGGCCCCAGATTTTTATCTTTGACAACACGCTTGCGCTCGGAGAAACGCGAAATGTCGCGACCGAACCCAAGGGCGAGATCTTGCAGCTCGCACTCGCCGCCCTGATCGCAGATCGGACAATCGAGCGGGTGATTGATGAGCAAGAACTCCATCGTCGCCTTCTGGGCGCCGATCGCCGCCTTGGAGCGGGTGAAGATCTTCATACCCTCGGCCACGGGTGTCGCACAGGCCGGCAAGGGCTTCGGGGCTTTCTCGACTTCGACGAGACACATGCGGCAGTTGGCCGCGACCGGCAGCTTGTCGTGATAGCAAAAGCGCGGCACGTACGCGCCGTGCTGATCGGTGACGTGGATGATCATCGCGCCCTTTCGGGCTTTGACGGGCGTACCGTCAACCTCAACGTTGATCAGATCGTCTTGCGGATTCGCTGCCATGTCCTGATGCGTGCGGCTTAGGCCGCCTCCCGTTGTCCATCGACGAGGCTGCGACCCCCGTGCTGAATCATGTATTCGAACTCATGTCGGAATTTTTGAACGAAGCTCTGCACCGGCCACGCCGCCGCATCGCCGAGCGCACAGATGGTGTGACCCTCGATTCGGTTAGCGACATCGACGAGCAATTGAAGATCGTCCATGCGGCCCTGACCCGCGATGATTCGTTTGAGCACCCGATTGAGCCAGCCCGTGCCCTCTCGGCAAGGCGTGCACTGACCGCAAGACTCGGATTTGTAGAACCGCGAAATGCGTTCGAGAGCTCTAACCATGCAGGTCGTCTCGTCCATGACGATGACTGCAGCTGACCCCACCGATGACCCCACGCCCCTCAGCGAGTCGTAGTCCATGTTCACACCCATCATGACGTCGCCCGGGACGACCTTGACGGAAGAACCGCCAGGAATGACGGCCTTCAACTTTCGACCGCCTTTTACACCGCCCGCGATATCGAGCAGATCGCGAAATGGAATACCCAAGGGCAACTCGTAGTTGCCGGGTTTCTCGACATGCCCTGACACGGAGAAGATCACCGTGCCGCCAGCGTTAGTGGTACCGAGCTTGGCGAACCACTCCGGCCCTTTACGCAAGATGGTCGGGACCGACGCATAGCTTTGAGTGTTGTTGATGGTCGTCGGCTGTCCGTAGAGCCCGAACGCCGCCGGGAACGGCGGTTTGAAACGCGGCTTGCCCTGCTTGCCTTCGAGCGACTCGAGCAACGCGGTCTCTTCGCCACAGATGTAGGCGCCCGCACCCACGAAAGTGTAGAGATCGAAGTCGATGCCTGAGCCCTGCACGTTCTTGCCGAGCAGACCTGCCTCGTAGGCTTCTTTGACGGCCGCTTCGAAACGCGGAACGGGCTCACCCAAAAATTCACCGCGAATATAGTTGTAGCCGACCGTCGCACCCATCGCATAACCGCCGATCGCCATGCCCTCGACGAGTGAATGCGGATTGAAACGAAGGATGTCGCGATCGTGACAGGTACCCGGCTCACTCTCGTCAGAGTTGCAGACGGCGTATTTCTGAATCGGCGAGTTGCGGGGCATGAAGCTCCACTTGGTGCCGGTCGGGAACCCCGCACCGCCTCGCCCGCGAAGACCGCTGGCCTTGACGGCATCGATAACCTGTTCGCGCGTCAGCTCGCCGGTCAGGATTTTCTTCCACGACGAGTAGCCACCGATTTTGAGGTAACTCTCGAGCGTCCAGGAGCGCTCTATCGAGAGCGGCTCGAACACCACGAGGTTCATCCGTTCGCGCCAGGTTTCCAATGCGTTGCTCATGCCGAGTGACTCACTTGAGACCGTCGAGAATCTCGTCGACTTTCGCCGGCGTCAGATGCTCGTGAAAAACGTGGTCGACCATCATCATGGGAGCTCCGGTACACGCCGCGAGGCACTCCTCTTCCTTTTTGAGGAAAATTCTTTGATCGGATGTGCTCTCACCCACCTTGATGCCGAGCTTGCGCTCGCAATGCGCGAGGATGTCCTCCGCGCCGTTGAGCCAGCAGCTGATGTTCGTGCACACGCTCACATGGTGACGACCGCAGGCGTGTGTCTCGAACATCGAATAGAACGTGGCGACCTCATACACCTGAATCGAAGGTAGCTTGAGGTACTCCGCCACCGCATCCATGAGTTCGGCAGTCAGAAAGCCGTTGTTCTGCTCCTGCACGAAACGCAGTGCGGACAAGGTCGCCGAGCGCTGCCGGCCCGCAGGAAAACGAGAAATCCAACCGTCGATCTCGTGACGGGTATGCTCGGTGAGCAGCGCCACCTTCTCGCCGTTGCCGGGCTCGAAGAATTGCCCGTCGCTCGTCGGCACACGATTCGTCGAAACGCTCATCGATCGATCTCTCCGAAGACAATGTCCTGAGTGCCGATGACGGCGACGACGTCAGCCAGCATATGGCCCGTGACCATCTCCTCGAGCGAGGCGAGATGCGAGAACCCCGGGGCACGACACTTGAGACGATAAGGTTTGTTCGCCCCGTCGCTGACCAAGTAGATGCCGAACTCGCCCTTGGGCGCTTCGACAGCTGCGTAGGTCTCACCCTCTGGGACGCAATAGCCCTCGGTCATCAGTTTGAAGTGATGGATCAGCGACTCCATGTCGCCCTTCATGTCTTCGCGACGCGGCGGTCGGACTTTCGCATCAGCCAACATCACAGGGCCCGGGTTGTGCTTCAACCACTCGACGCACTGCGCCACGATGCGATTGGACTGACGAAGCTCTTCGATGCGAACGAGATAACGGTCATAACAGTCGCCGTTCTTACCGACCGGAATGTCGAAGTCGAGCTTGTCGTAGACCTCGTAGGGCTGCTTCTTACGAAGATCCCACGCGATACCCGAGCCGCGCAGCATCGGCCCAGAGAACCCGAGCTGCATCGCCCTCTCCGGGCTGACGACGCCGATGTTGACAGTACGCTGCTTCCAGATGCGGTTATCGGTGAGCAGGGTTTCGTATTCGTCGATCGCCTTGGGGAAACGCTTGGTGAATGCTTCGATGAAACCGAGCATGCCCGCGCTGCGAGCCTCGTTGAGGCGGTCCGCTTCTTTTTGGGTGCGCCAGCGAGACGCCTGATAACGCGGCATCTCTTGCGGCAGATCGCGATGAACACCGCCCGGACGATAGTAGGTAGCGTGCATGCGCGTACCCGAGACCGCTTCGTAGCAATCCATCAGGTCTTCGCGTTCTTTGAACGCCAGCAGGAATACGGTCATCGCACCGATGTCGAGACCGTGCGCTCCGAGCCACATCAGGTGGTTCAGGATGCGCGTGATTTCGTCGAACATGACACGGATGTACTGAGCACGAATCGGCGGCGTGACGCCGACCAAGCGCTCGATCGCGAGCACATAGGCGTGCTCGTTGCACATCATGGAGACGTAATCGAGTCGGTCCATGTAGCCGATCGATTGGTTGAACGGTTTCGACTCGGCGAGCTTCTCGGTGGCGCGATGCAACAGCCCGATGTGCGGATCGGCTTTTTGAATCACCTCGCCGTCGAGCTCGAGAACGAGTCGGAGCACGCCGTGCGCCGCAGGATGCTGCGGCCCGAAATTCATGGTGTAAGACTGGATCTCGGCCATGATGTCAGCCCGCCGCCTTCGTGTCGCTTTCCGGACGGCCGATCAGCGCAGGGTCGTAGCGATTGTCGTGTCGAATCACACGCGGAACGAGCGTACGCGGCTCGATGCTGACCGGCTCGTAAACCACCCGCTGCTTTTGCGGGTCGTACCGCACCTCGACATTGCCGATGAGCGGGAAATCTTTGCGGAACGGATGCCCGATGAAACCGTAGTCGGTGAGGATGCGACGCAGATCGGGATGCCCCTTGAAGAGGATGCCAAACAGATCGAACGCCTCGCGCTCGAACCAGTTGGCCGCAGCCCAGATGCCGACGAGCGAGTCGACCATCGGTTCGTCGTTATCGAGACAAAACACCCGAAGACGCAGTCGTCGATTGAACTTGACCGACAACAAGTGCGTCACGACGGCAAATCGCCTTCCTGGCGCACAACCCTCTTCTGCAGCTTTTCGATCGACGCCTCGTGAAAATCCGGATCCCGTCGCCGAGAAGGTCTTCCACTCAGATCGACCATAGTGGAGGTAATCGACGCCACACAGATCGACAAGCGTATCGAAGCCGAGTTGCGGATGATCACGCAGCGCGGTGGCGACCGCCAAAAGTTGCGGCGCGTCACATTCGATCGTGACCTCATCGGGAAGCGATGCCACGCGACGTGCCGAATCACCGAGCACGGTCGGCAAAAGTTCTTCCCAATTCGAAGTGGTCACGGGCTCACCACCGAGCTCGTGCGAGCAATCTTCTTTTGAAGCTGGATGATGCCGTAGAGCAAGGCCTCGGCCGTCGGCGGACAGCCCGGCACGTACACATCGACCGGCACGATGCGATCGCAGCCCCGAACGACCGCATAAGAATAGTGGTAGTAACCGCCCCCGTTGGCACACGAACCCATCGAGATCACCCAACGCGGCTCGGCCATCTGGTCGTAGACCTTACGCAGCGCAGGTGCCATTTTGTTGACCAGGGTGCCTGCGACGATCATGACGTCGGACTGACGAGGACTCGGACGGAACACAACACCGAAACGATCGAGATCGTAGCGCGACGCGCCCGCGTGCATCATTTCCACTGCGCAACAGGCGAGACCGAAAGTCATCGGCCAGAGCGAACCCGTTCGCGCCCAGTTGACGAGATTGTCGACTTGGGTCGTCACGAAACCGCGCTGGGCGAATTCGTGGGCGGGTGCCTCTTCGGTTAGTCCCACTCCAGCGCTCCTTTCTTCCACTCGTAGATGAACCCCACCACCAAGATGGCGAGAAAAATGCCCATTGCGATCAGGCCGAACCCACCGATCGAGTCGAGGGAAACAGCCCAGGGGAAAAGGAACGCGATTTCGAGGTCGAAGACGATGAAGAGGATTGCTACGAGGTAGTAGCGCACATCGAATTTCATGCGCGTGTCTTCGAAAGCCTCGAAGCCACACTCATAGGCAGAAAGTTTCGCGGAGTCTTTGGGAGCTCGGGAGAAATAGCGACCGAAGCCGCTGCCGAGAACCAGCAATACGGCTGCGAGGCCCGAGGCCACGCCAAGAAAGATCAGTGCAGGCAAATAGTTCGACAGCATTCGAGTACGCCCTTGCACGAACGCAACCAACGGTTACGTAACCCCCGTGCTTAAAGCGCGCGAATTGTAACAGGATGTTGATCGAGTTTGGTGCGGACGGGGAGACTCGAACTCCCATACCTTGCGGCGCTAGCCCCTCAAGCTAGTGTGTCTACCAATTCCACCACGTCCGCGATAACGATCGATGCTTACTGCGCCGGTGTCGTCGACGCCGGTGTCGTTGACTCCGGGGCCGACGGTGCCACGGGCGCCGAAGGCGTCACCGAAGCAGGAGCAGTCTGCGAAGCCTGCTCGCCGAGCAGGGTTTCAGTCTGTGCTGTGTTCGGACGCGTACCCAGCCATGCGAGAGCGAGGCTGTTGATCATGAACACCGCGGCAAGCACCGCAGTTGCGCGCGAAAGCCCAGTGGTAGCGCCACGAGCACCGAACACGCTGCCCGACGCGCCCGCACCAAACCCAGCACCCGCGTCGGCACCACGCCCGCGCTGCAAGAGCACGAGCGCGACGATCGCGAGAGAAGCAAACACCTGGATGATGGTCAGTGCCGTCAGCAACATGAAATTCTTTTCCGATCCTTCACTGTGTCGCCGCGACAATCGCGACGAAGTCTTCGGCTTTGAGCGAGGCCCCACCAATGAGACCTCCATCGACATCCGGCATCCCGAATAACTCGCGGGCATTGCCGGGTTTGACGCTGCCTCCGTAGAGGACCCTGACCGAGCCGCCAATTCTAGCATCCCGAGATTGGATCAGGCCACGGATGAAGGCATGGACATCTTGGGCCTGCTCTGGGGTCGCCGTCCGGCCTGTCCCGATCGCCCAAACCGGCTCGTAGGCCAGGATGCATTTTTCCAGCCCGGTCAGCCCAACCGGATCTGCCTGAAGGGCCCGCAAAACCGCCTCGAGCTGCCGCCCGACCACCTCGTGGGTCCGACCGGCGTCTCGCTCCTCGAGCAACTCACCGACGCAAATGATGGGCGTCAGCCCAGCCGCCAAGGCCGTGAGCGTCTTGCGCCCAACCAGCTCGTCCGTCTCGGCGTAAAGCGCTCGTCGTTCGGAGTGGCCGATGATGACGTGGGTACAACCCACCTCACGCAACATCGTTGCAGCCACCTCACCCGTGAAGGCACCCTGCCCGGCCTCGGCACACACGTCTTGAGCGCCGAGACCGACTCCCGTCTGATCGAGCTGCTTGACGAGTTCAGCGAGGTAGACGAAGGGCGGACACAGCACAACTTCGGCCTCACGCTCGTCGCGAGGCGCAAGACCCGACAGCACTCCGGAAACCAAAGACGCATTCACGGCTCGTGAGCCGTGCATTTTCCAATTGCCCGCGACGACTGGCGTTCGACTCATTGAAGGCTCCGGGAATAGATTATTGAGCTGCCGAGCGCACGGCCTCGGCGAGTTGATTGGCGAGCGTCTTCGCCTCCGCACCGTCTTCGGCCTCGATCATGACGCGAATGAGTGGCTCCGTTCCTGAGGCGCGCAGCACGGCGCGCCCACGCCCCGAAAGTTGTTGCTCCACCTTCTCGAGGACTGAACGCACCGAGGGTACGTCGAGCGGGTTGAATCGACGAGCCACTTTGACGTTGATGAGTGTTTGCGGAAGCAGCGTCAGATCGGCGGTGAGCTCAGCGAGCGGACGACCCGTCTCACGCATGATCGCGAGCACTTGCAGCGCGGCGATCATGGCATCACCCGTCGTGGTGTAGTCGAGCGTAAGCAGATGACCGGATGTTTCTCCACCCAGCACGCCACCGGTTTCGCGCAACTTGGACAACACGTACCGATCGCCCACCGCTGCGCGATGGAACTCGATGCCGCGCTCCTGCAGCGCCCGCTCTAGACCGTAGTTGGTCATGAGCGTGCCGACGACCGGGCCCTGCAATCGACCAATCGAATGACGATGAGCCGCGATGACGTAGAGCAATTGATCGCCGTCGACCTTGCGTCCGAGATGGTCGACCATCACGAGTCGATCGCCATCACCGTCGAGTGCGATACCGACATTCGCACGAACTCCCGGCACAGTCAGTTGCAACAACTCCGGCGCGGTCGAGCCGCAGCCTTGGTTGATATTGCGTCCGTTCGGAGAGCACCCAAGCGGCACGATCTCGGCACCGAGGTCAGTCAAAATACGCGGCGCGACCTTGTACCCGGCGCCATGCGCGCAATCGATCACGATCTTCATGCCTTCGAGCGAGATGCCGCGCGGCATCGTCGAGATGCAAAAGTTTTGATATTCCTTGCGCGTTTTATCGACACGCGTTGCCCGACCCAGCAATTTCGATTCGCGGGTCACGGGAGGCTTGGCGAGCTCCGCCTCGATGCGAATTTCGTCCTCATCGGAAAGCTTGCTGCCCTGCCCGTCGAAAAACTTGATGCCGTTGTCGTAGTAGGGATTGTGTGAGGCGCTGATGACCACGCCGAACTTGCAGCCGAAGTGTCGCGTCATGAAGGCGATGCCCGGCGTCGGCAGTGGCCCGATGAGCATGGCATCGACACCGGCGGCGACGAAACCCGCCTCGAGCGCGGCTTCGAACATATAACCCGATAGCCGAGTGTCCTTGCCGATGAGCACACTACCGCCTTCCGGGGCGAGCACTCGAGCGGCTGCGCTGGCGAGGTTGAGTACGAAATCGACTGTCAGGGGTGGTTCGCCCACCTTGCCGCGAACACCATCCGTACCGAAATACTGCCTAGTCACGCCACCCCTCCGCGACCGCGCACGGCGGCCCAAACTTTGACGACGTCACAGGTTTCCGCCACGTCGTGACAGCGGATGATACGCGCTCCGCCGTCGAGCGCTGCGAACGCGAGCGCCAAACTGCCCGCCAATCGTTCGTGCACCGCACGTCCGGTGAGACCCGACAGCATCGATTTACGCGAAAGGCCGGCCAAAATCGGCAAGCCCGTGTCCGCGGCGATCTTTGGGAGGCCGCGCAACAATGCCAGGTTGTGCTCGAGCGTTTTGCCGAATCCGAAACCGGGATCGACCAACAAACGATCGCGACCGACTCCCATTGCCAAGCAGGCGTCGACCCGATCCTTCAAAAACTCTGTCACCTCAAGCACCACGTCGCCGTAGGTCGGCGAGTGCTGCATCGAGACCGGAGTGCCCTGCATGTGCATGAGACAGATCGCAGCGGAGCCTGCGGCTGCCGCCTCAAGCGCCCCCGGACTTTGCAGGGCGCGAACATCGTTGACGAGATGCACGCCCACCGAGAGTGCGGCTCGAATGACCTCGGGTTTGCTGGTATCCACCGACACCCGAGCGCCGCGAGACACCAGCGCTTCGATGATCGGAAGAACGCGGTGAATTTCCTCGTCGGCCGAGACCGGCGCAGCACCGGGTCGTGTGGATTCGCCACCCACGTCGATGATGGCCGCTCCCGCATCGATCATGCGCTCGGCATGATCGAGCGCTGCGGAAAGATCGACGAATCGCCCGCCGTCGGAAAAGGAATCGGGCGTGACATTGAGCACGCCCATGAGAACGGGGGAAGAGAGGTCGAGCTCGCGACCAGCGCAGTTCAGACGCAAGCGAATGACGAACCGATCAGCTTGCGCTGCCCTCGCCCGCAGGCGAGCCGATATCGGGCTGAGGCGCCGAGCGTGACTCACTTCCCTGCGGACCACCTTTGGGTCCACCCGACACGGAGTCATCCCAACCCGACGGCGCACTCGGCGGCCGACCCGCCATGATGTCTTTGATCTGACTTTCGTCGATCGTCTCGAACTTCACGAGCGCCTCAGCCATGGCGTGCAGCTTTTCGATGTTGGTGGTGAGGATGTCGCGAGCACGCTCATAGTTGCTCTCGATCACGCGTCGAACTTCTTGATCGATCGCATGCGCCGTCTCGTCGGACACTTGTTTGGTCTGTGTCACCGATCGACCCAGGAAGACTTCTCCCGACTCTTCGGAATAGGTCAAAGGACCGAGCTTGTCGGACAGACCCCACTTCGTGACCATGTTGCGCGCGAGGTCGGTCGCTCGCTCGATGTCGTTCGAGGCACCCGTCGTGACCGCATCAGCGCCAAAGATCAATTCTTCTGCAATACGCCCACCGAAGAGCGTGGCGATACCGCTTTCGATACGACGCTTGCTCATCGAGTAGCGATCTTGCTCTGGCAGGAACTGCGTCACGCCGAGCGCGCGACCGCGCGGAATGATCGTCACTTTGTAGACGGGATCGTGCTCAGGAACCGAGATGCCGACGATGGCGTGACCGGCTTCGTGGTACGCGGTCATGCGCTTTTCTTCTTCGGTCATGACCATCGAGCGCCGCTCAGCACCCATCATGATCTTGTCCTTAGCGCGCTCGAACTCTTCCATGCCGACCACGCGACGATTGGCGCGCGCAGCGAAGAGCGCCGCCTCGTTGACGAGGTTGGCGAGATCGGCGCCCGAGAACCCGGGTGTTCCGCGAGCGATGAGTGACGGCTTCACGTCATCGGCGATCGGCACCTTGCGCATGTGAACCTTGAGGATCTGCTCGCGGCCGCGGACGTCCGGTAGCGGCACCACGACCTGGCGATCGAAACGACCCGGACGCAGCAGCGCAGGGTCGAGCACATCGGGGCGGTTGGTCGCAGCGATGACGATGATGCCCTCGCTGCCCTCGAAACCGTCCATCTCGACGAGCAATTGGTTTAGCGTCTGCTCACGCTCGTCGTGACCACCACCGAGACCCGCTCCGCGATGCCGGCCCACGGCGTCGATTTCATCGATGAAAATGATGCAAGGCGCGTGCTTCTTCGCCTGCTCGAACATGTCGCGAACGCGCGAGGCGCCGACACCCACGAACATCTCGACGAAGTCGGAACCCGAAATGGTGAAGAACGGCACCTTGGCCTCGCCGGCGATGGCACGCGCGAGCAGCGTCTTGCCGGTTCCCGGGCTACCGACCATCAACACGCCGCGCGGAATCTTTCCACCGAGCTTCTGAAACTTTGATGGATCTTTGAGGAAGTCGACGATCTCACCGACTTCCTGTTTGGCCTCATCGACACCCGCGACGTCGGCGAACGTGACGGCGACTTGGTCTTCGCTCAGAAGACGCGCACGACTCTTACCGAAGGACATGGCGCCTCGACCACCCGAGCCGCCCTGCATCTGACGCAGCATCCAGGCGAAGACGAGAATGAGCAGCAGCGCCGGAGCCAACTGCAGAATAAGTTGCGACAAGAAGTTCGGCTGCTTCGGCGCGCGACCGACGATCGAGACGTTGGCCTTGGCGAGCGACCCGATGAGCGCCGTGTTGTCGGTCTCAGGGTTGTACAACTCGAAGGTCGACTTATCTTTGCGGACGCCACTGATGGTGTCGCCCTGGAGCACCACGCTATCGATGCGACCGTTGCGCACCTCTTCGAGGAACGAGGAGTAGCTGACCTCCGAGACCGGGGCAGACCGGGGCACGAACTGGCTGAACAACACCAGCACCGCCACGGCGATCAGGGCCCAGACTACGAAGTTCTTCATCAGGTCGTTCATACTCATTCCTCACGGGGGCGCATTCCGTTGCGCCGAACTGCCAACCTACACCATCGGCCCCTGCCGGACCAGCCATTCGGCCGCACCCTGGAGCCTTTGCCACCCCTCGGCCTGTGCCCGATCTGGTCACTCTCCGTAGGGGTTAGATGAGGCCGGCGGCACCTTGGTTCAACCCCAAACCACCCTTCCGGCGCTCGTTTGGCGATTACAATCGCGCCCCATGAAACTCAACGACAAGCAACGCCGATACCTGCGCGGGCTCGCCCATCCCCTGAAGCCGGTCATTCTGATCGGAAACGCGGGGGTCAGTGAGGGGGTCGTCGCCGAGACGCGGCGTGCCCTGCAGGACCACGAACTCATCAAGGTCCGCATGACCGGCGCCGAGCGCGAGCCCCGGGATGCCGCGCTCGAAAACCTGGCCCGAGACACCGGCAGCATGCTGGTCGGCCGCATCGGGCACGTGGCGACGCTCTACAAGAAGCGAGCGGATCTGCCGAAGATCGTATTGCCCGACTAGTGGCTCGCGAGGGCCGTCGCAGCCGCGATCATTCGTAGCGGACGGCCACGACCTCGTAACTTCGGGTTCCGCCCGGTGCGGCCACCTCGACGACATCGCCTTCGGATTTGCCGATGAGCGCACGCGCGATGGGCGACGTCACGGCGATTCGTGCGGCACGGATATCGGCCTCGTCCTCGCCGACGATAGTGTAGGTCACCGTCTTCCCGTCATCTTCAGCCTCGAGTTCGACGGTCGCCCCGAACACCACCTTGCCGTTATTCGTGAGTTGCGCAACGTCGATGATGTCGGCGGTCGAAAGTTTCGATTCGAGTTCGGCGATACGACCCTCAATGAAACCCTGCTGCTCGCGCGCAGCGTGATATTCGGCGTTCTCGGAAAGATCGCCATGACTACGCGCCTCGGCGATGGCTTTGATCACGTTCGGACGATCTTCGGATTTGAGCCGCTTGAGCTCGGCACGCAGCAGTTCGGCGCCACGGGCTGTCATGGGATTACGCTTCACGCGATCTCCTCCTAAAAATAAATCTGGCTCGAAAAAGAAGCCAGCTTACGCCCGGACTTCCTGGTGGAGGTCCTGCAGCCGGTTGACGTCGACTTGGTCCAAGGAGTCGAGAGCGTCGCAGGTCGCGAGCGCCGCGGCAAGAGTGGTGTAGTACGTCACCCGGCGCTGGACCGCTTCGCGGCGAATCGAGTGCGACTCGCTCACAGCCTGCTTGCCCTCGGTCGTGTTCACGATCAACACGATTTCGTTATTTTTGATCATGTCCACGCAGTGCGGTCTGCCCTCGCGAACTTTGTTGACGAGACTTACGGGCAGGCCCTCAGCTCGAATCACTCGGGCGGTCCCTTCCGTGGCAACGAGCTCGAAACCTCGGGCGACCAATCGCCGAGCGAGCTCGATCACGCCCGGCTTGTCACGCTCCCGTACGCTCAGGAAGCATCGACCCGAACGAGGCAGCACCACACCCGAAGCCGCCTGCGCCTTGGCGTAGGCCTCACCGAAACTTCGGCCCGTACCCATAACCTCGCCCGTCGACTTCATTTCGGGCCCGAGGATAGGATCGGCCTCCGGGAACTTCACGAATGGGAATACCGCTTCCTTGACCGCGAAATACGGCGGTATGCGCTCTCGCGTCGCATCGAGCGATTCGAGAGAGCGCCCCGTCATTACGCGGGCGCCCACTTTGGCGAGCGGAAGCCCGATCGCTTTCGAAACGAACGGCGCAGTGCGCGATGCGCGCGGATTCACCTCGAGTACGAAGATCTTCCCGTTCTGAATCGCGAACTGGATATTCATCAGTCCGACGACGTTGAGTCCGAGCGCCAACTTGCGAGTTTGTTCGCGAAGTTCGTCTTGCAGCGCTTTCGACAAACTATTGGGCGGCAGTGAACAGCCCGAGTCGCCAGAGTGCACCCCCGCCTGCTCGACGTGCTCCATGATGCCGCCGATCAACACACGCTTGCCGTCGCAGACCGCATCGACATCGACTTCGATCGCATCGTCGAGGAATCGATCGAGCAGCACCGGGCTCTCGTTGGAGACGCGCACGGCATCGGTCATGTAGGTCTTCAGATCGTCTTCGTTGAAAACGATTTCCATGGCGCGCCCGCCGAGCACGTAAGACGGTCGCACGACGAGCGGAAAACCGACTTCGCGCGCCAAGGCCAACGCCTGCTCTTCGGTGCGTGCCGTGGCATTCGCCGGTTGACGCAGACCCAAGGCTTGAACGAGTTTTTGGAAGCGCTCGCGGTCTTCGGCGACGTCGATGGAATCGGGCGAAGTGCCGATGATCGGGGCACCCTCTTTCTCGAGCGCGCGGCATAGCTTGAGCGGCGTCTGCCCACCGTACTGAACGATCACCCCTTCGGGCTTTTCGAGATCAATGATTTCGAGTACGTCTTCGAGCGTGAGCGGCTCGAAGTAGAGGCGATCGGAAGTGTCGTAGTCGGTCGAGACGGTCTCTGGGTTGCAATTGACCATGATGGTCTCGAACCCGTCTTCGCGCAACGCAAGCGCCGCATGCACGCAGCAATAGTCGAACTCGATGCCCTGGCCGATGCGATTTGGACCGCCACCCAGAATCATGATCTTGCGTCGCGACGTCGGAGCGGCCTCACACTCCTCCTCGTAGGTCGAGTAAAGGTAGGCCGTCGAGGTCGAGAACTCGGCGGCACAAGTGTCGACGCGCTTATAGACAGGGCGCACACCATGCTTGCGACGCAGCGCCCGTACGTCGGCTTCGCTGCGCGCCACGAGCTTGGCGATACGGCTATCGGAGAACCCCTTCCGCTTGAGCGCTCGGAGACGCTCGGCAGAGAGACCCGACACCCCATCACGCTGAATCTCAACCTCGAGCTCGATCAACTCGCCGATCTGCGCGAGGAACCAAGGATCGATACGACTCAAATCCTGAATACGATCGAAGGACCAACCCGCCCTAAACGCGTCGGCCACTTGCAAGAGACGATCGGGCCCCGGCATCCGCAGCGACTGGGCGAGCGCGCTCTGAGCCTCTTCGTTGAGCGGCAAGCGCGTCACCGGCGTCAGCCCGTCGAGCCCGGTCTCGAGTCCGCGAAGCGCTTTCTGCAGCGACTCTTGGAACGTTCGGCCGATGGCCATGACCTCGCCCACCGACTTCATTTGAGTCGTCAGGCGATCGTTCGCGCCACGGAATTTTTCGAAAGTGAAGCGCGGAATCTTCGTGACGACGTAGTCGATCGTCGGCTCGAACGATGCGGGTGTCGCCCCACCGGTGATGTCGTTGCGCAGCTCATCGAGCGTGTAACCGACCGCGAGTTTGGCGGCGATCTTGGCGATCGGGAAACCGGTGGCTTTCGATGCGAGCGCCGACGAACGCGACACGCGCGGGTTCATTTCGATCACGATGAGCCGACCGTCTTCCGGGTTGATCGCGAACTGGACGTTGGAACCTCCTGTGTCGACGCCGATCTTGCGCAGTACCGCGATCGAGGCATCACGCATGCGCTGATATTCTTTGTCCGTCAGGGTCTGAGCCGGTGCCACGGTGATCGAGTCACCGGTGTGCACGCCCATCGGGTCGAGATTTTCGATCGAACAAATGATGATGCAGTTGTCCGCGCGATCGCGAACGACTTCCATCTCGAATTCTTTCCAACCGAGCACCGACTCTTCGATGAGCACCTCGTTCGTGGGCGAGGCATCGATACCGCGAGCGACGATCGTTTCGAACTCTTCGCGGTTGTAGGCGATACCACCGCCCGAACCGCCGAGCGTGAACGAAGGTCGAATCACGCAGGGGTAACCCAGCGATGTCTGGATAGCGAGCGCCTCCTCGAGACTGTGTGCCACCGCCGCACGTGCCGACTCGAGACCGATCTCGCGCATCGCATTGCGAAAGAGTTCGCGGTCTTCGGCCATATCGATGGCCTCTCTCGAGGCGCCGATCAACTCGACGTCATATTTCTCGAGTACGCCTTCGCGAACGAGATCGAGCGCGGTGTTGAGCGCCGTCTGGCCACCCATGGTGGGCAGCACGGCGTCGGGCCGCTCTTTTTCGATGATCCGCGCGATCGTCCGCCAGTGAATGGGCTCGATATAAGTCACATCGGCCAGTTCCGGGTCGGTCATGATCGTCGCAGGGTTGGAGTTGACCAGAATGACCCGGTAACCCTCCTCGCGTAGCGCTTTGCACGCCTGCGCGCCCGAGTAATCGAACTCGCAGGCCTGACCGATCACGATCGGGCCCGCGCCGATGATCAAGATGCTCTGAATGTCTGTTCTCTTCGGCATGGTTCGACTCAGGACGATCGACGCCGCTGCATCGCGGCGGTGAATCGCTCAAACAAATATTTGACGTCTCGAGGTCCGGGACTCGCCTCCGGATGCCCCTGAAAACTGAACGCCGCCCGATCGGTTCGCGCCACGCCCTGCAGCGTGCCGTCGAAAAGCGAGCGATGCGTCGCAACAAGATGCTTCGGCAAACTCGCCTCGTCGATGGCGAAGCCGTGATTCTGCGAGGTGATGAGTACGCGCCCCGTCTGCAGATCTTGGACCGGGTGATTAGCGCCGTGATGACCGAACTTCATCTTCATCGTGCGCGCACCACTTGCGAGCCCAAGCAGCTGGTGGCCGAGACAGATTCCGAAAATCGGTACGTCACGCTCGAGAATCTGTCGAATCGCAGCAATCGCGTAATCGCAAGGCTCTGGATCGCCGGGGCCGTTCGAGAGAAATACGCCTTCGGGCGAGAGCGCGAGGACCTCTGCGGCGCTCGTCTGTGCCGGGACGACCGTGACGTCGCAGCCAGCGTCGATGAGCAAGCGAAGGATGTTGTGCTTGACGCCATAGTCATAGGCCACCACGCGATACGGCCGGTGGTCCGCGCTCCGCGGCGGCGGCGCGTCGAAGGTGCTGCCTTGGATCCACTCGTAGCGCTCGCGGGTCGAGACGACTTTAGCGAGATCCATACCCTTCAATCCCGGAAAGGCTCGCGCGCCCTTCAAGGCCTCGCGCTCAAGACTCTCGAGCGCATCACCGGCCTTGCCCGTGACGATGCACCCTGACTGAGCCCCACCCTCTCGAAGAATGCGCGTGAGTCGACGGGTATCGATGTCCGCAATGGCGACGACGCCTTGCCGAGCCAAAAACTCTGGCAGCGTCTCTTGCAGGCGCCAGTTGCTCGCGCGGGGAGGAAGATCGCGGATCACGAGACCCGCCGCATAGGCGAGCGCCGACTCCATGTCGTCGGCATTGGTACCGACGTTGCCGATATGCGGATAAGTGAGCGTAACGATTTGTTTGGAGTAGGACGGGTCGGAAAGAATTTCCTGATACCCGGTGAGCGCAGTATTGAAAACGACCTCTCCGGAGGTCTGACCTGCCGCGCCAATCGAGCGACCGCGGAAGAGGGTTCCGTCAGCCAGCGCCAACACTGCATCGAACACTTAAACCACCCGTTGCTGCCTGCCAAATTCTCCGACACTGCAGCCGGGTTCGCATGAACAAAGCGGGAGGCACTCTTACGAACGCCTCCCGCCCTGCACGGACTAACCCGCCTATCGGATTAGAAGGAAATTTTATGTTTTAACCCCCCCTTCTGTCCATGAATTTCGGCGGGGGAAAAGGGTCCGAAACGGCCCTATCGCGACTTTGAAAATTGCCGCAGAGAACGCTCTAAGTGCTTGTTTTTAATGAGAGTACGTCAACCATTCGGTACCGGCCGGGCGCCCGGCCCGACAGCCAGGAAGCCGCCTTGAGCGCGCCCCGGGCGAAGATCGACCGGTCGGTGGCCTGATGCCCTAGGGTCACCCGCTCGCCCTCCCCGGCGAACAGCACGAGATGGTCTCCGACCAGGTCTCCTGCCCGAATCACCGAGAACCCGATCTCGCCCGCCTTGCGTGGCGCCTCGCCCTCACGGGCCGAACCACGGACGGCATCGAACGACTGCCCTCGACCTTCGGCCGCCGCTCGACCCAACGCAAGCGCGGTTCCGGAGGGGGCGTCTTTCTTATGTCGATGGTGCCCTTCGGTAATTTCGATATCGAAGTCGGCCGGCAAGGCCCTGGCCGCTTGCCTGACGAGCTCGATGAGTAGCGTGACACCAAGACTGGTGTTGGCGGCGATGAGCACTGGAACGCTCGACGACGCTTCGCTCGCGGCCCGCTCTGCCTCGTCACTGAGCCCTGTTGTGCCGACGAGCGCCGCGACTCCATGGCGCACGCACGCTGCAAGGTTCGCTGCGGTAGAGGACGGAGAGGAGAAATCGATCATGACGTCGGCGCCGCGAAGGGCCGAGTCGAGGTCGGTGGAGATCCCGCGAGCGGCATCGACCTCACGATCGATCGCGCCTACCAACTGGATCTCGGGACGGGTTACCAGCGCCTCGCGAATCGCGCAGCCCATGCGCCCTGCAGCGCCCACGATGACCACACGCATCGACCGTCTCCGACGCCGGCGGGAAATCAGTTACCGGCGAAAAACCGTTTCACGCCTTCGAAGAACCCTTCTTCGCGGGGCGTGTGACCGCGTCCGTCGCTGCGCAGCGACTCATCGAACTTCTTCAGCAATTCGCGCTGATCGTTCGACAGGTTCACGGGCGTTTCTACCACAACCCGACAGAAGAGATCGCCTCGGTCGCCACCACGCACCGGTTTGACGCCCTTGTCTCGCAGCCGAAAAACGCGGCCCGATTGGGTCTCGGCAGGAATCTTGAGCGACACATCGCCCTCGAGCGTGGGTACTTTCACCGAGCCGCCGAGAACCGCCGTCGCGAAACTGACCGGCACCTCGCAGGAGAGATCGTCGCCATCACGCTCGAAGATCGAATGCGGTTTGACGTTCATCTCGATGTAGAGATCACCCGGAGGCCCACCGTTGCGGCCCGCCTCCCCTTCGCCACCCAAACGGATTCGATCACCCGTGGCCACACCGGCGGGAACCTTCACCGACAATTTGCGTGTGCGACGGACGCGACCCTGACCGAGGCAGGTGTCGCAGGGATTGCTTATGATGCGACCGGTGCCGCGACATCGGTTGCAGGGTTGCTGCAATTGGAAGAACCCCTGCGAGATGCGCATCTGCCCCGAGCCTTGGCATTGATCGCAAGTCGTCGGGGTATGACCCTTCGCCGCGCCCGAGCCATGACAGGTCTCGCATTCCATGAGACGCGGAATCTCGATCTCGGTGGTGTAACCGAACACCGCCTGAGGCAACTCGAGTTCGAGCTCGTATCGCAGGTCCGCGCCACGAAAAACTTGCGAGCGCCCACCCCGGCGACCGCCACCAAAGATATCGCCGAAGACTTCGCCAAAGATATCGCCGAAATCAGCGCCGCCGAAACCGCCTGCACCGCCGCCCTGTCGGGCGGCGTCGATACCATCGTGACCGTGCTGATCGTAGATGGCGCGCTTTTGCTCGTCGGTGAGCACTTCGTAGGCTTCCTTGGCCTCTTTGAAACTCTCCTCGGCTTCTTTGTCACCCGGATTGCGGTCCGGGTGGTACTTCATGGCCAGCCGACGGTAGGCCTTCTTGATGTCAGCCTCCGAGGCATTCTTCGGAACATCGAGGACCTTGTAGTAATCGCGCTTAGCCATGATGAAGCGGGGATCAGGACGCCTTACGGCCGTCGTCCTTGTCCTTCACTTCCTCGAACTCCGCATCGAGCACGTCGTCACGAGCCGACTCGCCCGACTTGGCCTCTGCGGCGCCGGCACCTGCGGCGCCGGCTTCCGCTCCTCCCGCCTGGGCATAGGCCTGCTGCGCGATGCTGGACGAGGCCTGCATCAACGCTTCGAGCTTCTTCTCGATCTTGTCTTTGTCGTCGTCCTTGAGCACAGACTTCAGATCGTTGAGTGCGCTTTCGGCCTTGAGACGATCCTCGGTCGACACCTTCTCGCCAAGATCTTTGAGCGACTGCTCGACCGAGTGCACGAGGCCATCGGCGCGATTACGCACTTCGACGAGCTCACGGAACTTGCGGTCTTCATCCGCATGCGCCTCAGCGTCGCTGACCATGCGCTTGATCTCTTCTTCGGAGAGGCCCGAAGAGGCCTTGATCACGATGCGCTGCTCTTTACCCGTCGCCTTGTCCTTGGCCGAGACATTGAGGATGCCGTTCGCATCGATGTCGAATGTAACCTCGATCTGCGGCGTACCGCGGCGCGCGGCCGGAAGATCGGAGAGGTCGAACTTGCCGAGCGACTTGTTGTCGATCGCGCGCTCACGCTCACCCTGCAGCACGTGAATAGTCACGGCCGTCTGGTTGTCTTCGGCCGTCGAGAACACCTGCGAGTGCTTGGTCGGAATCGTCGTGTTCTTCTCGATGAGCTTGGTCATCACGCCACCGAGCGTCTCGAGACCGAGCGAGAGCGGCGTCACGTCGAGCAGCAATACGTCTTTGACGTCACCTGCGAGCACACCACCCTGAATGGCGGCACCGACGGCGACCGCCTCGTCCGGGTTGACATCCTTGCGCGGCTCTTTCCCGAAGAAATCTTTGACCTGCTTCTGAACGAGCGGCATGCGGGTCTGGCCGCCCACGAGAATGACCTCGGAGACCTCTGCCGCAGACAAACCAGCATCCTTGAGCGCCACCTTGCAAGGCTCGATCGTGCGCTTGACGAGATCTTCGACCAACGACTCGAGCTTGGCGCGGGTGAGCTTTACGGCAAGGTGCTTCGGGCCTGTCGCATCCATCGTGATGTACGGCAGGTTGATGTCGGTCTGCTGGCTCGAGGAAAGCTCGATCTTGGCCTTCTCGGCCGCTTCCTTGAGGCGCTGCATCGCAAGCGGATCCTTACGCACGTCGACGCCCGACTCTTTGAGGAATTCGTCGGCGAGGAAGGTGATCACGCGCAGGTCGAAGTCTTCGCCACCGAGGAAGGTATCGCCGTTCGTCGAAAGCACCTCGAACTGGCGCTCCCCATCGACTTCGGCAATCTCGATGATCGACACGTCGAAGGTGCCGCCACCGAGGTCATATACGGCGATCTTGCGATCTCCGCCCGACTTGTCGAGCCCGTAGGCCAGCGCCGCAGCCGTCGGCTCGTTGATGATGCGCTTGACGTTGAGACCCGCGATGCGCCCGGCGTCTTTGGTCGCCTGACGCTGTGAATCATTGAAGTACGCCGGAACCGTGACGACGGCTTCCGTGACTTCTTCGCCGAGGAAATCTTCGGCGGTCTTCTTCATCTTCATGAGCACGCGTGCCGACACTTCGGGCGGCGCCATCTTCTTGCCCTGAGCTTCGATCCAGGCGTCGCCGTTGTCGGCCTTGACGATCTTGTAGGGCACCATGTCGATGTCCTTCTGGACGATTTTCTCGTCGAAGCGACGCCCGATCAGGCGCTTGACCGCATGCAGCGTGTTCTGAGGATTGGTGACGGCCTGGCGCTTGGCCGACTGTCCGACCAGCACCTCATCATCCTTCGTGAACGCGACGATCGACGGCGTGGTGCGATCGCCCTCGCTGTTCTCGATGACGCGAGGCTTGCCGCCTTCCATGATGGCGACGCAGGAGTTGGTGGTGCCGAGGTCGATGCCGATAACTTTGCCCATGATGTCTCTCCGTGACGGTCTTGCCGCCGCGATGGTTTCCGTTGTCCGATTAATTGGGGATAGCTACGAAAGATTTCAATGCGTTGCGATACTTCAGCCCGGGGCCCGAGCGACGATCACCCTCGCCGCGCGCAGTAGACGTCCGTTCAGGGTGTAGCCACGCTGGACCACGGCCAACACGGAGTTCGGCTCGGCCGTCTCCGAAGGCTGGGCGGCCATGGCCTCGTGCAAATTCGCATCGAACGGTTCGCCAAGGGGGTTGATCTCGACAATCCCGCCCCGCTCGAGTGCTTTGGCCAGCAGTCGCTGTGTCGCCGCCTGCCCTTCGACGAGCGCTGCGGCATCGGCCCGACCCGCGCTCTCTATGGCGAGGTCGAGGCTATCTTTGACGGGCAGCAGCTCTTGCGCGAATTTTTCGAGCGCAAAGCGATGGGCGTTTTCGACGTCGCGCTGTGCTCTCTTGCGCACGTTCTCGAGCTCGGCCAAGGCACGCAGCGCCTGATCGCGCGCCGCCTGAGCCTGGGCCTCGGCGGCCGCCACAGCCTGCTGAAGCTGCTCGAGCTCCGACGCCCCCTCGGGGGCCGCAAACGGTGTAAACGACTCGTTTTCGGGGTTTTGACCCATTTAAAGTCCTTCCAAAACAGTGAGTTGCCTAAACTACCTGAGGCTTAGACCGACCAATGTCCGTCATCGCCCGTTGGGCGATATGGGGCGCTTGACCTCTAAATCAAGGGGAGTCCAACACTAAGGGGACCCTAAAGGGGGTCGGCTGGGCGAAGGTCAGCGTCGGGCGTTGAGAGCTGAACCGAGGAGACGAGCCGTCACATCGACGATGGGGATGACCCGCTCATAGGCCATACGGGTCGGACCGATGACCCCGATGACCCCCATGACGCCGTCACCGGCGCTGTAAGGGGCGGTGATGACGCTGCAGTCATCGAGCATCTGGTACCCCGACTCCTTGCCGATGAAAATCTGCACACCCTCGGCATGCAGGCTCTGATCGAGCAAGTGCAGGAAGTCGCGCTTTTCATTGAAGGCTTCGAACAAGCGCTTGAGCTTTTCGACACTGGTCAGTTGCGCGGCACCCATCAGGTTGGTTTCACCGGCAACGATGTAGTCGAGCCCAGGCACCTCGCCCGATTTGCCCTGATCGAACACCTGCTGAGCCATGCTGATCGCATCGAGCATCAGTGAGTTCATGTGCTCACGCGCTTCCTGCAATTGACGCAGGATCTCGACTCGAGCGGCCTCGGCCGAACGACCGATGAGTTGCTCATTGAGAAAATGCGCGGCACGACGCAACTCCTCCGGCGTGTGGTGCCTCGAGAGATGGATGATGCGGTTCTGCACCTCTCGATTATTGAACACGAGCACGACGAGCACCCGATTTTCAGACAGACCGACGAACTCGATCTGGGTGATCGAGGCGACGGCAGGCCGCGGCACCGTCACGACACCGGCGAGGCGCGTGACGTTCGACAACAATTGCGAGGCATTAGCGACCAAAGTTTTCGGGTCATCCGTCGTGGAGACATCGAGGTGGCGACGAACCTCGGCGACCGCGAGGTCATCGAGGGGGCGCGATCGCAACAGCGTGTCGACAAAAAACCGGTACCCGCGGTCGGTCGGGATGCGGCCCGCCGAGGTATGCGGAGACGTCACGAAACCGAGCTCCTCGAGGTCCGCCATGACGTTTCGGATGGTGGCCGAGGACAACTGCAACCCAGAATCGCGTGACAATGCCCTGGAGCCAACCGGCTGCCCCTCACGGATGTAGCTCTCGACCAGAACTCGAAGCAACTGCTGAGCGCGCTCATTCGGCAGTTCGTATTCGTGGGCCATGAACAAAAACTAACGACAGGACCTTTACTGCGTCAAGGGACGTGATAAAACGACGCAGGTTTTTATCCGGACCCGGTTACATGCCTGACTTCCGCCGCTGCGCTCTAATCACCCGCTTTGCCGACCCCCGTGTCGCCGAAAGCGCAGCGGTCATCGCCCGACACCTGGCCTCACGCGGCCTCGAGGCGCTCGCCTCCGAAGACGAGCGTGATCGCCTCCCAGGCGTCGAGGCGCAATTTCTCGCCGAGTCGGCGCTGGTGTACGAAGCCGATCTCTTCATCGCCATCGGGGGCGATGGCACGCTGCTCTACGCAGCGGGTCTCGTTGCTGAGCGCGGCATACCGCTGCTCGGCGTCAATCGAGGCAGACTCGGCTTTCTGACCGACGTCATGCCCGAAGACATGTTGAGCTCGGTCGATGCGGCCATCGCTGGCCAGTGTTTGCGCGACGAACGCCCCCTGCTACGCGCCGAGATCACCTCTTCGACGGGTCCGGCCATCAGCGGCCTCGCACTCAACGACATCGTTTTGCAAAAAAGACAGAGCGGGCACCTCATCGATTTCGAAACCTGGATCGACGGTCGCTTCGTCAACAGTCACGGCGGAGACGGCCTCGTCGTAGCGAGTGCAACGGGCTCCACCGCCTATGCCCTCTCCTGCGGCGGCCCGATCGTCGATCCATCGCTCGAGGTGGTCGTCGTCACCCCCATTTGCCCACATACCCTTTCCGATCGACCCATCGTGGTGTCGGCGCGCTCCGTCATCGAAATCCGCATCATCGACCGCCCCGACTCCTCGGCCGAGGTCGCCTGCGACGGTCGTTCGCTCGCGCCACTCAATCCGGGCGAGTCGCTCGTCATCCGCACGGCCGGAGCACGCATCACCTTGCTGCATCCGGAGGGCTACGACTACTACCGACTCTTGCGCAGCAAGCTCAATTGGGGTCGACGCAGTTTCGACGCACAGCGTTAAACCACCTTCCACGCATGCTCTCTCATCTGCACATTCGAGACTTCGCGATCATCGACGCCGTCGAGGTCGACTTCGCTCGCGGGCTCACAGTGCTCACCGGCGAAACCGGCGCAGGCAAGTCGATCCTCGTCGATGCGCTGCAATTGGCCGTCGGTGGACGTGGAGGCGCCGAAGCCATACGACATGGCGCCGAACGCGCAGAGATCACCGCGACCTTCGATATCGGCTCTGCACCCAAGCCGCTCTTGTCGCTACTCGAAGAACAAAGCATCGAGCTCGAAGACGAGCTCGTCGTGCGTCGAGTGTTGACGCGCGAAGGTAAATCACGCGCGTATCTCAACGGCCAGCAAGTGCCGCTACAAATACTGAGATCCGTCGGCGAATCGCTCGCCGAAATACATGGTCAACACGAGTTTCAAAGCCTAGTTAAGGGTAGCGCCCAGCGAGAGCTACTCGATGCGTTCGGCGGACACGATGCCCTCGCAGCCGACGTCTTGAGATTGCACCGCGAGCGCCTGCAGCACTCGAGCGCTCTCGAATCCCTCGAAGCCGCCGCCCGTGATCGAGACGCCCGACTCGACTTGTTGCGACACCAGACCGCAGAGCTCGCCGCGCTTTCTCTCAAGCCGGGCGAGCTTCAGTCGCTCGGTGAAGAACGCAATCGCCTCGCCAACTCCGGACGTCTCGCAGAAGCCGCACGCAGCGCGCTCGATCTCCTCTACGACGCAGAAGACAACAATGCGCATCATGCGGTCTCGCGTGCCTTGGTCGTTCTGCGACAGGGGGCAGGCTTCGACTCCAAACTCGAAGCGCTCTTGCCTCCACTCGAAGAAGCGGCAATCCGCATCGCTGACGGCGCCCAAGAGCTGACGCGCTACCTCGACTCGATCGAGGCCGACCCGCGCCGTCAAGAAGAGCTCGAGCAACGCCTCGCCACCATCGAGTCGCTGGCGCGCAAGCACCGCTGCACGCCCGATGAGCTACCTTCCAAAGCCATCGAGCTCACCGACGAACTCGTGCGCCTCGAAAAAATCGACGCGAATCTCTCGGCGTTGCGTGCGCAGGTGAAGTCGGCCATCGACTCTTGGCGCGAGACCGCTTCCCGACTTTCCAAACAGCGCCGCAAGTCTGCCAACGAGCTCGCCACCGAGATCAGCGCTCGGATGCAAAAACTCGGCATGATCGGCGGGAAATTCGATATCGATCTCACTGCCGCAGACCACCCCGAAGGCGGCACCTCGGCAAATGGCCTCGAAGACGTCGCGTTTCTCGTCTCCGCCAATGCGGGACAACCGCCACGACCCATCGGCAAGGTCGCCTCCGGTGGCGAACTCTCCCGTCTCTCACTCGCCGTGCAAGTGGCGCTCGCCGGACGCATCAAAGACCTCGCGGCCGGTGGATGCATGGTGTTCGACGAAGTCGACTCAGGCGTCGGTGGTGCCGTCGCCGAAATCGTCGGACGCGAACTCGCCGCACTCGGCGCGTCGGCGCAAGTGCTCTGCGTCACGCATCTGCCTCAAGTGGCAGCGCTCGGCAATCAACACTTGCGAGTCTCGAAGATGACAGATGGGCGTACGACGCGTACGCAGGTCACCTCACTCGAAAGCGACTCTCGCATCGAAGAAATTGCTCGGATGCTCGGCGGCGTATCGATCACCGGCAAGGCCCGAGAGCACGCCGCCGAAATGCTCGACGCGGGAGCAAAACTCAGTCGGCGGTCTTCTTCCCGCGATGGGGGCAGCTCGTCTTCTGGCAGTGCCCGTAAATCACGAGGGCGTGCTCGCTGATCGAAAACCCGAGTCGCTCGGCGACCGAGTTTTGACGCTCCTCGATACCGGCATCGACGAACTCTTCGACGTGACCGCAGTCGAGACACAAAATGTGGTCATGGTGAGGCCCTGCGTTGAGCTCGAACACCGCCATGCCGTCGGCGAAATGATGGCGGGTGACGAGACCCGCCGACTCGAACTGGGTCAACACGCGATACACCGTGGCGAGCCCGATGTCCTCACGCAAATCGACCAGACGACGGTAGATGTCCTCCGCCGACAAATGACGATTGGGGCTGTTTTCGAGGATCTCGAGGATCTTGACGCGTGGAAGCGTCACCTTGAGCCCTGCTTTACGCAGATCGTTGCCTTCCACGATGCCACCCGCTCTTTCGGTTAGAATGCCGATTATGGTTCATTCTGCTCCGCGCTCACCAGCCGTGACGCTCATCGGTGCCCTACTGCTCGGCTGTACGCTGCTGCTCAGCGGCTGCGTTTACCGCATGGCCGTCCAGCAAGGCAATTTCCTCGACGCCCGACAGGTCGTGCAAGTGAAAGAAGGCATGACCCGCGCACAGATTCGTTTCTTGCTCGGCACCCCGATGCTGCCCGACGCCTTCAACCGCGATCGCTGGGACTACCTCTACACACTCAACCTGGGCGACGGCTCGGCCGCGACCCGTCAGCGTTTGACGGTCTATTTCGAAAACGACAAGGTCAGTCGCATCGAAAATGCAGGCGCTCCAACTGAGTTGCCGGCCGATTCGAGCACTGCGCCCGCTGCACCCGCCGCGCCAAGCCCGCCCGCCACGCCGAGCACCTGAGCGCTCCGCGGCCAAGCGACCCGACCAAGCTCCGCAGAATTACCCGCCGCGTCGCGGTTTCGCGGTGAGCGGGTTTCTCCCCTTCTCGGTTTGAGTCTGACGAGCACGCTCTCGCCTGGCGTGCTTCGGGTCGACGGCAAGCGGACGGTAGATCTCGATGCGATCGCCCTCACAGACGAGGCGATCGCGCTCGCATCGGTCGCCAAAAATTCCGACGGGCGCATTGCTCCAAAAATTGTCGTCGATCGACACGCCCCGATGCTGCAGTTCTGCTCGGGCCGTACGCAGTGCGAGCTCGACAGTGGCGCCCTCAGCGACTTCCAAGGGAAATTCGCCTTGCCAGTCGTTAAGCGCCATCGCAAACGCGCATCGAATCATCGCTCGCGCGCCCTCGCGACGAATGCGTCAACCAACGATTTGGCCGTGTCTTCGAATACGGGCGCGAGCATCATGCCCGCTAGCCGATTCGCGAACTCGAACCGCAACCTCAAACTCACTTCGCACCCGACCTCTCCGAGTGGTTTCAAGGTCCAGATGCCCTCGAGAGAACTGAACGGTCCGCGAACGAGCCGCATCGTGACCGACCGCCCAGGTTCGAGCGTATTGCGCGTAGTGAACTCGGTATCGAGGCCTCCGCGCTTTACCCCAAGGGTGGCGACCACCTCGTTCTCGCCCCGCTCCTCGATACGCGCCCGCGTGCAGCCAGGGACAAAATCGGGGTATCGCTCGATGTCGATGATGAGCTCGTAGAGTTTCTCCGCTGAGAGCGGCACGAGCGCCGAACGGGTGACTTCACGCATACGCGGCATTCTACGCCCTGCTCCGACGCGTAGAATGCTGCCCAAGGAATCGACCGACGTGACACGACCCACCCGCCAAGACCCGCCCAAACCGAATCCGGCCAAAGCCTCGGAGGGGCCGCGCGTGATCGCAGAGAATCGTCGTGCGCGGTTCGACTATTTCATCGAGGAACGCTACGAGGCCGGACTCGTGCTCGAGGGATGGGAAGTCAAAGCCCTGCGGGCGGGCAAAGCCCAGATCACTGAGGCGTATGTCTTTCTGCGTAATGGCGAGGTGTTCCTCACGGGCGCACACCTCTCACCACTCAAGACGACATCGACCCACGTTATCGCCGACCCGACTCGCACCCGAAAACTGCTGCTCAACAAACGCGAGATCGAACATCTCGTCGGAGCGGTCGAACGCAAGGGCTTCACCATCGTGCCGCTCGAGCTCTACTGGCAGCGCGGCAAGGCGAAGCTGCGTATCGGGCTTGCCAAGGGCAAACAAGCGCACGACAAACGCGCCACCGAAAAAGACCGCGACTGGGCCCGAGACAAAGCAAGGCTGCTGCGCCGCGGGTGACGCACGGACGGGAACTTCCCGATTCAGGTAGACTCCGATCCAATGCTTTGAAGGGGGCGACCGGCTTCGACGTGGGTTGCGAACCTTCAGGGGCGTGCCGAGGTGCAGTGAACCTCGTAAAACTTTGCTGCAAAACACAGTTGCCAACGACGACAACTACGCTCTGGCGGCTTAATCCCGCCTAACCTCTGACCGGCTGGTGCCTATAACACCGAATCAGGGGACGCGCTTATAGGATCGCGGGCTGCCGTGCGACGGGGCAGTCCCGCTAAGAGTCACCGTGTGCTGGCTGAGCGTCTTCCCTGCTCCTCGGGTAGCGCAAGGCGAGATCCAATGAGAGAGCTACGCGCGTAGATCCTGAAGTCTAGGGCTTGCGGACGCGGGTTCGATTCCCGCCGCCTCCACCATTTTTTGGGCCGTCTCGATATGAATGTGTTTGATGCTGTTCGCGGTCGCCGGTCCATCCGCGACTTCCTCCCCGACCCCATACCTGAGTCGGCGCTACGCGAAATCTTTGACGCTGCGCGCTGGGCACCGTCAGGCAGTAACGTGCAGGCCTGGAAAATCATCGCCGTCGCGGGCGCAGAGCGCGACGCGGTCGTGCGGATGGCGCAATCGAAGCCCGATGCCGGTCTCGCAAGTTCGGACGATTTTCCGATTTACCCTCCGAACCTCTGGGAGCCGTTGCGCTCACGGCGCTTCGCACTCGCCGAAGACATGTATCGCGCTCTCGGCATACCGCGCGACGATAAACCGAGTCGGCTCAAGCAAGTCGCCCGCAACTTCGAATTCTTCGGTGCTCCGGTCGGTCTTTTCTTTGTCATCGACCGCCGCGTCGCTCACGGCCAATGGGCACATCTCGGCATGCTGATCCAAACCGTGGCCCTTCTACTCGAAGAACGCGGACTTGGGTGCTGCATGCAAGAAGCCTGGGCCGCATTCCGACCTGAACTCGCCAAGATGTTCGAGCTGGGCGCCGATGAAATGGTGTATTGCGGCATGGCCGTAGGACATCCGGACCGCAGCAAGGCCGTCAACCAATTTGAGCGCACGCGAATCAGCGTTGACGAACTCGCCGAATTCCGTGGCTTCACCAAGTAAACGCGCCGTCGAAGGTTAAATCAGATCTTCGAGTAACGGCGTTGCAGGCGAGCTGGTGTCGATGACGTGACCCGCCATGCGAACGGCGACCGACATCCGAGGCTCCGAGTAACTGAAACACGCTCCGCGCATCACCTCGAGATGTGCGACCCGTTGCCCCGCCCCGCCGGCGATATCGAATCGCCTGGCTCGGCTCACGAAGTAGCCTTTGTGAAGCACCACCGACGCCTCGAGCTCATCGCCCGAGAGTTGCTCGCCCGCCCATCGCGAAAACCCTTTGAGCAGCGGACGCCCGGCGAAGCGTTGAGGCTCGAGCACGACCCCCGATTGGGTTTTCCAACGTAATACCTCGACACCGTCTCGATGAACCGTCGACCAAACAGGCCCCAGGTTTTCATCGGGTACGGTGATGTCGTAGGTGCGCTGTCCGCCCCTCGAGGCATGCACCATCGCGAGGAACAGCAGATCGTAAAGATGAGTGCAATGCTCGCGCGGATTCTGGTGCGCGATGAGATCGGACCAAGGTGTGCTCAACGAGAACCCGATGAATTTTTGAAGAGGTCCACTCGCCAGAGGGCAGGTATCAAGCGGATAACGAAGCGCTCGGGTTTCTACTCGCGACACCGCACCCGCCTCGTGCGCGAGATCGAGTCGAAACGAATGGTAGGAGTCTTCGACGCCCGCGCGCACGTGTCCGGGCGCCGCAATCAACCGTATACGGCGGCGAAGTGCGCCCGACCCGAAGTCCGGGTTCAGCGCGCGAAAATCATCGGGCAATTGGGAGGAGACGGACAACCGCTTACGACACCGCGGATTCGAGCATCGTCAACGTGCCCGCGTCCGCATCGAGTTCGACCTGCACACCGACCGGCAAAGTGAACTGCCGACTGACATGCCCGAACATCGCGCCGTAATACGCCGGTACGCCGAGCGACTTCACGTGGTCGTTCAAAATATCGGGAATGGTGAGTGAGCCGAAACCCTCGCCCGGATCGCACTTGCTGCAGGTACCCCAGACGACGCCTTTCACCCGATCGAGAATGCCGGCAAGCTTGAGCTGCACGAGCATCCGATCGATGCGGTACGGCGCCTCCTGTACATCCTCAAGGAAAAGAATCGAGTCGGTGAAATCGGGAACGTAGGGTGACCCGAGGATTGCGGTGAGCACCGTGAGATTTCCGCCAAGCAGCTTGCCGCGAGTCTTGCCTGAGGTAATCGTACGCGTGCGATCGTCGCTCGGCACGATGGTGTCTGAGGTGTCTTTCGGGTTTGCGAACGTGGCGGCCTCGCCCTTCCAAGTGATGCGCTGCAACCACTCCACGTTCGTACGATTCCATTCGCTAGCCCCATTGGGCCCGTGAAAAGTCACGAGCCCCGTCTTGGCATGCAACGAGAGCAGAAGCGCCGTGATGTCGCTGTAGCCGATCAATATTTTGGGATTTGCAGCGATCGCCGACCAATCGAGCAGGGGCAGCAGCCGCGCCGCACCCCAGCCACCCCGGATGCAATGGATCGCCTTGATCTCCGGATCGCGAAAAAGATCATTGAGATCTGCGGCACGATCGGCGTCGCGACCGGCGAGGTAACCGTAACGATCGTACACGTGACGACCGAGCTTGCCCTTGAGGCCGAGCGCTGCCAGCGCTTCGAGCAGGATGTCGATATCGATCGGATCCCAATTGGCGCTCGACGGGATCATGAGCCCGATCGTGTCGCCGGCGACGATACGTGGAGGCTTTACCGTGCCGGCGCTGCGACCAGCGCTTGGGTTAGCTTGCCGTTTTGCCGAAACGGGTGCCGCAGCCGCGGAACCCATGAGCGGCGCCATGGCGCTGAGCATTGCTGCGGTAATGGCTTGTCGACGCGAGATCATCGTATTGCCCCCTGCAAGTTGGCCGTGTTTCGGCCACGCCCGAAGTATACGCGCGACTAGAATAGGTCGATGCGAAGCCCCCTGCTCCCAAGACGTCGGATCCCCATCGCGATCGGATCAGCGCTTCTCGCGTGTTGGCTCGCTTCGCCCCTTCGCGCCGCCGAGCCGTCGGTGATGGTGTTTGCAGCCATCTCGATGAGCGAGGCCTTAGAGGAAGCCAGTCAGGAGTTCACGCGACGAACCGGCATCAAGGTCAAACACTCCTTTGCCTCGAGCGCTCAGCTCGCGCGGCAGATCGAATCAGGCGCGAGAGCCGACGTGTTCATCTCCGCAGACCAAAAATGGATGGACGAACTTCGACGAGCGCAACGAATCGACGTGGGCACGCTGCGTCGCCTCGCAGGCAATCGATTGGTCGTGATTCAACCGGCGAGTCGCCCAAAGGTGGACCCTCGCAATTGGGTTCAGGCGCTCGGACGCGGACGGCTCGCGACGGGAGACCCTGACTTCGTGCCGCTCGGACGTTACGCACGTGAGGCTCTGAGTGCTCTCGGCACCTGGCAGACAATCGAGCCCCGCCTCGCGCGCGCGGAGAATGCGCGAGTGGCTACCCTGCTCGTCGCGCGCGGCGAAGCGCCGCTCGGTATCGTGTATGCGACAGACGCCTCTTCGGAGCCTCGCGTCAGAGTCGTCACTGCACTCGATCCCTCGCTTCACTCGGCCATCGAGTATCCCGCTGCACTCACTCGCGAGGCGAACGCGCTGGCCTCTGGGTATCTCGATTTTCTATCGAGCGCTGAGGGACAAAAGTTTTTTGCGCGGTTCGGCTTCGAGCGGTAGGAGTAAGGTCACATAAAGATGGGATCTCTCACATGAAATCCCCATCTTCTCCCATGACCCACATAAACTAGCGACCCATGAGTCCTCTGGATGTTGTCGGATCCGGGCATAGCCCGACGGCCCTGGTCGTAGAAGATGACCCTGCTTTCGAGTCATCGATGCGCGCTGCGATCGGGAACTTGGGTAAGCAATGGGAAGCGGCGTGCTTTCGTAATGCAGCAGACGGTCTTCGTTATCTCGATGCGCCTGACGCGCGCGTAGACCTCGCGCTCATAGATATCGGCCTGCCCGATATCAGCGGCATCGAAGTTGTCAGCCGCGTGCGCGAAAAACACCCCGACGTACCGATCATGGTGGTGTCGGTCATCTCCGCCGAGCGTAGTGTTCTCGCGGCGATCCGCGCCGGGGCACGTGGCTATATTCTCAAAGATGACAGCACCACCGAAATTGCTGAGGCGCTACAGCAGACGCTGCAGGGGAATTACCCCATCAGCCCAGCGCTCGCCCGCTATCTTTTCAAACTCGCGGGCTCGCGAGACAAAGCCGCCGATCTTGCTGAGCTCACTCCGAAAGAACTCGAGCTGCTCAGGCACCTCTCCTGCGGGAGAAGCTATGCGGAGGCAGGCAAAGAAATGGGCATCGCGATCTCGACGGTTCAGACCCACATCCGAAATCTCTATCGAAAACTGGATGTGCACTCGCAAGTTCAGGCCGTCACCCGCGCGCAGGATCGCGGCCTGATCTGACGCCCTCGGCGTTCTTTACTCTTTGACGAGTCGCATGACCTCGGTCGGGCTCAAGGTGCTCGCACGCTCGCGTATGGCAGGGATGTACTGCTGCTGAGTACCTTTGGCCGAGGCCAATAGATCTTGGTAAGTGCTGCGCAGCAAGGCCGTCGACATCACACGGCCGCCCGCGTAGTACCGCTTGGCGAGATGCCCGAGTGCGTAGGTCGTGGCGAATGAAAACGCCATGCCCGTCGCCGCGCGACCCAGCCCGCCGATCATGCCACCCGCTGCTTTGCCGAGCAGCCCGCCCACGAGCTTGCGACCGATCTGCTCGACATACTGCGAAGTCAAGCCTACCCCGAGCGTTGCGAGAAATTCTTTGATGTGCCCTTGATCGAGGTTGACGCCATAAGACTGCCCGATGCGGTACACCATTCGGACCTGCAGAGGGATGATGGCCATCGATGCCCAGGACTGCGGCAGAAGCTCAAGTGCGCCATTGAGAATGGCGTAATTGAGGATGCGCTTGTCGAGCGCCGCATCGGCGGTCGAGTTGAGAGCGGTAGCGGCTCGTGGCGTCGCCGCGCTCGGCACCGAAGCGGCGACAGACGCCGTCGCTGCGGACGCACCAAGCACCGCCTCGGGCGCATAGGCGGCCGCCGCGATCGCATCTGCGCGAGAGGCGGCGGCCTTCGCGGTCTCATCGCCTTCGAGACCGAGACGTTGACGCAGAGACGCCAAAAACGCTTGCTCCTCCTCGCTCTGCACGCCATCGGCATCGATGACGCAGACCGCCATTTCATAGGCGAGCTGTCGATGCTCGAGCTCAGGCAGTGCTGCCGCAGCAGACTCGAGGGTCACTCGCTTGAGCAGAACATCTTGATAAACGCCCGCCAGCGTCGCGCCACCCTCGGTCACCAAAGACTCTGCAGCGTCGCGGATCGCGGTGCGCTCGTCCTCGGACTTACGGCCATCAGCCAGGGCCGCATGAATCATGATGTTGAGTACGGCGCGTTGTTGGTTGGCGTTCATGGACGAAAGACCTCCTGGTGAAGGGTGATGGACGACGGCGAGAGCCGGAAGTTCCCTTCCGGGGCGGCTTGCCCGCGTGATGCGCAGCGCGATCGGGTCTGGCTGCGGCCCCTCGCGAGTTTGGATAGTCTCGGGGCCATGGACATCGATATCATCCTCGAACCCGACCTCACCCCTGCTCAAGTGGCGGAATTGGGCCAAAAAGCCGAGCGCTACGGGGTCCGAGCCCTTTGGAGCTCCAACTATTTCGCGCATTGGGACTGTTTCTTGTCGATGGTCCCGCTCGCGCAATCGACCTCGAAACTGTTGCTTGGGCCGCTGGCTGTCAGCCCCTTCGAGATGCACCCGCTCAAGATCGCCAACAGCCTGCTTTCGCTCAATGAATTTGCGGGGGGTCGCGCGGTGATCGCCATGGGCGCAGGCGAAGGAAACATCGACTGCATGGGCATCGAGCGCCCCGAAAAGATCGTCCGGGCGGTCCGCGAAGGTATCGAGATCGTCCGAGGAGCCGGTCGCGGCAAACTCGCAAAGGGTTACAAGGGTGAGGATTTCGTCGTCAATCTGCCCTGCGCCTACGGCTGGCTCAAAGCTCCAACCCCACCGCTCGTATATGGCACGGCGTATCGCGGCCAGATGATGCGCATGGAGGCTCGGGTTTCCGATGGCGTCTTCATTGGCTGCACGCCGCCCGAAGTGATGGCGACGGCGATGAAGGAAGTCATGGAAGGCGCCGCGAAGCGCGAGCCCGACATGCCGACGCTACGCACGAACACCTTTTGGGCCTGGCACCTCAAGCGAGACCGCGCCGAGGGCTATCGGGAGTCACGTCGCGAACTACCGTGGCGCGCGATCAAGCTTCAGAAAGAACTCATCATGCAGTGCCTGTCGGAAGACGAAGCGCAACTCGTACGCGACCACTACGACAAGTTCGTCGCGGCGTGGTTCGATCGTTCGGGCAACGTACAAGGCATTCCTGAAGAGATTCCGAACCGCCTCTGCGAATATTTTACGTCGACGGGCGGACTCGAAGATCTCGATCGCGAGATCGAGCGATTCCGTCTGTTTGCCAAGGCAGGATTGTCCGAATGCGCGTTACGCCTACACGACAATCCGATGGAGGCGCTCGACATCATCGGTCAGCATGTGATCCCGAAGCTGCGCTGATCGTTTCGTCGAGACATCGCCGTAAAGGGTGCTGCGCTGACGCGGCACTCGGCCGATCGAGCGAATCACCTGCTCCATCGAGCTCGCGTCCATTTCCTGTCCGTTGACGCCCCCTGCGGCGCGCGTGATCGACTCGTTCATCAGGACACCGCCGAGATCGTTTGCGCCCGCACGCAGCGCCTCGAGAGCGCCTTGGCGACCCAGTTTCACCCAGGACGCCTGGATGTTGCGAATCACAGGTTCGAGCGCGAGTCGTGCGACGGCATGCATCAGCAGCGACTCGCGCCAACTCGGACCACTCCGCGCGAGACCCTTGCGCCAGATCGGCGCCTCCATATGGACGAAAGGCAGCGGCACGAATTCTGTGAAGCCATGCGTCTGTTGCTGCAGTCGTCGAATCTCGAGCAGGTGGCGCGCCCAGTGCCGCGGCGTGTCGACATGCCCAAACATGATGGTGGCCGTGCTACGCAAGCCGATCGCATGGGCATCGCGCATGACACCCAACCACGCTTGAGTGTCGAGCTTGTCGGGACAGATCACCGCCCGCACGTCATCACAAAGAATTTCGGCTGCGGTCCCGGGCAAGGTGCGCAGGCCCTCGTCGGCTAGACGCCACAAGTAGTCGCGCACCGAAAGACCCAGCGTCTCGGCGCCATGAGTCACTTCGAGGGGTGAAAACGCGTGGATATGGATATCGGGCGCCGCACGACGGGCCGTGCGAACGATTTCGAGATAGGTGTCGCCCGTGAATGACGGATGAATTCCGCCTTGCAGACACACTTCCGTGGCGCCTCGCGAACGAGCCTCGGCGACCCGTTCTCCAATCGCGTCAAAATCGAGGACGTAACCCGGCCCACGTAGGGCTCGCGCACTACGGCCCTTCGCGAAGGCACAAAACCCACAGGAATAGCTGCAGATGTTCGTGTAGTTGATATTGCGGTTGACGACGTAACTCACCGACTCGCCGCTCACCGATCGGCGTAATCCGTCTGCGGCGTTGATGACCGCCTGAAAGTCGGCGCCATCGGCTGAGAATAGCCTCGCGAGACTCTCCTCGTCGGGTGCGTCCCCCTCGAGACACCGACGAATAACCGCCGCAATTCGCGGCGATACCGGACCCACAGGCTGCGCGGCACTCGCGAGCGCGACGTACTCTGACGGCGGTGGACCACCTGCACCGGCGTGCCACCCGCGCTCACGCACGTAACCCGAGGCATCGAGTCGGTGCAATACAGCGGTACGCAAACTCGGATCGATCCAGCGCGCCTCAAGCGCGTGCGAGGGCACGATGGGCAATCGCTGAACGAGTTTCCGACCTGCCGCGGCGGTGAGCCGATCGAGCGTCTCGAGTTCGGGCCAAGGCGCTTCAGGATTAACATGGTCGGGCGTCACCGGTGACACGCCGCCCCAGTCATTGATGCCGGCATCGATCAAGGCCTGCAACGATCCCGCGCTCAAGTTGGGCGGCGCCTGGATGGACATGGACGATCCGAAAATTCGACGAGCGACCGCGATCGTCCACTGCAACTCTTCGAGCGAAGGCTCAGGCGCCTTCGCCATTCGCGTACCGGGCTTGGCGCGAAAATTCTGAATGATGAGCTCCTGCACGTGCCCATGTCGCAGATGCGACTCACGGATCGCGAGTAGCGTCTCGATACGCTCGAGTCGCGTTTCGCCGATACCGATCAGCAAACCGGTCGTGAACGGAATCGACAATTCCCCTGCTGTCTCGAGCGTCTCGAACCTTACCGCGGGATGCTTATCGGGTGAGCGATGATGAGGCCCGCCTTTCTGAGACAGGCGTAAGGCCCCGCTCTCCATCATGATTCCCATCGAAGCGGAGACTGCGCGCAGCCGTTGCATCTCCTCTCGGTTCATCACGCCGGGGTTCAGATGCGGCAGTAGCCCCGTTTCTTCGAATACGCGTCGTGCGCAATGCTCGAGGTATTCGAGCGTGCTCGAAAACCCGAGCACTTCGAGCTCGGCGCGGGCTGAGGCGTATCGAAGCTCGGGTTTATCACCGAGCGTGAAAAGCGCCTCGCCACAACCCGACGCCGCACCCTGACGTGCGAGATCGAGAACTTCGTCGATCGTGAGATAGACACGCTGACCTTTTTTCGGTGGCGCCGCGAACGTGCAGTAGTGACAGACGTCGCGACAGAGCTGCGTCAGCGGGATGAATACTTTGCGCGAGTAACCGACTCGCACTCCAAAGCCATCTAGCGTGAGATCGCGGGCTCGCTGCAATAGCCCGGGCAAATCACTCTCTTCAGCGAGCAAGCGCGCCTGATCCGCCGGCATGGGCTCGGCCTTCAAGTCATCGGGCACGTCGACATCGTGCGAAAGACCCGGAATCTCGATGCGCGTTACCCGCAGCCCCAGTTTGATCGCCGCCTCGACATGCGCCTCAGCACTGCCCACGCCATATTGAGGTAAGAGCGTCGAAGGCAAGGTCATCCACAAGGCATTCGTGCCTTCGCCGTGACGATCTGGCACGACGACCACTTGCTCGGCCGTCGCACGATCGATCAATCGATCGAGTTCTTCGGAGGTCACCTGGGGCGCATCAGCCGCCACCACGAGCATCGCATCGAAGCGCCCCGTCAGCGATTGCTGCGCCAACCGAACGGCCCCATTGAGCCCGGTACCGTGATCCTGCAGTAATTCGACGCCCGTCGGCACCTCGACACGATCTTCAGGACTCACGATGACGATATGGTCGATGTGTCGCGCACCTCTCAAGGCTGTGAGTACGCGCGCCAGCATCGATTGCACGAGCGCCGATCGGCGCGCGACCGACAAGACCCCCGAGAGCCTCGACTTGCCCTCACGCGGCGAACGCACAGGAACGACCGCGACGACTCGCATCAGCCTACGCTCCGCGCATCGATCGGCGCCGCCCTCGCTACCGCAAGTTCGGCGGCGAGCTCGAGCGCTGAATTGGCGACACGCTCTCGATCTTCAAGTGTTTTCATGAGCGTGCGCGTCACGCCGACTCGCAAACCGGTTCGCTCGAGCGCGCTGCGAGTCTCGGCGGTGGCATCGGCCTCATCGATGAGTAGACCATCGATCAAACCCGAATAGTGGCGCGCAATGGCCGACGCGTCTGCAGCAATGCCAAGCTCCGTCATGATTTTAGTCGTGGGCCCCTTGATCGCCCGACCGGCGATCAGTGGCGATACTGCGATGATCGGGACACGAGCCGCACGCAATGCCATGCGCAAACCCGGCACCGCAAGAATGGGGTCGATGCTGAGATACGGGTTGGACGGACACACGATGATCGCTTCGAGCGATCGACTGCGCAGCAAATCGAGCACCTCGTCCGTCGGTCTCGCCTGCGCCGCTCCCGCGTAATGCAATCTTTGAACCTTCGGCATCGCCCGTAGACGGACGAAGTAATGCTGAAACTCCAGGGAGCCCGCATCTGTCTCCAGCAAAGTACTGATGGGCGTGTCGCTCATTGGCAGCAGACGACTCGCGACACCGAAGCGGCTCGCGACGTCGCTCATGATCTGCGTCAGTCTTTCGTCGTCAGCGAGTCGTCGCGTTCGCTCGACGTGCAGCACGAGATCACGGTCGCCAAGCGAGAACCAGTCGGGGCCACCCTGACGACGCAACTCTTCCATGAAGCCGAAAGATTCGTCTGCACGACCCCAACCCTGCTCCGGGTGGACCACGCCTGCGAGGGTGTACAACACCGTATCGAGATCGGGGCAAATTCGCAGACCGAGGTGGGTGAAGTCATCGCCCGTATTGACCAAAACCCCGAGCTCGCCCGGCCCGAGACGGCGCGATAGACCTAGAGCGAGCTTGGCGCCCCCGACGCCGCCCGACAACGCCAGCACCTTGACCGCCGACTTCACCGAAAAAGATCCCCCTCGCTCGGTCGCACGAGGGACTGACCATCCGACAGCGGCCACGAAAAGTCCAGTCCACGCACGAGCGTGACCGGAATTCCCTCGGTGGATTCTCCCATGACGAGTCCCGCACCCGCGGCCACCGCATCGGCTAGCGCGATTTGCGTACTTTGCAGCGTTCGCCCTTGGCGATCGATCGTTCCGCGTAAGTCGAGCACTGCCGAGTACCCTGCCACGCCGAGCGCCACGTTCACCGTGCCCTCGCGCCACGGACGTCCGAAGCTGTCGCTGATGATCACCGCCGGATGCTCGGGGGCCAGAGCATCACGTAGACGGCGAGCCGAGGCATCGCAGTCTTCAGGAAGCAGCAAGACGTAATCTTCGGCATCTGGGATGTTGGATCGATCGATTCCGGCGTTGGCCATCACCCATCCACATTGATGGCGCGTGATGAGGATATTGGGAACGGCACGCAGCACTTCTCTTGATTCGCGCAGCACAAGTTCGACGAATCGCGGATCTTTTTGGACGGTGAGCGCAAGCGCCTGTGCCTCGGCCGAGGGCGCCACGTCGGCGAGACGAACTAGCCGACCTTCCGCCTTGGACACGATCTTCTGAGCGACGACGAGCAAATCTTTGGACTTAAGCTGCAGACCACTCTCGCGCAGTGCGGCGCGAATGAGCGCCGCGAGATCATCACCTGCCCGAATTTCGGGCAGGCCTCGCAAGGCCAGAAAACTGACCGCTCCCGACATCGGGATCAGCTCTTCAATCCGGTGATACGAACGCCAGCGCCGTCGACGGCATATTGCTTGTTGACGAAGATCAGGATGGAGGTCAATGCCTCCGCAGCTGCCGAGTTGGCGAGCGCGCCGGCGTGCAATCCGCGCAAACCGCAGGCTGTGACGAGACGAACGACCGAGTCTCGAGCCGTCTTGTCATCACCGAATACGAGTACGTCGCAGTCGACCACCGCATCGGTCGCGAGCTTGTGAGCTGCCACGTTGTGGAATGCCGAGACGACCTTGACCCCCTCCCCCAGAATTTTTTGAGTGCGCACGGCCGCGCTGCCCTCCGGTGGCAACTGCACCCGCATGACCTTCGGCGGTACGAGCGGCACCGTCGTGTCGACGACGATTTTTCCGGCGACGCCGGGGGCGATATCGCGCAGCGTCGACTCCTGCGAAGCGAACGGTACCGTCAAAATCACGATGTCCGCCTGCGAAGCCGCATCGACGTTGCTGCCCGACCCGACACTGCGCCCGGTATCACCGGCCATACGCGAGGCTATTTCGGCAGCTTTGGCGGGATCTCTCGAGCCGATGACCACACGCTCACCCGCCTTGACGAGGCGACGCGCGATGGCCGAGCCGAGATCTCCAGTCCCACCGATCACGGCGATGACGGGGGCTGAATCAGTCATGAATCTCTCCGACAAACAGGGCGACCTCAATTAGGCCAAATTTTAACGGTCCGGAATCACCACCATGAGGACATCGGCGACGTTCGTGCCGGTGGGCCCGGTAATGAAAAGATCTCCGAGCGTCTCCAATGCCGAACCTGCGTCACTCCCGTCCAGCGAGCGTGCAACATCGAGTTTGACGGTATGTGCTCGCGACATCGTCGAGCTATCGAAAAACGCACCGGCCGCGATCGTGGGTCCGTCCGAGCCGTCCGTTCCGGCGACGAGCCCCGAAATCGATTTGAATCCTAACGCGGCGTTGTGGCCGGCGAGCGCCCGTCCGAGCCGAAGTGCCAGCTCCTGAGCACGCCCTCCTCGACCCGGACCGCGAATGCGAACGAGCGACTCACCCCCGGCGATGATCAACAAGGGTCGAGGGGTCGCGTGCGGACCGTTTCGACGTTCGATTTCTCGGATCACCCGCGTCGTTATGTCTTCGACCAGCCCGTCGAGGCATCGACCGAGAGCCGCAACCTCGAAGCCCTCAGCCCTCGCTGAGCGAGCCGCTGCGTCGAGTGCATCATCAAGCGTCGCGATCACGACATATCGACCGCCGCCTCGAGCGATATCCTCGGACCACGTCGGTGCTGATCCGATCACGAGAGGATCATCCCCGGGTACGTCGGAGATCGCGAGGGTGAGGAACTTAGCTGGCTCAAGCTTCGCGGCAAGCCGACCGCCCTTGATCGCCGAGAGTTGCTGACGGACGCGATTGATCTCCGCGATCGGCGCGCCGGAATTCATGATCTCGAGTGTTGCGCGCCGCTTCTCTTCGAGTGTGACGCCCGGCGCGGGCAAGGCGCAAAGCGCTGAGGCCCCACCCGACAGTAAAACGACGAATCGATCCTCAGGCCTCGGCGTACCAATGAATTCGAGCAGACGTCTCGCTGCGCGCTCACTCTCGATACCTGGATAAGGATGATTGCCGAGCAGGACCTGCGAAGGCTCGAGCCTCTCGCCTGACGCTAGTGACGAGGGCGCATCGCGCACGATCAACAAGCCATCGTCCACGTCATGCCCCGCTCCCTGCAGGCACGCCCTGAAACCTCGGGCCATGCCAAGCGACGCCTTGCCGAGGCCGATGAGCCGAAGGCGACCCCCTTTCGGTGGCAGCGAAAAACGGACCTTTCGATCTCCCCGCTCGAAACAAAACACCCCATCGATCACGCTTGCGTAATCTTTGAACACACGCTCGCCTTGGACAGCCGCCACCGCGACCGCATGCCATCGCGCGAGAGTCGCTCTGTGTTCAGCGGTCATGAACGAGGGAGCAAGCCTCTAAGGCAACGCGCCCATAGGCGGTCCCAAGCCCGAACGTCCCACACGGCGCCCGGAGGTAGATGGACCTCGATACGGTTATCGCGTCGCCAGGCCGTAGGCTGCATCGACAACCGACCCTCGACCACCTGAATGAGCAACCACGTGTCTTCATCTACACGAACGACAGCTTTCAAACGTTCCGGTCGAGTGAGGACCGGGTCGAAGAGCGACAAGTCGCTCGAAAGCAGCGTGAGCAATCGCACCTCGACGAACGACATCGAGCGGGGGAACGTCCAGCGTGCACCATGTCGACCGAGTTGATGAAACTCGCGGCGAGTGACGGACTCACACTCTGACCACTGCACCTCGGGTTCACCGCCTGGATGCACGTGATCACGAAGGGTGATATGCACGCGCTCCGCCGCATGACTGAACGGCCGCTGAAGCGATGCCGTTTTCGGGCGAGCCGGTCGCGCACGCTCGATGGCGGCCACCGCCTCAGGCGGAAGCGCCCCCTGCTCCGACTCGCCGATCCAGCTCTTTGCCGGGAAGAGTTCTTCGGCCATCGCCCTGAACTTGTTGCGCTGCTCGCTAGAAGCCAGGTCAGGTTTGGTCAGTACCCACGCATCGGCGATCTCGCGAACTGCGATAAGCGTTTCATCGGTACGGTCAAGATTTGCGGGGTCGACGAGACCGATGACACCACACAGTCGGATATTCCCCGCCGACTCGTGAGCGAGCAGTTCTTCGACGATGCCGCCAGGATGCCCAAGACCCGAAGGCTCGACCAGAATGCCCGCAGGCCTGACACGTTCGATGAGATCTTGAAGATTGCGACGGAAATCGGCCTCACCCGCGCAACACAAACAGCCGCCCGGCACGAGCCGCACGTCATAGGCGCCTTTTGCTGCAGCGGCCACGGTCAGTGCATCGATACCTGCATCGGTGTATTCATTGAGCAAGACGACCCAGTTTTCGTCGGCCGGTTTCTCCGCAAGCCAACGCGCGATGAGCGTCGTTTTACCAGAGCCCAACGGTCCCGTGATCACCCAAGCCGGGATCGGGCTCACGCCGGCGGCCGTCTCAACGACGCGGGTCGACACCGTCGTAACTCACCAGCGTGCCGTAGAGATCGGGGCGACGATCTCGGAATACGCCCCAACTCGCCCGCTGCTTCGCGATGTCGTCGAGATCGAATGTCGAGGTGATGACCGCATCGCCCTCTTCACCCGCTTCGGCCACCTTGGCGCCAGTGTGATCGGCGATGAATGACGAGCCATAAAAACGAATGAACAGATTTTCAGGATCTTGCAACGAGCGCTCTACGCCGTAGCGGTTCGAAGCGATGAGCGGCATGACGTTAGCGGCGGCGTGCCCCTGCTGGGTGCGCTGCCAATGCAGGCGCGAGTCGATGGATGGCGCAGGCGGCGGTTCGCTACCGATGGCCGTCGGGTAAAAGAGCAAGTCCGCCCCGAGCAACGCCATCGCGCGTGCGCACTCTGGAAACCACTGATCCCAGCAGATGCCGACGCCGAGCCGGCCGAATCGCGTCGGCCATACTTTGAAGCCCGTGTCGCCGGGGCTGAAGTATTGCTTCTCTTGGTAGCCCGGCCCATTCGGGATGTGCGACTTCCGATAGAGGCCTAGCACTTCGCCATCGGCATCAACGATGGCGACGCTATTGAAGAACGACTGATTCGCCCTCTCGAAAAAACTGATCGGCAGCACGACCTCAAGCTCACGCGCGATGCGTCTGAAATGTTTGATCGCGACATTGTCGGCTGAGGTTGCTGCCAACTCGAAATGCTTGGCATCTTGCTCGATGCAGAAGTACGGAGTCTCGAACAACTCCTGAAGCAAAATCACCTGCGCTCCGCGGCCCGCAGCCTCTAGCACCAACGCTTCGGCACGCGCGATGTTCGCATCACGGTCCCAGCTGCACGAGAACTGGGTCGCCGCCACGGTGACTTTTCGCGCATTCGGCTTGGCAGACATTCGCTCAGCCTCCCTTCGGCGCCAGCATTTCGGTGATTCGGATCGCCGTTTCGAGCGCTCTCAGGCCAGCTTCCCCGTCCACCACCGGCGGACGACCCTTGGCGATACAGTCGAGGAACGATCGAATCTCAGCTCGCAGCGCATCGCCCTGCTCGAAGCTCTGCTCCTCGATGTTGACCGGCAACTCCCCGGCTGCGAGTGGCGTCGAACGCTTGGTGATGGTCGTGAGGATGCGCTGCTGAAGATCGATCGAGAGATAGGCATCGTCGCGAAACACGCGCAACTTCCGCTCGGTCTTGAGGCTCACCCGACTGGCCGTCACGTTGGCGACGCACCCGCCTGCAAACCGAATACGCGCATTCGCGATATCGACGGCGCCAGAAAACACGGGCGTTCCCACGGCGTCGATCGACTCGATCGGACGACCCACGATGCTTTGCACGATATCGATATCGTGAATCATGAGATCGAGGACGACGTTGACGTCGGTCCCTCGTTCTTTGAAGGGCGCGAGGCGCTGACATTCGATGAAGCGCGCACGCTCGAGTCGCCCCTCGGCAGCGACGATCGCAGGATTGAAGCGCTCGAGATGCCCCACTTGCAGAATGAGCCCCTTCCGCGCAGCCAGGGCGATAAGGTCTTTGGCTTGCTCGGGTGTCTCAGTGATGGGCTTTTCGACTAGTACGTGCGCGCCGGCTTCGAGAAAATCACGCGCGATGGAGTGATGCGCGGGAGTTGTCGTGACGATGCTCACGGCATCGACTTGACCGAGCAACTCGCGATGATCGGCGACGCCGCGGGTGTTGAGCTCACGAGCCAGCGCTTCGCGTGCCTCGGCGCGCGTATCGGCGACCGCGACCAAGGCGCACGCCGGCTCACTGGCGTACTTCTGCGCATGGAATCGACCGAGATAACCGGTCCCGATCACTGCTGCCCGAATGGTGCTCATGCCGTATTATGCCCGCATGGGCCGCCGAAACTCGAAGCTCGACCTGCTCACCGTCAACCGCGAGGCCCGCCTGCTCGCGGGCTCGCTCATTTTCTCGGCGGTGGGCTTGCCATTGATCGTCTGGGCCACCGGGAGAGCGCTGCTCGGCCCCTACGCCAACGGCGGCATGTTCGCGATCCTCGGCGACTTCTTCACCCTGCTCTACGCCGGGTCTTTTTCCGCCTGGATTCTCCTCCTCGCGCCCTATGCGCTGCTCAGCGCCTTGCGCCTCACGGCCTGGGGCGTGCGCCAGCTCTGAAGCGCCGAGGCTGCTCGCTATTTGGCGACAGCCATACTTCGATCTCGTGCCGCACGAAATTCGCTCGTGGCGTACCAGTTCGGAAAGCGCTTCTCACGGACCAAGGTCGAGCCCACGTCAAACAGCAACTCGAGATCCTGGACTCCTCCGCGCAGATCAGTACCCGGCCTGAATTCATCCGAAGGCTTGTGATAGTGCAAGGCCGTGAACTCGGCCGCCTTGGCCTTCGCCCACTCGGCACCCTTTTCGCGATCTTCGATACCGAGTTTGAAATAGAGCGCCGGCACGCCGACCTTCGCGAAGTTGAAGTGATCGGAGCGATAGAAGAACCCGTTCTCCGGTGTCGGCTCTTCGCGCAGCACGCGATCCTGCTTGGCTGCTGCACGCTCGAGGTAAGGCTCGAGCTCAGAGGCACCATAACCGACGACCGAAACGTCACGAGTCGGTCCACCCCAGGTAATGGCGTCCATGTTGAGCGCCGCCACCGTTTTGTTGAGCGGGAAGATCGGATTCTGAACGTAGAACGCCGAACCGAGCAGCCCACTTTCTTCGAGCGTGACGGCCAGGAACACCACCGAACGCTCGGGCCGACGCTTCGATTCGGAAAACGCTTTGGCGATCGTGAGCAAGCCGGCCGTGCCGGTCGCATTGTCGAGCGCGCCGTTGAAAATATTGTCGCCACCGCGAGCCAGCGACTTTCCGAGATGATCCCAATGAGCCATGTAGACCACGTATTCATCCGGCTGCTTGCTGCCCTTGAGCAGCGCCACCACGTTCGGTGAATTGGAGCGACGAATCAGATTACGGAGACTGCCGCTCGCCTGTTGCGCCAGAGGAATGGGCTTGAAGCCAGGTTGGCTAGCCGCGACCAATAGTTCGTCGTAGCTTCGGCCATTCGCGCGCAGCAGCGCATCACCGGCGGCCCGTGTGATCCAACCCTCGATGGCCACACGACCCGCGTTGCCATCGGCAGAGACCGTATCGAGCTGCGGCCCTGTCCAGCTCGTCTGCACTGTTCCCCAGCCATAAGCCGCAGGCTTGTCATCGTGAATGATGATCGCCGCGGCAGCGCCTTGACGCGCTGCCTCTTCGAACTTGTAGGTCCAACGGCCGTAGTAGGTCATCGCTCGACCACGGAATAGCTTGGCGTCGTTCGTCGCGAAGCCTGGGTCGTTGATCAAGATTACGGCGGTCTTGCCGCGCATATCGACACCGGCGTAGTCATTCCATCCGTACTCGGGCGCCACGACACCATGCCCCACGAATACGAGCGGGCTGTTGGTGATCGACACCTCGGGAAGAATGCGCTTCGTCCAGATGACCACGTCAGGACCATATTCGAGCTTGGTATCGCCGAGCGTGAAGGTGGCATCGCTGCCGGCCGTAATTTCGACGATCGGAACTTGTTGCAAGTAGGAGTCGCCGTTTCCGGGCGCGAGACCTAATTTTTTGAACTCGGAGACGAGGTAGTCGACGGTCTTGCGCTCACCTGCGGTGCCCGGCTTGCGACCTTCGAACTCATCGCTCGACAAGGTCGCGATATGACGCTCGTACTCTGCGGCCGAAATTGGCGGTGGCGTTGAACGCGACGCACCGTGGCAACCCACGAGGGTGAGCGCGAGTAGCGCAAGAACTGCAGACTTGGACATGCAAGATCTCCCCGATAATCCGAAAATCATTTTTGTGGCCAAACCATCCAGCCGATGAAGGTCAACAAGAGCGCGAGTGCCACCTGCGGCAAGCGCCGCCAGGCCGTCTCTCGAAGTTCACCATAAAACCCGAAAGCCGACACCACGGCGATCAGCGCAGAACCCGCCAGGGTGAAGAGCAGCGGCGGAAACTCCTCTCCGATGCGGTCGGTGAACTCTGGCAGCATCAGGAACACCACCAGGGTCAACACGAGCGCAACCGTGATGGATACGGCCGAACCCAGCACAATTCCGAGCAATACGGACAATGGACGCATGAAAACCTCGACCCGAACGGCGCCGCACTTGATGGGGCGCCTCCGGGGAACTAGTCTGCAGGGGATTCTACCGAACCCCGGATGCCCATGACCCCTCAAGGACGCCGCCCGGCGGCACTCATCGCCTATGTTGCCCTGACGATCGGGCTGCTCACCTTAGGCAGCTCCTCGCGACTGACGGCCGATACCTCAGCCCTGCCGCCCGGCGCGATGGCCCCTTCGGCCCGCGAACGCATGATCGCGCGTCAGGTCGGCGCCCTGCTCGAAGACAACCATTACAGCCAGCAGCGCATCGACGACGCCATGTCGCCGCGAGTCATGGACAAATTCCTCGATGGTCTCGATGGGCAGCGTAGTTATTTCTTGGCGAGTGACATCGCCGAGTTTCAGGCTTACCGCCTTCGTTTCGACGACATGATCCGCACCGGCGACCTCGAACCGGCTTATGCGATGTTCGCGCGCTATCAGCAACGCAATCGTGAACGCATCCGACATGCACTCGCCTTGCTCGATCAAACGCCGGACTTCACGCTCGACGAGTCATTCGAGTTCGATCGCGAAAAGGCGTCGTGGCCCACCACCACCGGCGAACTCGACGAACTGTGGCGCAAGCGCGTGAAGAATGACGCCATATCGCTCTTGCTCGCAGGCAAGACTTGGGACGAAGCGCGAGAAGTGCTGCGCACTCGTTATGATCGGGTGCTCAAGCGAGCCGACCAGGTCAAACCCGAAGAAGTCTTCGAGGTGTTTCTCAACTCGTACGCACGCACTTTCGATCCGCATTCCAACTACTTCTCGCCCCGTAATTCCGAGGAGTACAAAATTCAGATGAGCCTCAATTACGAAGGCATCGGCGCTTCGCTGCAGCTCATCGACGACTACGTCACCATCATGAATCTCATCGAAGGTGGCCCGGCCGCGGCCTCCGGCGCCCTGAGCGTCAACGACCGTATCACCGCCGTGGGCCAAGGCAAGCAAGGCCCGTTGACCGACGTGGTCGGCTGGCGTATCGACGATGTCGTGCAGTTGATCCGTGGCAAGGGCGGCACCCTCGTCCGCTTGCAGATCCTGCCCGTGGGTGCGGCGCCGGGCTCACCGGAACGAGTCCTTGAATTTACGCGCGGCAAAGTCACGCTCGAAGCGCAGGCGGCTCGCAAGGAACTCAAGACGATCAAACGGGGCGACACCGAATATCGCGTTGGCGTCATCAACGTGCCGGGCTTCTACTCCGATTACGACGGCCAACGCGCCGGCGATAAAAACTATCGCAGCACGACGCGTGATGTCAGACGCCTCATCGACGAACTCAAGGAAGAGAAAATCGACGGACTCGTGATCGATCTGCGTGGCAACGGCGGCGGATTCCTCCCCGAGGCGCAGTCCCTCACAGGACTATTCGTCGACCAAGGACCCGTCGTTCAGGTGCAGTTCTCGAACGGCGAGCGTGAAGTACTCGACGACCCCGATGCAGGGATCGCCTATGACGGTCCGCTGGTCGTGGTCATTGATCGCTTCAGCGCCTCAGCTTCCGAGATCTTCGCGGGTGCAATCCAGGACTACCGCCGCGGTGTCGTGGTCGGTCAACGCAGCTTCGGCAAGGGCACGGTCCAAAACCTCGTACCGCTGTCGCGCTGGAGCGCGCGACCGGTCAACGGGCAGCTCACCGTCACCATCGGCAAGTTTTATCGCGTGACCGGCGAGAGCACGCAGCATCGCGGCGTCGAGCCCGATGTAGAGCTCGCCTCGCCGATCAGTCTCAAGGACATCGGCGAAAGTTCGCTCGACGATGCCCTGCCTTGGGACCGCATCGATCGCGCAGAGTTTCGGGCGCTCGACACTCGTCTTCCGTCGATCGCGAAACTTGCGCTCGAAGAGAACGCTCGCCAGAGCCGCGACCCCGATTACCGCTGGCTCGTGGAGGACATCGCCGCGCTAGACCGATTGCGCGATCAGCGCTCGATTTCGCTCAACCTCGACAAACGCAAAGCGGAGCGCACGCAGCTCGAAGCCAATCGACTCGCCCGAGAGAATGCGCGTCGCGTCGCGCGCTCCGAATCGCCCCTCGCCTCGATCGAAGACCTCGATTCTTCGAAGCAACCCGACGTGGTGCTCGATCAGTCGGCTGAGGTGATGGTCGACATGCTCAAGCTTTCGGCGCCCGCAAAATCGGCGAAACCGAAAACGGTTACGGCGAAGCGCGAAGCCGCCTGAAGCCGTGCCCACGCTCGAGGCAATAGTCGAGCCATTTATTGAGCATCATGTTGCGGGCCCAACGCTGATCGAGATCGAGACCCGCATGCTGACGCCATCCGCGTAGCAGCGGGTGCTCATGCGTATCCGCCCACGAATGCGCCTCGGCAAGGCGCGCATCGTGGTAGACCCGGACTTCCATATCGGGCGCATTGGGTACTGACCCATCGTCCGAAAATACGTAGGTGAGTTGCAGCATCGTCGTGTAAGGAGAGCGCTCCGTAACGCGAAGCTCGAGCTCGACGTCACCCTGCACACTGGAGCGATGCAAACCATCGACCGAACGCAGCTCACCCGCGAGCGCGCCCAGTCTGCGGTAATTACTTTCGTAGAGGGCCATCAGCGCCACAAAACTGCGGGGCCTCGATCGCCAGCTCGCCGGCAACAGAGGCTCGCCGAGCAGCCCCTGCAGGGCAAGCTTGCGCGAATCGAAGTTGTCGGAAGACGATTTCATTGATTTAACTATAGCGCGAGTGTCACACGTGCGTCATGGACGAACACGGCGCTCGATGCCCGTCGCCTCGAGGATGCGGGCCGAGATTTCCTCGATGGAACATTCGGTGGTGTCGAGCACCGGAATGGCGTTTCGCTGAAAAATGGCATCCGCGGCACGAGTTTCGAACTGAACCTGCGGCGGCGATGCGTAGCGACTGTTTGGCCGTCGCTCCTGACGAATCTGCTGCAGACGGTTGGGCGCGATCCGCAGCCCGAATAGCTTGCCCTTATGCGGTTGCAGCGCTGGCGGCAGACGGGCCGACTCGAGATCGTCGTCGGTCAAAGGGTAATTCGCGGCAAAGATGCCGTACTGCATCGCGAGGTAAAGACAGGTCGGCGTCTTGCCCGAGCGCGAGACGCCCACCAGCACGACATCGGCTTTCGAATAATCACGATTGGAACCATCATCGTTCGAGAGTGCGTAATTCGTGGCGTCGATGCGAGCCGCGTAACCGACCGAATCGGAGATGCCGTGCGCCTTGCCCGAACTGTGGGTCGAGCGCGTGCCGAGTTCGCGTTCCATGGGCCCCACGAAGGCTTCGAAGAAATCGAGTACCAGCCCTTCCGCCTCGCGTAACACAAGCCGTAAGTCGTCCTGAACCAAGGTGCTGAAAACGATCGGCCGAGTGCCCTCTTCGACGCCCGAGGCATTGATGCGCCGAACCGCCTCGCGTGCCTTGTCAATGGTGGAGACAAATGGCAGAGTCACGGCCCGAAATTGCAGCCCGTCGAACTGCGTCAACAGGCTGTGCCCCATGGTCTCCGCCGTGACGCCGGTTTGGTCGGAAACAAAAAATACGGTTCGTGTTGTCACGAGTGGTTCTACTCATTAATCGCCAGACGCCAGTCTCCCTCGACCCGCCCGCCAACTCAAGGATGCGCCTGTGACCGAACTCGTCCTACCCTTCGAACGTCTGACCATGCACGACGTCGAAACCGTCGGCGGCAAGAACGCGTCCATCGGAGAGATGATCGGGCAACTCGCCCGACTCGGCGTCAAGGTTCCGGGTGGGTTCGCGACGACGGCGGCGGCCTATCGTCAGATGCTCGCCCACAACGGGCTCGACCACCGAATTCGCGAATTGCTTCAATCACTCGACGTCGACGATGTGGTGCGCCTCTCTGAGGTTGGCGCAACCATCAGGGGCTGGATCCTCGAAGCGCCACTACCGACTGAGCTCGAGAAGGCCGTTCGCGAAGGCTATCGTCGCTTCGGCGATAACGTGTCGGTAGCCGTCCGTTCATCGGCAACCGCCGAAGATCTGCCCGAGGCCTCCTTCGCAGGCCAACAAGAAACCTTTTTGAACGTGCAAGGCGAAGACGCTGTCATCGAGGCGATGCGCCACGTTTTCGCCTCGCTTTTCAATGATCGCGCCATTGCCTATCGCGTCCATCAAGGCTTCGATCATTCACAAGTCGCGCTCTCGGCGGGCATCCAGCAAATGGTGCGCTCTGATCTCGGGGCGAGCGGCGTGATGTTCACGCTCGATACCGACAGCGGCTTCCGCGATGTCGTATTCATCACCGCATCTTATGGCCTCGGCGAAACTGTCGTCCAAGGCGCCGTAAACCCGGACGAGTTTTATCTCTACAAACCCGCTGTGCGCGCGGGTCGCCACGCCGTGCTGCGTCGCAACCTCGGCGCCAAGGCCATCAAGATGGTCTACGGCGAGGCGGGCGCCGCCGAACGCGTTCGCACCGTCGATGTCGCGCCAGCCGACCGCCATCGTTTCTGCCTCGACGACGCCGATCTGCTCGAGCTTGCCAAGCAGGCGCTCATCATCGAGGAGCATTACGGTCGGCCGATGGACATTGAGTGGGGCAAGGATGGCGCCACCGGCACGCTCTACATCCTTCAGGCAAGGCCTGAGACGGTGCAGAGCCGTAGCGGCCGAACGATTCAGCGTTACACCCTCGCCAAGCGCTCCAACATCATCGCCCAGGGCCGCAGTATCGGGCAGCGTATCGGCGCAGGCCCTGCCCGCGTGATCTCCGATCCGTCGCAGATGGCACGCGTTCAGCCGGGTGACGTGCTCGTCGCCGACATGACCGACCCCGATTGGGAGCCCGTCATGAAGCGGGCCTCAGCCATCGTCACGAACCGCGGAGGTCGGACCTGCCACGCCGCGATCATTGCGCGAGAGCTCGGGATCCCCGCCGTTGTCGGCTGCGGCAACGCCACAAGCAGCATCCGCGAAGGACAACCCGTCACCGTGTCGTGCGCCGAAGGGGATACGGGTTTTGTGTATGAGGGTGCGCTCGACTTCGAGCGTCGTCAGATCGAGCTCGACGCCCTGCCCCCCGCCCCCGTCAAAATCATGATGAACGTGGGCAACCCTGATCGCGCCTTCGACTTTGCGAGCATTCCGCATCGCGGGGTGGGGTTGGCACGCCTCGAGTTCATCATCAACCGCATGATCGGCGTGCACCCGCGCGCCCTGCTCGAGTTCGATCAGCTCAACGCGCCTCTGAAAGAAGAAATCCGCGCGCAGATGTCGGGCTATGCCGACCCCGTCGGCTTCTATGTCGATAAGCTGGCCGAGGGCGTGTCGCAAATCGCTGCCGCGTTCGCACCTGAACCCGTCATCGTGCGGCTCTCCGATTTCAAGTCGAACGAGTACGCCAATCTGATCGGCGGACGCCTCTACGAACCGACAGAAGAAAACCCGATGATCGGGTTCCGCGGTGCCGCGCGTTACACCGACGTCAACTTTCGCGCCTGCTTTGAGCTCGAATGCCGCGCGCTCAAAAAAGTTCGCAACGAGATGGGCCTCACCAACGTGCAAGTCATGGTGCCGTTCGTACGCACCTTGCGAGAAGCCAAAGAGGTCACGGAGTTGCTGGCCACCAATGGCCTGAAGCGTGGCGAACATGATCTCAAGATCATCATGATGTGCGAGCTACCGTCGAATGCCGTGCTCGCCGACCGATTCCTCGAGTTCTTCGATGGTATGTCGATCGGCTCGAACGACATGACGCAGCTCACTCTCGGGGTCGACCGCGACTCAGGCATCGTCGCTCAGCACTTCGATGAGCGCGATCCTGCCGTGAAAGAAATGCTCTCCATGGCCATTCGCGCCTGTCGAAAGGCCAAAAAATACGTCGGCATTTGTGGGCAGGGGCCTTCCGATCACCCCGATCTCGCGCGATGGCTCGTGGAAGAAGGCATCGACAGCCTTTCGCTCAACCCCGATACGGTGATCGAAACCTGGTTGATGCTCGCGCAAGACGCCGCCGCAGCGGCTAAGCGTTAAGCGGCGCGCGGCCCGCCAAAAACGGGCAGACAGAGAGATCGACGTTTCCGCCGGAGACGATCACACCGACCGTCTCTCCCGCTTTTCCGATGCGCCCATCGATGAGCGCCGCAAGCGGCACAGCCGATGAAGGCTCGACGAGCAGCCTCAAATCTTCGAGCGCAATGCGCATCGCAGAGACGATCGCGCTCTCCGACACCGTCAACACGTCGTCTACCTGCGTTTTGAAGATGGCGAAAGGTCGCACACCGATCGAGCCGCGGAGTCCATCCGCGATCGTCGCCGGTGAGCCCTTAACACCCACACGCTCGCCGCCATGAAATGATCGTGCGGCGTCGTCAGCCATCTCTGGCTCGACCCCGACCACGCGACAGCTCGGAGCCATCGCCTTGCTGGCGATAGCCGTGCCCGACAGCAAGCCCCCTCCGCCCACCGGCGCGGTGACCACGTCGATGTTGGGGTATTCGCTTAGCAGTTCGAGAGCCGCCGTGCCTTGCCCAGCGATCACTCGAGAATCATCGAAAGGATGAACAACCTCCGCGCCCGTTCGTGCGACCACCTCGGCCAGCGCGGCCTCACGGGCCACGAGCCCGGGCTCGCAAGAGACGAGCTCGGCACCCTCGGCGCGAATCGATTGCAGCTTCACCGCCGAGGCATCTCTCGGCGCAACGACGACGCACCGCCAGCCGAGCTCACGCGCCGCTCGAGCAAGCGCGGCGCCATGATTACCCGAGGAGTGCGTGGCCACGACTTTTGCCTTCGACTCGAGTTGCAGCAAGGCATTGGTGGCGCCGCGCAACTTGAACGCTCCGACATGCTGAAAATTTTCGCACTTAAAGAGCACTCGCCGACCGACGCGTGCGTCGAAGCGCGGGAAGTTCATCACTGGCGTGCGTAACACTCGACCGCCCAATCGACCCAGAGCGGCGACGACATCGTCGAACGTCGGAAGATCGACCGCCGACACGCTCAGCACGCCCCTCGCGGACCGAACACGAAGAATCGCTCGCGGTAATACTGCAACTCGCGTACTGACTCGCGGATGTCGTCGAGTGCGAGATGCGTGCCTTCTTTGTTGAAGGCTGCGGCGAGCTCTGGCGACCAGCGCTTGGCTAATTCTTTGACAGTACTCACGTCGAGGTTTCGGTAGTGGAAGAACGCCTCGAGCTTCGGCATCAGGCGCGCCATGAATCGACGATCTTGGCAAATGCTGTTGCCACACATGGGCGACGCGCCGGCTTCGACGTGTTGCGACAAAAACTCGAGTGTCTGACGCTCAGCCTCAGCGAGCGTGATCGTGCTCGCTCGAACGCGAGCAATGAGACCTGAGCCGCCATGTTGCCGCTGGTTCCACTCGTCCATGCGCGCAAGCGTGGCGTCATCCTGGTGGATCGCGAGCACCGGGCCTTCGGCAATGAGCTGCAACGACGAGTCGGTCACCAACGTCGCAATTTCGATGATGGTGTCCGAGTCGGGTTTGAGCCCGGTCATCTCGAGATCGATCCAAATCAGCGCTTCGCGACTCGGCATGGTGACGGTCCGTCGTAAGGTCTTTGAGATTGAGCGAAAGTCTATCAGAGGCTAGAGTGACCCCATCTTGGAATTCGAAGCACAAGTCATTGCTGCGTACGGGCGTCACGTCCGGGTTCGCGACGATACGGGACGTATCGTTCAAGCGCGACCCTTTGGGCGCCGTCTTCAGGTGGTTTGCGGTGACCGGGTGCGCTGCAGCGAAGACGCGACCCACGCCGAGGTCCACGTCACCGAGGTCCTGCCTCGTCGCACCCTTCTCGCCCGCGCCACACTGCGCGGAGAGGCCGAGCCAGTGGTCGCGAATCTCTCGCTCTTGGTCGCCGTGATGGCACCTGCACCGATGCCCGATCTGTTCATCATCGACCGTTATCTCTGCGCCGCTTCGTCCGCGGGCATCAAGGCACTCGTGCTCGTGAACAAATGCGACCTTACCCCCGACGTCGACCTCTCTTCGCTGACCCAGTCCTTCGAGACGGCGGGATATCCAATCCTTCTTTGCAGTGCCGAGATAGGTCAAGGTCTCGATGCCCTCAATGAAATTCTCCGTCACGAGACGAGCGTATTCGTCGGTCAATCGGGCGTCGGTAAATCTTCGATCATTGGTCGACTCATTCCCGGTATCGATCTCGCGACCGGTGAACTCGATCGGGATGCCGAAGGTCGACACACCACTACGAGCTCGTCACTGCACGATCTGCCGGACGGTGGTCACGTCATCGACTCTCCGGGGGTACGCGACTTCGCTCCGTCCATCAACTCGCTCGAACCTCGCAGCCTCGGATTTCCCGAAGTAGATCAACTGTCGACCCGTTGCCGCTTTGCCGACTGCCAGCATATGCATGAACCGGGCTGTGCGGTTCGCTCCGCCGCGGAGAGCGGAGAGATGAATGAACGTCGATACGAGAGCTACCGCAGACTGCGGCGGCTATATGCCGATTTGAAAGCCGCCCAGGGCCCAGGCCGAAAACGCGACTAAATCAGCGACTGGCGCCCGGCGAGCGCGTGGGCGAGCGTTCCGCCATCGATGTACTCGAGCTCGCCGCCGATCGGCACACCATGCGCAATGCGCGTCGCACGCAGACCGCGCGCCTTGGCAATCTCAGACAGAAAATGCGCTGTCGCCTCGCCCTCTACGGTGGGGTTCGTGGCCAGAATCAATTCTTGAACGGCACCCGAGTCGAGCAGCGCCTCGAGTTCGCGGATTCCCAACTGTTCAGGCCCTACTCCATCGAGCGGTGATAGATGCCCCATCAACACGAAGTAACGCCCACGGTAGCCACCCGATTGCTCGATGGCGACGACATCCGCGGGTGACTCGACGACACAGAGCTGACTCGCATCGCGCTGCGTCGAACTGCAGATGAAACACAGCTCACTCTCGGTGAGCATGCGGCATTGACGACATCGACCCACTTTGGAGAGCGCGCCCGAAAGCGCCTCGGTCAACGCACGCGCGCCGTCACGACCTTCCTGCAATAAATGAAATGCCATCCGTTGAGCGGTCTTGGGGCCAACGCCCGGCAAAGTACGCAACGCATCGATGAGCCGAGCGAGCGCGGGAGTGTGCTTCATCTCGAGGAGCTAACTCAGAACGGCATCTTGAAGCCGGGAGGCAAACGCAGCCCAGACATCAGTGAGGACATGCGTTGCTGGCTTTCGGTCTCGACGCGCCGCACGGCATCGTTGATGGCCGCCGCGACTAAATCTTCGAGCATCTCGCGATCATCGCCGATGACGGCAGGCTCGATCTGCACGCGCTTCACCTCGTGCTTGCCGGTCATCGTGACCTTGACCATGCCGCCGCCCGACTCGCCGACGACTTCCATCTGCGCGATCTCTTCCTGCGCCTTTTGCATGTTGCGCTGCAGAGCTTCCGCTTGCTTCATCATATTTCCGAAATTGGCCATCGCTGATTTTCCTTAATGCGGTTTGACGGAATCTGTCTTCAGACTGGCGCCGAATTTTTCTTTGAAACCCCGAATCGTCGCATCCGACTCGAGCGATCGCCGGGCCTCGTCGAGCTCGGCATCGGCAGCGCGCTGCTCTGCGCGAGCCGGCGTGTCGACCGGCGCCTGCGCGAGCTCGATCTCGACGCGAACCGTTTCACCGAGCGCGCGCGACAAGGCCTGCGAGAGCTTGTCGATCAACGACGCGGTCTTGAGCAAGGACTGGGCCGGGTCGAGCGTCAGGTGAATCAGCCCGCCCTCCCGACCGGCGTAGGCGCAGTTCGCGGCCAGCTGCCTCGCGGCGCCACCGAGCTCGAGTCCCGCGATGACCTCCTGCCACTGCGAAAGATCGAGGGTCACCCCCTTAGATGCCGAAGAAGGCGTCTGAGCCGGGGCCGCACCTTGGGCCGAGCTTGAGGACGTTGAGGCCGCCGACGAGGCCCGTCGAGGCGCTTTACCGTCCGTCGGCCCTGAGCTCGCCACAGAGCCCCCAGAGGCGCCCACAGGCCCTGAGGAGAGCCGGAAGGCCGCCATGCGCAGCAGGGTCATCTCGAAGCCGGTACGTGGGTCGGGTGCCCAAGCGAGATCACGCCTTCCCAGAATCGCCGTCTGGTAACAAAGCTGTACATCTTCGGGATTGAGCGCGGCGGCAAGCTCCGCGAGCTGCTCCGGCGGATGTAATTCGTCGCCCTCGTAAGTGGCCAACGTCTGCTTGAGCGCAACTCGCACCAGCAGTGTCGCCAGCGCGTCGAGCACGTCGCCGTAGTCGGGTGCCCACTCATCGAGCGACTGGGCGAAACGCATGAGCTCGGCAGGGTCTGACGTGCCGAGCAGTCGCGCGAGCTGGAACACCTGTTTGCGATCGACCGTCGCGAGCATGGCGCGGGCTTCGCTCTCGGCGACCTTCCCGCCTCCGAAGGCGAGCAACTGGTCGAGCAAAGACAACCCATCGCGCATGCTGCCATCAGCCGCCTCAGCGATGAGGCGCACGGCCGCAGGCTCGAACTCGATGTTCTCGGCCTTGAGGATCACCTTCATGCGATCAGCGATCATCGAAACAGACAACCGCTTGAGGTTGAACTGCAGACAGCGCGAAAGCACGGTGACCGGTAATTTTTGTGGGTCGGTCGTCGCCAGCAAAAATTTGACGTGCGGCGGCGGCTCTTCGAGGGTTTTCAGCAACGCATTGAAGGAATGCGTCGAGAGCATGTGAACTTCGTCGATGAGATAGACCTTGTATCGACCTCGCGTCGGCGCGTACTGAACGTTATCGAGTAGCTCGCGGGTGTCGTCAACCTTGGTTCGCGAGGCCGCATCGACTTCGATCAAATCGACGAAGCGACCTTCGTCGATCTCGCGACAGGTCGCACACGTGCCGCACGGCGCGGGGCCCATACCCGTCTCGCAGTTGAGACACTTGGCAAGAATGCGTGCGATGGTCGTCTTGCCAACGCCTCGCGTGCCCGTAAACAAAAACGCGTGATGCACTCGATTGGTTTCGAGGGCATTCGACAGCGCCTGCAGGACATGCTCCTGCCCGGTGAGTTCATCGAATCGGCGGGGTCGCCATTTTCGCGCGAGTGCGGTGTAGCTCATGCTCGTCCTTCTGGAGGCGGCCCGCACCAGCTGGACTCCGGCACCCGACATCGCCGCGACCGTTGCTCCCTTCCGGGCCTGGCGGGGTTAACGGCTGGTCGTCGCGAAGGAACCGGTGCGGGACGCCATTGAAGGTTGAGAGTCTACACCAGCCGACCGTGCCGAGCCGTCCTGGACGAACGTTCGTAGCCTCCCCCAGAAGGGTCTGCCAGGGTCAGAAACACCGTAGACAGAGGTGGCAGACGCAGCACAATCGAGTGCGCCCGACCGTGTGCGGGTACGGCCTCGGAAGTGGCGGCGCCATACTTGAGCCCGATATTGCCACCCCCGTAGTAGGCCGAATCGGTGTTCAGCCTTTCTCGATACACACCCGCCGCGGGCACGCCGACCCGATACCCTTCGATCTTTGTCGACGTAAAGTTGCTGACGACGATGATCGGCGGATCATGCGCGTTACCACGACGCATAAAAGCAATGAGGGACCGCTGCTTGTCGGTCACTTCAATCCACTCGAATGAGTGCGGATCGACGTCACAACGGTAGAGAGCCGGCGTCTTGTGAAGCAACTCGTTCAGATCTCCAACGAGACGCTGAACCCCAGCATTCAAGGGGTCATCGAGCCGCGACCAATCTAGTTCGGCGTCGTGGTTCCACTCGAGCTCTTGCGCGAACTCGCACCCCATAAAAAGCAATTTCTTGCCGGGGTGCCCGAACATATAACCGAGATACGCCCGTAGATTGGCAAATTTCTGCTCACGATTTTTTGGCATTTTGCCAATCAGCGAACCCTTCCCGTGTACCACTTCATCGTGAGAGATCGGCAGCACATAACGCTCGCTGAACGCGTAGAGCAAGCTAAAAGTTACCTCGTTATGGTGGTAGGCGCGATGCTCAGGCGATCGAGCGATGTAGCGTAGCGAGTCATTCATCCAGCCCATGTTCCATTTGTACGAAAACCCAAGCCCCCCGGCCTCGACAGGTTCCGTCACTTTCGGAAACGCGGTGGACTCCTCGGCGATCATCAGAGTTCCAGGACACTCGGCAGCGACCACAGAATTGAGCTGGCGCAAAAAATCGATTGCCTCAAGATTTTCTCTACCGCCGTTGACGTTCGGCAGCCACTCGCCGTCGCGTCGACTGTAATCGCGGTACAGCATCGAGGCGACCGCATCGACACGCAGTCCGTCGATTCCGAAAGACTCTAGCCAATGCAGCGCGCTGCCGATCAGAAAACTTCTCACCTGCGGCTTGGAAAAATCGTAGATCAAGGTATCCCAATCTTGGTGGATGCCTTCGCGAGGATCGCTGTACTCGTAAAGCGGCGCGCCATCAAAGCAAACCAGCCCATGGGCATCATTCGGAAAGTGGCCAGGCACCCAGTCGACAATCACGCCAAGCCCCGCACCGTGACACGCCGACACGAAACGCCCGAAACCGTCCGGCTCACCGTGGCGGGAAGTCGGCGCATAAAGGCCAACGGGCTGATAGCCCCAAGAACCATCGAATGGGTGCTCAGCCGGCGGGAGTAACTCGACATGCGTGAAACCGAGCTTGTGCACGTACGGAACGAGCTCTGCGGCAAGTTCGTCCCAGTCGAGAAATTGCCTTAGCGAATCTTTCGGGCGTCGCCACGAAGGAAGATGCACTTCGTAAATACTCATCGGAGCGTCGATTGCATTGGCAACGACACGAGCCGCAGGTCGCTGGACGCGCTCGGCCCGTCGAGACACTACACTTGCCGTGCCGGGATAAGCCTCGGATCTACGCGCGAATGGATCGGATTTTTGACCAATTGTCGCGCCTACCGAATTGCAGACTGCAAATTTGTATAAGGCACCTTCCGCCACACCCGGAATAAAGAGCTCCCAGATTCCGCTCTCAGGGTGTAGCCGCATGGGGTGCTGACGCTCATTCCAAAAATTAAAGTCCCCCACTACGCTGACGACGCTCGCCCGCGGTGCCCAGACGGAAAAACGAACACCTCGCACACCCAGCGAACTGCAAGGCTCAGCGCCCAGCAAACGTTGAGGGCGAATATGCCGACCCGCCGCGAACTCTGTCAGCTCACGAGTCTCTAACACGCTCGGATGTCGGTACGGGTCGTCGAATACCGATTCACCACCCGATTCCCAACGCGCGAGCAAGCGGTAATCGACGACCGAGGCCTCGACGTTCGCCTCGTAGAGCCCATCGGGATGAAGCCTCTCGAAACGCGCTAGTAAGCAATTGCTCTCCGGGTCAAGGAGATCGAGAGTCAACGCTCCCGGCTGAAATACTCTAACCCTTACGCTACCGTCTTCATCGATGCGGGGACCACGCTGCCAAGACTCGTACCAACTCGGGGACATCAAAGGTCAGCGCGCACCGAGCACAGACATCCATTTAACAAATCGTTTTTGGTCGAAGGCGTTGTCATCGCGTAACTCATCGAACAAACGGTCGATTTCCGCGCGCTTACTACGATCAAGCTTCAACCCGGCAAGCATGACGACGAGACCCATCGCTGCTTGCTCAGCAGCTGCCGGATCGGGGAATCTCCCTTGGCGAGACGCGTCGATCAGCGTTTGAGCGATCGCACTCATCTCGGCGGCACTCCAGCTGCGCCCTTTGAGTTCTTTCTCAACGAGAAGGAGCGCTTCACGAGTGACTGTAAGCGCGGCCTTCAAAGACGCGACATCTCCATTGGCCGAATGCTGTAGCCCAACAATCGCCTGATCGAGACGCTTCGAAGACTCGAGTCGAAGCGCTGAAGAAACTTGCTGCAGAACAAGCAGATGAGAGTCTTGCCATCGAAGATCACCGGGCCCGCCCAGTGACGAGTTCGAACCTCCGAACGCCGACTGACGGAGATCCCGATGACAGGAGTGACACGCGTAGATACCGAAGTCCGGAATCGGACCAAGCCGACCGGCGCCGTGACGATCGATCAACTCGAGTTGCCGGCGCGAGGCTTCGACCAAGCCCTTGGCCCATAGTCCAGCGTGGGCCGTCTGAGCGCTCTTTCGATAATGCTCCCGCCCCCCACTGGTACGCCAAAGCTCTAAATACGTGTCGAGCTCGAAGACGATACGCGGGTGCCCAGCCGCCATCATCCGATGATTCGCATAACGATCTTTGTCACCCACGTGGCACGCGAGGCAAGTCCCAGCGAGCGTATCCGGATTCTCAAGGGCGACCAGTCCTCGCGCGAGACTTTCTTTTCGGGAAGTTTTCGACCCTTGATAATGGGTCGACAGCCACTGCTCCGACCCACCATGACAACTCTCGCATCCGACCCCGTCATCGACTTGAAACTTAGCGCCACGCTGCGCCGCCGGTACGGCATCCGAATGACAGGCCAGACACGCCGGCGCCTCGTGCGCAGGACCAATACCCATCCTACGAGCGATTTGCTGTGACTGCTTATTGAGCAGCACCTTGTAGGCATTTGAGTGCGGATCGAATTGCGACCAAGTCGTGTACTCGTTTTGCAGGGCGCTCTCATACGCCTTGAGCGGTTGGCTAGAACCGTGACAGAGCGACGAAGCGCAGGAGGCCACACCTTCATGACGACGCTTGGCCTCGTCTGCGACTGCCCCAATCGTGGACAAGGCAGCAAGCCCTAAGGCTGCCCATTTCAAATGGATGGTTTTACAACTCACCTTGAGTTCCTCTGCGCCTGCTGCACGGCTGGGTTGTCCTCGACGAACCAGGGCTCGCCATCCTTATCGAGATACATACGCTGCATCTCCTGAAGGTTGAACGGGCGTGAGCCACGACGACCGAACACCGCGACTTGACCACCGCTTTCGTCCACCGCCCTGTCGCGCTCCAAAGGTCGCGAGAGACTGAGCGCGGCTGATCGCGTCGCTTTGTGCGCGATCAACTCTGGTCGCGGTTCGGGACTGAACCCGTAGAAATTCGGCTGTGAAGATGGACTCGTCAATTGCACGACTTTCAATCCACCCTTACCGTCTGCGACATAGGCAAAGAGCGACGCATTAGTCGAGGCAATCATGACGTCTCGCGAATCGACAAGACCACCGTCGGCATTCCACTTCTGGAATAAGCGCGCAGCCTGCGGTCGTTTCACATCGATGATGGCCAAACCCTCACGTCCGTTGGCGACGTACGCGTAAGTCCGGGCTACGGTGAAACCGCCCGCCATGTTGAGCGGCACCGTCGCTTCGGGCAGTTTGCGCGGACGCGACGGTTTCGTGATGTCGACGACCTCGAATCCACGCGCCGTGGTGACGAAGAGATACCGGAACTGCAAGGCCACGGCACGCGGCGAGTCAAACGGGATCTCAGCAACGATCTTCGGCACGCTCGGCGTAGACAAGTCGGCGATGACAACCAGCTTGTCGGTGACCACGTAAGCCAGATTTCCGGCGATGGTCAGATAGCGCGCACCCGTCAGCTTCCCGCTCGGATTCCAGGTCACAAATCGCTTCAGGAAATTATTTCTGAATTCGCCATCTGCCAACGTATTGATATCGACCAGCACGAGTCCTTCGACCGAGTCGGTGATCACGGCGAAGTTATAGATCGGCAAGAAAGGCTGCTCGAGATTCGCCTTGCGCATGAGATCGCCTTCGTTGCGCGGCGGATGCACAGGCTGCGTCGTTGCCAACGCCACGCAGGTGGCATTGGTCGTTTTGACTTGAGTGTTATGCCCAAGCGGTGAAAACGGCGCGCTAATCAGTTTCTGGCTGACACCCTTGTTGGCGATGCTGGCGGAATCCAACACCCTCATGCCACGCCTACCCTCCGCTGAAAACACATACTCGCCGCGCATTTGCACACAGCCTGCAAGGTCGCCGGTCAAAGCGCTGACACGTTGCAACTCACGGTTTCGACCGAGGTGCTCGGCGTACCACTTGGGATAAGCGTAGCGATGAAGGTAACTGCCGATGACAGCCTGCGGCTCATCCCACTCTGTAACCTCGATGGCAGTTACACCTTTCTCGGTGCCGACCCAGGCATTGAGTCCCGCAAAATTGATGAACTGGGTTCCGTAGCCAAGGGTCTGCGCGATGATCGCGTTGTTGTCGCCCTCTTTCGCAAGGTGACAGTCACTGCAGGTCTTAGTTTCTGTTTTACGCTCGGTATGCGGATAGTGCGGATTCATCGCCTGCGAGCTGTATCCCGATGCGGAGATCGGCGGCTGCTGAACGTAAATGCGCTCGCGGTTGGAGTTCGTTGAAGACAGCACCAGTGCCGACGAAGAGCGCACAGGAGCCATCTTCCCTCCTTCGCTCGGACCACGCCAGCCGAGCATGAAGATATCTTCACGCAGGACTTGCGGGTTATAAGTCGCAAAATTGCGCGTCTCACCGCCTTCGTAACGATGGCGCGCCGTCTTGGCATTTGCCTCGATCGGCAGATGACAACCACCGCAACTCGTGGTCCACGGCGTGTGGCAGGTGTAACACTCCATCTTGTCGTCGCTGTGGGCGAGCATTTCCCAAGGAATATCTGGTCCAAACTTTTGATTCTTAGAATCTTTGGACATCGTCTTTGCGCGCGCAGCCTTCGCGTTGTAGTGGGCGTTGCCTGGCGTCACCGAATACTTCACCTGCGACACTTCCCACTCGAGGCCCGGAGTTACCGCAGATCTTTGAATCAGGGTATCCCCACGCCACTCGAAACGCAGCTTGCCATCCGGGTTACGGATGAGCCCAAGTTTCGTTCCCGCTTTCTGCGCGGCAGGACCAGAGGTACGCAGATTTGCAACGGCCGCGGTCGTGCCGTGACAGTCTTTACAGTCGATTTCGACGGCAGCCGCTACTGAACCGTGAAGGTAACCGTTACCGTGCGAATCTTGCGCGAAGTGGCAATCGACGCAGTGCATACCCACATCGACGTGGATCGACGACATCTGTACCGTCTTCTTCCACTTCTGCGGATCATCGTTGGAAATGATCTGGCCATCGGCATCGAGCAGATTGCCCTCGCGATCTCGCTTGTGGATCGCGCGGAAATTCCAGCCGTGACCGTGATAGTCCGCAAACTGGGTGTCTTTGAGCTTCGGATTCAACTCGCTGACACTCTTCAAGAACTCGAGATCCGCCCACTTGCCGCGCGGCGCAGCACCTTCAGGGTTGCGATCGAGAACTTCCCGAATTCGATCCGACGACGGGAACTGCTGCTCCTCAGGCCACATGTGTGCGGCGTCAGCTTCGTAATCCCACATCGTGTAGCCGAGAAACGAGTTGATGAACATGTTCGGCTGATGCATGTGACAAATCATGCACTGGCTCGTCGGAATGGATCGCGTGAAACTATGCGTCAACGGATGCCCGCTACGATCTTTCGGAATCGTCGGGTCCACGGTCTGCGTTTTACCGTCGTGTCCAAACTTCGCGTAAGGGCCAGAGTGGCGCGGGTCACGATCATTGGCGTACACCACGTGACAACTGGTGCAACCCGATGATCGGAAATCTCCGGGGTTGTCGTTCGTCCCCATGAACCACATCAAAGGATCATTCAAACGCGTCTTGTGGATATTGAGCACCGGCACCGCGATCCGGCCTCCGGTGCCGGGACCACGATTCGATTGCTTGAAGTCGGGCCGACCCGGCTCTTCGAGACGCTGGATCTGACCTAAAGAATTCGGGATCCCGGTCTCAGGGAAAAGGTTGGTGATATTGCGCCCGCCGCGCTCGAAGGCGCGGAAGATATCGGCAGGCGGAAGATTCTCCCAACGCGGCAAAGGATAAACCCGCTCGACGAGCTCATGTTTCTCACGCTGCTCCGCCGTGGTCTTCGCACCTTCCAGAATCGCAGCCACACCGTCTTTGGTGTAACTCTCTCCGAGAATGTAATTTTTGAAAGGCAGCAGCCCATTGTTATAGGCGGCTCCACCCCAGAACATCGTGGCGGTCGCCATCAAACTACGCTTCGCATCTTCAATGGTTCGCGAGTGACACGCGCCACACGCGGCATCAGCGGCCCGGTAGTCGCCCGGGTTGATGAAGCGGATGAACTCATTCGCCTCCTTGTTCAGAAGCGCATAGGTACGTTCCGGATTGGCGCTCGATGGGTGATGCCAAGCAGACGGATACTTCGGCAGCACATGCGCTGCATCGCGTGCTTCGGCGTACTTCTGATCGTTTCGCTGAGTGTCGCGGTCATCCGAGCCGATCCAACGCACATTGGCTGACCCGCCATGACAATCGGTACACCCGAGAACGACACCCGGATTGGCGTGCATCGTCGGCTGATCGGTCTTGGTATGACAGTCGTTGCAACCCACGCTCTTGGCAGTCGCTTCATCCTGGGTCTGTTTGGCCGGCGCCGCTGGCGAGGCGACGTAAGACCGCTCGACCGCCTTGAGACTCTCCGAGGAGTTGGCAATATCGACTGATCCCGGCAACAGGATGAGTCCGGATATCGCGAAGATTGAAGCGACGAGCTTTTTCATGAGTTCAACAGTCAATAAGTAAGTACGAGATTGCCAAGGACGGCGTAAGCGATGTCATCTTCAAAAAGGTCGCGATAACCGTCTCCCGGCACCAGCGTGGCGACCGACAAACGCCCCACGACATTCTGAATAGCCATCGGCCGCCAGATCACGGCAATCGAGGCATCCAGGCCGATGTCTTTATCGATTTCACCTTGGGCGCGCGCCACACGCAGAGTTGCCGTATCGACGAATTGCAACCAATTGACGTTGGTGCTGACCCGCAACGTCGGCGTCAAGTCGAAGTCCGCGCCAACACCGATGAGTTTCAAGCCTGGATTAGCAAAATTAGACTGACCAAATTCCTTGGATGATCTCAGCGAGTTCAACAAACCATTACGACCGGTCAGGGTCACACGGCCACCACCAATCAGCGGAACCGGCTCGCGGATCCAGAAGCTGGTATCCGCACCGGCGAAGAGCGGGTTTTCGAATATCGCGTCAAACCCCTCACCTCGATCGTCGAACGGATCGGAATCAGCAGACCCCCAAGCGAACGAAGCGCGAGCACGGATCCAAGAAAAATCTTTCGATACCTCGGCCGCAAAGAATCCCGCGCGAATTTTCTGCGGTCGATCGATAAAGGTACCCCGCTCGGCATCGCCGTTCGCGTAGTACGCGGTAGCCGTCAGGTTGATTCCACCGAGATGCCCATCACCTGAGACACCAAGATAAGTCACGTCGTAGTCGCCAGACCGCTCGACCCCAAGTGAGACGGGTCGCTGAATAATGCCGTTGTCGTCGTACTGAATCTGCCCGCCTTCGCGATTTCGATTGTGGATCACCGTGCCTTGGGTGAAAAACCCGACGGTCGGCCAGTCTTGGACATAGAGATTTGCGGCGAAGACATCATCGTCTCTAAACGACGAAAGACCGCGCGAAAACACATCGTTCAGACCGCTATTGGTATCTTTGTCGAGTCGACGGAACCACGCGAGGTTGTACTGAAAACGGTTACTTGATCGGATGCCAAATAGACGCGCACCGAACATCGAGTCGTTGAGGAGAAACCCCCGGAAGTCGGAGGTGAAGGGCTGTATGCCGACCCGAATACTGTCGAAGTCGTAATTGGCCGATACGTTTCGCAAATGGCGATCGACGAATGCGGCCTGTAAGCCGAACGCAGAATCGTAGCGCACCCTCGCCGCATCGGCGGGCGCACGCAACAAACCTCGCTCGTCTGCAGAGACTCGCGTGACGTTAAAAGCCGGCGTGAATCGGAACTCCCAATCCGGCGGTTTGAATGTCGTGTTGCCCTGATAAAGCACTGTCTCGAGAACAAACGTTTGCGCCAAAATTTCCGTTTTCGGGCTACCAAACGTATTCAGAGATTCCGGTCGAGACGTGACGGGACCGCCCACCGGCAAAGGAAACGAACGCGGCTCGAAGACCGAATCGGAAATTCCGATGAACGCTAAATACCAGTCTTCGCCGAACATGGGCCGATCGCCCTTCAAGCGATTGTAGCCATTGTACGGATCGAGCAAATTTTCTTTGATACCGATCGCTTCAACGATACGCCATCGATCAGGGAATCCTTGTAGCGATCCCATCTCTTCCATCGGCGCCGGAGATATCCGCGCAGGATCACAAGGCTCCGCTTCATACGGAATAACTGGAATCGTTGGGCTACGACGACCCGACTCGGCCGGCTGCGAGGGCGGGCACGCCTCATTCGCCAGTGCCGATCCCATCAGCACGCAACCGAATATCACCGGCAACCCTATTCGCTCAAAGACCACTGCAGGGCTCCTGTTCGTTGGAGTCCAGGAATGGCGCTTGCGGGCAACTGACATAACGCAGACGCGCGCCACTAGGAACCAATTGATCAGACCGGCGATTGGTCGGTGCATTCTTCGGCGGGTTATCGGTCAAGCCTGCGCGCGCGAGACCAAGGAACGCGACCATGTCATCTTGATCGACGCCGTCTCCGGAGACACCGATCGCACCGATGAGCTGCTCACCGCGATAGATCGGCACCGCACCCGGAAAAATCTGTATGCCATTGGCTAACTCGCGAGTGGCTCCACTCACGGTGAAGCCGCGATCGAAACCGCTCACGCCACTACAGTTACGGGGCGTATCAGACGTCAGACCTCGAACGAACGCGACGTGCTGGATGACGGCGTTGTGGACAAGGTCCATCTGTAAGCCCGTGTTGAGCGGACTCCACTGCCCCGGCGCTCGCGAGAGCGGTCCGAATGGATTGCCGTCCACGCCATCGGGATAATTCGGGCGCGCGAGATTGCCGATCGCTCGAGCAGAGAATGCGGTGGCCCCATCTGCCATGGCGTTCGGTAGCCCGAGGAAAATCCGCATCGAGGTGACGTACTGCGCAGGCGACTCCTCGCGCAAACGCACCAAGACCCGATCGAGATAGACCGCAGGTGGTAAGGCCGCGAGCCTTTCCGCCGCCGTACGCGAGGACAAAAATGCCGCGCCGCGTGCCTTCTGCACCGATACGTCGATGCCGAATACGGGCGCATCGCGAGTGCGTACGAGCCCCAAGATTTCGCCCCGAGAATCGACTACGGTGATCGAGACGCGCGCCGGCGTATCGAGGGGGCGCCGTATTTGCGCTCGACTTCGATTCGCGACGCGTAACGCACTCGAGAGGATGGCTCGAACCTCAGTGGCGGTCAGCGATCCAGCGCCATCCGTTCCCGAACGTGGACGAAAACGCTCGTTGTCTGTCGCATCAACTAAAACGAAGGCATCGAGATTGGCGTAGTCCTGACTGTCCGCACGGATACCGGAGCGCGACTGGCCAAAAGCCGTTCCGGCGCGAATCGCCGCAAGGTTGTAGCCAGGAACTGCAACGAGCTGCCCAGCGCTACCGAGCAGCGAAGCGAACGCCGGCGGCGAGTCGATCTGCGAGCGAAGATCGGCAATGCGGGTGTCACTGAACCGCAACGTCTTGCCATCCGCTGTGATGCGATCGGCACGACGGTCCTCGGGCGCGGCCAGTGAGCCCGCAGCAGCGAAGGCGACCGCCTCATCGATATCGCTATCGACATCGAGCACATTACGATCGATGCCATAAAAAGAATCGACGACGACGCCGACCCCACCCACGGGCGTGCCAGATCGATACAGAGGGAATCCGCCCGGGTCGCCAGCGAGCCCGAGTGGCGATCGCTTCGGACCAACATCGCCTTCGGCAGACGTGAAGCGCGCCGAGACATCAGAGCAAGGCAGCTGACTGAATTGAACCCCGAACAAGGGCCCTCCCGGCGTCAACAACTCACCGGGATTGAAATGCGATTGAATGATTTGGCTGGCTGTTCGAGTGCTGAAGGCATTACCTTCACTCGAGAGATACGCGCCGGTAACAGCCTTCGCAATGGCAGCCATGGTCGCCGGGATGACCTCGACATTTTCGAGGCCCCCACTCAGCGCCGACGCCGAAACGTCGCTGGTGCGCATCGTGACATCCTCTAACGCACCAGACATGCGATATACCGCGAGCACGTTACCGACACGATCGACCACGGCGATCGTGGCTTTGACACCCCTCGCCTGCGCCTCACCGACGCCACGCGCGATCACGGCTTCCACGTCAGCGGTCGTCAGGAAAGTATTAGCGTTTGCACAGCTCCCATCACAGGCGGCCGTACCGGAGGGTGATACCGCGTTGCCATTGATGGCAGCGCTCTGCGGGCCCGATCCACCGCCGCCACAAGACGCTACCAACGTGGCGCAGAGCGCCATCAAACAAAGGCGTCTCATTCGCGTACCGCCGCCTCGCGAATCACCTTCCGCATGACGGGCACCCAGGGCGGTGCTTGCTTGTCGTGATAGACGTGGCAGGACGCACAGGGGCTCGCGATCCGCGTCTGTCCGCCCTCGGCGCCGGTCTCGCCACCATGACAGTCACGACATACTTTGATCTGCGGCATCAAGACGTCACTGGCAACTTTCGAATCCGCAGCGGCATGACAGGTCTCGCAGGTAGCCTCACCCGTCGCGTGCGCGGCATGATCGAAGCGCGCCTTCGGCATGAAAGTCTGCGTCAGCTTCACGGGCGCAACTTTCCAAACAGGCTCAGAGGCCGTTCCTTCTCGATCGACGATATGACAGTCGGCGCATGCTCGTCGCTCGAATAGATCCGCTGCGACCTTATTTGCTCGCTGCTTCGCATCGCCCAACACGCGCGCACGCGCTGCTGCACTCAACGATGCGCCCGGTGGTGCCACACCACCTGCGGGCGCGAACGCATCACTATATCCACCGAGGAAACGTCGACTGTAATGATCGACGAGCATCTGCATGACAAGTTCCGGCTTGCCATGCGGTACCGTTCGCTGCGGCTCTGCCGGATCGAAACCCAGACTGTGGCAAGAGCTGCAATGCTGCTCCATGTTGATCGGCTTGAAGCTCGTGCCACTCTCATTCGGGGTGTGGCAATTGGCACACTCCATCACGACTTCACCCTGTGGCGCCTTGATTCCCTTGGGGTCGAGGTGCGCCGCATGCGTAAACTCGAGATTCGACTTTTCGATAAGCGCCGACTCGCCGAGACGGGCTCGCATCACCTTCCAGTCGGGCGCGGTCAACAAACTGACCTGAAAATCGGGATGCTGAGAAATGAAATCAGTCACCGGCATCACGTTCGGTCCGGCCGCATGCTTCTGCGGTTCGGTATGGCAATCTGTACAAATTCGCGTATCGGTCTGCACAAGATTTGACGGCTCGTCGTGCTCGACATGGCAGGTCGTGCAACGGGCTGCAGTCATCTCTACTGCAGCAGGATGATCCGCAGGCACGTGCTGATGCAGCGTGCTGGCGTGGCAATCGCGGCACTGCTCGTTGCGGACTCGACGGAAAGGCTGCGCATGACAGGCCTCACACGCGACCTCGAGGTTACCGTGCGCAGAATGCAACGCGCCCGAAGTCCACTGCATATCGCTCGGCAACACACTCTGCCTTAACCATTCGATGGAGGCATCGCCGCGGCCAACCATGAACCACGGGAGAATGAGTCCGAGCACCAAAGCCAGACTGACGCCCGCCCAGGCCCATGGACGCTTACGCCAGCCGACTTCGGCAAGAGACATCGAAAACTTCGGCGGCACCGCGTCGTCGTCTGCAATGTCACTCTCGCGAGCATCTCGCTCGATGGTCAACGCAAGGTCATGACCGACGGGAGGCTCGATCACCTTGATCAGCGAGGGCCCGAGCGAGATTTCGTCGCCGACCTTCAACGCTGCGTCACGCTGCAACCGCCCGTTAACTTCGAGCTGCGCAGGTGGCGTACAGGTAATGATCAGTTCTTTGCCAGAGCGGATCAGACGTGCGTGCTGCAAAACGACCCGCGAATCGTTGATCTGGACGATCTGATCGGTCGCTCGTCCAAACGTCAGCGAGTCGGTCTCGACAACCCTATCCTGCGTAAGCAGCGCACCAGTTTTTTCCGTCTCGAGGGAACGAATTAAGATACGCATCGGCTTACCAATAAAGGAAGACACTGACCACGTGCGCAATGAGCGTCCCGAGCAGTGCGAGGGTCACGGGAACGTGCACATACAGCCAGATATCGAGCCACCCACGAATCTGCGCATCTCTGCATAGGCGACGCAGCACATTCCTGCGTTCGGCCAACAGACTCAGCAAATCGCCGATGCGCCGAGTGAGTTCACCATCGGTACTACGCGCGAGTTCATCACCGAGCCACGTTAAAGCGGCAGACTGACCGGCATTTTGCGAAACAACCGCCCCTCCGTCCGTGGGTAGCGTAACCACCGACCGATCTAACCCAGCGAGGATGTTGCGCGTGCTGCCACCGAGTGCCGTCCCGTCGCGATTGGAGCGCAATAAATCGGAGAACCGCCTTGGCATATCGCGGGCGATACGTAGCGCGCGCTGATCGATATCGCGGATCTCTTCCAACATGCGATCAGGCTTGCTGCCGGCTCGATTCGCCGACATCAACTGCGGATAACGCAGATACGCCACCACTCCGACGACTCCGCTCGTAATGACGATCAGCATCAGCACATAGCAGAGCGTATGAACGTTCCAACCGAATTGAAATCCAGTATGCAACGTTGAAATCAGCACGAGTGAGAGACCTAGATAAACGTGCGCGCTCGTCCAACCGCGAAGGGTCCCCATCGCCGATGAATAAGCCCGCTTTCTCACGCCGAGCGCAGTCAGCCACAAGATGAGCGCGGCTCCGATGCCGCCGAGCGTGTAGCCGAGCCACGTGCCGCCGTTGGGTGGCGATAGCGGGTCGTGCCATGCATATAGCGCAATGGAGACACCGCAAAGCCAGATAGAGACCTTGAGATAACGTCGGTTCGCGTAATCAAGCAGAGACTCATGCATGGTCAGAATCTCGCTGCATCCTGCTGCACAAAGGTCACAAACTCTTCTGGGCTGACACGTAGCGCCGCTCCCGTCGGGCAAGCGCGAACGCAGGCCGGCCCACCATCCTGACCCTTACACATATCGCACTTGACGGCTTTCTTGACCGCTTTCGGAGCGCCCGTCGAACTTGGCTCGTGGTGGTGCTCGCGACCAAGGCCTCGCAGGTCACCGTATACGCTCTCCGTGTCAGCACCGAACATCAGCCAAGACATCAAAGATGGCTGCTCAGGTGGTGGTCCGGACATATGAATGACGCCGTAAGGACAGTTGCGCTCGCAGTTTCCACAGCCGATGCAATTGTCGCCAACGAACACCTCGCCGTTCGGTGAGCGGCGAATGGCATCGGGCGGACAGTCCTTCATACAGTGCGGATCTTCGCAGTGACGACAAGACGTCGGCACATGGACATTGGCAAACGTCGGCCCAGCCGCACGATCAAGCCGGGACGTACCCCCATGGGTGGCCGCACAAGCCCGCTCACAGTTGTCACACCCGACACACAACTTCTCATCGATCAACAAAACGTCCGTCGCCTCTCCAAGACCTTGCTTTAGGAGAAACGAAATCAATTCGCCGGCATGGTCCTGCCCCTGCAGACGCGTATTGCTCGCGACGCGCTGCCGAACGGTTTCCTCGAGCTCTTGTCTCAAACGCGGATTTCTTTGCAGAAGTTCGCCAAAAGTCTCGGCATTCAGACTGATGGTTTCAGTTGCCACGGTCGCCCGAACCGTTGCGCTTCGCCGAGTATTGCCAAGCAGCCCCATTTCGCCAACGTAGTTACCGGCAGCCACGTACGAGGTCACCACCTCTCTGCCACCGATCGCGCGCAAAACCGACACAGAGCCGCTGCGAACGAGGTGGAGCGAATCCGCCTCATCACCTTCGGAAAAAAGCACTTGGCCTGCTCGAAAGCGGTTGAGCTTCGACTTGGCGGCGATGGGTAGTAACTCAGCCGTGGTCGCCTGAGGTGCAAATCCACTCTGAATCGCGCGCACGATGAACGTTTGATCGACTACAGCCTTTGCCGCATCGACCGAGCTCAATAGCTTCAACACGTCGCGTCGCGGTGTCTCGATCAATACACAGTCGGGCCCAGCAAATACTGTGGCCGTGCGACGACGACCCGAAAGCAGTCCCATCTCGCCAAAGAACTGCCCCATTGAGAGGTTGATTCGCTTGGCTGGGTTATTGTCGTCGATTTGAATTTCGACGCGCCCACTGAAGATTGTGTAGAACGAGTTGGTGTAATCGTTGCGCTTAAAAACCAACTCGCCTGCCTTCGGAACATGAACCGTGCTTCCGAGCATCAGCTCACGAAACATCAGCGGATTCACCTCTGCGAAGATTGGTATTCGCGCTTGCATGAGCTGCAGCGTCTCGGTGACCGACCGATGACCGGGCACTCCGACCAGCTTCGCCTGGAGCAACGGCTCATCAGCCGGCGTCACGGGCGTCCCGCGGATGTGCTCTACAACTTCGTAGCCCTGATTCATCGCCTGCTTGATGAGCGGGTATCCGCCAAGCGCGCCAATCACGTACAACCCCGGGACATTCGATTCGTAACTGGCCGACAACGAGGGCAGCGAGGTCGGATCGGCAGAGGGAAACTTAATGCCGCAGGACTCGACAAACTTGCGCGGCGGAATTGCACCGAGTCGGGCGATGATCCGATCGCAGGGCAACTTCATGTCGCCATTAGCTGTAGTCAACGATAATTCGTACGGCTTTGCGCCACCCGGCGTCTCGACGAGCGCTGCACACTGCGTTGAGTAAAGACAGTTAACTTTGCCGGCCTCGATCGTTTTAAGGATGAGCGTCAAGTTGCCGTCTTTGCAACGCGCGAACTCGCCGGCACGATTGATCAGGTACACCGTATTCTGCTTCGAGAGCGCCACCGCGTTCTCGATCGCCGCATCACCCGCACCTACTACGACGATCGTCTCGCCCTGATACTCGTCTGGGTCATCGAGCGTGTACTGCACGCAAGGCAAAGACTCACCAGGAACCCCGAGACGTCGGGGGTTACCTTGCAAGCCGATACCGAGGATGACGTGTTCCGCAAGGACTTCACTACCATCCTGCAGCTTGAGGTGAAAATCACCCTTCTCTCCGGAGATCGCCACGACCTCGGCGCCATAACGGACGTTGACACTCTGAGCGGCCAGCCCGCGCGCCCATTCGTCGAGAATTTTTTCTCGGGTTCCAGCCTCGAACGCGAGCGGACTACGCAGGGGCAACACGTTAGGCTCCGCCATAACGTGTTTGCCTTTTTGATACCGCTGAATCGTATTGGCGTGAGCTGCGGTTTGCTCGAGTAGCACGTGCGTCACGCCCATCTCGGCAGCACGGGCCGCGGCGCTCAAACCGCCAGGGCCCGAACCGACGACCGCAATGACGACCTTGCTCATGATCTCAACCGCCGTCCGCAAACTCCGGATACAGGGTCATTCCACCACAGACAAATACTGTTTGGCCGTTCACGTAATCGGAGTCATCCGATGCTAGCCATACGGCTGCTTTGCCGATATCGGTCGGCTGTCCGACGCGTCCGTAAGGAATGAGTTCGAGCAGTTTGGCCAGCGCCTCAGGCGTCTCCCAAGCAGGACGATTGATCGGAGTGGCGATCGCGCCCGGACCGATGGAATTCACCCGAATTTTGAGCGGTGCGACTTCCTGCGCGAGACTTTGCATGAAAAGTTTGACGCCACCTTTTGAGGCTGCGTAATTGACGTGACCCGCCCAAGGGATGACCTCGTGCACTGAAGACATGCAGATCACTTTGCCGGCGGCAGCCGATACCCCTGACTGCACGCCCCGCTTCATCATCTCTCGTACTGCGCGGCGGCTGCAGAGAAACATGCCAGTCAGATTGACATTGATGACCTTGTTCCACTGCGCTAAGGACATCTCATGGAACGGCGCGTCCTGTTGTAGACCCGCGTTATTCACGAGAATGTCGATGGCGCCCCACTCCCCCATCATCTTGTCGAACATCGCCTCGACTTGCGCCTCGTCAGAGACGTCTGCCTGTACCGCCATGGCGCGACCGCCAGCGGCCTTGATGGCTTCGATCACCGGCACTGTGCCGGCCGCATTGCCCGCATAGTTGACCACGACATCTGCACCGGCTTGACCGAGGGCGACTGCCACGCCCGCACCGATTCCAGAACTCGCGCCGGTTACCAGCGCTTTTTGACCTTTGAGCGGTTTGTAAGACATGAACTTTGCTCCTGCCGTCGTTACGGATTGAATTAGTGTGAACGCCACTCGTCGATCAGCGATGCGACCAGTCCGGTCCACCCCGTCTGATGGGATGCACCGAGACCGACACCGGTATCGCCGTGGAAGTACTCATGGAAAGTGAGGTAATCGCGCCAGTGCGGATCGTTCTGAAACTTCTCGATATTGCCGTACTCAGGACGACGACCGTTCGCATCACGTGCAAACACCGCGATGAGACGATTGGCATGCGCGCGAGCGATGTCATCGATCGTCCAGGTCTTGCCGTTTTTGTCCGTAACGGTCAAATCTTTTCCATGCGCCTTGGCGAGTTTGCGCAAGGACTCGATCATGAGGAACGCCGTCGGGAACCAGATCGGTCCTCGCCAATTCGAGTTGCCGCCCTTGATCTTGCAATCCGCCTCACCGGGCTCGTACCCGACCTGGTTGCCACCGAGACTAAAGGGATGCTCGAGATGCACCCTCGAGAGACTGCGTAGACCGAAGTCGGACAGGAATTCGTCTGAATCACACAACCACTGCAGCATTCGCTCAAGCTGAGCACGATCGACGATAGTCATCGCGAGGGTTTCGCCCTCTCCATCGGGATTGGCGACCTTCGAAATGCAACGCTCGACGATCTCCGAACGATTGTTCACGAACCAATTGAGATTGGAGGTGAACTCGGGGAACTGCTTGAGCCAATCCGTCTCTAGACGCTCGACTGCGTACAACGGGATGAGGCCCACCATCGATCGCACGCGAATCTTCTCGAAGTGGCCGTCGGGATAGCGCAATACGTCGTAGAAGAAACCGTCGGTCTCATCCCACAGGTCGTGATCACGCCCACCCTGACGCTTCATCGCGGCACCGATGTAGACATAGTGCTGGAAGAACTTGGTCGCCAAGCTCTCGTAGGTCTTATTTTCTTTCGCAAGTTCGAGCGCGATGCGCATCATGTTGAGACAGAAAAGGCCCATCCAGCCGGTGGCGTCCGACTGCTCGAGCACTGCGCCGCCCGGCAACTTTTCCGAGCGATCGAACAGCGTGATGTTATCGAGACCGAGGAATCCTCCCTCGAAAACGTTATTACCGCGGCTGTCGACTTTGTTGATCCACCAAGCAAAGTTGATGAGCAACTTATGGAAGCAGCGCTCGAGGAACGCCCGGTCGGCCACCCCCGAACGGATGCGATCCATGTTGTAGACGCGCCAAACGGCCCACGGATGTACCGGAGGATTGAGATCGGAGAACTCCCACTCGTACGCGGGAATCTGTCCGTTCGGATGCTGGAACTGCTCGAATAACATCAGCCATAGCTGCTGCTTGGCGAACTCCGCATCGATGATCGCAATGGCGACGGTGTGGAACGCGAGATCCCATGCTGCGAACCACGGATATTCCCACTTATCCGGCATCGACAGAACGCGCATCGAATTGAGATGACGCCAATGCTTGTTTCGGATATCGATTCGCGACTCAGGCGGCGCAAGTTTGGGGTTGTCACCCTTCAACCACAGATCGACGTCAAAAATATAATTCTGTTTCGACCACATCATGCCGGCGAACGCTTGTCGCTGAATTCGGCACTCGTCTTCTGTGGCGCCCTTCGGATGAATGGTCTTGTAGAACTCATCGGCCTCGTGCCGGGCCTTGTCGATGACCGAAGAAGCTTCTTCTAGCGATGCCTTACCGTCATCCGACAATCGAAAATGCAGTACGACAGAACCTCTTGCGGGTACCGTCCGCCGGTAGTGAATTCCCGCCTTCGTCCCTTCCTGATCGGCGTTGATCGCACCGGCTTCATTGTTGACGATATGACGATGGAACGCGTCTTTGTAAAAACGACGCTCGCCCGTCGGCTCGACTCCATACAAGCGTTCAACGTTCGACTCGTTGTCGGTGAAGAGCGACTCGCCGTCGCTCTCTGCAGAAAAATAGCGTTTTCCAAGCGAATATTTGAAGGGAAGATTGGTCAGGCCGTCGGCATCGGAATCATCTGCGACGAAACGAATCTGCTTACCGCGTTTTGCGCCTACCTTGATGTTAGGCGGAGTCTTACGCGTTTCACCCCAGCCCCAGATATTCCGGAACCATAACTGCGGGATCAGATGAATGTCGGCGTCCTCGGGACCCCGGTTACACACCTCAACGCGGATACAAAGATCTTCCGGACCGGATTTGGCGTACTCGACGAACACGTCAAAGTAGCGATCTTCATCAAAGATTCCGGTGTCGAGCAGCTCAAACTCCGGCCCTCGACCATTGCGACTACCGTTCTCACGTACCAACCACTCGTACGGGTACTCCGCGTGCGGGTACTTGTAGAGGTACTTCATGTAACTGTGGGTCGGAGTGCTATCGACGTAGAAGTAGTACTCCTTCAAATCTTCGCCGTGATTGCCCTCTGCCGGGATCAAACCGAAGGGGCGCTCCTTGAGGATCGGATCACGACCATTCCACAACGCCAAAGAAAAGCAGAGCAGCTGATACTGGTCCGATACACCTGCGAGTCCGTCTTCGCCCCAGCGGTAGGCCTTGCTGCGGGCCATGTCATGAGTCAGATGGTTCCAGGCAGCGCCGTTGGCACTGTAATCCTCTCGAACCGTGCCCCATGAGCGCTCGCTCAAATACGGGCCCCAGCGGTACCACGCTTCGCCAGAACGAGCCTTTTTCAAACGACCGTGCTCGGCCGTCTGCTGTGAATCGACCATACCGCCCCCCAGTACGGTCTCCTCTGCAAAGTCTCAGTTATGAGCGTCGCAAATGGCTGACCGTGGTTATTGTTCTAATCCTTCCAGAATGGATCTTTCAAAAACAAAAAACAAGATGCGATTGATGAAGGTTAGGTGAACACTTACGTCAGACGACATGCCCCTGGTTCGCGCGATGAAGTCGCTCTGCGAGCTGACGCATTAATCGCAACCCCTCCTCGGGATGCGCTGCCACCAAATGTTTGAAGTTTTTCGGCGTCAGCGAATCAACTTCGATATCGCTGACGGCCACCACTGAGGCTGAGCGCGGTAGATCGAGAAGCAATCCCATTTCACCCACCCACTCACCGGGACCCAGCCGAGCAATGACAATTTCGTTGCCGTCGTCTTTCTGATGACGAACCTCGACCTGGCCCTGCCTGATGAGGAATGCACGATCAGAGTGCGTCCCCGCGTCGATGAGTCGAGTGCCTTTCGAAAACTTGCGGTATCCGCACCCCTCGAACAAACAAGGGTAGCGATCCGTGTGATGCAGCTTGGCGCAACCCGTGCCGGCTTTTTCTCCGCCGATGAGTCGGTAAAGCAAGACCGCCAGAACAGCTCCACACAGTGGGCCAACCACATACAGCCAAAAGTCCTCAAAGACTCCGACGAGTGCAGCCGGCGCGAAGCTGCGCGCAGGATTCAGGCTGGTCCCCGACACCGGGGCCTCGACCATCACCAAAAACGCGATCAACAGCCCAGCAAGGTAAGGCGTGAAACGCGCGATCGAGCGTTTATCGACCGCCCAGAACACGAGAAAAACCAGCGAAAACGTGATGACCAGCTCCGCCACGAACGCGACGGTCGGCGTGTAACCCACGCCCGGACGTGTCAGACCGAGATCCACTGACCGAGCGGCATCGCCGGCGAAGGTCGCGACGACAACAACCCCAAGCAAGGCGCCCGCGATCTGCGCCACCACATAGCTCAGCGCATCGAACGATGAGATTTTTTTGCGCAGCCAAAAGGCGAACGTCATCGCAGGATTCAGGTGTCCGCCACTTCGCTCACCCAGCCGCGACAGTACAACTGCCGTGCCGCCCCCCGCGAAAAGCACCCCGGTAGCGAGACGTCTCCAAGGCTCTGAGGGGATCCATTCACGGAACATACTGCCCTCAGACCACATCAGCACCACCGCGCCGATGCCGATGGTCATCATGATCGCAGTGCCGAAGAACTCTGCGAGATATGCGGACCAGTTGCGTTTCATGCATCGACTCCTTGAGGGCCCCGGCGCGAGAAAACGTTTGAACAATCGCTCCGGTTGTGGCCTTCTAATAATCACTCCGAAATGGATCGAATGTAAAACACGCACGATAAATCGGATCGCGGGGGAGTCAGTGAGCATTCACAACAATGTTGTGGCGAGCCTCGAGCTGCCACGCCGAACTGCCGCGATCGTGTTGGCCGGAGGACGCGGCAGTCGCCTGCTCGATCTGACAACTCGTCATTCGAAGCCTGCCGTCTTCTTCGGTGGCAAGTTCCGCATCGTCGATTTCGCGTTGTCGAATGCCGTGAACTCGGGCGTGCGCCGTATCGCCGTCCTCACTCAGTACACCAGTCACAGTCTCATTCGTCATATCCAAATGGCGTGGGGATTTTTGCGAGGCGAACTCAATGAATTCGTCCAAGTGTTGCCAGCCAACCAGCGCGTTGGCAGCGACGTCTGGTATCAAGGCACGGCTGACGCGGTATTCCAAAATCGTGAAGTGATCCGCAGCTTCGGCTGCGATTACACGCTGATCTTGGCTGGCGATCACATCTACAAGATGGACTACGCCATTGCGCTCGCCGATCACGTGCAACACGGTCGCGGTTGCTCTCTCGCCTGTATCGAGGTTCCAGAAGAAAAAGCCAAAGATTTCGGCGTGCTTGAGACGGATGAAGGCGACAAAGTGACGCAGTTCGTCGAAAAGCCCGAGCATCCGCGCTCACTCAGCCACGCCCCCGGAAGATGTCTCGTCTCGATGGGAATTTACGTATTCGATACGAACTTTCTTCTGAACGAGCTCGAGCGCGATGCGGCCGACCCCAACTCTACGCACGATTTCGGACGCGATGTCATTCCACGTCTGGTGCGCGAAGGACAGGTCACGGCGCATCGATTCGAGTCGAGCGCTGTGAACCGCGCCGAAGGAGCAGAACCTTACTGGCGCGACGTCGGCACACTCGATTCATATTGGGACGCGAACATCAACTTAACGGCCACCTTGCCGCTGCTTAATCTTTATGACGAGCGTTGGCCGATCTGGACTTACCAAGCGCAGTTACCGCCAGCAAAGTTTGTTCACAACTCAGAGGACAGGCGCGGAATCGCCTTCGAATCTTTGGTCGCCGGCGGGTGCATCGTCTCCGGCACCGTAGATCGATCCGTACTGTTTTCTGGCGTACGCGTGCACTCGAAAGCGTCGTTGCAGCTGTGCGTAGTCCTCCCAGGCGTCGAAGTGGGACGTGGCGCTCGATTACAGAGAGCAGTCATCGATCGTGACTGCCGCATTCCACCGGAACTCATCGTGGGCGAGGACCCGGAACTCGACGCTCAGCGTTTCGTGCGTAGCCCTGACGGCATCACGCTGATCACCCAGGAGATGCTCGATCGTCTGGCCAGCGTCGTATGAGCGCGCAAAGCCGATCCCCCTCAGTGCTGCATGCAACCACGGAGTTATTTCCGTGGGTCAAGACCGGCGGACTAGCGGATGTCGCCGCAGCATTGCCCGAGGCGCTCGACGCGATCGGCATCGACACTCGCATCATCATTCCTGGGTTCCCAGACATTATCTCCGCGCTGCGCGACGATCGCGTGGTGTACGAGGCGCAGGGCTTGCTCGGCACTTCTCGCATGCGGTTACGTCTCGGGACGCTGCCTTCGCGCAACGCCCTCGTCTACGTGATCGACGCGCCTTCGCTCTACGCTCGTCCGGGGAGCCCCTATTCACATCCTTACGATGGCGACTGGTCAGACAACCTAATTCGGTTCGCCATGCTGGGCTGGGCAGCGGCCCGACTCGCCGCAGGTGATCTCGACCCGAATTGGCGGCCCGAAGTACTGCACGTGCACGACTGGCACCCCGCACTCGCCCTCGCCTATCTCGCCGAGTCTTGGCCACCAGTGAAGAGCGTCTTCACCATCCACAACATCGACTATCAAGGACGCTTCCCACCTCACGACTTCAGCCGACTCGGCCTGCCCCACTGGATATCCGCGCCTTATGGCCCGCTGGAATTCTTTGGTGATCTTTGTTTCATGAAGGCCGGTGTCTTACTGGCGCATAAAGTCACTACCGTTAGCCCAACCTATGCTCGCGAGGTTGCAGACGGGCTGCATGGTAATGGCATCGACTCGGTGATCCGATCGCGAGGTGACGCAATTATCGGCATCCTGAACGGCGTCGATTACGGCGTCTGGGATCCACGGCACGACGAACATTTACCGGCGCAGTTCGGAGTCGATGATCTTGCTGGTAAGTCTCGCTGCAAAGCGACGTTACGCGCTCATTTCAGACTCGATGATCGCGGCGACGCACCGATATTCGTCGTCGTCAGTCGACTTGGCTGGCAGAAAGGATCAGATCTGATTGCCAACGCAGCCGACGACCTTATCGCGCGCGGAGCCCAGCTCGTAGTGGTTGGCAATGGTGATCACCAAATCGAGCGTCGGTTCAGGGAACTCGAAGAGCGCCATCGCGGAATGGTGGCGACTCATGCTGGATACTCAGAGCGCCTTGCGCATTTAGCGATAGCAGGCGGCGACGTGCTCATCATGCCGTCGCGACATGAGCCTTGCGGTTTGACTCAAATGTACGCGAAGCGTTACGGCACATTGCCACTCGTACACGCCGTCGGAGGTCTGGCCGATACAGTCACGGCAGACACGGGCTTCAGCTTCCTCGAACGAGAATCGTCGCTGTCCATGGCGATCGATAGAGTCTTGCAGATCCACCAGGATCGTCCTCGCTGGGCGCACATGATGTCGATCGCGATGCGCGAGGACCACAGCTGGAGGAGCTCGGCGGAGACGTATCGAAGCGTCTACCTACAAATCACCGGCAATACGCCGTCGTAACGCTGGATAGGCAAGCTCGCCCACACACCCGTTTCGCGCTGTCGACCCCAAGCTGATCGCGCCTTAAACAGGCGATCAACGAGTCGCCACAACCAATCGTTTGGCTTTTTCGGAGTCGGGTGGTGGCTTGAGAGGCGCCAGTCCGACTTCGCCAACCTCGAAAATTTCGACGGGTGCCTTGACGCCTTTGACCTCATAGCTGCCGTGATTACGCCAGGCGATGAGATCAACATTTTCGACGTCGTGCCCATTGAGCATCTGGAAAGCGTTGTCGTACGCAAAACGTGACATCAAGATCTGCTTGCCCTGCGCGAGCGACATGATTCGAGACGCAGTGTCTACCTGGATGCCGTTGAAATCGAAGGTCTTGCCAGCCACCTTGGCGTTATCGACGTAAACCTCACCCACGTGGATGCCAACTCGATCCTGAATGTTGACACCTTCTTCTGAAAATCGGCGTTCAACTTCATGCTGCATCTTGAGGGCAAACGTCACCGCTTCGGAGGGGGTCGCAAAAGCGATGAAAAAGGAGTCTCCGGAGGTCGACACCTCCTCCCCCGTCGCCGTACCCGCAAGAACTCTGCGCACAATCTCATGATGCTCACGCATGTGCTGCATAGCCTGCGAATCGCCAAATTCCTGTTTCAATTTGGTTGACCCAACAAGATCTGTGAACAGCATCGTCACGACGCGAGTCGCAGAGGAGCTCTTACTCTCCGAGTGCATTCCCGGCATTGAGCGATGCCCCGCGTCTCCGCCCGCATCTTGAGCGGGAGCCCGAACATCTGCCGCCCCACCAAATGAGGGCGGTGGAACGTTTGCAGCGAAGGGATCAGCCGTCAATTGAGCGAGTAACCCCGTGATGATCGGAGAACTCAATTTTTTGTTGAGACTCCCGCGAAGGGACGCCACCGTAAGCGTCTTGGACAGCACCGCGTGATAACGACTGTCGGCGAGATAACTGATGCCGGTCTCAGACGGCCAGGCCACTACGACCTCACCCCCAAGTCCGGCTGATCGACAGATCTCGCGGATCTGCTTCAGCAGAGTTTGCTTAACGTCTGGGGCAACCTGCTTGAACTGCGAAGACAACGGAACGAATACGAAGTCGCTCCCTTGAACCTTTACGTGAGCGACCTGAATCGTATTCATTAGAGGCCTTGCTTGCCGCGGTGATTAGGTTGGCGGAGAGAGTGGGATTCGAACCCACGAACACCTTGCGATGTTACTTGACTTCCAATCAAGCGCCTTCGACCGCTCGGCCATCTCTCCGGCCGGCCGAATGATATCAAGCCTGGGGTCGCCTGGGCGGTGCCGGGTTGAATTTTGGGGGCGTATCGAGGCACGGAGCATCGGCAGGCCGGGGCACCTCGGGGGACTCGAGCGGCGGAATCGTGAGGGCGGACCGGGTGTCCGGTGCGTCGAATCCCGGGGGGATCTTGAGGGGCGGATTATCCTCGACCTTCCCGAAATCTTCGGGTTTGGCGCAGCTGACTTTGAACACCGAACCACAGCCGGCCACGGTCAGGAAAACCGCGAGGAGCGACAACAAGCGAACACTACGCATGACTCTACGACCCTCTAGAACTCTGTTTGAGCCCTGCAGCGTCCATCGCTGCAGCGACCCGACCATGAAACGACTCGGCGAGCGGCGTCATGGGTAAGCGGATTCCAGAGTCGATCATACCCATTCTCTGCAGCGCCCACTTGACCGGAATCGGATTTCCCTCGATGAAGAGATCGCGATGCAAACCCGAGAGCGGTGCATCGAGGGCGGCAGCACGCTCTGCATCTCCGGCGAGCGCCGCCGCAATCATCTCACTCATGCCTTTCGGAGCCACATTCGCCGTAACCGAGATCACACCGCGAGCGCCTGCCAGTACTGCCTCGCGACACGTCGCATCGTCACCCGACAGCACCGTGAACTTGGGTGCAAGCGTTAAGATCTCGCGTACGCGCGCGGCTCCAGCGACGGCTTCTTTGATCGCGACAATTCGCGGGAGTGCAGCAAGCCGCGCTACGGTGGCGGGGAGCATGTCTACGCCGGTTCGTCCCGGAACGTTATAGAGCACGACCGGCACCTTGGCCGCAGCGGCGACCGCCGAGTAGTGTTGAAAAAGACCTTCTTGAGTCGGCTTGACGTACGCCGGCGTGACCACCAGTAACCCGTCGACACCGAGTTCGCCCAACCAACGAACGCGTTCGACCGTCATCGCCGTGCTGCTCACGCCCGCCCCGGCGATGATCGCCATTCGACCGCGAGCGAAGTCGCGCGCTGCAATGACGAGCTGCTTGAGCTCGGCGTCGGTGATCGTCGCGGATTCGCCCGTCGTACCACCAACCACCACGGCAGCCGTGCCGCCGCTCAAATGAAACTCGAGCAAGCGCTGCCAGGCTCCGAAGTCGATTGCACCGTCGGGACGCATCGGCGTGACAACGGCTACGGAACTGCCAAAAAACATCCAACTTCCGCAATGCGAGGTAGGGACTTCGCATGTTACGGGCGCGTGACCGAACGGCGCAACCGGCAGGCGGCATGCATGATTCGTTCGCGATCGCGCGCTGCAGTCGCTACACTTGGACTCAGAAATGAAGCAACACCTTGCCATCTCGGCCATCGGGCCCGACCGTACCGGTCTCGTCCATGACCTCACTAAAGTCATTAGCGACTGCGGTGGCAACATCAGCGAAAGCCGCATGGCCAGTCTTGGCAACGAATTCGCTATGGTGTTGCTCGTCGCCGGTAATTGGCACTCCATTGCGAAGCTCGAGACCGAGCTTCAGCACTTCGCTACCGAAGCCGGTCTCACGCTGCACCTGCATCGCACCGACCCCCGCGGACCGCGCACCGACCAACTCCCCTACTCCATCGATGCTGTGTGCCTCGATCAGACGGGCATCGTGGCGGCGCTCTCAGGCTTCTGCTCGACTCGCGGCATCGACATCGCCGAAGTAGCGACCCGCATTTATCCGGCTGCGCATACGGGCGCGCTGATGTTCTCCGTGCAGATGATCGTCAACGTGCCCAGCCGCCTGCACCTCGCGCACCTTCGCGAAGAGTTCATGGAGTTCTGCGATGCTCGGAACCTCGATGCCATCCTGGAGCCCGTAAAGTCCTGACCCTAGGAGAGTCCTCGCATGCCTAAGTCCGTCTCGGCCAAGATCGAACTCGGCAAGAAGATCCCGGATTTCACCGCCACCACCACCGATGGCGGCACATGGCGGTTACGCGAGACCAAAGGCAGCAAGGTGGTGCTCTTCTTCTACCCCAAAGACATGACCTCCGGCTGCACCGTCGAGGCTCAGCAGTTTCGTGATCTGCACAGCGCGTTTCGCAAGACGAAAACGATCGTCATCGGCGTCTCCCGCGATTCCTGCGCGTCGCACCAGAAGTTCAAGACGAAGGAGAAACTCAATTACGAGTTGCTCTCCGACTCTGATGAGGGGTTGTGCAAGATGTTCGATGTCATCAAAGAAAAGAACATGTATGGCAAAAAGGTGATGGGCATCGAACGCAGCACCTTTCTCATCGATGAAGATGGCACGCTTGCGCAAGAGTGGCGCAAAGTGAAGGCAGACGGCCACGCCGCCGAAGTGCTTGCTGCGGCGAAAGCCCTTTGAACAAGCGCCGCGCCGCACGACAGCGCCGGCTGTTCGTGCTCGACACCAACGTGCTGATGCACGACCCGGCGTCCATCTTCCGCTTCGAAGAGCACGATATTTACCTGCCGATGGTGGTGCTCGAAGAGCTCGATGCCAACAAGAAAGGCGTCTCTGAAGCCTCGCGCAACGTTCGTCAGATCAGCCGCTTTCTCGATGACCTCATGCGTGACGCCACGCGCGAACAAATCGAGCAAGGTCTTCCGCTGCCGAATAACCTCTCAGGCAATCATGGCAAGACCCCCTCCTCAGGTCGGCTCTATTTCCAGACTCAGCGCCTGAGCACGGCACTTCCCGACAGCCTTCCCGGACAAGGAAACGACAACGCGATCCTCGCGCAGACGCTCGCCCTGCAGGCGCTTTATCCGCAGACCCGGGTCGTGCTCGTCTCGAAAGACATCAACCTGCGTATCAAGGCAGCCGTCGTCGGCGTACATGCCGAGGACTATTTCAGTGATCGCGCCATCGAAGATGCCGACATCCTATCGAAGGGCCACGAACCGCTCGCCGCCGATTTTTGGGAGCGTCATGGCAAAGATATGCGCTCGTGGAAAGACGGTGCGCGCACCTTCTATGAAATCTCGGGGCCGACTGTCGCCAAATGGCATCCGAACCAATTCGTATACGAAGAACGCGAAGGCGGCATCGAAGCGCTCGTGCGCAGCATCCACGGTAACTCGGCCACGCTAGAGCTCGTGCGCGACTTCCGCACCGAGCGCCACGGTGTCTGGGGCATCGGCGCGCGCAACCGCGAACAAAATTTTGCCCTCAATTTATTGATGGACCCCGAAATCGACTTCGTGACGATCCTCGGGCCGGCGGGTACGGGCAAGACCCTACTCACGCTCGCGGCAGGACTCGTGCAAACGCTTGAGCACAACCGTTACGCCGAGATCATCATGACCCGCGTCACGATCCCGCTCGGTGAGGACATCGGCTTTTTGCCGGGCACCGAAGAGGAAAAGATGGAGCCCTGGATGGGCGCTCTGATGGACAACCTCGAAGTGCTTACTCAAAGCTCCGAAGGTGGCAGTTGGGGTCGCGCCGCGACCAACGACCTACTTCGCAATCGCATCAAGATCCGCTCGCTCAACTTCATGCGCGGACGCACTTTCCTCAACCGATTCGTCATCCTTGATGAAGCACAGAACCTCACACCCAAGCAGATGAGGGCTCTGGTCACACGCGCTGGCCCGGGCACGAAGATCGTGTGCCTCGGCAATATCGCCCAGATCGATACGCCCTACCTCACCGAAACCACCTCGGGCCTCACCTTCGTGGTGAGCCGATTCCAAGGCTGGGCGCACGCCGGTCACGTGACCTTGGTGCGCGGCGAACGCTCGAGGCTCGCCGATCACGCCTCCGAGGCGCTTTGAACTTGCCGGCAAGCCACGGGTCTACTCCCTGATGCGCTATCGAGTGATACGAAATCCTTGGGTTCATTCGTTCGTGGCATCGATCGCCGCGCTGCTCGTGCTACTGCCCGGCGTTGCCTCGGCGCAGTCGGCCGCGGCCGACCTGCCCGATATCGGCTCGGGTGCCAACTCGACCCTCACGCTCAACGACGAATACCAAATCGGGCGGATGGTCGTACGCAGCCTCCGCGATCAGGGACTCATCCTCGAAGACCCCGAAGTGACGGACTACGTCCAAGCGCTAGGCAGTCGCATCGCCTCGCAAATCCCTGAGTCCGAGCAGCGCTTCACATTCTTCGTGGTACGCGAGGCCGGGGTAAACGCCTTTGCGCTGCCCGGTGGTTTCATCGGCGTCAACTATGGCCTCATTACCGCGACGGCCAACGAATCACAGCTGGCGAGCGTGCTCGCCCATGAAATCGCCCACGTCACGCAACGACACATCGCCAGAGCCATTCAAGCGCAAGGCCGAACCTCGATGGCCTCCGCTGCAGCAATGCTCGCAGCGATCCTCATCGGCATGACGACGGGCAGCCCCGACGCCGTGCAAGCCGGCATTGCCATCGCTCAAGGCTCCATGGCACAACAGCGGATCAACTTCACGCGCGCCAATGAATATGAAGCCGATCGAATCGGCATCAGCTTTCTTGCGGCCGCGGGGTTCGATCCGAATGCTATGCCCGATTTCTTCGAAACCCTGAATCGTCGTTCGGGTCTCGCCGGTAGCGGCATTCCGGAATTTTTGCGAACCCACCCCGTCACGACCAACCGTATCGCCGAATCGCGTGATCGAGCCTCGCAGATCACCCCGGCCGTGAAGCCCCAAGCGGCATCCTATGAATTTGTACGAGAGCGAGTTCGCGTGCTCGGCGCTCCGAGCGGCTCAGACCTTCGACCATTTTATGCGGCACTCGCCGATAGAGGCCCTCTCAACGCTTCGCAGCGTTATGGCGAAGCCCTGGCCCGACTCGGCGCGGGCGACCGTGATCGTGCGGCTAGCGCTCTCGTCGAACTCTCTTCGTCGCAACCGCAGAGCCCCATGTTGCAGGCTGCGCTCGGTCAAGCACTCTTCGCCGCAAACCAGCCCGATCTGGCGCGCCAGACCTTGAAGCGCGCACTAGAAGTCGCGCCCCGAAACGTGCCGCTCACCATTCGCTACGCCGAAGTGTTGTTGCAGACCGGTGGCGCCAAAGAGGCGCATGCGGTGTTGCTCGATCTATTCAATAACGTGCCGCCGACTCCGGAGCAGATTCGCCTGACCGCTCTCGCCGCGAGCAGCGCTGGCGACACCGGCGACGCCTACTACTACATGGGCGAATATCACATCGCGACCGGCGACCTCATGCTCGCCGTCAAACAATTGGAACTGGCGCTCGCCGACCCAGAGATCACGTCCGTTCAGCGTGCCCGCTTCGAGGCGCGCATGAAGGAAGTACGCGAAGCCCTCGCCGAAAGCGGAAAGCGAAGAACGCGGGAGGCTGCGAAACGACCAGGGTGATCAAAGTTCAAATAGTGGTCATTTTTGACCTATTTTTGGTCGATGGGAGGGGGATGGTATTGCTAGCGTCTTAACTTGTTGAAATCATCCCTTTTGTGAAACCCTCTGATCGGTTTGTGCTTCGACTCGTTATGGGTGGCGTCGGGGTCGCGGTTGCCGCGCTCGTCATCACCGAATCTCAGACCTTGTCCCGAATGGCGCTGCAGGCCATTGGCCAAGACGAGCCTACAGGCCCGATCGTTCAGATCATCGAGCGTCCGGTCGAGATGGCGCCCAAGCGATCCGCATCTGATGATCGCACCGAGAATCCAAAAGACGCGCCTTCCGATGGCGTACCCGCCTTGGTCGATGCATCCGTCGATCCAAAGATTGATTCGACGGCAACCGCCGCAGACAACACGTTATCGTCGATTCCTTCCGTACCCGCCTCCGCCTCAGCCTCCTCCTCGACGGTGCCGGAGCCCTTCCAACAGAAAGGACCCATCGCAACATCTAAAAATCGAGTAGCGCTCGTCGTAGGAAACAACGACTACCAGGGCGTTCCGCGATTACGAAATGCCGTGACGGACGCCACTGCGATTGCGATGACGCTTAAGAATCTCGGATTCAACGTCACGCTTATCACCAATGCGTCAGGACCACAATTTGCGAAAACGTTCGACTCTTGGCTCTCAAAGATCGACCGAAAGAGTGAGTCGGTCTTCTTCTTCGCGGGTCACGGTGTTCAGGTGGACGGAAAGAATTATCTGCTCTCTACCGACGCCCTCTTTGATGCCGATCAGGGCCTACCAGAGAGCACGCCATCGCTTCAGGCCTTGATGGAGCGCTGGGCACGACGTGGCCCTCGGTTCTCCATCGCGATCGTCGATGCGTGTCGCGACAATCCATTTCCCTCGCAGACTCGCTCTTTGCGTGGCGCCATGACTCGTAGCCTCGAGCCCACATCGGCGGGGTCCGGGCAGATCATTTTGTACTCTGCCGGCTCAGGACAAACTGCGCTCGATAGCCTGGGCCACGGCGATAGCGTGGTGAACAGCGTGTTCACTCGGGCATTGCTAAAGCACCTGCCGAACCCCAACTACTCGGTCGACCAAGTGCTACGCCAAACCCGACTGGAAGTGATCGAGATGGCGCGTAAAGCAGGCTACGAGCAGACGCCCGCGCTGTATGACGAATCAACCGGTGAGTTTTACTTCAACCCCGAAAACGCGGGGGGCTAAACAACTCAGGAAATTTCCTGACGAAATCGCGGCGCTACAACGGGCGGTTTCATGCAGGCCCATTTAAGGGATGAGCTGCGAATAGTTTCGATCGTAGAGTCTGCAAGACGAATTCTGCGCAGCGTCAAGGTTAGGCGACCCCTCTCGAGGTTATAGGCGCCTACAATCGCCACATCAGCGGACACCGTACGCGTCTGCCCCGCCGGTACGTTACGAGAGAGAATGGTGACGCCCGACTCATTGAGACGCACCTGCTGCGTCGCCTCAAGCTGTCGCACGAGCGATTTGCACGAGTTGATGACGTTGCTACGAATCAACTCACCCAGAACGATACCGAGATTACCGGGCTCGAGCGTTTGAATATCCACTGCATCGGGTACGAGCACCGGGAGAGCCGTGTCGCGCAGCCAACCGGAATCTTCTGTACATACCCCGCCCATTGCCGTATCGACGAACGGCTTCAATTCGAGCTTCGATACAACGTCGGCCCGAGAAATTTCGCAGTCTGCGAGCGGCACTTCACGCGTCAGCGTACAGCCGCTAAAAAAAGCGGCAAAAGCAAAGACCAGCGCCGACTGACGAAAACGATAGAGTGACATACGCGCTGCTATCTCCTTCATCGCGTGACGGAAACTGTCGTTCCCCCTCGAACAGCCGAGGGCAGAACGAGGTCGGCAGAAAATTTGTCGCCCAGAATTCGTGTCTGCGCACTCGACACTAATCGGCCCGAATTCGTATCTACCATTTTTAAGGTGACGAGAATCCCGTCTTTCGTCACCGCATAAGTTCCGGTGATGATATTTCGAGCACGCATTGCGACGGGCTTTCGAAAATCGCTGCGAGTCATACCAAACTCGCCTTCGTCGGTGAAAATCAATTCTTTTACGAGCTTTGACTCGACGATCGACCAGCCCCTGAGACTGAGATGATGCGTAAGATGCTCGCTAATTAAGCGACCCAGCGGCGATGATGATTCGAGATCGTTAATGTCCATGACCGTGCTCACCACGGTATCCACCCCTTGCACATCCCCCATCGCGTTCTTCTGCAGCTGCTCGGCTAAGAACATGGTGTTGGCGTTGAAGAGACCCGAAACCGTTCTAGCCTCGAGGAGAGCCGACTGGTCGCGAAGGATGGAAACCTGTCGCTTAACGGAAACGCCAGCGAAGGGAATCGAAGGCGTCTGAGCGGACGAGACTTTGCTCAGAAGCAACGACAGACAGGCGGCTAGCGGTATCACAACAACTTTCATTTCCAGAATCTCCGGAAGAGTCGACGCTCTTTCTTCGGCTCTTCAACGGTTGGCTGATCAACACAGGTTTTAGGCTTACTTGAGAAAAACCAGAAATCGACAGTCGCCATCGTGATCTCGGACGGGCTGCCACTCTTTCGATATTCGACTGGATAGTCGTTACACAACGCCGGTTTCGTCACGGCAAGCCGCGGGATCGCACTCGTCGTCGACCGAGCCGGCGGGTCATCATAAACTCGTAGGCGCGTTGAGATGGTGCAGCCGGCAAAGAAAGTCAGCATGAAAACGCTGAGGAAAATCTGCTTCAACATACGGTTTCCTACTGACTCACCGACGAGTCGATGACATCGTTCCAACCCTGTACCAGGCGGTAAGGCGCCAAGATAGTGATCGAAATTCTCCGATTCCTTCCGTCTAAGGGCTTGTCGGGAAGAGCAAGCCTGCTGTCCCCGTAACCGACCACTTCCTCGATCTGCTGCGATCCTATTCCGCGATTTAGTAACGCGCGTCGAGCAGCGCCAGCGCGATCGACCGAAAGCTCCCAATTACCGTAGTTAGCATCACCGCCCTTGAACTGAAGCGCATCGGTATAACCCTCGATTTTTATTTTCAAGCCCGAACAATCGCTGCTCTGCTCTGAACGCATGATGGATTCCGCGATTGTATCCAGATGCGGCTCGGCAAACTTGGAGATAACGTCACTGCCGCTATTGAAGATCGGCTCAACAACATCAACAAGAGTCAGGCGAACGCCACCGACGCCTTCTGAAAAATCAACTTCGATTGGCCAACTAGAGCGATCCTCACCGATTTCATTTCGAAATCGCTCTTCCACGCTACGCCCAATCGCCGCGGTGCACTTACGATCGTACACACGTCGTTCCTGCGACACCTTATCGAAAACGAAGATCCATGCCACGATAAAAAATGCCATCAGTACCGTGACGAAATCCGCATAGACGAGCTTCCATCGGCCGCCTGCATGGGCGTGCGACGAGCGAACGCCATGAGGCACCGGCCTTCGAGCCCCCGCGGCACCTGCACCCTTGTTCGCACCCACCGCCATGGCCTTTACCCGCGAAGTCTCTGACCAGAGGTGGAACGAATTCTGTCATCCAGCTCGTCCATGCTCGGACGTTGATCAGAGTACAGGACCTTACGTCCATACTCGACGGCGACAACCGGCTGAAAACCGCTGAAGCTCGCTACCAAGATCTCTTTCACAGCTCGATACGGTCTCAACTCGGATTCCGCTAGCTGATAGAGCGTTCGCGCTACCGGCGCCAAAATGGCGTAGGCCATAAAGACACCAAGCAAGGTTCCGATCAGCGCCGCGCCGACCGCCAAACCGACGGCCTTTGGGTCACCCTGACTCAAATCCGAAAGCGCTGCGATAACACCGGTGATGGCGGCGACGATACCGAACGCCGGCATACTGTCCGCTAAAATCTCCAACGACTCCGCAGGCTCCCTAGACTCGCGATCGAGCACATCTATTTCTTGTGACATCACCGTATCCAGCTGAGTCAAGGTCATGTTGCCGTCGACAGTCATCCGGAAGTAGTCCGTCACGAACTCCACCAACCGCTGACGCTTCGCGACCCGAGGATATTTTCCAAAAACCGACTCCGGATTTTCGAGAGCCCGCCCCACCTGCACAGGACCTTCCGTCTTGATCCTCTGAAGCAACTCAAAGGTCAGCGAAAGAAGTTCAAGATTCTCCTCTTTGCTCGTCTCTGGACGAACAAACACCCTGCTGATAGCGAGCCCGATGTTTTTAAGATTTCGCCATTTGTTCGCGGCAATTAGTGCGCCTAAACCCCCGCCGAAAATAATCGCAAACTCCTTGGGCTGATAAAGCTTGCTGATGTCGCCAACAACAAGCTGGAACCCCAGCAACGAGGCGCCAATCGCAATAAGCCAACCAATAGGAATGTTCATAGTTTTTGGAAGAGTGAGTTGAGGTCCATTTTGGACATGATCGCCTGCGCGGCCTGAAGTAAGGCATTGGACTCAGCCAGCTTTGTTGTTGCCTCGGCGAGGTCAGGCTCCAACAATCTATTTCTGGCTTGATCGAGATTGCTCTGTTGCAACTCACTCGATTCTTCGGCCGCCTGAAGTTGGTTCTCGATAGCCCCCACTTTTACCTGCGCGTTCGTGATCTGTTTCGCGATTAGCGACATGTTTTCGATCTGCGCAGCCGTTGGCGACCATGGTTTAGTCGGCGACAACACCGTGTTGATGATCGATGTGAGCTCGGCATCGACATCGAGGAACGCCCCAGTCGTTGCACCTGCCGTCGGCGACACCCGACCCATGATCTCCTCGTAGCGAACCGACGTGTACAAATCGATTGAGGGCGCCACGAAAACCTTGGTGAGTTCGCTCGCGTCTTTCTGAACCAATATGGGTTCGCCGTTGGCGTCCTTCGCACCAGCAAAGTTCTTAATAGTCTGCTGAATGGTCCTCATCTCTTCGGCGATCAGCTTTCGCCCCTCTTCGCCGATCGAATCTGCACTCGCTTGAACCATCAGCGTGCGAAATCGATCGACAGCCAAGCCGATACTCTCGATCTGGGTTTCCGCGGACGACAAAGACACTCGAGCGTAGTCCTGGTTGACCTTAAACATCTCGAACTGGCTGGTATCGAAATCGACCTGGACGCCCAACCCAGCCGCGAGCGCGCTGTCGGAAGCATTGCCATAACGCTGCCCAGAAGAGATCTGACGCTGTGCGTCCATGACGTCCCGCGTGTGCTTCTGGAGGGAGTCGAGACCTGCGGAATATATTTGAGATGTGCTGATTCGCATGATTCATGGGCCTCCCGGTCAGTTCACCGTGAGCATACTAAGAAGCGTGTCGAACATCTGCCGCCCCGCTTGCAACAATTTGCTCGAGGCATTGTACAGCTGCTGATATTTGACGAGATTCGCCGCCTCTTCGTCGAGGTTGACGCCCGATATCGCCTCTTTCTGGTCCATCAAAGACTTCTCTAGCGTCCCGTTGGCTTCATTCGATGATTGCCAGGTCGCAATCGTGTTTGCGGCGGCAGTCACCACGATCGATACCGAGACCGCGACCCTGTTTCGTAGCCCCTCAATTTGGCGTGCAGCGCCGGCGTCTAGATTTTGGAACTGATTCGCTGATGACGTGGCCACCGACTGGAACAGGGTGGCGTCTAATTTTCGGTCATTCAGCGCAGCCGCCGTCGATGCACTATAAAAAGAGGTGGCGGGATCTACCCGCCCAAGAACTTCATCGAAGGAGTTATCCCGAATAAGTCGAAATTTCGTGGCTGAAGAAAATGTCGGGTCGGCCTCAGTCAGACGCTCTTCAAAAATGACGAGCGGACCATCGGTATGCGCCACTCGACCTGCATCACGCCATTTTGACGAACCGGCATGAAAATACTCGACGCGGAGACCCGTTAAATCAACGTTATCTTGATAAAGCTCCTTCAGATACAAAGTCCTGAGAAGCGGATCAGACGGGTGTGAACTTAGGGAGTTTGTTTCTTCTTGAGCAAAATACTCAACTCGCTGGCCGGCTACGGGAGCGCCTATAGACCCCGAAGCCGTTACGGTGGAGCCGTTGATCGACGCCACTTTTTTACCCGTGTCGACCCCATTGATGTAAATCGTCATACCCACAATCGACGGATCAGGGCGATTAGAGACAACGAATGTCGTCGACCCTCCCCCAGCTGAGAAGTTTCGCCACTCTCCTACATCGAACCCCTCGGTCCGACGAAAGATGGCATCGACATCAGCGGAGTCTGTAATGCGGGCCCCTGCGGAACTGGTCGACTGGTATCCGAATACCGCAGCAACCTCTCGGAGAGCCGGTAGGGAAAAGGTCACCCGATCACCCACCCGAATGGCATTGGGCAGAGGCTGATCAAACTTGACAGTCGTTCCGGCTGAGCCGATCGCGTCGGATGTCCCACCCCCCGGACCGACCTCCGAGACTCGAACCCCTTGGTCTATTCCGTTTATGAACAGCCGTTGACCGAGAAAGATATTTGTTCCCAAGGTTACCGACGCGCTTAGCTCAATAGTGTTCTGCGGAACCCCAGGGGTTGACGCCGGCGATGCGGTCGCCGCTGAGAGCCCAGCAGGCGAGACGGTGCTCAATGTCTGACTTCGTGCGCTATTCACTCCCCGCATCAGCGAGGCCGCTAGCAAATCGACACTCTTTTCCATCGAAGGGACAAACGTCTGAAGCAGATGGACATACGCCCCTGCTTTTCCATCGATCAACTGCGATTTTCCATCCGTCACGAGAGGCACGAGTTTAGGAGCGCTCCAGCTCGGCGCGCTCACCCTCAGCCGCAGCGTCGAGACATCTGTCGTCGCAATGACGGGCTTCGTACCGGATCCGTTCGCGAACGAGTTCGCGTAATCGCGATCCACCAACTGGAGCCCACCGGCGTAGTAGTTGGCCGTGCCATCCTCATTCAGGATGGTCTGCCCGCCCACCAACTCTTGCAACTTCTGCGTGATCCGATCGCGCTCATCGAGCAGATCGGGCGAGGCATAGGAAAACCCTGGAGTAAAACCGCCCTTGATTCGACCATTGATCGCAGCAAGCTGCGGAACTAGCGAGTTGGCCTCGTTGAGAACGTTTGCCAAGCCCTCGCTCGCATACTTGGAGATATTCGCTAACTCACCCGCGAGCACCCGAATGCGATCGCTAGCTCGATTTGCTGCACCTAAGAACGCTTGCTGATACGAAACGCTCGTCGAATCGTTTGAAAGCGAACCGGCCGCATTGAAAAGTTCACCGAGCTTTGACGATACCGAGGCGGCAGGATCAATCAAGATCGAGTCTAAGGTCGCGACCGCTTCGGTTAGCGTCGCCGTATAGCTCGTTTGAGATTTTTGCGTCAGCAGTTGTGACTGCAGCAGGCTGTTGTAATAGCGGGTGAAGCCCTCAACCGCAAAAGCGGTGCCGTTGAGTTCGATCGACGCCGGCGACAACGCCGAAATTCGGGTGTCAGGACGACGCCGGACGTAGCCCTCGACATTGGCCCCGGCGACGTTCTGCGACGTCGTCAGCACGCCCGCTTGAGAGGTTCGCAAGCCGGCCATTGCCGAATCAAAAATCGCTGGAGTTGGCACGGCTATTTCTCAGTGGACTCTTAGGCTAAGCGCTACGATTTCTCAGTATCCGCAACGAGTTACGGCTATTTGATGCCAATCGGTTAGCCGTTAACGGCCAAGTCCGATCGAACGGGCGGAATCGATTTGTCTCAAAAACTGCTCTGCCATGGCCGCGCCTAGTCCGACACCCCCCGACCGAACCAGCGAATCCGCCATGCGGTCGTCCGCGATCTCCATGTAAGACCGGGATTCACTAGAGGACTCGACCAGTGATCCGGAACGGATCTCGCGGAGCATCTGGCGCAGCAGCGTACGCTCGAACTCCGCACAAGAGACACGCACTTTGTCTTCGTACGTCGGTGCGGCGTAGGTGCTGTAGCTGCCGATCGCATTCACCATGATCAAATCACCTCGAGCTCGGCACCCAGCGCGCCGGACGCCTTGATCGCCTGGAGGATCGCCATCATGTCTTGTGGGTTCACACCGAGACGATTTAGGGCTTGAACCACTTGCTCTAGGGAAGTACCGCCCTCGCTCGCCATCATCTTGCCTTCCGGTCCGTCGGAGAGTGTGACCGACGCGCTCGGCGTAACGAGCCCACCATCAACCGATCGATAGGTGCGACCGCGCGGAGTAACTCGTACGGTGATGTTTCCGTGGGTCACCGCAAACGGCGCGAGACTCACGGACTGATTCATCACGACAGAGCCCGTGCGCGCATTGAAGACCACCTTTGCAGGACCTGCGACGCTCGGAATTTCTGCCTCGAGAATTCGAGCGAGAACTCCCATCCGCTCGGTCGGATCTGTCGGGACACGAACGATCAGTGTTCGCGCATCGCGAGCGGCAATTGACTCCCGCCCTACGAGACCCGCGATCACATCGAGCGCCCGCAAAGTTTGGGCATAGTCTGCCTTTTCGAAATTAAGCTCTACGGTCGGCTCATTCACCGCCTCAGGGGCCGCAAGCTCAACGTAGGCCCCTGCGGGTAATCGACCAGAGGCCATCTGGTTAGCCTGAAGGCGTTGACCGCGACCGGCGATCTCGGCACTGGGCACCACGATGGAGCCCTGCGCGGTCGCGTAAATGACACCGTTCGCCGCCCTCATCGGAGTAAGCAGAAGCGTACCGCCTTTCAAGCTGCGCGCATCACCCAACGACGACACCGTCACATCCAATTTTTGACCCGGCTTGGCGAGCGCCGGAAGCTCCGCAGTCAGCATCACCGCAGCGACATTTCGCGTATTGAGACGCGAACCAGGCGGCAAGGTGACATCTAATGACTCAAGCAACGACGCCACGGACTGGGACACTCCCGAGTTCGCTGAAGTCCAGGAGCTATCCCCTGTGGCATCTAGGCCGACGACAAGGCCGTAACCCACTAACTGGTTTCCGCGCTGGCCCGAGATCGAAGCCATTTCTTTGACACGGGCTGCATGGGCCCCTTCACTCAAAGCAAAAAGCGCGATCATGAGCAGCCAAAAGCAGCGTCGGATCTTGAATGTGGTGATCATGAGCTCAGCCTCTCAATCAGTTCGGAGCAGCGCGTAACAGCAAGCGCGTCAGCCAGCCCGGGCGCTTAACCAGGTCGGTATCACCCTTACCGCGATATTCGATTCTGGCATCGGCAACGCGCGACGAAAGCACCGTGTTCCTCGCGATGTTGGTCGGAGAGACCACACCACCAAAACGAATGATCTCTTCTTCGGCGCCAACCGCGAGCTTCTTCTCGCCCGCTACTCGAAGATTGCCATTCGCAAGCACTTCGACCACGGTTACCGTGATCGTGCCGTTGAATTGATTCGATGCGCTCGAGTTTCCTGAGCTGTTGAACACCGTGTCGCTGCGAAGATCGACACCACCACGAGTAGACTGAGTACGGTTGTTCGCGCCCTGAACACCTCGAAGGAGATCACGTGTGACCACGTCGAGTCCGCCGGAAAGATCATTCACCGAGCGCCTATTTGCATTCGTACCGCCGTCTTTACTCGCGCGGGTCAACTCGTCGAGTACTACCGTGAGCGTATCGCCGACACGCGAGGCCCGGCGACCAGACAACAGCCCACGGTACTCGCCGCTGATCGGCGCCGCGACAGGCGTCAAGCTGCCCGCGCTGACCGCAGGCGCCGCGCGACCCGCCGGGATAGCCGTAGTGTCGGTCTCGAGTAGCGTTCTCTGCGAGGCCGATGGCGTCACACAGCCTGAAACTGCAAGCGCCAGACCCACTAGAACGCCATGACGAAGACTAAGGTTCATTAAATATTTCCTAGCTTCTGCAAGATCGAGTCGGAAGCAGAAATCGATCTCGTTGTGATTTCGTAGGCTCGCTGTGCCGCGATCAACCCGACCAACTCTTCCGCGATGTTCACGTTGGATTGCTCGGTGTAGTACTGCAGCATCGTTCCAAGCCCATCCTGCCCTGCCGTTCCCAGTACTGGCGCGCCTGAAGCAAGCGTTTCGTAATAGAGATCGCCACCGCCATTGCTGAGACCGGTTGGGTTCATGAATGACACCAACTGGATCTGGCCCGCCACCGTGCCGGTAATCGTGCTTTGCTCGTAATACGTGACGGTGCCGTCCTCGCCGATCAAAATCGATGAGGCCGTCGACGGAATCTGGATCGGCTGATTGTCGACATCGAGAAGATAGTTACCGCTCGGGTTGACGATGTACCCCTGGTTGTCGCGCATGAAATTTCCGGCGCGCGTGTAGGCGATGTTCTCGGGCGACGGGGGCGTCGCTGTGGCAATTACGAAGTAACCCAATCCTTTAACCGCTAAATCGAGCGGATTTTCCGTTCGAATCACCTGACCTTGGCTGTTGATTCGCTGGGTCGCGACCACAGCAGAACCGTTACCGATACTGAGACCCACCGGCACCGGCACGTAGTCGCCCGTTCCGCTGAAAGCACTCGTTGCCCTACCCTGACCGAGACCATCGGCGCGAAGCGTCTGGTACATCAACTCAGAGAACACGGGTCGAATGCGCTTGAACGCGGTCGTCTGCGAGTTCGCAAGGTTATTGGTGATGACGTCCAGATTCGTCTGCTGGCTGTCCAAACCCGTTTTTGCGATCCAGAGGGATCTGATCATGAGTCGTCTCCGCTTTTACACTCGCGACAGCGAGATCAATGCGCCCGCTGAGCGGGCATTCTGTTCTGCTAACTGAACAAGTCGAAGGTTCAAGTCGAACATCCGGTTTTGCTCGATCATGTCGACCATGGCTTCAGCCACGTTGACATTGCTCATCTCATAAGCGCCCTGACGGACGCGCACCTTGTCACTGGCCTCAAGAGGGAAACCCGAGTACTCGAATAATCCGTCCAAGCCTCTATCGAGTTCTCGCGGGTTCACGTCCACGAGCTTCATTCGCCCGAGATAGACGGGCTCTTGGCCAGGAACGTTTCCGCGAACCACACCATCAGGCGTGATCAAGATGTTCTTGACGCTTTCGGGCACCTCGAGATCCCCGCCATCTGCATTGACGAAGGCATTGCCACTCGGCGCTCTCAACACGCCATCGGCACCGAGCATCATCTTGCCCGCGCGCGTGTAAGCCTCGGTTCCGTCTTGTCGACGAACGCTGAAGAAACCTCCTCCAACCAACGCTACGTCGAACGGATCCTCGGATACGACCAACGCGCCTTCGGTAAAGTTGGATCCGGGCGTCGAGTCCACCACGAATGCGCGCGAGTCGGCACTCGCACCCGTCAGCGGGACAGCCCGAAACGAGGCAAGCATCTCGCGAAAACCTGGCGTTTGAGCATTCGCCAGGTTGTTCGTGGTATTCGCGAGCTGACCCATGGCGTGTTTAGCGCCAGTCATAGCGGTATATGCAAAACGATCCAACATTTACTTATCGACCTCAGCGCATGATGTCGAGCATGTCGCGGAGCGTTCCGTCGACCGCTCGCAGACCCTGCGAGTTCGCGGTGTAGCTACGCTGCATGATCATCAAGCGAACGAGCTCGTTCGCGAGATCAACGTTTGAAGACTCGAGTGCCTGCGATTTGATTTCACCGAAGGGGCCGGTTCCGGCGCGACCGAGCACGACACCCGACGACGACGCCTCGGTACCCGAGGCGGACGTCGGGGCGAACGCGTTCTTACCGACGGGAACGAGTTCCTCAAACGCCGTGAAGTCAGCGAGAACCACTTGACCCACGTAGATCTGCTTGCCGGTACCGTACACACCGACGATGCGGCCCGAGTTGTCGATGGTCACGTTCGACAGACGCGCCAGCGGCTCACCGTCTTGAACGCTCGACAGAATCTGAAACGCAGCCGGCTGCAACGAGGTGTCGGTGAGATCGAGATCGAACACGAGGTCCGTCACGCCCGTACCCACGCCGGTGACCTTGGTCGACAACGTCGTCGTGGTCTTGAAGATCGGGTTACCCGAGACTGGGTCCTTGATCAGCGAGTCGATGTTCTTGCCACCGAGGAAGGTCATCTTCGATACCGGGTTGTAACCCAGCACGGTGCTATCGATTTCCGGCAACAGATCGCGGCTCGAGGACGGATCGCCAGCCTCGCCCGCACGATCGTAGAAGTTGCCGTCAATCGAGGCGTAGACCTCAACGTTGGCGGCCGTCGCCAGGAACTTCCAGCTACCCGATGCGGGTGAGAGATCGTTCGTCGTGCCCTGCACGGTGATGTTCGTGCCGTCCGGCGTGATGAGCGTCATGTCATGGACGGGACGGAATTCGACCGCTGCGTTATCCGCAAGCCCAGTCGCCAACCCGCCTTCGGCCAGAGTACCGCTGAGAGTGACGGCTGCCGTCGTGTTCGACAGTACGTTCAGTCCGGTGTCAACGTTGTTTACGAAGAGCCGGTAACCCTCCAATGCGCCCGCGATGACGTTATTGGGCGCAACGTCGCTTCCGTCAAAACTGAAAGCGCTCGCTGTTGAAAGAGCAGCACCATTTACCGTCTTGGCCTTGTAAGGCGGATAAAACGAGATCGAGGCGCCCTTCGGAATATCCACCGCACCCGACAGGGTGACGGTGTCAGCGGCCGCGTTGAACGAATCTACGCTGAAACCCGTGTCACGGCCGTTCACCCAAACCCGCATTCCAACGGCGATGTCACCGGCTGCGAGATCGTTCTTAAGCGTAACAGTCGCAGCACCGTCCACGGCTGCATCGGCCGCATTGACATACTCAGCCTCAGTGTCGATTCGCATCACCGAGAACTTATTGATCGTGATCTTCGTCTCGCCGGGGTCGCCCGGCGTCGAGCCCGCTGACGGCGGATAGGTCAGCTGGTAGCCATCACCATCATTTGAGTAAGTCATCGCCACCGACGAATCGGTGATACGGCGATAGTAGAGCTCCAAGGTGCGGCGGTTACCTTCGTAGTCGAACACCGTCTGGGTCGTCTTGTTGTTGAAGGTATTCTGTGTGGGGTCAAACTCGACACCAGAAATCTTCGTGAAGGCGCTGCCCGAAGAGTCGAGCAAGGCGCTGACCTTCGAGAAGGTGGTCTCACGGCCCGGCAAATTCGCCGGCGGCATCTTCAAGAGGCCGTTGTTCACTAGATAGGAATCGGTGATACCCGTGCCGTCACCCGAGGGCTGGTAGCCGGTGAGGTACATGCCGTTTTCATTGACGATATACCCGTCCTTGTCCATACCGAACTGACCATTTCGGGTGTAGTACACCGCAGCCGGGTCCACGGCCGGCGGACCACCGGGATTCGGAACGTTGCTCGAGATCGCGGCGATGAGTCGGAACATGCCCTTACCGCTGATCGCAAGATCGAGCGGATTGGCAGAGTTCACAATCGTGCCTTGAACGTTCGGACGACGAACGCCGAGCGTCTGACTACCCATACCCACGCGGGCGAAATCCACCGGGTTGATTGCCTTCAAGAACTGATCAGCAAACACATACTCGCCGGACTTGTAGCCGACCGTATTGGCGTTGGCGATGTTGTTGCTAACTGTATCGATCGCCTTCGCGGTGTTCTGCAGACCAGAGAGGGAAATCGCGTAGTTGGAATTGCTCATTGCAGTGTCCTGTACAGGTTCAAGTTTTAAATTCGATTAGATCGCCAGCCACTTGACGATATCGTTGATGGAAATACGTCGACCGTCGCTCATGGTCGCCACGATGTCCGAGCCGTCACGACCAATGGTGGCCACCGATGCCGAGACGTAAGGCGTCGGCATCATGATCTTCCCTTGACCGTCCTTGGCTTGAAGCTCGAGGCGATAGGCTCCCGGAGCGACTTGAGCGCCGTCTCGATCCGTGCCGTCCCAAATGAAGTCAAAAATTCCTGGGGCGGTACCGTCGAATTCGAATTCACGAATCACGCGACCGCCGTTATCGCGAATCACAGCGCTCAGACCGGAGGCAGGTTTATCCAAGCCCGCTCCGAGAATGACCGGCTGACCGGAGTAATACACGCCGTTGCCCTCAACTTGCGCGTTCTTACCCACGCTATCTGAGAGCTGCACGAACTGGGCGGCCTGCATCTGCGCAACCATGGATTCCATCGACTTGTTCAGCCGATTGATACCATCAACTTGATTGAGGGCCGCCAACTGTGTCGTCATGCCCGCGTTGTCGAGCGGATTCATCGGGTCTTGGTTCTGCAACTGCACGGTCAGCAGACGCAGGAAGTTCTGCGACAGATCTTGCACTGATGTGCCATTTCCCGACGCGGTCGGAACACGTGTCGCAGTTCGATCAAACAGTGGAATCTTGTCTACGGACATCGCTCTCTACTCCGTCTTTACTTGCCCATATCCAGGGTCTTCAAAACCAACTGACGCGCGGTATTCATCAACTCGATGTTGAGCTGGTACGCACGTGAGGCAGACACCATGTCCACCATTTGTTCGGCTACGTTCACGTTCGACATCACGACATAGCCCTTCTCGTTCGCCAGCGGATGGCCAGGGCGATACTCGAGCCGGGGAGCGGCATTGCTCTCGACGATGCGCGTGACGCTCACACCTTGCGGAATACGTCCCGACCGATCGACCGCCTGAAATACGGCGAGACGGGCCCGGTAGGGCTGGCCATCGGCAGCGACCGCCGAGTCCGCGTTCGCCACGTTCGAAGCGATAAGGTTCAGACGCATCGACTGCGCTACGAGGCCGGTGGTCCCGATGTCGAAACTTCCGAGAATGCTCATGACGGCTGCCCCGTAATCGCGGCGAGGCGCGAGCGGAATGAAGATCCAAGGAACTGAATCGCCGCCTCCGTCATCACCGAGTTCTTCACGAAGTGGCCGCGCTCGAGATCCGGATCGACAGTATTGCCATCGACGGCAGGCTGAACCGGCGTGCGATACAGCACTTCAGGGCCACTCACGTGCTGGCGGCCCGAGAGGTGTCGAAGGTTGGTGAGCTCGAGCCCGAGCGAACGCTTCTCTTCAAGCCCGGCGAGTCGGTTCTTAAGAACCTCGGCGAAGTTGATGTCACGCGCCTTGAAGTTAGGCGTGTCGGCATTGACGAGATTCGCGCTTAACAGCTCCTGGCGAAAGCTGCGCAGCTTGAGCGCGGCTTCTCCAAAGGCGATCGAGTCATAGCGAGGTATCGTTTGCACTGATGAGTCCGTGGTAAATCGTTTTTTCCCGGACTCCTCTAAGCAAGGCTTATGCCACTACTCTAAGGCTCTCTTAACTTTCTGTTTTTATTAATAAAAAAGCCTATCCCCTGAATAAATAAATCTATTTCTCGCGTCTTTCGGTAAAAATTGCAGCATCCCCGCGAAGGGCGCGGAAAAACTTGCCGAGTACCGACCCAGCCGCTCCCCGTAATCCATGGCCGAACAAGACAGCTCCGACGAAGACCAGGAACGCCCGTTAGACCCTACGCCGCGGCGCCTTGAACGCGCTCGCGAAGAGGGGCAGTTCCCGCAGGCTCGCGACCTGACGACTCTGACCGTCTTAGGCGTGTTTCTGATCGCGGCCTTGGCGGTGGGAAGCACCTTGATCGAAAGCACCATCGAGATGACGCGCTCGGCGATGCAATTCGGTAACCCCGACGATTGGGAAACCCGACTCAATACTTGGTCTAGCGGCCCACTGTCTTCCATCGCCAGTTGGCTACTCGCGATGCTCATTCCCGTCTGGATCGCAGCCGCCCTCACCCCGCTGTCGCTGGTGCGCTTCCAGCCGAAGTGGGTATTGAAGTTCCGAGGGTCCAAGCTCAACCCCTTCACCGGTATCAAACGGCTCTTCTCCATGCAAACGCTTGGAGAACTCGGAAAAACCATCCTTAAGGTGCTGCTCGTCTTCGCCGTCGGCGTGGCGTACCTCACGGTCGTCTTCGATCAAATTGGTGGATTACCTCGCGGAGACACCCAGGGCGCTATCCGCAGTGGTCTTGCCCTCGCCGCCTCTGCCGTCGGGCTCCTCGTTATTCCAGTAGCCGTCATCGCTCTCGTCGATGTGGTGCTGCAGCTCTTCAACTTCCGAAAACGAATGCGGATGACGCCTGAAGAGTTGAAAAAAGAACTCAAAGAAACAGAAGGTTCTCCCGAGCTCAAGGCGCGTCTACGTCAACGCCAGCGGCAGATTGCTACGTCGCGAATGATGGCCGCCCTCGAACGCGCCGATGTCATCGTCACAAACCCGGAGCACTTTGCTGTCGCGTTGCGGTACGACATGGATCGCATGGCGGCACCGGTAGTCGTTGCAAAAGGAGTCGATGAAATCGCGCTCCGAATTCAGTCGGTCGCGCTCGAAAAGGGTTTGCCCGTCGCAAGAATTCCGCCCCTTGCGCGCTATATGTATCGAAAGGTCCGGGTGGGCGAAGTGATTCCGGCACCGCTTTTCGAGGCTGTTGCTCAGGTCCTCGCGTGGGCCTATGACATCAAGAACAACAAGCCGGCTGAGCCGCCGCCGCCCCCCAACTTCGACAATCTCCCGGTGCTCGCCGAGGAAATGAACCCATCAGTCCTTTGAGAGACCTGAGTTAAGCCAGGCGAAGACGGGCTCTAGCGCCCGCTCGACGGCCTCGGGAAAGGCCGGAATGACGATCGACAGAATGAGAAATGCGATCGGCACTGAAATCGCAAAACCGATCGCGAAAAGATTGAGCTGCGGACTCACGCGCACGAGCACTGCCTGAGCGACGTTGATGACGAGGTAGACCACGATCACCGGCAGCGAAAGCACCACTCCGAACGCAAACGTCTCGCTGAGTAGCGACAGCACACTGGTCCAATTCCAAGCGGTCGGCCAAGTGCCGAAAGGCAGCACCCAAAAACTGCGGACGATGAGATCGAGGAAGACCAGATGAATGTTGAGTGCAAAGGCGATAGCCAGCGCAACGAGCCCCAATAACTCTGCCGTGATACCCGAAGCCAAGTTTGGGTCTTGATAAGCGTTCGCCGCGAAGCTGAGACCCGTCTGCAGCGCAATAACCTCCGCGACGATGTCGAATGCCATGACACCGATGCGGACCACCCACCCGGCCGCCAAACCAATCGCAAACTCCACGGCCGCCGTGAAGATCGAGGCCTCCGCCGTAGGCACAAACGGTAATTTGGTGCTCGCGAGCGGCAGCAAGCAGAACGCCAGGACGAGCGCGAATACGAGCCGTATACGTAAAGGGTGCGCTCTGAACGCAAACATCGGCATCGTCATCATGCAGCCGAAGAGCCGCAGCGACATCAACATGAAAATGGTGACGTTGCTCGTCAGCCACTCTTGGCTGATCGGTACCACTGCCCTTTACCGAACCGAATTAGGCAGAGAGGTCAACACTTCTCGGACGTAGTCAACGAACATGCTCAGGGTGAGCGGCCCAGCGACTACGATGACTATCCCGACTGCGATCAGCTTGGGAATGAAAGCCAAGGCGCTCTCGTTAACCGACGTTGCCGCCTGCACGATGCCGATGACGAGGCCGACGACCAGCATCACGAGCAGGATCGGCCCACACAACACGAGCGACATCCACAACGCCCGAACGGTCACCTCGAGAACACTACCGGTATCCATGGTTTACCCCGTGGGTGCCGCAGCCGGCACAGGCGTCGGAGGCGTAATGGGCGCAAAACCCGCCACAAGTGACGTGCCGAGTAACGTCCAACCATCTGCCAGCACGAAGATCACGAGCTTCAGCGGCAGCGAGAACATCATTGGCGAGACCATGATCATGCCAAGCGAGGTGAGCACGCTCGCCACAGCGAAATCGATCGCTAAGAACGGGAGGTAGATCAAAAATCCGATGAGAAAACCGGTTTTGATTTCAGACATGGCGAACGCCGGTACCAACACCTGGAGTGGCGTCTGCTCACGAACCGGGATGGGCTGCCCGAAAAGATTGGCAAACAGAGCGAGTTCGTCTTGCCGCGTGTTCGCCAACATAAAGGCTCGGAAGGGCTCAACCCCAACCGACAGCGCTTTCTCGAACTCGATCTCACCTCGCGACAACGGCAGATAGGCCTGCTGATAAACCTGATCGAACACGGGCGTCATGATGAAAAACGTCAGGAACAAGGCGAGCCCCACGAGAACCGTGTTGGGCGGCACCCCCTGCAACCCGAGTGCCTGTCGCAACAACGAGAAGACGATGAGGATGCGCGCGAAGCTCGTCATGAGCATGAGAATCGCCGGCAAGAACGACAGCGCCGTGAGTGTGAGTAGCGTCTGGATGGGGACCGTGTAAACGGTCTCGGCGCCCCGCTGCGTCGAAGTGATGAGCGGCAAACCTTGCGACCAACTTGGAGCGGAGAAAAACAAAACGGCGAGCCCAACTAGGCCGCCGAGAAAAATCAGGCTTCGTTTTTTCCTGACGATATCCACTTCTGTAATTGACCTGCGAAGACGCCAGCCCCGGTCAACGCCGACTCGGCCGAGAACGACTCGAGTTCGGTGAGAAGACTAATCTGACTGGGGGTTTGTCCAAGGACGAGGATCCGATCTTCGATGCGGACAACGAGAATGCGATCTCGCGGGCCAAGAGGCTTGATATGCAGAACCTGGATCGGATCACCGGAACCACCGTGTTTAATCAAGTACTTACGGTACCACACGAGTAGTGCTGCAACAACGAGGACGATGAGCGTGAGACCGAGGAGTCCAGCCCAAACCTCGACGATCGAAGAACTGCTGACAGTCGAAACAGTAGTAGTGGCGTTAGACATGTTCCCGCGGATCAGACCGCGCCGGTTCGTTGCCTTTCGTTTACCGAATATATCCGGGTTATGCGAAAACCGTAACGGTCGTTGTTGATCACGACCTCTCCCTGCGCCACGCGTGCGCCGTTGACGACGAGATCGAGCGGCGCCCCAGCACGGGTGCCAAACTCGAGCACATCGCCGGAAGTCAGACCACGAATCGCGCCAAGCGATACCCGCTGACGACCGAGCTCAACTCGAGCCGGCATGCGAAGGTCCATGAAATGCACGAGACCCGGATCGTTTCCTTCACCTGCCCCAATCATTCAAAACTCCTGACGATGTCTTCTATCTTTACGGCGTAGTTTCCGTTTCGACTTCCCGAGCGACCCGTCATGACGACGCCACCGTCGACGTAAAGACGCACAGACTCATTTTCCATGGAAAGCGGAATGACCTGACCGAGCGAAAGTGCCGCGAGCTGCGCAACCGAAATATCGGTCTCGGCCAACACCGCGACCAACTCGACGGGCAGATCGTCTCCGAGCAGATCGGCGCTAACCGGCAGCGTGCTCGCCTCGTTCGTGGGGAGATTATCGCCGCCTTGCGCGAGCAGATAACGGATTGCTCCGAGCGGAGCGCAAAACTCGATCGGGCACTCACCTCGGTTGAGACGAATGGTGAAGCGCGCCCGTACGATCAAGTGATCGGGCTCGGCAATTTGCAGATGCGACACACGGCGCTCCTGACGAGCGACCTTCAGGCGAACCGATTTTTGATGCGGGAAGGAACCTTCAAACGCCATCACCAAGAAGGAGATCAATCTATGGCGAACCGATAGATCGACCGCCGTATAACGACGCTCGAGATCAGTCGGCGGAATGTTCCCCGAACCCCCGAACAGGCCATCGACTGCATACGAAATCAATCGGCGATCGAAGATCCAGGCGCATTGCGCGTCGATTTCGTCGATGTGAAACACATGGATTTCAGCAAGATCGACGGCCGAGTCGAGATAGCTTCGAAAAGTGATGACGTCGATACCGTTGAGGATCGTATCGACCTCGATCGACGGCAGGAGCGATCCAATCGAGGCGCGCCAGCGGCTCAAAAAATCCACGAAGGCCCGCTCGAGGCCCGATACATTGATCGACCCTTCGACCAGCGAGGACGCTAGAAGAGGAGAAAACTCCGAGAGGGTCGGAGCAAATTTCGGATCGCTTCCCAAAGGAAACGAGGAGAATGAATCAGTCATTACGATTAACTCTTAGCGTCATGCTCTGAAATACACACGTGATTCGTCGACAACCGACTTTCGACGGACGGCCGCCGGAAGCTCACCATCGGAACCTTGCTCCGCGGCAGCGGAACGCCCATCGCCTGACTCGCTGCGACTACCCGACTCGGCAAACCCAAACCCTGCGGGCTGCCCGGAAGCCTCCCGTCGGCTGTGCATATCGAGTTGTAGATTAAAGCCCATTTGCGAGAACTGCTCACGTAATTGCTCAGCGCCCTGCTCAAGGCGGGTTCGCACAGAGTCGCTGGCCCCTTCGACAAAAATCCGGATGCCGCGATCGGGATCTAGAGAGAGATCGATTTTGAACGAGCCCTCATCGGGCGGGGTCAGTTTCATCACAATTTGACCCCCTCCATCACGAACCAATCGAACCAGCTCCACCTGAACTGCCGCGGCATCCCAACGCGCCATATGAGGCGCAGCCACTATCGTCCGGACGTGCCGAAACTCGATGGCCGTTCGATCCGCCGCACTCTCAAGAGGCAGACCCGATATTCCAAGTAGCGTCGACACGAATTTTTCTGCGATCGAGTTAGACAATCCACTCGCCGTCTCTCGCGTCGAAGTCGTAGAGGAAAAATCAGACTTTGCGGTATCCAATGAGGCTCGGCTTTCAGCGGACGCGGATTGCGAGGCGATCGCATCCACCACCCTATCGGAGGCGTTACGCGAAGACTGCATTGCAGCGTCGTCGATCACCGCTTCCCTCGCGGGTGAGCGCACCGAGGGATCAAGCCTCAAGTCAGACTCGGCCGTCATGACGCGGACATCGTCGGATACGAGATCTGAAATCGGGTTTGTTATTGGCGCGGCGCCTTGCTCCAATTGCACCGCGACATCTGCCGGCAGAGCTACCTTATCTATCGGGTTCGCCGCATTCGGTCGGACCGAAAATCTCCAGTCGCCAAACCCCTCAGTCGCAGCCGGCGCTTGAACGTCCGTCGACATTATCGACAGATCAACCGGACCATCGAGATTCGCTCCCTCACCCGCACCGACGGGAGAAACAACCGCTCGATTCAGCGCACTGCTAGAAGGAATCAACCCTTGCCAGCTTTCACCGGAAACGGAGGACGCCGAGACGCCTCGCTCGACGGACTGCGGAGTTCCGATCACTCGGAGTCCAAAATTTGATTTGATCGACGGAGCCTCGACGACATCCGACATCGTGATCGATACCGATGGGGAGGTAGCGCTCAGATCAATATCTTCTGGCAGCGCGCCTTTTGAACGGGTCGAGGTATTCGTCGCGGTCACGATCGGCGACGGCACCTCGACAGACTCAACAATCGCTTCCTGGCCGATTGTCGCGGGCATCGAGACATCGGATGGCCCCGGCATGCGCTGGCGGGAGAGATCCGCTGAGGTCGCGGTAACCGCCTGTTGATTCGAAGCGGCTGAGACCTTGGCATCCTGAGCGGCTTGATCGGAGATCGCCTCACGAACGTTTAAATCCTGAGCCTGGCCAGACTGAACGGCAGTCGCCGCCAGACCCGTGGCTGCGAGCCCCGCGGGTGCCGTCGGTAAGTCATCCGTCCCGGCCTTTACCGTCGACAGTCTCGCCGACGCGGTGCCCGTCTCTAGATTCTCGCCAGTCGAAATCTTTGTCTCGGAGACCGACGTCTCAACCTGAGACTGCGAGTCCACAGACGCCACGACCATCTGATCTTGTGTGTTCGTACCGCCTTCAGCACCCAACGGTGCGGCCGCAGCCGCCATCGTCTTAGCCATCGCCGCCTGCGACGAACTCTGAGCGGCGACAGCGGTCACCATCTGACCGGACGTCGCCCCTGCGGTCGGACTCGCGTCGGCCGGGTTAGCAGCCACTGCGGTCAACGCGGCCGCCTGTTGCAGCACAACAGGGGAAAAATTTGCCTGATCGATGAGCTGGCTTGTCACCTCAGCCGGCAAACCTTGCAGATCACCTTGAGGCGTCTCCCCGTCCAAGAAGGCCGAGTCGCCCGCCGAATCGGTTAGGGAAGCGCCAACTTCACCACTCGCACCCTTGGCCAGCGCAGCGACCAATTCATCGTAAAAAATAGGCCCTTCGATACCGGCGAGCGGATTGTCGCCCGGCTCGAGGCCATTGCCAGGCAGGGGCGCCACGGGATTGGTGGGAATAGGAGGAATCAGGTTCATGGGCGAGGCTCTGTTGAATCCATCGCCCTAGGCTTTGCAATTTCGATACCAACTCTCAACGACGGGGGTGGCCACCCCTATCATTCGCTTCTCGCTCCTCCCGACGCTCGATCTCCTGTCGTCGCGCCAGTCGCTTGGCCTTCAGGTACTTACGGAGGGTATCGGCCCGGAAACCGTCTGCAGCCGCGCGAGAGCTCGCCCGTTGCATGCGCTCGGCTGCGGCGGATACCTCGGGCCCCTGGGCCTCTACGGTCTCTCTCAGCCGGGAGACGAACGACGACCGAGAGGACAACTCGCTCGCCGTACCGCCCTGCTTGGCCGACTCGAGCCAGGATCGCTGGTACTCGTCGTGATACTGCTTCAGCTGCTGCTCAAAATTTTGCACTCGATCGAACTCACCACGAGCCCGATTGGCGATCATCGCCGAGCGGATCTTCTTGAGATCAAGCAGCTTCAGGAAAAACTCGAGGGGCTTGCCGCGCATCTCACTCGCCCATCAAAACGGCAGCGAGCTGCTCAGAGCTTTGCGGCAGACTGATCGACTCGTTCACCTCCTGCCGTAGGAAGCCGCGAATCGCAGGCCACTTCTTGAGGGCTAGGTCGAGCTCTTCGTCATTACCCGGGGCATACGCACCCATCGCAACCATGTCGCGACTACCCATGTAGCGACTGACCAACTGTTTCATGCGTCGTGCCGCCTGTACGTGCGCCTCGGTCACAACTCGCGGCATCACACGAGAAATCGATTTCTCGACATCGATGGCGGGATAGTGACCCGCATCGGCAAGTTCGCGCGACAAGAAAATATGACCATCAAGCACGCTACGGGCTGCATCTGCGACCGGATCAGTCACGTCATCCCCTTCGAGCAACACGGTGTAGAACGTGGTCAAAGAACCCGAAGTGTTCTCTCCGTTACCCACTCGTTCGACGAGCTCGGGAATGCGCGCAAACACACTGGGTGGATAACCACGAGCCACAGGCACCTCACCGAGCGCCAAACCCATCTCGCGCTGCGCCATCGCGAATCGAGTCAAAGAGTCGACGATCAGGACTACGTGCTGGCCTTGATCGCGAAACCACGTGGCGACGTTGGTAGCGTAATCAGCACCTTTCGCGCGCGCGAGGGGTGAGCTGTCAGCCGGCGCGGCGACGACGACAGCGCGTTGACGCGCAGCCTCATTGAGGTGCTCTTCGCAAAACTCTCTGACTTCGCGACTTCGTTCGCCCACGAGCGCGATGACGATGACATCCGCCACACAATTGCGCGTGAGCATCGAGAGCAACACACTCTTTCCCACGCCTGAGCCTGCAAAGATGCCGACTCGCTGCCCTCGCCCGACGGTCGTCAGACCGTTAATGGCTCGCACACCGCTATCGAAGGCCTCGCTCACACTCGTGCGTTTGAGCGGATTGGGTTTCGTCGGAACGACGATGGCGTTATTCCAGACCGCGCCGCCCAAACCATCGAGCGGCCGGCCGAGTCCATCCACAACTCGACCGAGCAACGCCGGTCCGATCGGTAATGAGGCAATGCCCGTGCGCATTCGGTAGCCCTTGCCAGACCGTTGCGGCACATCGAGCGGGAATACGGGCGCGCCCGGTGAGAGTCCGGCGACCGGATCAAATGCCATGAAGTACGCAATGCCGGCGTCGAACCCGATGCACTCCACGTCGATCCAAGTGCCTAGGGCCTCGTGCTGAATACAGGCTTGCCCTCCGATCTGGGTCTGCAAACCCTCAACTTCGAGCAACAAGCCCGTGACACGCTTTAGGCGGCCTTGCCCAATGCTGCGAGGCGCCTGACGCAGGCGCTCCAGGCGTTGCTCAACGAATTGACGGGTGGAGAGCGTCGAGCTCACGGTGGCGTCAGGGTCAAACCGAGCGCATTTCGCACGAGCGCACGACGCGCCTCTGCGCCAATATCGATGCGTAGCCCGCGCAACTCGACATAGGCCTGGCCCATCGAAAGCTCTGGATCGACGAGCACCTCTCGCGATTCTGCCGTTGCCCCCGAGGCGAGTAGCGAGCGCCACGAGTCGAGGTCTTGCTGAGCGACTCGGACAATTAATTGCTCACCGGGCTTCGGCAACCCACCTAGCGCATCTTTGACTGCGGCCTCGAACCAGGCGAGATCCATCGATTCTTTCCCGGCCAAGCGAAGAGCAGTCTCGTACACCCACTCAGTGAGAATCGACTGGAGTTCGCTCGGCATGCTCTCGACGATGTCGAGCGCTTCTTTCATTCGTTCGCCGAGTGGCTCTAGACGTTTCAGGCCTTCGTCGAAGCCAGCTTGGTAGCCTGCACGAACACCCTCGGTCCGCCCGACGTCGAAGCCCTCTTCTTTACCGATACTAAAGCCTTGCCGACGTCCCTCTTCCATCCCATCTTTGAACCCGTGGAGGAAGGCTTCTTCGCGAATCTTGTTCTGCTGCGACTGAAGATCGACCGTTGAGACGGTCAGCTCACCCTCGCTCAACGAGGCATCCGAGCTCGTATCGAACGACTCCGGGGACCAGGCCCGCATCAGCTCTGCCTCGATCTCAGGCTGCTTTTATCGAGGTCGATGATCTTCTGTTGCTCCAAGGATCGCGCGATGTTCTCCATCTCACGCTGCTTGTCTTGAATGTCGGCAACACGCGGTGCGGCGTTATTCTCCATCTCGAACCGCGTCTGATCCGCTGCACGCTGAGTCATGCAAGAAAAGAACTTCTGCTGCAAGCTTTCCGATGCACCCTTCAAGGCCACAGCGATCGTGTCACGCGGCGCCTTGGCCAAAATCTCCGTCAACGCGCGGCTATCCAATAGCGCGAAATCATCGAAGGTGAACATGCGCGCCTCAACCTCGGCAGCCAATTTGGGATCGCTGCTGCGCAGCTCCTCCAAGGCCTCTTCTCGACCTTTGCCGCCAAAAGAGCTCAGCAGGTCTACGACCGGATCCACTCCGCCAATCGTCGCCTTTTCGACGCCCTTGCTTTCGACCAGGTGTTTCCGAACGACATCGGAGACCCAATTGTTGAGATGCGCGATCATCGGCCCCTCAATAGGGCTCAAGGTCGCCACTCGACGAACGAGATCGACTCGGGCCGTCTTGTCGAAAAGACCAAGCACTTTGGCAGATAAGTCAGGCGGCAAAATAGCGAGAATCGTTGCCGCGAGCTGCGGGTGCTCATCACTCAAATATTGCTTGAGAATGTCGGCGCGCATGGTGCACAGCACGTCGAAGAACGGCACTTTATCTTTGAGCCCGGCCCGAATACCTACGAACTGCTCGCTGTCATCGCTCGTTACTTCGAACTTTCCGAGTGCCTCAGACACGAAGCTGTCCGCATCAAAGGGCAACTCACTCCTGTTCTCGGTAATGTTCTTGAAACGCTGCAACACGTCGATCAAGACATCACGCGGCACGGAGCGCACCGCCGCCAATCTCGATGAAGCAATCTGAGCTTCGGTTGGCGAAAAACGCTGCAAAATCTGGCCAGAGAGCTGGGGCCCTAGCGCGACTAAGAGGGCTGCGGCTCGAGCTGGCGCATCGAGCGTCTCATCGTGGCTGTAGACCGTAGTCGAGGGGCGCTCAAGCCCCATACGCATTGCCGCACGCAATAGACGCTGGCGCTCAACCTTCGCCTGCGACACCTCCGAATCAGCCGATTCCGAAGTCCCTAGCGGATTGAAAACATCGTTCATGCGGATTCCCGACCCTTGTCGTTTAACCAAGCGCGCAGCAATAGAGCGGTTTCATCTGGCTTTTCGGTCGCGAATTTCTCCGCGTACTGAAGCAGCTCTTCAAAGCGTTTGAGTTTCTTTTCTTCGACTCGCGCTTCGCCTTCGCTTGGGGATTCCACCGCAGCGTCCTCCTCGGCCTGTACTGCATCATCGACGACGATTCCGAGCTGAGGCTCGGCCTGCGTTGCCGTCACATTGACTGGAGGCGTAGCCGGCGCCATCAAGACGTCATCCGTCGGCTTGGTCAATTCCTCTTTCACCGGCTCCGGCATCAGGAACGGACGAATGAGCGTGTAATACGCAAACAATATTGCCAAGGCGATGAGCGCGTAACGAATGAGATCGGCGATCAAGTCGCTAGACAATACGGGCTCGGCGGCCTCTACGGGCGGTGCCGAGAACTCGAGGTTGATCACGCTGACTCGATCACCACGCTGCTCAACGTAACCTACAGCATCGCGAACGAGCGCAGTCACTTCCGCAAGTTCCCGCTCTGAGAAAGGTGTACGACGCGGCGGTTGACCCTCGGCTTGTGCCACCGACTTGTAATCAAGGACGACCGCCGCCGATACGCGACGAACCTGACCCTTACTCGCTTTGAGCCGCTCGATGACACGATCGACTTCAAAGTTTTCGGTGCTTTCACGACGGAAGCCCGGCGATTCGGTCTGCGCGGTTCCCGTCTCTACCGGACCCGGCGCTACTAAATCGCGTCCCTGGGCACCGACCTCGTCGCCAACCGTATTCACGTCATTGACGATGGGGGCCTCGGGCGGCATTGGCGGCTGATTGGTTAACGCACCCGGCACTCCGCCAGGCGCCGTAGAACCGCCCTGCATCTCGACGGTCTGTCGGCTTCGGAAGGCCTGCCCTTCGGGCGTCGCATTCTTCCCGAAGGTCTCAGACGTCCGCTCTCGCTCATCGAAATCGAGATCGACCGCCACCTTCGCACGAAAGCCTTCTTTACCAGCGATCGGCTCAAGCAACTCAGCCAAACGCCGGTTCAGCGCATTCTCAAGCTCTGCGGTGTATCGCAGTTGCGATTCATCGAGCCCATCGTTATTGCGGCTCGGCGCCGGCGCAAGCAGCGCGCCCTCGGTATCGACGACCGAGACATTCTTCGGTTGCAAACGAGGCACAGAAGAGCTGACAAGCCGGGTAATTGCCGCAGTCTGCGCATCATCGAGCACGCGTCCAGGGAAAAGCTCGACGACTACAGAGGCCGTTGGGTCTTCGCGTTCACGAACGAACGCCGTCTGTTTTGGAATGGCGAGATGAACGCGGGCCGACTTCACCTGATCGAGTGACGCCACGCTACGCGCGAGCTCACCTTCGAGCGCGCGAACATAGTTAACCTGTTCGACGAACTGGCTGGTGCCAAATTTTTGATTGTCGAGAAGCTCGAAACCTACGTTCGCCGCCTTCGGAAGACCCTGCCCAGCAAGCTTGAGCCGCGTCTCGTACAGTGCCTCTTGCGGCACCATGATCGCCCCGCCCCCCTCGGTGAACTTGAAGGGAACGTTCTGTTGCTCGAGGGCCGCAAGAATCGCTGCGCCATCGGACTCACTAAGGTTGCTGTAGAGCACCCGATACTCTGCCGGGTTACGAACCGAGCTGAAGGCCAGCCAGATCGCCGCGACGATCGCGAGTGCTCCCGCACCAACCAGAATTTTTTGGTTCAGCGTGAAGGCGTTGAAACGCTCGGTCATCCGGTCAACGGCACCCTTCGCCGGCTCCGGCGAAGTACCCAATGACAAACGAACGTCCGGATTAGAACCTGTCTGCGTGGTTTGAGGATCCACTATCCGCAGCCCCTGAAGCCCCTGGTGCTTATTATGAAATTGGTTCCGAAACTAACCGAAGGATGATAGTTTACCGGAACACACTAGAGCAATAGCGTTGTTTTCAAAGGATTTTTATCCCGCTCGTGGTCGAACCGCAAGCCAATAAGCCAGGGCCTGTCAGCCTCTCGGAGCAAGCCGACCTCACCGGCGCGTTCGAGCTCTTCGTCAATGCCTCTCGAACGCTCGAGCAGCAGTACGCTTCGCTGACCTCGCAAGTCGAGGCACTGAGCGCCGACCTGGTGCTCGCGCACGCTCGACTAGAGGCCCTGCTTAATGCCCTGCCTGCTGCGGTCATCCTCATCGAGAACGGCCAGGTCAGCCATTTCAATGCCGCGGCGATGCGTCTCGCGCCGTCGCTCAAGACGGGTGCGGCCTGGGCACCCCCCAAAGATTGGTACCCCGGTTCGGGACCCGACGAGTTTCATCTCGACCTCGGAAGCGATACCCGCACTCTGCAGATTCAGAAAAACGAGGACGGATCGCGAAGCGTGATCCAGATTCAGGACATCACCGCGAACCTCAAAACGGTAGAAGAAAAGGAACGTATCGATCGACTGGCCTCGATGGGTCAGATGTCGGCCGGCATCGCGCATCAGATCCGGACGCCGCTCTCCACTGCACTGCTCTACTGCTCGCACCTGTGCTCCGAACAACTCGAAGACGTCGAGCGAAAACAGTTCTCGGAGAAGTTGCAACGGCAGCTGATTCACCTCGAGCGCCTCGCCACCGAGATGCTGCAGTTCGTGCGTACGAAACCGCTTGTGACGAAACTCGAAACTCTCAACGACCTCGTCACATCGGCCTGCCACCAGATCGATGGGCTCTTTGAGCGATCAAAAGTTCGCCTTGATCTACGCCTCACCGACACCAAGACCGAAGTGCTGGTCGAGCGAAATACCTTCGTCTCAGCCATCGTCGCGATACTTGAAAATGCGGTACAAGCGACCGACTCGGGGCGCGAAATCTTTGTCAGTACGCAGACCGACTCGCGTCGCTGCAGCATCGTCATCGAAGACACGGGCTCGGGCATTCCGCAGGACATGCTCGCGCGGCTCTTCGAGCCGTTCTCGACTAATCGCGCCTCGGGTACCGGGCTTGGCCTTGCGATCGCGCGAAACACCATTCAGTCACATCGTGGCGAGATCAGCGCGCAGAACGTGCCAAACGGCGGCGCACGCTTCACTATCTCTCTACCCGCCCTCGATACGTTTTGATTCGGAGACCTGCGGACAGCGTCATGCAATCGAACTCGATAGTGCTTGTTGAAGACGACGACGATCTGCGCGAAGCGATCTGCACCACACTGCGCCTCGGCGGAGTGCCCTTCGCGGCTTTCCCGCGCGCCGAAGAAGCGCTCGTAGCGATCGAGGCCTCACCGCCTCCGCTCGTCATCACCGACTTTCGTCTACCCGGCATGTCTGGGATGGATCTCATCACGAAAGTTCGAGCACAAATGCCCGATCTGCCCGTTGTGATGATGACGGCCTTCCCCGATACCCAGCTCGCCGTACAGGCGCTCAAGCTTGGCGCCCGGGACTTCCTCATCAAACCGTTCTTGCCGAAGCAGCTGCTCGAGGTGATCGAGCGCTATTTACCCAAGACCGACTCGGCAAACGAACGCTCGCCCTCGACAGTTATTGCCGCCGACCCTGCAAGTCTTGCAGTCCTGGAGCGCTGTAACCGGGTCGCCAAGACGGACGCCTCGGTACTCCTGACCGGTCAGTCAGGGGTCGGCAAGGACGTTTTCGCTCGTCGGGTGCACGAGGCCTCGGCCAGAAAAAACCAAGCCTTTGTGGCGATCAATTGCGCGGCCATCCCCGATACCTTGCTCGAATCCACCCTGTTCGGTTACGAAAAAGGCGCCTTCACGGGCGCAACCAAATCGCAGGCGGGCAAGTTCGAGCAGGCCAACGGCGGCACCCTATTCCTCGATGAAATTGGCGAGATGCCGAAGGAACTACAGGCCAAGCTGTTGCGCGTTTTGCAGGATCGCGTGGTCGAGCGCCTGGGTGGAAATCGATCGATTCAGTGCGACGTTCGCATTATTTCCGCGACAAATCAGGACCTTGCGAAGCAAGTGAAGCAAGGCCTCTTCCGAGAAGACCTCTTCTTCAGACTTGCCGTGATCAACATTCCGATCCCGCCGTTGCGGGAGCGCCCCGGCGACATCATGCCCTTAGCCGAGTCCATGCTCGAGCGCTACGGCAGGACGATGAGCCGCACCGGCATGCACCTCAACCCCGACGCGATCCAGGCCCTGAGGACCTACCCCTGGCCCGGCAATGTGCGCGAGCTCGAGAACACCATCCAGCGCGCCTTGCTCATTTCGGAGGGTCCGGGGATCACCGCTGCCGATCTCGAACTGCCCGGCACAGGACCGGACTCACTCGGCCCAGCAGCCGATGGCACCAATTTTGCTGTTAATTCGGTGGCTGAGCCGGGCGCACCAAGGGGGGCGCTCGATATGGCCACCGTTGAACGAGAGCACATCCTTAGGGTGCTGTCCCAGGTCGACGGGAACCGCCGCAAAGCAGCCGAGATTCTCGGCCTCTCGGAGCGGGGACTTCGCTATAAGCTCAAGGCTTATGGTGAGGCGGGTTACATAAACGATCAGGGTTAAGTGCTAGGATTACTGACATGTCGAACGAAGCGCTACAAAGTTTGGCTCGCGAAATGAAGGTCATGACCGACATGGCGGCTGGCCAATTGAATGCGCCGTCGGCGGTCAACCCGCAAGAAGCCCAAGACTTCCGCGATGCGCTGCACCGCGCCATCCTGCAGGTTAATCAGGCGCAGAACTCAGCTCAGGCGAACGTCCAGTCGTTTGCATTGGGCGAAGGCAGCATGACCCTCGAAGAGGTCATGGTTTCTCTGCAGAAGGCCAATATCTCCTTCCAGACGATGATCGCGGTGCGTAACCGCCTCGTCGACGCCTACAAGGAAGTCACGAACCTTCAGGTTTGAGGTCGGCCGCCCGGCCGTCCTGCTCGTAAGCCCAAGCGAGAACTTCCGCTACCGCCGTGTATAGCTCCGGCGGTACCACCTCGTAGAGATCGAGCTCGAGCAAGAAAGCCAACAAAGCGGGTTCAGACCGCGTCGGAATGTCTAGCTCCCGCGCACGCTCCAGGATGGCAAGGGCGATCTCGCCTTTCCCTTTCGCCAAAATCTTCGGCGCCGACGCGCCCAAGGTATAACCAATCGCCACCGCATCGGTCATGGATCGCCTCCAGTGACCTTGATTGAGGGGAACTGATCTTTGAGCGAACTGTTCAGTTCATTCCACCCGGCCCATGTAGTGACATCAGAACGACCTTGGACCTCGATCGACATGTCATCCCCCCATTGCGACCCCATCACACGTAGTGCGCCGAGATTAGGGAGTGAGATCTCCACATCGAGCTTCGCCCCGCGTTGCATCTCACCCGCTCGTTCAGGGTGAGAGCGCCACGCATCACGCCGCTCGATGCGTAACGGCACGCCGGGTGCCAACTCTCCTTGCCATAGCAACTGACCCTCGACGAGCAACCGCGCCGTCTGTTGAGCGTTCTCGCTGTCGATCGCTACGTCTGCAAGACTCTGAGCGATCGACTCCGCCGCACCTTCGCTCGTGGCGAGCGCGCGCAATCGTGCCGCCAACTCCGAGCGACTCATCTCGGTTTTCATCTCGGGATGACGGGCGGGAATCGCCGTAATTTGTCCGAATTCTTTGGCGAGTCGCTGCGCAGCAAAGAGGTGTGAAGAAGCCAGGCCGCGATAGAGCGCAACAAACGCATCGAGAACTGCGCCTCGGCGATCCGTCACTCCGCGTGCGTCCGCTTCCGGAACCGAGGCTGGCCACCTCGGCACCTCGCCGCCTTTTGGTACGCGCTCCTTAAGCCACGCGGAAATCACCGGTAATAAATTTTGCGGCAGACCGGATGTCGTGGACGGTTCTCGAGCCTGACCGGCTCGCGCCGCTTGACTCAGCAGCTCAGCGGCGAGCTCCCCGCGGGCGAAGGATCGCCTGACCTCCATCGACTCTCGACTGCGATCGGGGTCGAGCAAATGTCTCACAGGCATCGGCGCAATGAGGGCCGCGCGCGCATCGGGCGCTCGGGTGGCATCCGTCATCGGCGGAACAGGACCCGTTCCTTGCACCGAGGCCTGGTCTTTTCGGGGGACGGTGCCGAGACCTACGTCAGGAATGCTCGGCGTGACTTGCATGAGGAGTTTTAACGGTTCTCTGGCTCTTCAGCGTGGAGATTCCACGCTTCGGCGAGCTTCGAGAATACGCGCTGGAAATCTTCGATCAGTGCGGGCTCGCGCTTAAGTCGAGCGCGGAGCAATTGGTTCGAGCCCCAGGCATAGATATTTTCGAGATTTCGGGAGATCTCTCCGCCGACCTCGTGATTGAGACACACGCGTAAGCCGGTCTCGATGAGATCGAGCGCCTTACCAATAGACTCCTCAGGGTCTTTACCCTCGATTAAAGCAACGCGAGCAGTCTCGGCATGATCGAGTACACGCTGATAAACCATGACAACAAGGTCGATGGGGCGAGCCATCGTGATCGATGTTTCGATCTGACTGTCGACGTAGGCGCGGCGTGCTCTGGCGTGCATAGGCTTTATCTACAGTTAAAGATGGCTAGCCATTCTTTTGAGAGTTGGTGAGTGCATCGAGCGCGGACTTCAGCGCTTCGCTCGTATTGCTGAGCTTGAACAGCAAGGCATCGAGAGCCGCAAACTGCGAAGTCAAACGTGTTTGAACATTCGCGAGCTTCATTTCGAGGTCAGTCTTACGCTTGGCAAGCTCCACCTGAGCGCCCCGCTCACGGCTGACCCGCTCGGCCATCAGACCACCGACCGTCAGCATGTCAGTGATTTTCTGCGATAAGTCTTTATTCGAAGTGCTATCGAACCCGATACGCAACCCATTAGCCAGACGGCTCTGTAACTCCGTCGACTTAGCGAGCAGCGACTCATCGAGCTGTAATGACCCCGTATCGGTCAGCTTGAGCCCGAGCAAAGAGAGATCTTTTTGCCCGGACAGGCTCGCCCCGCCCACGCCGGTCAAGGGAAGGGCGAACGAACTCAGCACCTCTCGCATGATGGAGTTGACGGTGGAGTCGCTGTTAAGAATTCCGCGCGTGCCCGCCTCGGCACTCGGCTGCGTTTCTTTTTTATAGAGCGCCTGAAATTCGTTGAAGGCGGTGACCAGCGCTTCGATCTTGGGCTTGGCCGTGAGCGCCGATGCGGCGAGAGTCATCGTGACATCGCCCCCACCCGTCGAGACGGCATTTAGATTGAGCGTCACACCCTCGATCACGTCGGAGACCGTGTTTGACGCTCGGGAATAGCTATACCCGTTCACCTTGAAAGCCGCACTCTGCGCGATCTGAGCTTCCGTAGCCGTGAGGCCCGACCCGGCAGCTACCGTAGGCGTGAAGCTTCCGGATTTTGCGGTGAGCCACAGCGCGTAACTGTTGTCGGCGACCTTAATGATCGTCGCGTTTGCGGCATCGCGAACCGTCGACTGGGCCGCGTCGTTCAGCCAGGTTCGCGCGGCGGTATCACTCGCGAAACCCTCAACTTTCCAAATATTAGCCTGAGCAAGCTGCGTCACCTCGATGGTGTGGATGCCCGCTGTTGCCGTGCTCGCAGTCGTTGCCGTCAACACACCCGTTCGCGAAAACGCAGGCTCGACGGCCGTGAAATTGGTGGCCGTCTGCAGTCCGTTGAGTGCATCACGTACGGCACCCAGCTTGGCTTGAAACTGACCCAGCGTGCTGATCTTGACGTCAGTCGCATTGATCTTCGTTTCGAGCTTGACGAGTGGGCGACGCTCGACCTCCATTAACTGACCGACGATGCCGGCAACGTCGATCTTGCTGTTGGAAACCGAAGAGGTGTTGACCGGCGGAGTCGCCATGCGAAGTTCCCCGCGCTCAGGCGCGCTGGTTGACCATCACGCTACCGAGCATCTCGAAGCTTCGCGAAATGCGCAGCAGTTCGTCGGAAGGTAGCGAACGAATCAACTGACCGGTATTTGGGTCGATGAGCTGGACCACGATATGACCCGAAACCGGGTCTTTGGAAAGCCTGACCTGCCGCGCCATCGAGGAAATGAACTTCTGGATATCGGCCATCGCCTTCTCGGCGGCCACCTGCACCTCTTTGTTGTGCTCGTGGATGCTGGCAGACGGCTGCGTGGGCACCTGCGCAGACTGGGCAACTTCCTGGGCGTCGGTATTCGGTACCGGGTCCGGCAGGGTCGGCTTCGGGACATAGCTCCCGGGCTTGACGGCGATTAGAGGTACCGGATCCAAACCACGACTCTCCGAAAAAAACCTGCAACTCGATGGCCTAGCAACAGAGTTTTGACGCCCGGCCCTCCTAACAACCCTACTTACGGTCAAAACGGCAAGCTTGTTTAGTCATCGGAGGGGGCAAATCCGTGCGATTCCGCACAATTGTAGTATCTTTCCGGGCCAATATCTCATGTCCACTCTAGCCAGCAAACTCGCCCCGCTCGGCGTCTTATCCGCTCAGACCGCCATCCCGATCCTTGTGCTCGGGATCCTGGTCATGATGCTGCTGCCCTTGCCGCCGATCATCCTCGACTTACTGTTCACGTTGAACATTGGTCTGTCCATTTTGATTCTGATCGCGGCCCTCAACATCCGCACTTTCAAAGATTTTGTCGCCTTCCCGAGTTTGCTGCTCGTCGCTACCCTGCTGCGCCTGTCTCTGAACGTCGCCTCGACCCGCGTGATCTTGGTGGATGGGCATACAGGCTCGGACGCCGCGGGTAAGGTCATCGAAGCTTTCGGTAAGTTTCTGATCGGCGGCAACTTTGCCGTCGGCGTGGTCATTTTTACGGTCATCACCATCATCAACTTTGTGGTGATCACCAAAGGCTCGGGTCGTGTTGCAGAAGTATCGGCTCGCTTCGTCCTCGATGCCCTGCCCGGCAAACAGATGGCGATCGATGCGGACCTCAATGCCGGCATCATCAAACAGGAAGAGGCCAAGCAACGTCGCGCAGAAGTCGCCCAGGAAGCTGACTTCTTCGGCTCCATGGACGGTGCCTCGAAATTCGTCCGCGGTGATGCCATCGCGGGAATTCTCATTTTGCTCATCAACATTGTGGGTGGGCTCGTCATCGGCATGACGAGCCACGACCTGTCTTTTGGGGCTGCCCTCACGACATACGGCGGGCTAACCATCGGTGACGGCCTCGTCGCTCAAATTCCGGCACTCGTCATCTCGACTGCAGCCGGCATCCTCGTCACCCGCGTATCGACCGAAGACGTCTTCGCCGGGCAGCTTTCAAAACAGATCAACGCCAACCGTAACGCGCTGTTCGTCGCGGCCGGCACCCTCGTCGTCTTTGGGCTGTTGCCGGGTATTCCCTCGCTCAGCTTTTTGTTGTTGGGCGCGGCGTTCGGAGGGCTTGCCTACTTACTCGCCTCGCGAGCCAAGAAAGCGTCGGCCCAAGCCGCATCGGTGGCCTCAGGGGCTGATCGGCGCGAGGAACTTGGCTGGGCTGATGTCCCGGTCATCGAGGCGTTACGCCTGGAACTGCCGTACCGCCTGATCCCGATCGTCGACAAGGGCGAGGACAGCGACCTCATCAAGCGCATCCGCGCTATCCGCAGAAAATTCATCAATGACGTGGGATTTCTCGCCCCGTCCGTTCACATTCGAGACAACCTGCAGCTCCCCGCCGAGACATATCGTTTTTTGATTTACGGGGGCGAAGTCGGTCGCGGTCAGTGCCTACCCGACAAACTGCTCGCCATTGCCCCCGAGGGTATGGAGCCGATGCCGGGCATTCAGGTTCGCGACCCCTCCTTCGGCATGCCGGCCACCTGGATCGAGCGTGACAAACGAGATGCTGCAATTGCTCGCGGTCATACCGTCGTAGAGCCAGCGGTCGTGATGTCGACCCATCTCGAAACGCTCATTCATCGTCATGCGCACGAACTACTGGGCCGCGAAGAGACGCAGGGGTTGCTCGAAAACTTCAAGGCGAACTTCCCCAAGCTCGTGGAGGACGTGGTTCCCAAAGTGGTGAGCCTCGCGTTGTTGCAACGGCTTTTGCAGTTACTGCTCGAAGAAGGCGTGCCGATCAAAGATTTGCGCACTATCCTGGAAGTCGCCGCCGAAAACGCGCCGAAAACTCCAGAAGCGCTCGACATCCTCCCCTTCATACGCCTTGCGCTAAGACGCACCATTTTCGCCAAGGCATTCAATGGGAATACCACCGAAGTTCGCGCACTCGGCATCCAGCCCGAGTTCGAGCGCCTGATCGAGCAATCGGTCGGCACGGGTCCTGTAGCGATCGACGGGACGATCGAGCCCTCCCTCATGAAGTTGCTCGTACAGGAAATCGCGACGTATATCGACTGGATGGAATCGCGCAACCTGTCGCCGGTGATCGTGAGCAACCCACGCACCCGCCTTACGCTCTCGCGTATCGCCAAAAGGGTGCGCCCACACAGCATCGTGCTCGCCATGAACGAACTACCGCCAGACATCTACCTGCGCTTCGAGCATATGCTCTGCGCCAAAGCCGCGGAGGCGTGACTCTTAAATGACCCGAACGGCTCCTCAACGATTCATTGCTTCGACGACGAGTGACGCACTCAAACAAGTGCGTCAAGAAGTTGGTGCCGATGCGATCGTACTTTCGACGCGAGATACGCCCAAGGGCGTTGAAATCATCGCTATTTCACCCACTGCGATCGCTTCGATGTCGGGCACCGCGCCGGCAGCCAAGACCGCCTCGGCATCGAGCGTGGCGTCAGTCTCACCGACCCCTCCGCCAGCACGTCCGAGCCAAGACGCTGCGCACCAAGACAAGATCTTTTCTCTGCTCTCCGAAGTAAAGGAACTGATCCGCTCTAGGGTCGCTGCGACCGAGTGGGCCGCCATCAGCGAGAACGACGTCGATGCGGCCGAAGCCCTGCGCATGATGCTCAATGCAGGGTTCTCCGAGGATGTTTCCGGCTCCGTCGTCGACGAACTCAAAGCCCAGCAAGGCACGCGGCTGACGCCGCTTGCCGAGCGGCTGCAGTTGCTGATCGAGCAGCGCCTCCGCCGCGTCGATGCGCTCGAGACGTTTGATCAAGGCGGCATCTTTCCGCTTATCGGGAGCACCGGCGTAGGCAAGACCACGGCGGCAGCCAAGATCGCTGCGCGCTGCGCGCTGCGCTATGGGCGCGACAACGTCGCACTGCTCACCACCGACACCTTCCGAATCGGCGCGCAGGATCAAATTCGTGTCTATTCGCGCATCATCGGCATTCCGATGGCGGCGGTTAGCGACAGCGATGATCTCGCGAACAAACTCGAAGAGTTTTCAAACCGGAAAATCGTGTTGGTCGATACGGCGGGCATGGGTCAGCGTGACCTCAAGATGCTCGAACAGATCAAGCTGCTGAAGTCCGGCGCCGAAAACGCTCATCACATTCTCGTGCTCTCAAGCACCGCAAACCTCAGCACTCTGGAAGATGTAATCCTGATGTACTCGCAGGCGCTGCGTCAGGGCCGCGACTCGTCGATTCACTCGGTGATCATCACCAAGACAGACGAGGCCGCGCAGATCGGTCCAGTCCTAGATTGTTTGATGCGCCATGACATGCCACTCCTCTTCTTGGCCAACGGACAGCAAGTGCCCGAAGATCTGAGCCCGGCGGATATTCCCTATTTGGTGTATCGAGCGTTGCATCCGCGGCAACTCGGCCAAGGGCTCGAGTATTCGAGCGCCAACATTCCCTTCCTGATGATGGACCAACTGGCCGCTTGGGCCACCCGCCGCTCGTCATGAAGGATCAGGCAGAAGGTCTGCGCCAACTCTTCGCCACGACGGTGGACTCACCCGTTGTCTGCCTCGTAAGTTGCCCATCGCGCGAGGCCGTCGGCGTTACTTTCGCCAACTCTCTCATCGATAGCCTTGCGAGCCGCGGACATCCCATGCTGTGGATCGACGAGGTGGATTTTCGCCGTCGCGAAGGACTGCCGCTTGCCGCGAACGTGCGTTTCCAGCTCTCGCAGTGGATGAAGGGGCACGTCGCGCTCAAAGATACGGTCGTGCCGTTTGGCGAACAGCGTTGGTACGCCTACTCGGGTAGCGATTTACCGAAGATGTCCGTCGACTCAAACCCCATTACATTCGACCAGTTTCAGAAGTCCGGGCTCGATGCTGAGATCGTCGTGGCATCGGCGGCGGAGCACACCTCGCTCCTTCCTATGCTCGCGGAACAGCCTGTGCACTTGGCACTGATCTGCGACGCCAAACCTGCCCAGCTCAAGCCCGCGCTGGCCTGGATTTCTCGGATGGAATCCAAAGCTGAGATCGCAAGCGTTTCGCTCACTTTGTGCGGCGATGAAAGTTCTTGCGATACCTTTCGTCATGCCATCGAAGAAGTAAGCGCCGGATTCGTCGCCTCCCCGCCTGCGGTGCTTGGCTCGATGGGCATCAAATTAATGTCGGCGCCGCTTGCCACCTTCGGACGAGCGAGCCAGCCGATCACAGATCTGCTCGCCACGCGCATCCTTCGCCGATGAGCCATGTCGCGTAATTATCAGGACTCGGACCTCAACGAGCAGGTCAAGCTCTATCAACCCCTCGTTCGCCGCATCGCGGCGCAGATCGGCTCTCGCCTGCCGTCAAACGTATTACTGGATGATCTCGTCCAAGAAGGAATGACCGGCTTACTCGATGCACTGCAACGCTACAAGCCGCAGCCGGACCTCAGCTTTGAGCGCTACGCGAGTATGCGCATTCGCGGAAGCATCTATGACGCGTGTCGACGTAACGACATCCTTCCGAGGCACCAACGCAACCGTATCGACTCGGTCGTGGGAATCACTCGCACGCTGGAACAAAAACTCGGACGGCTGCCGAACGACCAAGAAGTGGCCGCTGAAGCAGGCCTCAGCGTCGAGGACTATCATTCTCTGCTCGATAGCCACGTCAACCTCACGCCGCTCGATCAGGTGCCGGAAGACCTGCTCCCCGTGGCGACCGACGACGACACCATCGAACGCATCAGCAACTCACAGATCCTCAAAAATATTGCCGATGCACTGAGACGCCTACCTGAGAAACAGCAAATCGTTGTGGCGCTCCACTACGAACGTCAGATGTCTTACCGGGAAATTGCAGCAGCCATGCGCCTCACGCCGGGCCGCATCAGCCAACTGCATACCGAAGCGATGATTGGGATTCGAGCGCTGCTCGAAAAAAACTAGACTTTGCCGAGCAACTCGCCCGCGCCGGCAAACGGTACGCCGCCACCGCTCGAGTAGGTGGCATCAGGACGAATCTGCGCCGCGTAGGCCTGCAGCGCCGCATTGCGCTGCATCGCAAACTTGATCAAGCCCGTATTGACCTCATGGTCGAGGCGGATCTGCTCGAGGCGTTTCATCGCAGCGTTACGTCGATCTTCGGGCAGGGCCTTGATGGCCGCAGAGACGCCATCCATACCATTCGGATAACCATGCAGGGCTTTGAGCGACTCCTGCAACTCAAAGAGCGCAGCCTCGAGATCGGTGATCTCGAGAGATTCGAGAAGGGTACGCAGGCGGGCCATGGAACCGGCCACGCGCTCAAGAACCGGCTCGACCTCGTTCGTGGTCAGACCGTCACTCCGGACTTGGGCTTGCCGGCAAAAGCCATCGCGTCTTGCAGCAACTCGCGAGCGACGGCGTCGTAATTAATTTCGAGCGTGCCCTGATCGAGACGCTCCTGGATCTGTCGGACGAGCTCGATGTCGAAGGCTTCGCCCCGAACTTCATTGACGGCCGAGGCAAGCTGCTGCCCGCGCACCGTCTCACTCAAACGAACTTTTGCAGCGGGCTCGAGCGGAGCCGGCGCGCCTTCTTGGGACACTGGATTCGAGGCAGGACCCGACGTCGGACGAGCAGCGCTCGGCACGATAGTAGAAATCAGTTTGTCGGTTTTGATATCCATAACTTCTAATTCAACAGCACCAGTAAGGAGCCATCCGCCTCGGCGACCCCTTCGAGCACCTTGCCCTCCGGCGTCTTGACGCGAACTGTATCACCCACAGCGCCCTCGTCCAATGAGACCCCGGAAGCGGCAATGTCGAACCCAGCGCCACGGAGGGTGACCTTCACGTTCGCCCCCCGCTTAATTACGGTCATTTTCTGCCAATCGGTTAGCACGAGGGGGCGTCCGGGTGCGATCGCGCGCACCGA
>CAZRFN010000001.1:0-210418 GCA_964599335.1 uncultured Acidibacter sp. | reverse complement strand
TCACCGTAGCGCACGTCGGCGAGGCCATGGATGCGGCAGATGCCGTCCGTGACCGACACGATCGTGCCGACGTTGCGGGCCTCAGCGGCCGACTGGAAGCGATCGATACGCTGCTTGATGAGATCGGAAATCTCGGATGCCTTGATGGACATGTCTGGTCCTCTAAAAAACCTGGTGCGGACGACGCATTAGGCGCCGGCCATCGTGTTACTGAGTCGCTCGACGCGCCCGCGAAGCGAGCCATCGACTACGAAATCGCCCGCGCGAACCACGGCCCCACCGATCAACGACGGATCGACCGTCGAAGAAAGACGAACCGTACGACGCAAGCGGCGGGTGAGTGCCTGCGTCAACTTCTCGGACTGCTCGGCCGTGAGCGGAAGCGCAGAGGTCACGATGACGTCCACCGTGTTCTCGACCTCCGCACGCAGCGCGGCGTATTGCACGGCGATCTGCGGCAACAACGCGAGGCGGCCGTTGTCGGCGAGTAGGCGCAGCAGGTTGACCGCCTTCTCATCACCCGACGCGCCCGCAAGATCGGCGACGAAGCTCACGAGCTCCGACCGCTGAACGTGCGGGTTGCCGACGAGCGCGCTCACGCGAACGTCGCCGAGCACTGCGCTCGCGCGTTCGAGCATCTCGCCCCACGCGGCGAGCTGCCCTGCAGCATGCGCATGCTCGAACGCCGCGCGGGCGTACGGCCTGGCTATGGTTGCTTCCTCAGCCACGTGCAATCTCGTCCGCGAGCTTGTCGAGCAATTGCGCGTGCGTCTTCGCGTCGACTTCGCGCTCAAGCAGTCGAGAAGCCCCCACCACTACCATCGAACCGAACTCCTTGCGGAGCTGGTCGCGGGCACGGTTGGTCTCCGTCGCGGCTTCGTCTCGTGCTGCGGCAACGATGCGGGCGCCTTCGCCCTGCGCAGCCTGTTTGGCTGCTTCGATCGCTTCGTTGGAACGACGCGCAGCCTGGTCCTCGATCTGCCGAGCACGCTCGCGAGCCTCGCGAATGATCGCATCGGCACGGTTCGTGGCTTCGGCAAGGTCTTTCTGACCCTTGTCGGCGGCCGCGAGGCCGTCGGCAATCTTGCGGTTGCGAGCGTTAAGTTCCTCAGCCAATACGGGCGTGACGAACTTCCCGACGAACCACAAGAGGATCAGGAAGACGATGATCTGGCCGATAAATGTGGCGTTGATCGTCATGGCCTGTGTCTCCCTTGCGGGAGCCCTCCGGGAGTCGTTTTAGCCGGCGAGGCTGGCGAGCAGCGGGTTGGCGAACGCGAAGAGCATCGCGAGACCGACACCGATGAGGAACGCCGCGTCGATCAGACCCGCGAGCAGGAACATACGGCCCTGCAACATCGGGGTGAGTTCGGGCTGGCGGGCAGCCGACTCAAGGAACTTGGCGCCCATGATGCCGATACCGATACAGGCACCGATGGCGCCGAGACCGATGATGATGCCGATGCCGAGGGCGGTGAACGCCTGGACGTTTGCAATCGCTTCCATTTTCAGAGACTCCTCAAATCAAACAAACGCGTGGATAACAAACCAAAAACTATGACGATCAGTGGTGTTCTTCTGCCATCGAGATGTACACGACGGGAAGAACCATGAAGATGTAGGCCTGAAGCAGCACGATCAGGATGTGGAAGATCGCCCAGGCCGTGCCCGCGATGATCTGCCCCAAGAAAAGAGAGATGCCGCCGATCGAGACGGCGAACGCCATGCCGAGCAGCGCGATCAACATGAAGAGCAACTCGCCGGCGTACATGTTACCGAACAGTCGCATCGACAATGACACAGGCTTCGCCAACAACTCGACGATGTTGAGTGCGAGGTTGGGAATCCAGAGCAGCGGGTGGTTACCGAAAGGCGCGGCAATCCATTCGTGCAGATAACCGCCGACGCCCTTGGCGCGGATCGCGTAGATGATGATCAGAAACAGCACGACGACCGCCATCGCGACCGTGCCATTGAGATCGGCCGTCGGCAGTACGCGGAAATACTCCGCTCCGAACAGTGCCGCAACGCTACCCGGGAAATCGAGCGGCAGCAGGTCCATGGAGTTCATGGCCACGACCCAGGTGAAAAGGGACAAGCTGAGCGCCACCAGAAACGCACGATTGCCGTGATAGATGTCGGCGACCTGTCCGTCGATGAACTCGTAGATCATCTCGACGAAGTTGCGCAGCCCCGAAGGCGCGCCGGCCGCGCTGCCGCGACGCACTCCGACATAAAGGAAGGCAGCCACGGCAGCCGCCAGCAGCGAGGACATCAAAAGCGTGTCGACGTGAAAGGTCCAGAACCCCTGTCCGACCTTGAGATGGGTCAGATGGTGAACGATGTATTCGGTGGGCGATTCGCTTCCGCCGTGCTGACTGGCCATCGTGTTTCCGTTACCTGGTCCGTCTGACTTCTTTCAAAACCCGCGCCGCCGAGGTCATTCTCGCGCCTTGGAGCGCGGCGGTAGTTTCGGCGCAGCGAGCACCGGCACCACCCAGAACACCATCAACGTCGCGACATACCCCGCGAACACCGCGGGCCACACCACGTCTTTGCGCTGCGCGACCGCGAGGAACATCCCAACGGTCAGCAGCACCTTCACGAACTGGCCGGCAAGAAGCCGCCCGAACGCGAAGCCGGCGGAGCGCGCAGGGCGCAGCACCGCCACAGTCATGTACAGGTTCGCGATCAGCCCGATCGACCCGCCGGTCACGACCGACACGCCGGTTTTCGAGCCTGCCCAAAACGCGACGAGCGCGCCGAGGACGGTTGTCACAGCGGCCTGCCAGAGGAGGATCCGCACGGCGAGTCTGCGCGTTTGCGGATCGCTCGAAACGGTCATGGGCAAGCGGTCCTGTGGGCAACAAAAAAGCCACTTGTCGCGACCTGTACAGACGGCAAGTAGCTTCGCTAAATCTTGAGCAGACGTCGCAACAAACGTCGCCTGCTTCGATGGCGCGCGGATTATAGAGGCGCGACCCCAGCGCAGCAATCGTCAATGAATATGAGAGAGGATTCCGTCGAGCTCGTCGAGCGAGTGGTAGGCAATCACGAGCCGACCCTTGCCCGCTTTGCCGATCGATTCGATTTTGACGTCGGCACCCAGCGTCTCGGAAAGCCGATTTTCGAGCTCGCGGACGTTGGCATCTTTTGCTTCGCCGAGAGACCCCGATCCGAAATCACGGTCGAGCCCGTCATCTTTTTTCGGTGGATTGTTCAGCCGACGAACCAATGCCTCGGTTTCTCGGACTGATAAGCCTTTTTTAGAGACCAATTGACCGACTTCCACCTGCTGGCGCTTTTGGGTGAGGCCCAACAAGGCGCGAGCATGACCCATCTCGATCTGACGACGATCGACGAGTTCGGCAACCTCGGCGGGCAGCTCGAGCAGACGCAGGAGGTTGCTGACTGCCGCACGCGAACGACCCACCGCGTCGGCCGCCTGCTGATGGGTCACCTCAAACTCGCGGATCAGACGATCGAGGGCTCGGGCTTCTTCGAGCGGGTTGAGATTCTCGCGCTGGATGTTTTCGATCAGCGCCATCGCAATAGCGCTCTCGTCCGGCACCCGACGGATAACTGCAGGGATGGTCTCGAGACCGGCCATCTGGGCCGCTCGCCAGCGACGCTCGCCGGCGATGATTTCGTATCGCGTGGGTGCCGCGCCCGGCGCCGCCCCCGGCATCTCGATGGGTCGTACGACGATCGGCTGCACCACACCCTGGGCGCGGATGGAGCTCGCGAGGTCCTCGAGGGCCTCCTCGCGCATGTCGACGCGCGGCTGATAACGGCCGCGTTGCAGCTGGTCGAGCGGCAGCTTCGCGAGCTCGTCGCCCGGCAAAGCGGGTGCGCCGGTCGAAGCGCGGCTGGCGCTCATTTGTCCGAGCAGCGCATCGAGACCGCGACCGAGGACGGGCTTCTTCTGATTCATGCCCGGGATGATAGCGGAGTCGCCTGCGTGATCGCCGCTGCCTCTCGGGGCTGGTTTTGGCCGATGCCAAGAAAGATCTCCCGGAATGCGACGTACCCGAGCGCCCCGAGGAAGCAATAGAGCACGGGGACAACCGGCGGCAGCAATAGAGCGAAGGCGGCGGGCAACACCATGAACAGCAGAGCCACCCCAAGCATGGGTCCGATGTTGCGGATCTGACCCGCCGCACCGAGCCGCCAGGCCTCGCGGAAGGACAGATCGAGCAGGGTCATGCAAAGAAACTGGAAAAACGACGTCAGCCCGGGGATGTTGAGCCCGAAGTAACACAGGCCGAGTGCGAAGGCCGAGTAGACGAAGATTTGTCTTAGGGCGACGAACCCGTCGGCGGAAAGCACATCGACCGAATTACGCTCCGTATAAAGGATGTTCCACCACGCAACGCCAGGCTTGGCGAGCAACAACACCCAAACGATCCCTCCAGCCATCGCGACGATGGCGGCGAACGTCAGGATCACCGGCATCTTGGCTCTCAGCATTTCAAGCGCTTCAGCGAGCGTGATACGGCCGCTGCGATCGAGGTGGGACGCAATCAGCATGCAAGATAGCAGGGCGACCAGCGCGAGAATTCCGGTGGCGAGCGGTAGTCGATGTCCGACGAACATCCAGAGACACATCAACAAAGAGAGTGCAGACCAAAAGCCGAGTCCGCGCCGAAGTAGATCGAGGGCTTGCCGTGACCAGCGCAGCACCGCGCCGGGAGCTGCACTGCGCGGCTCGATCAGCATCGCTCAGCCGGCGGGGCGCGCTGCGCCTGCGGCCAAGGACGGCGCCATGGGCACTCCGCCGCGACCGATCATTTCGCCGGCAAGCGCGAGGTAAGCAAGCGCTCCGCGCGAATCTTTGTCATGCAACAACGCGGGTTTGCCGAAAGAGGGGGCTTCGGCAAGCCGAACGTTACGCGGAACGATGGTGCTGAAGACCTTGTCACCGAAGTGCTCGATCAGTTGAGCACTCACTTCGTTCGCGAGGTTATTTCGCGGATCGAACATCGTACGCAGCACACCTTCGACCTGCAGATCGGGATTCACGGCTTCTCGAATCTGCTCAATGGTGGACAGCAGTGCCGTCAGCCCCTCAAGCGCGTAGTACTCGCATTGCATCGGCACGAGTACGCCGTCGGCCGCGACGAGCGCATTGACGGTCAGCATGTTCAGCGAGGGCGGACAGTCGATGAGAATGACGTCGAACTCGTCGCGCACGGTCTTCAGCGCATTGCGCAATCGGATTTCGCGACCAACCGGCATCGACAACAGCTGAACTTCGGCAGCGGTCAGATCTTGGTTGGCCGGCAAGAGCGCCATCGCTGGCGCCTCGAGCGTGAGAATCGTATCTCGTGCGGAGCAGTCGCCGGTCAACACATCGCCGACACCCCGCGTAATCGATGTTTTCTCGACGCCGCAGCCCATGGTGGCATTGCCCTGCGGATCGAGATCGACGAGCAGCACTCGGCGACGCGTCACAGCAAGTGACGCGGCGAGGTTGACTGCGGTGGTGGTCTTGCCGACGCCGCCTTTCTGGTTGGCGACGGCGATGATGCGGGCCATGTGCAGAGTCTAGCGCAAGCGTCGTCAGGTCATCCGGCGCAGCGCGACGACGTGTCGTGCCTCGGTAAGTCCCGGAATCGACAAATCACGATCAGCCTCGATTCGCCACCCGGCGGGCAGCCCCTCGCGCTCTGCGCTTTGACGCCGGCCCTTCATCGCCAGAACGAGGGTCTTAGGTCCGCAAAGACCAGCCACCTTCTCGAGCAGATCAGGCAAGGGCGCGAAAGCGCGCGTGACCACGGTGTCGTAAACCGTCGAAGGCCTATGCGCCTCCGCGCGGGCGTGTACCGTTTGAACATTTTCGAGCTCGAGCATGCGTGCCGCATGCCCCACGAAACGCACTTTCTTTCCATTCGAGTCGAGCAGCGTGAAGTGCCGATGTGGGTCGGCGACGGCGAGCGGCAACCCCGGAAACCCGGCGCCAGTCCCGACGTCGATGACTCGCGATCCTTCGAGCAAAGGCCCTATGGCGAGACTGTCGAGCAGATGACGAACGACCATGTCGCGACGCTCGCCGATCGCCGTGAGATTGTAAGTCTTATTCCATCGCGACAATTCGTCGAGCAGCGTCAGTAACCGACGCGCCGCAGAAGCATCAAGCGCAACACCGAGTGATGAAGCGTCTTTGATGAGAGCCGCGCACTCCGCGTCTTCATCAGACGCCGGCGAAGGAGAAGTCGTCGACATTCTTAGGGGGCTCTGCGTTCAACCGCCGATCTTGACGATCGTCCGACCCGTCACCGTACCCTTCATGTAGGCATCGAAAGCACCGGGAAGCTCGTCGAAAGCGATCGTACGTGTGGCGATTCGATCGAGGTGGCGCGGCTTCAAATCTGTCGCGATGCGATTCCAGACGACGAGTCGCGTGTCGCGCAAGGTCGCCGAAGAATTGATGCCAAGCAGATTGACGCCGCGGATGATGAACGGAATGACCGTCGTGTGAAGCTCAGCGCTTCCCGCGAGACCGATGCTCGCGATGTTGCCCCAGTTATCGACGGTTCGGGTGAGCCACGTGAGCATCTCTCCACCGACGTTGTCGATCGCGCCACCGAAGCGCGCCGTCTCGATGGGTCGCTTTCCGTAATCGATATCTTTGCGAAGCCACACTTGCGCTGCGCCCAGCGATTTCAGGTAGTCGGCGGACTCGGGTTTGCTGCTCACGGCGATGACCTCGTATCCGCGGGCCGCGAGCATGTCGATGGCGATGCTGCCGACACCGCCGGTTGCCCCCGTCACGACGATGGGACCTTTCGACGGCGTTTGACCGTTGTGCTCCATCCTGTGGATGGCGAGCGCAGCCGTGAAGCCTGCTGTGCCCAACGACATCGCCTTGAATGCACCGAAGCCCTCTGGCATCGGAATCACCCACTCACCGTTGAGTCGGGCGTATTCGGCATAGCCGCCATCGTGAGTCTCGGAGAGGCCACAACCCGTGACGAGTACGTGGTCTCCGATCTTGTATCGCGCGTCGCTCGATGACTCGACGACGCCAGCTAAATCGATGCCGCCTACGAGCGGGTATTTTCTGAGGATTTTTCCAGCACCGGTCGCCGCCAGGGCGTCTTTGTAGTTGATGTCGGAGTAAAGCACGCGTACGACGACGTTGCCCGGCTCCAGATCGTCGATGCTGAGCTGATCGAATCTCGCGACGATTTTTTTATCGATCTCGTGGATGCGAAATGCCTTGAATGTTTTTCCCATGAGAGTGCTTCCTTGCTTACCCGCGATTTCGGCGTGCGAGCCAAGCCAGCAAGCCGTCAGTGTTGAGGTCGAGATCTCCACCCAGCCAATGTTCTATTGTCTCGTCGTCCGCAGTGCTACCGAATTGACGAAGCTCGCGAACGAATATTTCTTTGAGTGCAGCACGAATGGCCGGGCGGGCGGCTTCGACAGGCACGCCCTCATGAGACAAGGCCGTCGCAACATGCGCCTCGATCATGTGCAGGAGATCACCGCCGATACGCTCAAGATCTTCGATGCGCGCATAGTGGGTGAGAAAAGCCGCCTCGGGGCGACGCGCGAGGATGCGCCGTATCGAGTCGACGAGCTGCACCGGATCGAATTGGGACGGGCTGGTTGTCGGAATCGCAAAGGCGCGCCCGTCAACATCGAATACACGATAAGAGAGTCCCAGAGTGTCTCCCGTGAACACCGACTGGCTCCCATGATCGAAGAAAGTCTGATGGTGCAGCGCATGACCGGGCGTATGAAGAATTTCGAATTCTCGTCCGCCTAATGCGAAACGCTGCCCCTCGACGGAAGAGACCACCCGCGCCTGCTCGATCGGCAAAAGCTCGCCGTAAAGTTGGTCGTAAAGCTCACGACCATAGACGGCGATCGAGGCTTCGATGAGCTTTCTCGGATCAACCATATGCGGCGCGCCGCGAGGATGTACGACCGCCTTGGCGTTCGGCAGCTCTCGCATCAACTGCCCGGCACCGCCTGCATGATCGAGATGAACGTGCGTCAGCAGTAGCCAATCGACTTGATCGCGCTTTACCCCGAGTTCGTCGAGGGCGGCGAGCATCGCGGGAACGGAGTGGGCGGTGCCGCTGTCAACGAACGCCGCACGGCCCTCATGGACGATCAGATGGACCGCGTCGAAGAGCGGCATCAAATATTCGGCATCGATGGCATAGATGCCGCGGTCGTACCGGTGAGTAATCATCGTCCGCCCTCCGCGACGGCATTGGAGTCATGAGAAAGCTCGGGCAACATATCAGACATGCCTACACCTTACACCGCACGTTTTTCCGTCGCCCTCACCCTGTTCACTGCTGTCCTGGTGCTATCCACCGGAACCGCTCACACACAGTCTTCTGTAAGAGAGACCCGTGGCAATCTGGTACTCGAGGGCATTCCGCCGCACTCCACTCGGGCACTCGAGACGCTCGATGGTTGGCTCGCCGGACGCGGTGCCAACTTCCAAGACTTCATGCCCGACGGCAGTATTCTCATCACCACGCGCTTCGGCGATTCCGATCAAGTTCATCACGTCGCTCGACCGGGTGCCGCCCGTAGTCAGTTGACGTTCGATATCGATCCTTCGGGTGGTGCAAGCGCGAATCCTGCGCAGGGATCGCAGGTATTCCTGTTCGCGCGCGACCGAGGCGGCAACGAAAATGCCCAGCTCTACCTTCAAAACCTCGAGAGTCGTCAAACCAGACTCTTGACCGACGGATGCTCGAGGAACGGTGGCGCACTATGGTCTCGCGACGGCAAGCGGGTCGCGTTTCAGAGTAACGCGCGCAACGGAACGAACCAAGATGTCTACCTCGTAGAGATCGACGATAGCAGCGGTGCACGTCTCGTCGTGGCATCGCAGGGCCAAACTTGGACTCCACTCGATTGGTCTGCCGATGGTCAAAGATTATTACTGCTCGATTACTCGTCGGTCACTGACGCATCGCTTTACGTTGCAGAGATCGCGACCGGCGCATTCACGCGGGTGCCGCTCTCTGGTGACCCCAAGAAGCCTTCGCCGCAAAGCGGCATCGGCAGCGCAAGATTTTCCGTCGACGGCCAAGGTGTCTGGCTCACCGCCGACCTCGGCGGAGAATTTCGCCAAATCCGTTACGTCGATCTTGCCAGTGGCAGTTTGAGAACATTGACGGCGGAACTACCTTGGGATGTCGACGACTTCGAACTCAGCTCGGATGGTCGCTGGCTTGCCTATGTCGCGAACGTCGATGGCTTCAGCGAACTCTACGTGGCCGATCTCGGTGCCGGAACGACGCTTCGGCCGTCGGGATTGCCAGCCGGTCTCATATCCAACTTGCGTTTCGATCGTCAGGGCAAAACGCTGGGCATGAGCATCGAATCCTCCCAATCCCCGCGTGACGCTTGGACTTACGACATCGAGAAATCAGAAGCGACTCGATGGACGCGCAGTGAGACCGGGCTTATCGATCCCGCGAAGCTCGTGGCTGCCGTGGTATTTCGCTACCCGACCTGGGATCGCATCGGCCGAACTCAGCGGCAAATTCCTGCGCTGATCCACAAGCCAGCGAAGTCAGGTCGGCATCCTGTCGTGATCGATATTCATGGCGGACCCGAAGGGCAGTCGCGCCCTGGCTATAGTCCGTTCGCGCAGTACCTCGTCAATGAATTGGGGTACGCCGTCATTCAACCCAACATGCGCGGATCAACGGGCTATGGTCGTAGTTTCACGATGCTCGACAACGGAAGACTCCGTGAAGATTCCGTTAGAGATATCGGTGCGCTGCTCGTCTGGATCGCCGCGCAACCGGATCTCGATGCCGATCGCGTGGTCGTGATGGGCGGGTCTTACGGCGGATACATGGTGCTTGCGTCGCTGATCGCCTACGGAGATCGCCTCAAGGGCGGGATCAATGTCGTCGGTATCAGCAACTTCGTCACCTTCCTCACCAATACCTCGGGCTATCGTCGCGATCTTCGACGAGCAGAATACGGTGATGAGCGTGACCCGTCGATGCGTGCGTTCCTTCGTCGCATCTCTCCGCTCGAAAAAGCATCGATGATTCGACGACCGCTACTCGTGGTGCAGGGGCTCAACGATCCGCGCGTCCCGGCATCCGAGAGCGAGCAGCTCGTGGCGAAAATTCGTCAGCAAGGCGGTGAGGTTTGGTATCTCGCGGCCAAAGATGAGGGCCACGGCTTCCGGAAGAAAGCCAATCGCGACTTTTACCTCAAAACTGCCGTCACCTTTCTGGAGCGACTCGCCGCCCCTTGAAGGCCACCCCTTTCGAGAGGGGCGTCGATGCTCAGCGCTTTGCCGGCGTCGGGCGCTTGGAGGTTTCGAGACCCGGGCGTTGTGCTGAGTAGTACGCCGCCAAGGCGCGAATATCGGAGGCCGAGAGCGCGCTGGCGAAACCGGCCATGATCGGATTCTTGCGACCACCTTTCTTGTAGTCCGTCAGCGCACGCTCGATGTAGTCGGCGTGCTGTCCGGCGAGCGTCGGATATTGCGGCGTGATGCCGATACCGTCGACGCCGTGACAGGCGACACAGGTCTGCGCGACGTCCGGAGCTTTGCCTACGGGCTTCGGCGCCGCCGCCGCAGTGATCGTGGGGCCCGCGAGGAACGCAGCGATGTCTGCCAACTCTTGGTCTGTCCAACTCGAGGCATTGGCATGCATGGTGGCGTGGCTGCGCTCACCTCCGCGGTAGGCCTGCAGAGCGAGAACGAGATACTCAGGGTGTTGGCCGCGAAGTTTGGGGACGCGATAGTGCGGGTTGGGATTACGGTAGTTGGGAATACCGTGACAACCGAGGCAGGTATACGCGAGTTTCGCGCCCCGCTCAGCATTGCCAGCCGATTGCGCGTGCGCGGAAGGAAGAGACCACGCCACCACCAAGAAAAGCGCCACGAGAAACTTCGACACCGTAACCCCCGAAACCCGTCGATTCATGCGAAAAACAGGCCGCGATGTTAAGGTCTCGCAGCCCGAATTGCCACCACGTGGGTTGCATGATCGCCCTAATCCAACGCGTCACCGAAGCGAGCGTCACCGTAGCGGGTGAACGCATCGGCGAAATCGGACCGGGATTACTGGCCTTAGTCGGCGTTCGACCGAACGATGACGAACAGACCGCCCAGCGGTTGCTCGAACGGCTTCTGGCCTACCGAATATTCGGCGATACGGAGGGTCGGATGAATCTTTCCCTCGCCGACACGGGCGGCGGGCTGCTCCTCGTCCCGCAATTCACCCTCGCCGCCGACACCCGCAAAGGCAACCGGCCCGGTTTCAGCACCGCCGCACCCCCCGCGCAGGCGGAGCGGCTGTTCGACCATTTGTGTGCGATCGCACGCGACGCTCACCCGGTGGTCGCAACGGGCCGGTTCGGCGCAGACATGAAAGTGGCCCTGGTCAATGACGGCCCCGTGACGTTCTGGCTGCAAACCCCGGAAACCGTCTAACATCAGCGCTGTCCAAATCATCAGCCAACCACGCGGGCTGCAGAGGTCGTTATGGGAATCGGAATGCGCGAATTGATCATCATCCTGCTGGTGGTCCTGCTGGTATTCGGCGCCAAAAAACTGCGCACGATCGGCTCCGACTTGGGAGCTGCCGTAAAAGGCTTCAAGAAAGGCATGAACGAAGGCGATGCCGAAGAAAGCCTCAAGCAAATCAAGCAGGAGGCGACCGATGCCGATTTTCCCGAGTCGGCCAAAGCGTCCTCGACCGACACGAAAACTTCCGACCGTAACGGCTGAGCCAGCCCGCCGGTCGCGGGCATGACGAATCATGTTTGAAGTCGGCTTCAGCGAATTGCTGTTGATCATAGGCCTCGCACTACTCGTGCTCGGCCCGGAGAAACTCCCCAAGGTCGTCGGCCAGATCGGGCGATGGATGGGTCGCGCCCGCGCCATGGCGCGCCAGTTCCGCGAACAACTCGAGGACGAGACCGCGGAGATCGACCGTCAGCGCAACGCCCCGCCACCTGCGCCACCCCCGCCCGCGACGACGACCGAAGCGGCGGTAACCGATACCGACGCCACCGCACCGACAGCGTCCGAACCCTCGATCGCAGCCTCTGCCGACCTAAATAACGTCGCGCCTCCGAATGAGCCAAGAACCTGAGCAACTCGCCGAGGGCACGCTGATCTCGCACTTACTCGAGCTGCGCGATCGGCTACTACGTGCCTTCCTCGCCGTGATCTTGGCATTCGTACCGACCGCGTTCTTTGCGAACGAGATATTCACTTTCGTCGCCCAACCGCTCATCGACCAATTGCCGAAAGGCGCCTCGCTCATCGCCACGAGCGTGATCTCTCCTTTCATGACGCCTTTCAAGCTGGCGTTTTTCGTCGCGCTGTTCGCGGCGATGCCCGTCGTGCTGTACCAGGTGTGGGCTTTCGTTGCGCCGGGTCTCTACCGACACGAGAAAAGATTTGCGCTGCCGCTGCTCGTCTCGTCGATCATCCTTTTTTACGTCGGTATCGCGTTTGCTTACTTCGCAGTGTTTCCGGTGATGTTCCAGTTTTTTGCGAGCACGACACCTGCGGGCGTGACGATGATGACCGACATCACGAGCTACATGGATTTCGTACTGACGATGTTCCTGTGCTTCGGTCTCGCTTTCGAAGTACCCGTCGTCGTGGTGTTGCTGGTGCTCACGGGCCTCGTCAAAGTAGAGAAGCTCGCCGAGATCCGCGGCTACGTGCTCATCGGAATTTTCGTCGTGGCAGCGGTGCTCACTCCGCCGGATGCCATTTCACAGACCATCATGGCTGTCCCGATGTACCTCTTGTACGAAGGGGGCCTCGCGATGGCGCGACTCATGAACCGGATGCGGCAACCCGCATGACGGCTCTCAACGATCATTAGAGGGGGGAAGACATGGATAACAACAAAACTTTTCTCGGTCATCCGCGTGGTCTCGCCACGCTCTTCATGACTGAATTCTTCGAGCGCTTCACTTACTACGGTATGCGTGCACTGCTCGTGTTGTTCTTGGTCGCCGCAACGGATGGTGCAAATCCGGGATTCGGCATGGACCGCGAAACAGCAGGCGCTGTGTATGGTCTCTACACCGGAGCCGTCTTCCTGTTTTCTTTGCCGGGAGGTTGGATCGCCGACCGCCTGATCGGCCAGCGGCGCGCGGTGTACTGGGGCGGCATCATCATTGCCATCGGAAACTTCCTGCTCGCCATCCCCGCGGGCGCGTCGATGTTCTATCTCGGTCTCGCGACCATCGTGATCGGCGTAGGTCTGCTCAAGCCGAACATCTCCGCAATCGTCGGTGGGCTCTACGAGGGTCAGCCGGGCGCACGACGTGATGCCGGGTTCTCCATTTTTTACATGGGTATCAACCTCGGGGCGCTCATCGCGCCCTTCATCGCGGGCACCATCGGTGAGTCCTGGAATTGGCGTGCGGGGTTTGGCTGCGCGGGTGCAGCCATGCTGATCGGCGTTCTCCAGTACCGCATGACCGAAAAATATCTGGGTGATGCCGGGCTCGCTCCGGCCAACCTGACCGACTCAGAGCGTGCGCAGGGCTGGCGCAGCGTCATCATCGGAAGTGCTCTCGTGGTGATCCTCGCGCTGCTTCTCTACACCGGGGTCATCCCGGTCACGGTCACCGGTCTTGCGCAACTCTTTGCAGGCGGCATGGTCGCAGTCGGCTTCCTTTTCTTTGCATGGGTGCTGATCGCCGGTGGTCTCGATGCCGACGAAAAGAAGCGTGTGGGTCTGATCGCGCTGTTCTTTCTTTGTGCGGCCCTCTTCTGGGCAGGTTTCGAACAGGCGGCCACCACGTTCAATTTGTTCGCGCAGGATTACACTGATCGCTCGTGGTTAGGCCACCTCTTTGCAGACGGTGAGCATCCGGCAGCGTGGTACCAATCTGCCAATCCGATCTTCGTCGTAATCTTTGCGCCATTCTTTGCCTGGGCTTGGGTCGCGCTCGGTCGTCGAAACCTCGATCCGTCATCACCAGCCAAGTTCGGACTCGCTCTCGTTCTCGTGGGCGTGGGCTTCCTCGTGATGATGTGGGCGGCGCAACTCGTCGTCGCCTCCGGCGGCAAGGTCGCTCCGACGTGGCTCTTGCTCACCTATCTGCTGCACACCTTTGGTGAGCTCTGCCTCTCACCCGTCGGCTTGTCCAACGTGACGAAGTTGTCGCCGAAGCGTTATGTCGGTCAGATGATGGGAACTTGGTTCCTGGGCGCGGCCGTGGGCAACGCCCTCGCAGGTCTCATCGGTGGTCACGTCGGCTCGGGTGATGCGGCTGCGATGCCTGCGCAGTTTCTACAAATGTGCTTCATCGCCGGCGGCGTCGGTCTCGTGCTGATCCTCGGATCGCCCTGGCTCAAGAAACTTGCCGGAGATACCAAGTGAGTGGCGGCGCGCAGGCTCTACCGCCGCAGTTGACCCTGCGCGCCGTCGTCCTCGCGATCATCCTCGCGATGATCCTCGCGGCTGCGAACACTTACCTCGGTCTGTTCGCGGGAATGACCATCGCTTCGGCGATTCCCGCAGCCGTAGTGTCGATGGCCGTGCTTCGCCTATTCGGGGGCGGCGGCATTCTCGAGAACAACATCGTGCAAACGGGCGCATCCGCCGGATCGTCGATCGCATCCGGCGTGATCTTCACGATTCCGGCGCTCGTCATCCTCGGGTTCTGGCAAGACTTCCAATACTCTTGGGTACTCGCCATCGCAGGTCTCGGCGGCATCCTCGGTGTACTGTTCTCGGTGCCGCTGCGTCGTGCACTGATCGTCGAACAAAAGCTTGCGTTCCCAGAGGGCCAAGCCGCGGCCGAGGTGCTCAAGGCGGGTGAAAACCCAGCGCAGGGCATCCGCATTCTCGGTGTTGCCGCGCTCGGTGGCGCCTTCGCGAAACTCGCAGCGGGTAGTGGTCTCAAGCTCATTCCGGATACCGCGGCGAGTGCGGGATTCTTCGGAAAGTATCTCGGCTTCGTCGGTACGAATCTTTCGCCGGCCCTACTCGCCGTCGGTTACATCGTCGGACTCAACGTAGGCATCGTCGCACTCGCCGGCGCGATGATTTCTTGGAACATCGCGATTCCCTATTACGTCGCCAACGTTCTGCCGAGCAATGTCGAGCTCGCTCAAGCTGCTGCGGGCTTGCCGGCAGAGGATCTCGCCGGACTCATCTGGTCGAAACAGATTCGTTACCTCGGCGTGGGCGCAATGTTGGTCGGTGGTGTGTGGGCGCTGATCTCGCTGCGACATTCGCTCGTATCGGGTGTACGCAGTGGCCTTGCCGCAGCGCGTGCGAGTGCTGCGGGTCAGGTGATTGCACACACCGAACAAGACTTACCGATGAAGTCGGTATTGATCGGCATTCTGCTCTTCACGCTGCCACTGTGGGCACTCTACGAAACCATCGTCGGGTCGCTCGGTGTCAGCCTTCCGATGACCATCATCATGATCGTCACCGGATTCTTGTTTTGCTCGGTCTCCGCCTACATGGCGGGTCTCGTCGGATCATCGAACAACCCCGTATCGGGCATCACCATCGCGACGATTCTTTTCTCGGCCGTGGTGCTGCTCATGCTCATGGGGCGCGACAGCGAAATCGGTCCCGTCGCCGCCATCATGATCGGTGCCGTCGTCTGCTGCGCAGCCTGCATCGCGGGCGACAATCTGCAAGATTTGAAATGCGGTTACATCGTCGGCGCGACGCCATGGCGTCAGCAGGTGATGCTCGGCATCGGTGCCGTAAGCAGCGCACTCGTCATGGCGCCGGTGCTCAATCTGCTCGCACAGGCCTACGGCATCGGCGTGCCGACTGCGGAACATCCAAACCCATTACTCGCCCCTCAAGCCACCTTGATGGCGTCGGTATCCAAAGGTCTTTTCGGTGGTCAGTTGCCGTGGGGCATGATCGCCATCGGTGGTGCGATCGGCGTCGGCATAATCATCGTCGATGAAATCCTGAAGGCTCGCGGATCTACATTCCGCACGCCGGTGCTCGCCGTCGCCGTCGGTATCTATCTTCCGATCGAACTGATGACACCGATCTTCCTCGGCGGTTTGATCGGCTTTATCGCCGAACGCAGCATGCGCAAAGCTGGTTGTGCCGAAGCCGATCTCGAACGTCGCGGTCGCAAAGGCTTGCTGTTCGCGGCCGGCATGATCACGGGTGAAGCGCTCATGGGTATCGCCATCGCGGTGCCGATCGTGACCTCCGGTAGTGCCGACGTCCTCGCGCTTCCTGCATCGATGCACTTCGGCGAATGGCTGGGTTTGATCGTGCTCGCCGTCTTGGGCTGGATGATGTATCGGACGGCGACCCAAGCGGATACCCACCCGGCGTGACCGAAGATCTCGCGGCCTCCCGAAAGACGAAAGTTTTCGTCTCGTTCGCGATCGTCTACCTCGTTTGGGGTTCGACGTATGTCGTAACCAAGATCGGAGTCGATCGATTACCACCGTTCTCGTTCGCGGCCGTTCGTTTTTTGATCGGTGGTGTCTTGCTGTGGTGTATCGCGAGGCTTCTTGCGCGTAGTCGTGGCCTGCCACTGATGCCGGTCATTCCGAAGCACGAATGGCGCGGTTTGATGGTCGTCGGTTTTTTCTCGGTGTTCGTCTCGAACGGGGCAGCAGTCTGGGGTTTGCAGTACATCCCTTCTAATCTTGCCGCCTTGCTCAACGTCTCCTCGTCGTTCTGGATTCCGATTCTCGGCATGTTCGGTGCGAGGGCCCAGCCCATCAGCGGACGCGTCGCCACCGGTTTGATCACGGGATTCGCGGGAACCGTATTGGTCGCATGGCCTGGCGGTGAAACGGCTGCCGCTGCGCTGGCTTGGCCGACACTCATCGTACTCGTCGGTTGCTTCGGTTGGTCACTCGGTACGTTTTACATTCGTAACTCCGGTACCTCGCTCGATCTCATGACCTTCACTGCGCTGCAGATGCTCTGTGGAGGCGTGATGCTGATCGTCCCAGCATTGATCACGGGTGAGCTGACGCAGTGGAGTTGGAACATCGGCGGCCTCGCCGCACTCGCCTATATGACGATCGCGAGTTCGTGCATCGCGTACACGGCTTACGCGTGGCTATCGGTCAATGTCACACCAGCGCAGTTATCGACGTATGCGTTCGTGAATCCCGCGATCGCTCTGTTGCTCGGATGGTGGGTTCTCGAAGAAGGTCTTGGACCCCTGCAAGTCGCCGGCACCGTAGTGATTCTCGGCGGAACCTTGCTCATCAACTGGCCTCGCCGTCCGCCATCCGCCGAGTCACGCGTCAGCAGCGCGGAACCAGAGGCTCCGCCCGGAGCTTGACGAAATCGCTCTCCGCGCCGCTACGACGCTCACGCAAAGGAAACTCGATGATGGCCACAAGATTTTGGCCATCCTCGTCGCGGATGTTGGTCAGGCCTTCGTAGCGTTTGAGCAAGCGATCGCTCTTGCGATAAGAAACCTCGATATACGGTAAAAACCAGCCGAATACGCCCGAGAGATTCAGACGAATCACACTCGCGGTAACGCCCTCGATTTTTGTCTCACGGTGCTTTTTGACTTTGAAGGTGAGGTAGTCGAGTCGACTCGGAATGAGAAACGGAAATCGGACCGTCTTGCCCGCTTCGAGCTCTGCCCAGTGCTTGCGTACGAATTCATCGAAACCGGCATCGGATACTAGGGCGACGTCCGTCGAGACCTTGGCTTCGCGTCGCGCACTTCTTGGGTTCTCTTGCTGGAAGACGCGAGGGCCCTGCGCGGTGCGTCGCAACCCTTCTGTGTAGCCACTGCGCGCATCGGTGAAAGTGAACTCCGGCGTCTCTCGGGAGGCGCCGTAAGTGAGTTCCTTGCGTGCGAATGCCGGACCTTCGGCAGAGCAGCGGTACATCACGATCCGTGTTTCGCCAATTTCTCCGGCGCGACGTACGTGATGAGACTCCACGTAAAGCAAGCGTCCGTCGTCTCGGGAGCGGGCGTAGCCCGTGAACTGTTGGTCGGCTGCCGAAGCAGGCAGCGCCACGATTGCGGCGAGGGCTATAGACGTGGTGACGAGTAATGAATGGCGCATGGTGAAACTCATCGGCGACCCAACAGGTCGAGTCCGCGTGATCCGATGAACCAAGAGCCGAGCCAGCCGGTAAGGCTCACGATCAGTGCGCCCCAGAGTGCATCCCAAAAGCCCGACACATCGAAACCCGGAACGATCGCCGCCACAAGCAAGATCATGCTGGCGTTGATGACGAGCAGAAAAAGCCCCAGCGTCACCACGCTAATGGGCAGGGTCAGCACAATGAGAATGGGCCTGACCACGGCGTTGACGAGGCCAAGCACCACCGCAGCAATCAATAAGGTGACCGGCTCATCGATCGCAAACCCGTCGACCCAGAGGGTGGCGAACCACAACCCGAATGCGGCGATCACCGCTCGAAGTAAAAATCCGGTCACGTGTTCGTCTCCTTATGCAGCATTCTGCCATCGCGCTATGCTTGACCATCGTTCATCAAGGGGGTTCCCATGTCCGCTGACTACATACCCGTCTTTCTGGTCATGCTGGTCGCGCTCGTCGAATACTTCGGCTTTGCTGCCGCCGTCGGACGCGCTCGTCATCGTTTCGGCGTCAAAGCGCCGGCCACGAGTGGCAGCCCCGACTTCGAACGCTACTACAGAGTTCAGATGAATACCCTCGAAGTACTCATCATTTTCATACCAGCCCTGTGGTCGTTCGCGATATTGGTCAGCCCGATGTGGGCAACCGTGCTCGGCGCGGTCTTCATCGTCGGACGACTGATCTTCTTCCTCGGATATGTCAAAGCTGCGGAGAAGCGAAGTCTCGGGTTTGCGTTGTCGTCCGTGCCGATGCTCGCGCTGCTGATCGGCGCGATCGTCGGTGCGATCCGCGCGCTCTAACCTCGACCACCGCGCTTCGGACCGTGATCTCTCAGTGGCGTCGTCGTAGTACGACGATCGCCACGGGAATCAACGATCCAAAAATGATGGTCAGCGTGACGAGCCCGAAGTTGTCACGCACGATCGGGATGTTGCCGAAGAGATAGCCGCCACCCAAAAAGACCGTCACCCAGGAAATCGCGCCGACGATGTTGTACATCTGAAAGCGCGAGTACTGCATGCGCGCGATGCCCGCGACGAACGGCGCAAAAGTGCGTAGAAGCGGCAAGAAGCGCGACAGCACCACCGTCTTGCCGCCGTGCTTCGCAAAGTACGCCTCGGTCTGACGGAGATACTCGACTTTGAGTAGTCGATATCGACCACTGAACGCAGGCGGACCGATCGCCTTTCCGATGGCGTAATTACAGCTGTTACCGAGGATCGCCGCCACGATCAACAACGCTGCGACAGTCGGGGCGTGCAACGTGCCGCTCGTATCGATCGCCGCGAGTGTGCCCACGGCAAAGAGTAGGGAGTCACCGGGCAACCACGGGGTCACGACGAGTCCCGTCTCCGCGAAGACGATGACGAACAAGATGGCGTAAAGCCACAGCCCGTACTGCTGCAGTAGCTCGACCAGGTGGGTGTCGAGGTGGAGGATGAAATCGATGAAAAATTGTAGAAGTTCCATCATGAGATTCTGGGGGACTTAGCCTCGGCAGTGCGGGTGCCGCGCGGAGCGCGACGTTGCAGTTCGCGCAGCGCTGCACGAACCTCGTCATCGACACTGGGGTCGGTGGGTGCAGAGTCGGGACCGGACAGCGTCACGTCAGGTTCGATGCCCCGCTCATTGATGTATGTACCGGAAGGCGTCGCATAACGGGAGGTCGTCAACTTGATCGCGTGCCCGTTGCTGAGCGGAATGACGCTTTGCACCGAACCCTTGCCGTAGGTGCGTCGCCCCACGAGCAAGGCTCTGCCGTTATCTTTGAGCGCGCCGGCAACGATCTCGGCGGCAGAGGCCGACGCACCATTGACCAGAACGGCGATGTCTATGCCAGCGAGCAACTGACCCGGCTCTGCATCCATGCGAAACCGCGCATCGGCAGCGCGCCCACGCGCCACCACGATATTTCCTTGATCGAGCATCGCGTCGGCGACCGCTACGGCACCCTCGAGAACACCACCCGGATTGTTGCGCAGATCGATCACAAGACCTTTCAGGTCGGGCTGCTCACGACGAAGACGCTGTACGGTTCGCTCAAAATCGATGGGCGTGGTGTCGCTGAACGAAGCGATGCGCAAATAGGCGTGGCGAGAATCGAGCTTGGCTCCCGTGACGCTGTGCACCTCGACACGCGCTCGCTCGAGCACGACGTCGACCAGTTCATCACGAGCCGCTCGACGTACGGTCAAACGAACCAAGGAGCCCGCGGGACCACGCATTTGCTCGATGGCTTCTGCGACGTTGATGCCGACCGCCTCGCCATCGATGCGCAAAATGAGATCACCGGCGCGTATCCCGGCTCGTGCGGCAGGCGAGTCTTCCAAAGGTCTCTGAACTTTGATGAACCCGTTCTCGGCCGACACTTCAATACCGATACCCGGATAGTTCCCGGCAGCGCCACGACGAATTTCTTCGAACTCGCGACGGTCGAGGTAGGCCGAGTGGGCATCGAGACCCGACAGCATTCCGCGCATGGCGCCGTCGACGAGCTTGGCGTCGGGAATTTCATCGACATATTCGCGACGCACCTGTGCGAGCACCTCGGCTAATCGGCGCGCGTCATCGGCGGAGAGCTCCTTCGACAGCATCGAGGCTGCGCCGTTAGTCGTGCTCTTAGTGTCCGTCGGAGCCGTGATCGGAGAGGTCGTCGCAGGAGTGGGTGCGTCGGCAACGAATACCCAGCGCGAAAGGACGACGCCCGCCGCGAGGCCGGCGACTACGCCTGATAACAGGACAACGCGAGGGGATTTCATTGGCGAGGATTTTACAGGCTAGCCGCTCAGGGCTGCCGGTCTTTGAACCAAGGGGCAGGATCTAGCGGGCGGGCGCCTTGGCGGATCTCAAAATAAAGCCCGGGTTGGGCGCGACCACCAGAATCTCCGACACCGGCAACGGTGTCACCCGCCGTCACTTGGTCGCCTACCGCACGAAACAACTGATCGTTGTGCCCATAAAGACTGAGGAACCCACCGCCGTGATCGATGATCATGAGGAGGCCCAGTCCGGCGAGCCAATCGGCATACACCACGCGTCCGCGATAGACCGCTTTGACGGGCGTGCCCCGCGGCGCTGCGATCACCACACCATCCCATTTGACGGTGCCGGCTCGACGCTCACCGAAGCGAGCCTCGAGGCGCCCAGCGGTTGGCCAGGTCAGTTTGCCGCGCATCCCCGCGAACGGACTGCGGCTATCGGAGGGGAATTGAGGTGCGACGCGACGCAAATCGCGCAGCAGCTTCTCGAGAGCGGCCTGCTCTCGTTGTAAGCGCTGAAGGCTGGCGTTTCTGGCCCGAGCCTCGGCCGTCAAGCTCGCCAACACCTGGCCACGCTCGGTGCGCGCTTTATCAAGCCGAGACACTTCGTCTTTCTGTTCCTGCTCAAGACGCAAGATGCGCTCACGCTCGGTTTCGAGACTGGCATCGAGAGCAGAAATTTCGCGCAGGTTGTCCTCGATCGCGGTCAGTTGCCCCGCTCTCGCCCTGCCGAAATAGCCGTAGTACGAAAACATGCGTTCCGCGCGACTCGGATCTTCTTGGTTGAGGAACATCTTCAGCGGTTCATCGCGCCCGATGAGATAGGCCGCGCGCATCTGGGCCGCGAGCTCTGCACGTTCGCGAGCCAGCTCCTGCTCTCGCTGTCGCTTCTGCTCGGCAAGATCAGCGCGGCGCTGTTCCCGGGTCCGTCGCTCCCCACGCAACCGATCGAGTTCCCCCCGCGCCCGATTCGCGGCGGTCTCCGCGGCACGCAGTGCCCGGGTGAGGCGGTCCCGTTCGGCGGCATCCTTTGCCACTTGCCCGCGGATGCGCTCGATTTCGGTACGAAGTTGCCGCAACTCCGCCTCGGCACGGGTGGCATCCTGAGCGACAGCCGTCGACAGCAGAGCCGCCGAGACCAAAACGGGAATCCAACGAGTTATCCGTCCGCGCATCGGACCAAATTGTATAATCCCGCCGATGGAAAAGTTGCCCGAATACGTCGCGAACCACCCTTGGCTCGTCTCGCTGGCGGTCGTCGCCGCAGTCCTCGTGATCGTGTTCGAGATCCGAGCCCGTCGCGACGCCTACGCCGGTATCTCCCCCCAAGATCTGATCCGTCTGCAAAACCAAGGGGCCTTGGTCATCGATCTACGCAGCCCAGAGGCCTTCGGTGCCGGCCACATCGGCGGCGCGCGACGCATGGATTCCGCCGAAATGCTGACCGCTGGCGATTCGCTCAAGAAGTACAAAGAGAAGAACGTGATCGTCTATTGCGACTCGGGCTCGACGGGTGCAGCGGCGGCGCGCGTACTGGAGCGGCAGGGCTTTAAGCAAGTCTTCAATCTCAAGGGCGGCCTCACGGGTTGGCGCTCCGAAAATCTTCCGCTCGCGACGGGGCAAGGAAAATCCTGACCATGACCGCCAAGGTCGTGATGTACGCCACCGCCTGGTGCCCTTACTGCGCTCGGGCCCGAGAATTGCTCGAGAGCAAGAAGGCCGATCTCGAAATCATCGACGTCGACCGTGACCCTGCGCTCCGTCAGCAGATGATGGCGCGCAGCGGCCGTCACACCGTGCCGCAGATCTTCATCGGTGAGGTGCACGTCGGCGGATGCGACGATTTGCACGCTCTCAATGCCAAAGGCGGTCTCGATCCGCTGCTCGCGGGCTGACGACGGCTCTTATTCTTCATACAGAAATCATCACAGAGGCTTCACGACATGGCTGATCCAGATCCGCGCGCCGACGGCGCCACTCCTCCGGGCGCCGAAGCAAATGCTCCGGAATTTTCACTGCAGTCGGTCTACTTGAAGGACTGCTCCTTTGAAGCACCCAAAGGCCCGCGCATCGAAGGCCCCTGGAATCCGCAGATCGGTCTCGATCTCAACACCGCTTCAGAAGCCATCTCCCCGGACCTTCGCGAAGTCGTGCTGACGGTCAGCATCACCGCCAAGCTCGGCGAGTCGACGGCGTTCCTGGTCGAAGTCAAACAGGCGGGTCTCTTCGGAGTGCGCAATCTCGACGAAGAAGAACATCGCCGTGCGATCGCGGCCATCGCACCGTCCGTACTCTTCCCTTACGCGCGCGCAACCATCGCCAATCTGGTGTCGCAGGGCGGCTTCCCACAGCTGCTGCTGCCGCCCGTTAACTTTGACGCGCTCTACGCTCGATCACTCGCGGAGGCGGCTGCCAAGCAACAAGCGCAGACCCCGCCCGCGAATCTCAACAGCTGAAGACGATGAGCGACACGGCCGCACCGCTGGCCGTACTGGGTGCCGGGTCTTGGGGCACGGCGCTCGCGATACAGTTTGCTCGCGCGGGCCATCCGACTCGCCTCTGGGGTCGCGATGCCGCGCAGCAGGCTGCGATGGTCAAGGCTCGTCGTAATCAGCGTTATCTGCCCGATGCTCCCTTTCCGGAAAACCTATCGGTCGCGACGGGGCTCGATGAAGCCCTCGATGGAGCGAAGGAAATCCTGATCGCCGTACCGAGTCATGCGCTACGGGGTCTTCTCAAAGAAATCGCTCCATCGCTAGACGACGACGTCCGACTCGCGTGGGCCACCAAAGGCTTCGAGCTCGACACCGGCTTGCTGCCGCACCAAGTGGCTCGAGAAGTGCTCGGAAACCGGCGTTCTTTCGCGGTGCTCTCGGGGCCGACGTTTGCGCGCGAAGTGGGTGCCGGCCTGCCCACGGCCATGACCATTGCGTCCTCCGACGAAGATTTCGCGAACGCCTTGGCACGTAGCCTCTCGGCTGCGAACTTCCGCGCCTACACTTCGACCGACATCGTCGGTGTCGAAGTGGGCGGCGCCACCAAAAACGTCCTGGCCGTCGGCGCTGGTCTTGCCGACGGCCTCGGATTCGGTGCCAACACACGCGTCGCGCTGATCACTCGCGGACTCGTCGAGATGACTCGTCTCGGTGTGGCGCTCGGAGCGCAGCGCGAAACATTCATGGGTCTCGCCGGACTCGGTGATCTCGTGCTCACCTGCACCGACGATCAATCGCGCAACCGTCGTTTCGGTTTGTCACTGGCGGCTGGCAAGAGCGTCGACGAGGCACTCAAAGACATCGGGCAGGTGGTCGAAGGCTATCTCGCCGCCCGCGCCGTGCATCGTGTGGCCGCTCGCGAAAACGTGGAGATGCCGATCTGCGAAGGCATCTATCGTCTGCTTTATGAGGGCATGCCAGCGCGCGAGGTGGTCAAATCCTTGATGACTCGACCGATCAAGGCCGAGTTCAGCGAGTAGCGTCGGGGATCCCGAATCCGTTCTGTCGCCACGCTTCGTAAGTCACGATGCTGACGGAATTCGACAGGTTCAGGCTGCGATTGCCCTCACACATGGGAATGCTGACGAGCGCGGCATCACCCGACTCCCGGCGCAACGTGTCGATGACGTCTTGAGGCAGGCCACGTCGCTCGGACCCGAACAACATCACATCACCCGGCTGCCAGTTCACCTCGTCGTATCGACGAGTCCCGCCCGTCTCGACGGCGAACCAGCGTACGGCTGGCCCAAGCGCCTGACGACACGCCTCGAAGTCGGCATGCACATGCACGGCGGTCATCCATCGGTAATCGAGACCGGCACGACGCACAGAACGACGATCGAGATCGAAGCCCAGCGGTTTGATCAGATGCAACTCGGCGCCGGTATTGGCGCAGAGCCGGATTACATTTCCGGTGTTGGGTGGGATCTCGGGCTCGAATAAAACGATACGGAACATGCTGTGCATGGTAGCAATGCCGGTGACGTCTATAATCGGGGCATGTCCCACGACGTCCCCGAATCCCTGCGCTACCGCTTCCTCGGCATGGACTTCTCCTCGCCCATCGTGCTGCTGTCGGGGTGTGTGGGTTTCGGTGAGGAATACACCCGCGTCGAGGGGTTTTCGAATACGGATTGCGGGGCCGTGGTGCTCAAAGGCACAACGCTGGAACCGAGATTGGGCAATCCGCCGCACCGCGTGTACGAAACTCCGATGGGCATGCTGAACGCCATCGGTCTGCAGAACCCCGGCACCGACCACGTCGTCCAAAACATCTTGCCGACACTCGACTTCAGCGAAACCCGTTTCATCGCCAACGTCTCGGGATCGACCATCGAGGAGTATGCCGAGGTGACGCGACGCTTCGAGGACTCACCCATCGATGCGATCGAGATCAACATCTCCTGCCCCAACGTCAAGGAAGGCGGCGTTGCTTTCGGAAACTATCCTGAGATGTCTGCCCGAGTGGTTGCCGCCTGTCGCGCAGTAACGAAAAAGCCCATCATCACCAAGCTATCTCCGAACCAGACCGACATCAAAGAAAACGCACGTCTCTGCATCGAAGCCGGAAGCGATGGGCTTTCCGTCATCAATACGATCATGGGCATGGCCATCGACGCCAAAACGCGCCGCCCGATCATCGGTAACGTACAGGGCGGACTGTCCGGCCCGGCGATCAAACCGATCGCATTGCTCAAGGTGCATCAGGTCTACGATGTGGCGCGACGCCACAACGTGCCGATCATCGGACAAGGCGGTATCACCAACGCGACCGATGCCATCGAGTTCATCATCGCGGGCGCCAGTGCCGTCGGCATCGGGACGTCGCTATTTTACGACCCGATGACCTGCAAGAAGATCAACGCCGGCATCGCGAAATATCTCGCTGACAACGGCATGAAAAACGTTACCGACCTCGTCGGTTCTTTGCGGCTTACTGCCTGACGATCACGCTGCGCGTCGGATACGCGAACACGATGCCCTCGGCGGCGAATGCCGCGTGGATCGCTCGATTGACCGCGTCGTTTATCTTGATGAACCGGAGCCGGGCTTGATCCCAGTCCGGCACGAAATACACCACCTCGAAGTTCAGCGACGAGTCGCCGAATCCGCGCATCGCGCAGTATTCGAACCGTGTTCCCTGCACCGACTCTACCGCGCGCATCACGATATCCGACACGGTTGCGAGTTTGTCTGGGGAGGTTTCGTAGGCGATGCCGAGCTGGAACAGCATGCGGCGCTCGGGCATGCGCCCGAGGTTACGCAACCGATTCTTGAGTAAATCTGCGTTCGCGATGATGACTTGCTCGCCGGTGACGCTGCGCAGACGAGTACTGCGTACGCCGATGAATTCGACGACGCCCTCGATATCGTCGATTCGAAGCAGATCGCCCACTCGGAATGGCTTGTCGAGCGTGATGGAGAGCGAGGCCAGTAGATCGCCGAGTACCGTTTGAACCGCGAGAGCGATAGCGATACCGCCGATACCGAGGCCCGCGACGAGGGCCGTGATGTTGACTCCGAGGTTGTCGAGCGCCAGCAAAACGGCGAGCGCGAAGATCGCTACGCGCGCCACGAAGAGCAACACGCTCATCGAGCCCGACTGCTTCAATTCGCCGGCGGCGATCATGCGATCCTGTCGTTGTTTCAGCGCGAACTCGACCGCTGCGACACCCCAGAGCGCCGCTTGAATCCAGAACGTGAGGACGATGAGCGCGGTCGAGAGGTCTTCGACTCGCTGCGGCAAGGCGAGAAAGCGCTCGGCCACGTAGAAGGCCACCACCACCAAGAAAAGGCGGCGGGTTCGGGTGATGAGCAGCAGAACGAGATTGATCCAGGGAGGCGCCTCGCGGCCCACCAGTTTGCGCGAGCGGGCGACGACGAATAACCGGATCGAGGGCAACACAAAGAAACAGACGAGGAAAGCGGTGGCGGCGAGCAGCCAGTCACCGAGCGTGTTGCCGAAATACACGTGGTCGAGCATGTCCATCGACCGCATTATGTCTCAACTCAAGCGGCGGCTTCGTCTCCGGCCTCGAACTCGCCTTCTTCCATGCCCAGTTCTTTGAGCTTTCGGGTCAGCGTGTTGCGCCCCCAGCCCAAAAGCTTGGCGGCCTCCTGGCGATGACCCCCCGTATGCGCGAGCGCGACCCGAATGAGCGTGCGCTCGAACTCCGGGAGCGCGGTATCGAGCAAGGGCGGCGCCTCGGGGCGCAAAGATTCCATTTCGGCCCAGCGCGCGAGTGCAGCGGCCCAGCCCTCTCCGCCCGTTTGCGACAGACTTGCGCCGGCAACCTCGGTCGGCAGGTCTTCGACGTGGATCTCGGCTCCCGGTGCGAGCACCGTCAACCGACGGCAAAGATTGACGAGCTCGCGAACATTGCCAGGCCAACCGTAAGCCTGCAGCGCGAGCCTCGCGTCGGTTGCGAGAGATTTCGCCTCGACGCCGAGCTCGGTCGCCGCCACGCGCAGATAGTGCTCGAGCAGATCGCCCACGTCTTCGCGACGCGCACGTAGCGGAGGCAGTTCCATACGAATCACATTGAGTCGATGGAAGAGATCTTCGCGAAAGAGTCCGCGTGCAACGCGATCCTCGAGGTTTTGATGTGTGGCGGCGATGACGCGAACATCGACCCGAATCGGCGTTTGTCCGCCGACACGATAGAACTCACCCTCAGCAAGTACGCGCAGCAACCGTGTCTGCAGCGGGGTCGGCATGTCGCCGATTTCGTCGAGGAACAACGTTCCGCCGTCCGCCTGCTCGAAGCGACCGCGTCGTAACGCATCGGCTCCCGTGAACGCACCCTTCTCGTGTCCGAACAGCTCGGACTCGAGCAGCTCCGACGGAATCGCCGAAGTATTGAGCGCGATGAACGGCTTGGCCGCACGCGGGCTGTGCTCGTGCAACGCTCGTGCGACGAGCTCTTTGCCCGTTCCCGACTCACCGGTGATGAGAACGGTGACCGCCGATCGCGATAACCGACCGATCGCACGAAAGACCTGTTGCATCGCCGGCGCCTTGCCGAGCAACTCGGGCATCGGGCCGTCAGTCGCTGCGCCCGTCACGCCACGTTGAGCGCTCTGAGCTGCGCGACGAACGAGATCGATCACTTGATCGATATCGAAGGGCTTCGGTAAATATTCGAACGCCCCGCTTTCATAGGCCGATACGGCGTTATCAAGATCGGCATGAGCCGTCATGACGATGATCGGCAGTTGCGGTCGCGTACCGTGGATCTTTCGAACGAGATCGAGCCCGGAGAGACCCGGCATTCGGATATCGGTCACGAGCACATCGGGTGACTCGTTGCGTAGCGCTTCGAGCGCAGGCTCAGCGGACTCGAATGCGCGGGGCAGCATGCCGCCAGCCTTCAGAGCGCGCTCGAGTACCCAGCGGATCGATGCATCGTCATCGACGAGCCAAACACGCAAGGGTCCCGTATTCATGTTCCACTCCCGACGGTAGGCACATCGCCTGCGAGGAGCGGCAAGGTAATCGAAAACACCGTGCTCCCCGGTTCGCTCTGAAATTCGATGATGCCGCCATTGCGGTTGATGAGTTCTTGTGCGACGGCAAGTCCGAGACCTGTGCCGTTCGGACGTGCGGTCACGAGCGGATAGAACAACGTGCCACGAATTTCCTCGGGCACACCCGGTCCGTTGTCGATGATGTCGATGCGCACGGCGAGGCGATGACGAACGATACCGATGTGGGCCTGCGTCAGTACACGCGTTCGCAAAATGATGCGGCCGGACTCACCGACAGCCTGCATGGCGTTGCGCGATAAGTTGAGCAAGGCCTGCACGAGTTGGTTTCTGTCGAAGCGACCCTCTGGCACGCTGGGATCGTAATCCCGATCGACCATCACGCCGACAGGCGCCTCGGCGGTGAGCAGTCGATGCACATGCTCGCAAACCTCGTGAATATTGAGCGTGGTTTTTTGCGGCGGCCGCGCCGGGCTCAACATCGTGTCGACGAGCGATGTCAGTCGATCGACCTCGTTGATGATGACGGAGGTGTATTCCTGCAGCTCCGTCGCCGGAAGTTGGCGCGCCAACAGCTGTGCAGCACCTCGCACACCACCGAGTGGGTTCTTTATTTCGTGAGCGAGCTGCCGAGTCATCATCCGACTGCTCTCGAGGCGTGCGCGTAGGGCGTTGTCGCGGTTCAAGCGATTGCGTGGTTCGGCATCGGCCAGTTCGAGCAACACTCGTCGCGCACCCGATGGACTATCGACGGAGGTGACGGTGATATCGACGACGCGAAGGTCTTTCGGCATCCCGATGGGACGCAAAGCGAGGTCACACTCGGTAACCACCTCGCCGGCGTCACGAGCCCGCAGGAGCATCGACTGCAAGGTACCGCTGTCGGTGAAGAGTTCGCAGAACGTTCGACCTCGGGCTTGATTGAGCCCGACGGCCATCAGCCCCTGAGCGGCGACGTTCGCGTGCAATACGACGAGCGCCGGATCGAGTAGCACGACGCCCGTAGAAAGGGCGTCGAGCAAATCGGCGGGGTCGTGATGCGCAGCAAAACTCTCGAAGAGTCGCTCAACCGCCATGGTCGTTGCCGCGCATCACACCGCCTCGGGCTCAGCTGCCCTGGACTCAGCAGCTGTAGTAGAGATCGAGCTCGACCGGGTGCGTGCTCATCCGGTAACGCGTGACTTCCTGCATCTTGAGATTGATGTAGGCGTCGATCACGTCGTTGGTGAACACACCGCCGCGGGTGAGGAACTCGCGATCTTTATCGAGGTGCTCGAGGGCCATGTCGAGCGAGTGGCACACGGTGGGAATGTGCTTCGCCTCTTCAGGCTCGAGGTCGTAAAGATCTTTATCGGCCGGATCGCCCGGATGGATCTTGTTCTGAATGCCGTCGAGACCCGCCATCATCATGGCGGCGAAAGCGAAGTACGGGTTGGCCGAGGAATCGGGGAACCGCACTTCGATACGGCGTGCCTTCGGATTCGAGACGAACGGAATGCGAATCGACGCTGAACGGTTACGCGCAGAGTAGGCCAGCATGACCGGCGCTTCGAAGCCCGGGACGAGTCGCTTGTAGCTGTTGGTACCGGCGTTCGTGAAGGCGTTGAGCGCCTTGGCGTGTTTGATGATGCCGCCGATGTAATAGAGCGCGATGTCGGACAGACCGCCGTACTTATCACCCGCGAACAGCGCCTTGCCTTCTTTCTGCAGCGACTGGTGTACGTGCATACCCGAACCGTTGTCACCGACCAACGGCTTCGGCATGAAGGTCGCCGTCTTGCCATAGGCGTGAGCCACGTTGTGCACGGCGTACTTCAAGATTTGTACTTGGTCGGCTTTCTTGACGAGACCGCCCGGGCCGATGCCGATTTCGCACTGACCGCCGGTAGCGACTTCGTGGTGATGCACTTCGACGACGAGGCCGAGCTCTTCACACGCGCCGCACATGGCGTTGCGAATATCTTGGAACGCGTCGACGGGAGGAACGGGAAAGTAGCCGCCCTTCACGCCGGGTCGATGGCCTTTATTTCCGCCCTCGAGCTGCGTGTTGCTGTTCCAGGCGCCCTGCTCGGAGTCGATGTCGTACGAACAGCCGTGCATTTCGTTCTTCCAACGCACGCTGTCGAAGATGAAGAATTCGTTCTCGGGCCCGAAGGTCGCGCCATCGGCGATGCCCGTGCTCTTGAGGTACGCCTCGGCGCGCTTGCCGATGGAACGCGGATCTCGCTCGTAGCCCTGCATGGTTGCCGGCTCGATGACGTCGCAACGAATGTTGACCGTGGCTTCTTCGAAGAACGGATCGAGCACGGCGGTGCCGGGCTCGGGAAGGAGGATCATGTCCGACTCGTTGATGCCTTTCCAACCGGCGATCGACGAACCGTCGAACATCTTGCCGTCACGGAACAGACCGTCGTCGACAAGCTTGGCGGGGATCGTGACGTGCTGCTCTTTGCCTCGAGTATCGGTAAAGCGGAGATCGGCCCACTTCACTTCTCGGTCCTTGATCATCTTGATGACGTCACTGGCGCTGCTCATGTTCGCTCCGTAGGGTTAAGACGCCCAAGTATGATGCATTTCTCGTGCCGAAACCTCGCTTTTAAGGAAAATCAACGATTTAAGGCCCGTATTGGTAGCCTAAATTACCCTTAACTGCACTAAGTTAGTGCATCCAGTGATTTTTTTGCGTTGTTATGGTGCGGAAATTCGTACGCGGGTCTTGATCCACGTGTACGTCGCCAACGCGCAAAGCACGCCGCTCGTGCAGCCCATCACCACATACGGCGCGGAGGGTCGCCAGGAATCGAACAACGTACCACCCACGATCGCCGCGAGAAAAATTCCGGCCGATCCGCACAACGTGAACACCCCGATGACAGCGCCACGCCCCCGCTCCGGTGCCACCTGGCCGATGAGCGCCTGCGAAGCGAGGATGCCGCTCATCTCACCGATCCCGAGAAAAACAGCCGCGACATACATCGCTGGCTGGAACGGGTTGTCCTGCAAACCGAACCAAACATAGCTGCCACTGGCGAGCGCCGAGGCGACGGCCATGAACAGCACACGATCGACTCGATCGATGAACGTGATGACGGTCACGGCCCAAAGCGTGGCGGTGATCTGGATGACGACGAAAATTCCGCTGCTTTGCGACAGCGCTTCGGCAGGCGTCATGCCTTGCTGCTTTCCGGCCTGCACCATCCATAAAAAGAAGAACGCGCTGATGATGGAAAGCGACGCGCGAGACACCGCAGCAGAGGCGTACGCCAGGCGTACGCGAAGATCTTTGGCTGCTGCGATACCGACTCGGATCGTCGCAAGCACTGGCTCGCGCTCGGAGAGTTGCCCCGGCGCCTGTCGCGGAAGACCCCGCAGCACGAGCACTAGCGGAATCACACAAATTGCCGCGACCGTCCAGTACGACGCGCGTCCGGCTTCGACGGCGTCCATTCCCTGTGCGAGATAGAACTTCGGTAGCTGCGTGGCGAGGCCCACGAGCGTCGCGACCCCCAAACCGTTCAGGAAAAAACAAATCCCGACGAGCTTTCCGCGCGAAGTTTCCCGAGGAAAATCGGCGATCACGGCTGCGAGCATCGCCGCGATCAGCGACGCGCCACAAGCCGTGACGAAAATCATCGCGTACAGCGTCCAGTTGAACTGCGCGAGCGGAAATAAGAGATATCCGACTGCCAAGATCGCAAAGCCCATGCCGTAGATGACGCGGCGTCCGAGCCGATCTGATGCGGCACCAATCGCGCCCGACAGCAGCAGCGCGGGAATTTCGCTGATGACATCCATAACGCCGCTGACGCGCCCCTGGATGTCATCGGGAATGCCCAGCATGGAGTTGAAAAGGTAGGGCCGCAGGTTTCCGACGAGGGTGAGCAACCCGATCGAGAAAAAGGCGACGCCGAGCAAGGCGTAAAAATTGGACCGTTGGATACCGGGGGAGAGCTCCCAGATCCCGACCTTCACGGCGTCGTCTTCGCGAGCGCGTTCCGTCGTCATTATGTGTGTCCCCCTCGTTGTCGCCCGATGCTAGAGGATCGAGCCGGGTAGCGCACCCGTTATACTGACCACCCTTTGATCGACCGCGGCGATGGCCGCTCGCCAGGAGCCATGGCTCGCACGTTTCAAGAACTGGTTTTCGCTCTTCAGAAATACTGGTCGGACCAGGGCTGCGTCATCCTGCAGCCCTACGACATGGAAATGGGCGCGGGAACCTTTCATACGGCCACCTTCCTGCGCTCGATCGGTCCCGAGCCCTGGAGTGCGGCGTACGTACAGCCCTCGCGGCGCCCGACCGACGGTCGATATGGCGACAACCCGTTTAGGCTGCAGCGGTACTACCAATTTCAGGTGGTGATGAAACCCTCGCCGCTCGACATCCTCGATCGTTACGTGGGTTCGTTGAAGATGCTGGGCTTCGACCCCCTCACCCACGACATTCGCTTCGTCGAAGACAACTGGGAATCACCGACACTCGGTGCTTGGGGTCTCGGCTGGGAAGTGTGGCTCAACGGTATGGAAGTCACGCAGTTCACCTACTTCCAGCAGGTCGGTGGTCTCGACTGCCGTCCTGTCACCGGCGAAATCACCTACGGCCTCGAGCGCCTTGCGATGTATCTGCAAGGCGTCGATAGCGTCTACGACATCGTTTGGACCGACGGCCCGATGGGTCGCGTCACCTATCGCGACGTGTATCACCAGAACGAAGTCGAGCAATCCACTTACAACTTCGAACACGCCGACACGGCCGTGCTCTTTCGTCACTTCGACGAACACGAGGCCGCATGTGTTCGCTTGCTCGAAGCCAAACTTGCATTGCCGGCCTACGAACAAGTGCTCAAGGCTTCGCACACGTTCAATCTGCTCGATGCGCGTCGAGCCATCTCCGTAACCGAGCGACAGCGATTCATCCTTCGCGTGCGCACACTCGCTCGCGGCGTCGCCCAAGCTTATTACGATAGCCGCGAAGCGCTGGGATTCCCGATGGTGCGTTCGTCATGAGCGCTCGCGATTTTCTTTTCGAGCTCGGCACCGAAGAGCTTCCGCCCCTTGCGCTGCCCGAACTCGAGCGCGCCCTGAAGGAAGGTCTGCGTTCGGGTCTTGAGAGCGCGGGCTTGGGTCACGGCGACATCGTCTCGTATGCGGCCCCGCGTCGCCTTGCCGTATTAGTGCATGCGCTCGTCGACACTCAGCCCGAGCAGCAGATCAAGCGGCGGGGACCGCCGGTATCCGCGGCTTTTGATAAATCCGGCGCTCCAACCCGCGCTGCGACCGCTTTCGCCGAGACGTGTGGCGTCACGCTCGAACAACTCGGCCGCGTCACCGAAGGTAAGGGTGAGTTCCTTTATTTTGAAGGTAGCAAGCCGGGCGCAGCCACCACCACGCTGTTGCCGGCGATCGTGCAAGCGGCCCTCGATGCGCTGCCGATCCCCAAACGCATGCGCTGGGGCACGAGTGAAGCGGAATTCGTCAGGCCCGTGCACTGGATCGTGATGCGTTTCGGACACGAGACACTGCCCGTGCGACTGCTCGATACCGAAGCAGGCGCTACCACGCGCGGTCATCGCTTCCACGCGCCGCAAGAGCTCGCGTTCTCCTCGCCCGCAGATTACGCGGACACGCTGCGGTCCAAGGGTTTCGTTCTGGCGAGTTTCGCCGAGCGACGCGAACGCATTCGCGATCAAGTTCTGGTCTGCGCAAAAAATCTGGGCGGCAAAGCCGTGCTCGACGATGCGTTGCTCGACGAAGTGACGGCTCTCGTCGAGTGGCCCGTTGCACTCGAAGGGCGATTCGACGAGCGCTTCCTCGCTTTGCCCCGCGAAGTGCTCATCTCGACGCTTCAAGAGCATCAACGCTATTTCGCCGTCGAAAATACCAAGGGCGAGCTGACAAACCATTTCATCACCGTGAGCAACATCGAGAGCCGTGACCCGTCGCGCGTGAGGGCGGGCAATGAGCGCGTGGTCAGGCCGCGACTCGCGGATGCGGCGTTCTTTCACGAGCAAGATCGTCGCAATCCGTTGCACGCGTGGCGCCAGGGCCTCGATAGCGTGACCTTCCAGGCGAAGCTCGGTTCCATCGGCGACAAGCTGCGGCGAGTAGTCGCGCTGACTCGGGAGATCGCTCCGCTCGTCGGTGCCGATGTCGCGCTCGCGGCCCGGGCTGCAGAGTTGTCGAAATGCGATTTGCTGTCCGCCATGGTTGGTGAGTTCCCTGAATTACAGGGCGTGATGGGCGCGTATTACGCTGCAGCCGACGGCGAAGATCCACGTGTTGCGGCGGCAATCCGCGATCATTATCTGCCGCGTGGTGCCGGCGATGCCTTGCCCGCCTATCCCGTCGGTGTTGCCGTCGCTCTGGCCGACAAGCTCGATACTCTCGCCGGAATTTTCGGTATCGGACAAAAACCAAGCGGGACGAAAGATCCGTTTGCACTTCGTCGTGCAGCGATCGGCGTATTTCGCATCGTTCTCGAGCGCCAAATCGACCTCGATCTCAGCGAGATCGTTGGAAAGGCGGTTTCCGCACAGCCGGTGAAGACCCAAGACACCTCGGGCGAAGTGCTGGCGTATCTTCAGGAGCGCATGCGTTCTTATTATCTCGAGGTCGGATATCCCGCTGAGTCGTTCGAAGCCGTCCTCGCCACGGGAACGACCCGTGCACTCGATTTCGACCAGCGTATGCGGGCGCTCGCCAAATTCCGCGAGCGACCGGAAGCGGAGAGTCTGGCAGCCGCGAACAAACGTATCGCCAATATCCTTCGAAAATCCTCCGCGGGCGACGTGGCACAGCACATCGAGGTCTCGATGCTGAGCGTGGAGGCAGAGAAAACTCTTCACGGCGCGTTGGAGGCCGTGTCGGCGGCGGTGACCGCCGACATTGCCGCTCGTCGCTATGACGAGGCTCTCGCCAAGCTCGCCAGTCTGCGCCCGTCGATCGACGCCTTCTTCAATGACGTCATGGTGAACGATCCGGATGCGGGACTACGCGCCAATCGACTCGCGCTAGTGTCGCGCGTTCGGAATCTGTTCGCGGGCGTCGCCGACTTCTCGAAACTACCCGGCTAAGGCGGTCCCGTGCAGGCGCTGGGCTCCCTCGTCTTCACCACTTTCCTGTTTCTCTGGACGCTAGGCTACGCGGCGTTCTTCGTCCTGGTGAGCGGGTTCATGTCTCACCGCCGGCGGTTTGCACTCATCGAGTGGTACGCCGAGAGAATCTTTGACGTTCTGCGAGTCACCTGCAAACTCGATTATCGAGTTGAGGGTCTCGAGAACATCCCCAACGAACCGCATGTTGCGTATTGGAAGCATTCCTCGGCGTGGGAAACTTTCGGGCAGTTTCTGGTCGGGCCGCCCAAGGTCATCGTATTCAAGCACGAACTCATATACATCCCGTTCGTCGGCTTCGGACTCCGGCTTCTGCGCTCGATCGCCGTCAAACGCGGAGCAGGCACGTCGGCTGTCAATCAGGTTGTCAGTCAAGGTCGTAGCCGTCTCGCAGAGGGGCTCTCCATCCTGATTTTTCCGGAGGGCACTCGTGTCGCAGCGGGTGAGACGCGTCGCTATGGTGTGAGTGGTGCGTTACTGGCCAGTCGGGCGGGATGCAAAGTCGTACCGGTTGCGCACGATGCCGGCTACTACTGGCCGCGCCGAGGCTTGATAAAAAAGCCCGGCACCGTTCGTGTCATCGTCGGACCACCGATCGACGCAGCCGGTCGCGAACCACGTGAGATCAACGAAGAAGCGCAAGCGTGGATCGAGTCGACGATCGTACGTATTCGCACCGAGTCATCAGCCGGTACTCGTTAAGCACGATCACCGCGCACTGGCAGGTTTGTGCTCGGCGATTTCTTCGTCGGTCAGCCCGACGAGCTCGTGGGGGAACACCAGCCACTGATCGGTGGCATGCACGTACCAATCGGGCTTGAGAGCACTTCGATTACGTGACGGCTTGAAATAGACCGTTGCAATCTTGATCTCTTTGGGGTGGTTGGTCGGACAGCGTCGTCGTAACTCGGCGAGAACCGCGTCGATACTCCGCCCGGAATCGAATACATCATCGACGAGCAGCAATCGATCCTCGCTCGTGACCTTCGAGACGAGATAGTCCATCGCGTGCACGCGCACCGTTTTATCCGATTGATCGATGCCGGTGTAGCTCGAGGTTCGCACCGTGATGTGGTCCGTTCGCAAGCCCCGATGCTCCAACCACTCCTGCACGGCGATGCCGATGGGTGCGCCACCACGCCAGAGCGCCACGAGGAAGGAGGGACGATAGCCGCTCGCCAACACTTTGGCTGCCAACTCGAAGGAATCAGCCAACAAGGAGTCCGCTGAAATGAATAGTTTGTCCGTCATGCGTCAAAACGCCTCCGTCCGGAGATCACCTCGGTGAGTGGCTATACCATTTTCGTCGCCGACACGCGGCATGCCACCGTATTCGAACTCAGCCAACCTGGCGCGCCCCCGCGCGCGCTCGAGACCTTGGAAAATCCGTTCACGGCTCGACACGATCGCGATCTCGGGGCCGATGCTCCCGGCAGCGTGGTGATGCGAACCGGCCGCGGCGGAGGCGGTGCGGGCTCTCGACGAACGAGTTTGCAGGCTCGGCGCAGCCACAAGCAGCACGCCGTCGAACAGTTCGCACGCCAACTCGCCGAACGAATCACGTTGGCCGCCCGCGACAACCACGGTCGCGGCCTGGTACTCGTCGCCGCACCGCGATTCCTCGCCGAAGTTCGCAGCCATCTGCCGAAATCGGCCCAGCAACATATCGTTCGAGAAGTGCCTCGTGACTTGGCGGGCTTACCGGCCATGGCTTTGCAGCATCGTCTCGCCGAAGCTCTGCAGCCGATGAACGACTGAAGTCAGGGTAGCCGCGTGGGGTCGCGGTCGAGTAGTCCCGCTTCACCGTAGACCTGCAACTTCTCGCGCGTGTCGACGATGTCCATGTTTCGCAAAGTCAGTTGGCCGATGCGATCGTTCGGGGTGAACATCCCCTCGCCTTTCTCCATGGTGAGCCGCTCGGGGTGATAACTGAGTTGCGGTCCTGTCGTATCGAGAACCGACCAGTCGTTTCCACGCCGCAATTCGAGCGTGACCTCACCTGTGATCGCGCGCGCAATCCAGCGTTGGGCGCTCTCGCGCAACATCAGACATTGCGGATCGAACCAACGCCCTTGGTAAAGCAGTCGACCGATGCGTCGTCCGTTGTTTCGGTACTGCTCGATCGTGTCTTCGTTATGGATCGCCGTGACGAGACGCTCGTAGGCGATGAATAGCAGCGCCATTCCAGGCGCCTCATAGATACCGCGGCTTTTGGCCTCGATGATTCGATTCTCGATCTGATCGCTCATGCCGAGCCCGTGTCGACCGCCGGTACGGTTGGCTTCTTCGAAAAGTGCCAGATCGTCTGCAAAGCTTTGACCGTTGATCGCGACCGGTCGGCCGGCCTCGAAACGCACACTCACCGTTTCACGCTGGACGACGACATCATCGCGCCAGAACGCGACCCCCATGATCGGCTCGACGATTTGGATGCCGCGACTGAGCAATTCCAGATCCTTCGCCTCGTGGGTCGCGCCCAAAAGATTTGAGTCGGTCGAGTACGCCTTCTCCGCGCTCATGTGGTAATCGAGCCCGGCCGTGGCGAGATAGGCGGACATCTCGCGACGCCCACCTAGCTCGGCGATGAAGCGCGAATCGAGCCAAGGCTTGTAGATCCGCAATGCAGGATTGGCGAGCAACCCGTAACGGTAGAAGCGCTCGATGTCGTTGCCTTTGTGGGTGCTGCCATCACCCCAGATGTCGACGCCGTCTTCGCGCATGGCGAGAACGAGCGAAGTGCCCGTCACGGCTCGGCCGAGCGGCGTGGTGTTGAAGTAGGTGGTTCCGGCGGTCGTGATGTGGAATGCGCCGCTCTGAATAGCGGCAAGGCCTGCTGCGACGAGTTGATGACGGCAATCGATGAGCCGCGCGTGCTCAGCGCCGAGTGCCAGCGCCTTACGCGGTATGGCGTCGTAGTCTGTCTCGTCAGGTTGTCCGAGATTCGCCGTGTACGCACAGGGCCGAGCGCCGCGAGCGCGCATCCAGTGAACTGCCGCACTCGTATCGAGACCGCCTGAAAACGCGATCCCCACACGCTCGCCGACAGGCAAAGATTGGAGGATGGTTTGGCTGGCGCTCATGGCTCCGACTCTCGGTCGGCGTGTGGGTAAACCTTATACGTCGAGGTTGGACACCGCGAGCGCGTTCTTTTCGATGAACTCGCGACGCGGTTCGACCTCGTCTCCCATCAACGTCGTGAACACTTCGTCGGCCGCGACCGCATCTTCGATGCGGACCTGCATAAGACGACGCGTTTCAGGATTGATGGTGGTATCCCAGAGCTGCTCGGGGTTCATTTCGCCGAGACCCTTGTAGCGCTGGATGGATTGTCCGCGCTTGGCGTGCTCGAACAGCCAGTCGATCGCTTGCTTGAACGACGTGACGTCGCGACGCGCCTCTCCACGACGAACGAAGGCGCCCTCGCCGATCATTCCGGCAAGCGTCTTCGCAAGTGCAGCGATGCGCTGGTATTCCGACGAATCGAAGAAATCGCGAGTGAGGTATTTGTCGAAACGACTGCCGTGCTCGGCCTTCGAAACATGAATGCGGGCGATGGCCTGGCTATCAGAGGCCGGCTGAAACTCGAGTTTGTAGACTGCGTTGCCATCAGCAGCCACATTGAGACGGCTGGCCAGCTCGTTGGCCCAAGCGGTTACCCACTCGGGGCGATCGAAATCGCTGCGCGAGACCACCGGAACATAGAGCAGCTGCTCGAGCACACGCGAATCGTAGCGACGCGCCCAACGCCCGATGATGCCCTGCACTTCGACGTACTGCCTCGCGAGTGACTCGAGCCCGGCGCCACGAAGAGGCGGTGCCGAAGAATTGAGGTGCAACTCAGCGTCTTCGAGAGCGGCGTTGAGCAACATGGCGTTGAGCTCGACATCGTCTTTGACGTACATCTCCTGCTTACCGCGCTTCACCTTATAGAGCGGCGGTTGGGCGATGAAGATGTGGCCACGCTCGATCAGCAACGGCAGCTGACGATAGAAGAACGTGAGCAGCAACGTGCGGATATGACTTCCGTCGACGTCCGCGTCCGTCATGATGATGATGCGGTGATAGCGAAGCTTTTCGATGTCGAACTCGTCGCGTCCGATGCCGCAACCGAGCGCGGTGATCAAGGTGCCGACTTCAGCGGACGACAACATTTTGTCGAAGCGCGCTTTCTCGACGTTCAAGATCTTGCCCTTCAGCGGCAAGATCGCCTGCGTTCGCCGATCACGGCCCTGCTTGGCTGAGCCACCTGCCGAGTCACCCTCGACGATGAAAAGCTCGGAGAGTGCGGGGTCCTTTTCTTGGCAATCTGCCAACTTGCCCGGGAGGCCTGCGATATCGAGCGCGCCTTTCCGTCGCGTGAGTTCGCGGGCTTTTCGTGCCGCCTCACGCGCACGTGCCGCCTCGATGATTTTTCCGGCGATCGCTTTCGCTTCTTGCGGTTTTTCGAGCAGAAACTCGGAAAACTTTTGAGCAACGGCCGTCTCGACGACACCCTTCACTTCGGAAGACACGAGTTTGTCTTTCGTCTGCGAGGAGAACTTCGGATCCGGGAGCTTGACCGAAAGAATGGCCGTCAGACCTTCGCGTGAATCATCACCGGTCGTCGGTACTTTTTCGCGCTTGGCGATGCCTTCTTTCTCAATGTAATCATTGAGCGTGCGCGTCAGCGCTGCGCGGAAACCCGCGAGGTGAGTGCCGCCGTCTTTTTGCGGAATATTGTTGGTGTAGCAGAACATCGACTCCTGATACGAGTCGTTCCACTGCATCGCCACTTCGACACCGATGGGGCCTTCTTGTGTGCGAAACCAGAACACGTGGTCGTGAATGGCTTGGCGCGAACGATTGAGGTGTCCCACAAACGCTTGCAAACCACCTTCGTGCTCGAACACGTCGCGCTTGTCTTCGCGCTCGTCGATGAGCTCGATACGCACGCCCGAGTTGAGGAAGGACAGCTCTCGAAGGCGCTTGACGAGGATGTCGTAGTTGAACTGAATGTTCGTGAAAATCGTGGGGCTGGGTTTGAACCGAACACTCGTGCCCGTTCGATCGGTCGTGCCAACGGCAGCGAGAGGCGCAACAGGTTCACCGAGGTGATATTCCTGCGTGTGTAACTTGCCGTCGCGATGAATGGTGAGGTGCAACACGTCCGATAGCGCGTTCACCACCGAAACGCCAACGCCGTGTAAACCGCCTGAAACCTTGTACGAGCTGTCGTCGAACTTACCGCCGGCGTGCAGCACGGTCATGATGACTTCGGCGGCGGAACGGCCTTCTTCGGCGTGGATATCCACAGGAATGCCGCGGCCGTTATCTTCGACGGTGACTGATTCGTCAGCGTGGATTGTGACCACGATGCGGTCACAATGGCCGGCTAGAGCCTCGTCGATTGAGTTGTCGACGACCTCGAAAACCATGTGGTGCAGGCCAGTTCCGTCATCGGTATCACCGATGTACATTCCGGGCCGTTTTCGAACGGCATCGAGCCCCTTTAAGACCTTGATTTTACTGGAATCGTAGACGTCTGCTTCAGACATGCTTGGGCTCGATAATGTGATGCGAAATCATACCCGAAATACCCTGCCCTGTTCCACGTGAAACACAGTTTCTGGCTGGCCAAAAAGGGGCGTATCTCTATCGAGCGCGGTGACGATCAATTGGGTCTCCAACGCCTCGACGCGCGCGATGAACCGAGCCAGTCTGTCGCGATCGAGTTCGGCAGACGGATCGTCCAGAAGCACGGTTGGGCTCAGCCCGTGTTCGCGCTTCAAGTACTCGAGTTGACAGAGATTCAGGGCGACCGCGGCAAGCTTCTGTTGTCCTCTCGACAAGACCTCGCGCGCTACCCGGCCGTTAATCCGCAGGCTGAGGTCGGCCCGATGGGGTCCGAGCGTGGTCGATCGTCGATCACGGTCTCGCCCCGCCGAAGCTGCCAAGATATCGATTAGCGGGGCATCTCGATCCCATCCGGGCTGAAAGCCGAGCGTGATCTCTAAACCGGTCAGCTCAGCGGATATCTCGGACCAGTAAGGTCCCAGCGCCAGCGCGACCCGTTCCCTTGCGCCTGTCAGCGCTTCGCCTTCTCGAGCTAGTTCAGGGTCCCAGGCGGCGAACTCCGATCTGCCAGCGCGAAGCGCTGCGTTTCGTTGCAGTAGGGCTTTTTGATACCGCCCCCAACTCGACGCGAAGCCTTGTTCCACGTGGAACACTGCCCAATCCAACCAGCGACGGCGCCGAGCGGAGCCCTCCTCGATAAGCTTGTGAGCGTCCGGATCCATGGCTTGCACGGGAAAGGCCAGGGCTAAATCCGCGAAACTGCGGAGATCCGTGCCATCCAGCCGGCCCACCGTCCCCGTTTTGCCCTCGGACGCCCTCTGAATCTCGATACCAAGCCGTCGGGTGACAGGTTCAGCGCTAACCTGCCCAATGACTCGGGCGAGAGGCTTTCCGTGTTGGATGAGGCGCTCGTTGAGGCGTGTCCGGAAGGATCTACCTCGGCCGAGCAGAAAAACGGCTTCGAGGACCGTGGTCTTCCCTGCACCATTTGCGCCGAAGACCAAATTGGTTCCCGGCCCGAATGCCAATTCGGCCTTGTCGATGCAGCGGAGGTTCTCGAGTGTGAGCTCCGCTAAAGACATTCCGTGTCTCAGAGCCGCATCGGCATGACGACGTACTTGGTGCCATCCGGTGATGCGGCGGTGATCAAACAGCTGCTATTGGAGTCGGTGAGCGCAATATTGACGCGATCGGTTTCGATTGCCGACAGGGCGTCGAGTAGATACGTGACATTGAAGCCGATCTCGATCTCTTCGCCGGAATAACCGACCTCGATCTGGTCTTCGGCCTCTTCTTGCTCAGGGTTGTGAGCCTGAAGCGTGAGAAGGTTCGGCTTAACGTTAAGCCTAATGCCGCGATATTTTTCGTTCGACAAAATCGCTGTTCTGGTGAGACTTTGCTTCAAAAATCCGCGATCTGCGTCGATTATGCGGTGAGCGTTAGCGGGGATAACCCGGCTGTATTCCGGGAACCGGCCGTCAATAAGCTTCGATGTGAAGCGAACGTCGCCGATCTCGCAGCGAACGTGATTCGTTCCGATTTCAAGAGCGACATCACCCTCGCCACCCAGCATTCGCTGAAGCTCCATCACGCCTTTGCGCGGCAGAATGACCTGCTGCTTGCCAGTCACCCGCTCTTTCAGTGCGGCCTCACACAAGGCCAGACGATGGCCGTCTGTGGCTACCGCCCGCACCTTGCCGCCCTCTGACTCGAGCAGCATGCCGTTGAGGTAGTAGCGAACGTCTTGCTGAGCCATCGAAAAATGAACTTTGTCGATGAGCTTGCGGAAATCTACCTGCGGCAGTTTGAGCACTTGCTGCGCGTTGATGTCTTCGACGACCGGGAACTCGGCTGCGGGAAGCGTGGAGAGTGTGAACCGGCTGCGCCCCGCTCGGATGACCAAGCGATCGCTTTCGATGGCGAGCGTGACGTTGGAGCCTTCGGCAAGCGATCTCAGAATGTCTAAAAATTTCCTACCCGGCACGGTGATGTCACCGGCGGCTTGCACCTTGAGTGCGACGGAACTGACGAGCTCAACCTCGAGGTCTGTGCCAGTCACACTGAGGCGGTTGTTTCGGGCGCTGAGCAACACGTTCGACAACACGGGCATCGTCTGACGACGCTCGACGACACCGATCACATGCTGAACCGGACCGAGGATCTCTTCGCGGGTGGCTGTGAGTTTCATAAATTCTTTATTTAGATTTAAGAAATGATTGTAGAGGTTATTAGCACGGTGGATAACTGAAAAACTCTGGAATTCCCGGTGTTTTCAGTATCTTGCGTCATTCGAGTCGGTGCACCGATGGCGGAACAAACCGCCCGTTTCCTGTGTGTCGATTGTGAATGATTTTCGCCATCGAAAACATCCACAGGATACCAACATCAATTCGTCAGAGTTCTCAACAGATTCGAATAATCTTCCGCGATCCGTTGCTCTTCATCACGCAGCGCCTTGATGCGGCGGCATGCGTGCAACACGGTCGTGTGGTCCCTTCCGCCGAAGGCGTCTCCGATTTCCGGAAGGCTATGGCTGGTGAGCTCTTTCGCGAGCGCCATCGCGATCTGACGAGGACGAGCCACCGAGCGACTTCTACGTTCCGATAGCAAATCAGCTACCCGGACTTTGAAATAGTCCGCAACGGTCTTCTGGATATTCTCTATGGTGATGAGCCTGGCCTGGAGGGTCAGCAAGTCTCTGAGCGCTTCCTTCGTGAAATCGAGCGTGATCGGCTGTCCGGTGAAACGTGAATTCGCGATCACTCGACGCAGAGCCCCCTCGAGCTCGCGAACGTTCGACCGAATGCGCTTCGCGATGAAAAGCGCGACTTCTTGGCTGAGCGACACGCCGGCCGCCTCACCCTTGCTGATGAGGATGGCCGCGCAGGTCTCGAGCTCGGGGGGCTCGATGGCTACCGTGAGACCCCATCCGAAGCGTGATTTCAGGCGTTCTTCGAGTCCTTCGACTTCCTTGGGGTACCGATCGCAGGTGAGGATGACCTGTTGCTGCCCTTCCAGCAGCGCGTTGAACGTATGGAAAAATTCTTCCTGCGAACGCTCTTTGCCGGCGAAAAATTGAATGTCATCGATCAGCAGCGCATCGAGAGATCGATATGCGGCTTTGAAGTCATTCATCTGGTTGTGCTGCAGCGCTTTGACCATGTCACTGACGAAGCGCTCCGAGTGCACGTATGCCACGCGCGCCTGAGGGTTTTTCGCGGTGATCGCGTGCCCGACGGCATGCATCAGATGCGTTTTACCTAAACCTACACCACCATAAATGAAGAGCGGGTTGTACGCTTTCCCCGGATTTTCAGCCACTTGCTGCGCAGCGGCTTTGCCGAGCTGATTGCTCTTGCCGACGACGAAAGTGTCGAAGGTCGAGTCCGGATTAAGACGCCCGCCCACGATTTCAACCGCCGGTCTGCGAGCAATCCGGCTCAATTCACGGGCGGCCGTGTTTTCGGCGGGCGTACTGGCCGGCTCGGTTTTTTCGCCGACCTCGATCGAAATGTGAATACCGCCGTCGCCCGTTTGGGCGCGCACGAGATCGCTGATTCGACCCATCAAATTTGCGTTGATCCAATCGACGACGAACCGATTCGGCGCCAAAAGACGAAGGGAATCGCCGTTTTCGATGGACTGCAGCGGGCGCACCCAGGTGTTGAACTGGGTGTCGGGCAGCTCTGATGCGAGCGCCTCCGAGCAGCGGTGCCAAATCGACGCGTCCACGCGAATGCCGGCCTCCCTAGAAAGCGCGGGGGATGGGTTTCACCAAGGGGATGGGGAGAATATACCGGCTCAGAGGCCTGTGGATATCTTTTTGGCTTGACACCATCCGACCCCCTGCTTAACCTCTGCGGCCTTTTTCCGGTGACGACACCATGAAACGCACCTATCAGCCCAGCAAAGTCCGACGAGCCCGCACCCATGGGTTTCGGGCGCGCATGGCCACGGCCAACGGGCGCAAAGTTCTCGCCCGCCGCCGCGCCAAAGGCCGCAAGAAGCTGATCCCCTGATTCGGGACGCTGATACCCGGCCTTTGCGGTCGGGTTTCCCGCCTTCGCGCCGGGTTTTGCGCAAAACCGATTTCGAAACCGCCTACCGGGACGGTCGCCGTCTCGGTAATTCCTGTTTCTCGCTCATCGTTTGCCCGAGCAGCGGCCGCGGCCCTCGTCTCGGTCTATCCATCGGCGCCCGAGTGATCGGAAATGCCGTCGCCCGAAACAGACTTCGTCGCATAATTCGCGAATCGTTCCGGCATGCTCAGCACCGCCTACCCGCCGTCGACCTCATCGTCGGCGCACGCGCAGCGGCTCGTGAGGCGCCGGCCACCCGTATTCGCGAGAGCCTCGATGCGCTCTGGCAAAAGGTAGCAACGACATGCGTGCCGTCTTCCGGGGCCTGATCAGGGCCTATCAATTAGTCATCAGCCCGTGGCGCGGGCCGACATGTCGCTATCATCCGTCGTGCTCGCATTACGCGATGGAAGCGCTGGAGACTCACGGAACGCTCAAGGGCTTGTGGCTCGCCGCAAGACGCCTCTCGCGCTGCCACCCTTTTTGCGAAGGCGGGTTCGACCCCGTACCGCCTCGCGCAGCAGATTGACGATTGACCCTCTTATTTCTTTGATATTTCGATAAGGCTAAACGTGACTTCGACCAACGCACGCATGTTTTTGTGGCTCGGCCTGGTCCTCGTACTGTGGATCAACTTCGAGACTTGGCAACGAGACTACGCCCCGCCGGCGAACACCCCTACGACGGTTGCGCCGAGTTCAACCGCAACGAGCGGCCTGGGCGCGAGTATTCCGCAAGCTGCGCCGCCCACGGCGCCTCCGGCTAGCTCGCCGAACCCAGCGCCCTCCGCGCTTTCCGGAGCTGTTCCTTCGACAGCAACTTCTGCGGCGTCACCGAGCTCGACTGTCGAGGTCCCTGCTGCCGCCACTGTTGCGGCGGCAGCCGGCGCGCCGACTGCAGCGCCGCAGCCGGCGCAAGAAATTCGAGTCACGACAGATGTGCTCGATCTCGATATCAGCCTGCGCGGCGGAGATCTCGTACGCGCCGACTTGCTGAGATATCCGCAGGTGAAGGGACAGGACGCGCGCGTTCGCCTGCTCAACGATGGACGTGAGCGGTTTTACGCGATCCAAACTGGCCTCACCGATGCAGACGGTCGCGCACATCCGACGCACTTAGCGACATTCGAGGCATCTCAATCGAGCTTTGCGCTCGCCAAAGGACAAGACGAGATCCGCGTTCCGCTGACGTGGCGTGATGACGCAGCCGGCGTCACGGTGACGAAAACCTACGTTCTGCGTCGCGGCTCGTACCGCATCGGGCTCGAATACAGCGTCGATAATCGCGGGACTCTGCCGTGGCGCGCCGCGTCGTATGCCCAGATTCTTCGCGACGACCCGCCGGTCGAACGCTCGATGTTCAGCGTCGAGAGTTACGCGTTCCAGGGTCCGGCGTATTACAACGGCACCAAATATTTCAAGATCGATCGCACCAGCATCGCCGAGAGCGAGCTGCCGCGTGAAGTCTCCACCGGCTGGATCGCCGGCATGCAGCATCATTTCGTGACTGCGGTCGTGCCGACAGAGGGCCAGAACTACGCTTACGCGCTGCGAACAGAAGGGAATCAATACCTGCTTTCGACGACGGGCCCCTCGGTGACGGTCGCTCCACAAAGCGGAACGACGATCAAAGAAACTCTGTTCATCGGCCCGAAGCTGCAGGCCCAACTCAAAACGGCAGGCCCGCGACTCGATCTGGTGGCTGACTACGGCATGCTGACCTTGCTTGCCGAGCCGCTGTTCTGGTTGCTCGAGCAGGCGCACAACCTCGTCGGCAACTGGGGCTGGGCGATCATCATCATCACCTTCTTGTTGAAGCTCGTGTTCTATCCGCTCTCCGAGTCTTCGGGTCGCTCCATGGCGAAGATGCGTCTTTTGACGCCGCGCATGAAAAATCTCCAGGAGACCTACAAGGACGATCGTGAAAAGCTCGGCCGCGCGATGATGGATCTCTACAAGCGCGAGAAGATCAATCCGGCCGCAGGTTGTCTGCCCATCCTCATTCAAATGCCGGTGTTCTTCGCGTTCTACTGGGTACTGCTCGAGAGCGTCGAGATGCGCCAAGCGCCGTTCATGTTCTGGATACAAGACCTCTCCTCGCGCGACCCGTTCTTCGTGCTGCCCGTCATCATGGCCGGTGCGATGTATGTGCAATACAAGCTCAATCCGACACCCCCTGATCCGATTCAGGCGAAGGTGTTCATGATCTTGCCGTTCGTGATGAGTATTACGTTCGCGTTCTTCCCAGCGGGTCTTGTGCTGTACTGGGTCACCAATACGCTTTTGACGATCGCGCAGCAGTGGAACATCAACCGCCGCATCGAAGCGGAGGCGAAGAAAACGAGGACGGGTTGAGGCCGGGGCCTTCGACCGACACGATCGTCGCCGTCGCCACCGCACCTGGTCGCGGCGGCGTCGGCATCGTCCGCATCTCGGGGTCTGCCACGCGCCGTATCGGCGAAAGCCTGCTCTCGACAGCGCTGCCTGAGCCACGAGTTGCGACACTGGCCCGATTTCACGACGGTGCCGGTACCGTGCTCGACGAAGGGCTCGCCCTATTCTTCATCGCGCCACAGAGCTACACCGGCGAGGATGTTCTCGAGTTGCAGGGACACGGCGGCCCGGTGGTGCTCGAAGCGCTCGTCGAGCGCGCGGTGTCGCTCGGCGCCCGACGAGCAACACCCGGCGAATTCACACAGCGTGCGTTTCTCAACGACAAGTTAGACCTGGCTCAAGCCGAAGCTGTCGCTGATCTGATCGATGCGGGCTCCCTCGCTGCGGCGCGAGCCGCGACGCGATCTCTCCAGGGAGCGTTTTCGACTCAGGTGCATGAGCTCACCGAGGCGATCATCGAGCTACGCATTTGGGTCGAGGCGGCGATCGACTTCCCCGAAGAGGAAATCGATTTTCTGGCCGATCGTGCGCTCACCAATCGGCTCTCCGCCTTGCGCGAGCGCTTTGCGTCGATTTTGCAGACTGCCCGACAGGGACGAGTGCTGCGCGATGGCATGACGGTCGTGATCGCGGGCCGCCCGAATGCCGGCAAGTCGAGTTTGCTGAACGCGCTTGCGGGCCACGAGGCTGCGATCGTCACACCTATCGCGGGAACCACCCGCGACCTGTTGCGAGAGATGATCTCCATCGACGGCATGCCGCTTCATATCGTAGACACCGCGGGGCTGCGCGACGCTGGAGACCTCGTCGAAGCAGAAGGCATCCGTCGCGCGCGGCTTGCGATGCAACAGGCTGATCGTGTTCTGTTCGTGGTGGATGCCACGACCGATCCGCGCGCGGAGTCACTCGCCGAAGAGAAAGCGCGGTTGCCAACGGGCGTTCCGATCACCCTACTCTTCAACAAAATCGATGCCGCCGCGGGAGACGTCGACACTCACCGTACAGAATCTGGCGCCGACGCCACGCTAATGATCTCGGCGAAAACTGGCGCGGGATTGGTTGAGCTCCGTGAGCACTTGAAGATCTGCATGGGCTACGACGCCGGTCAGGTCGGAACCGTGAGCGCCCGAGCTCGTCATGTCGAAGCGCTCCAGCGCGCCGAACACCACGCTGAAGAGGCCGTCCGTCAACTCCAAGAATCGAGAGCCGGCGAGTTGGTGGCCGAAGAGTTGCGTGCGGCACAAGCGGCACTCGGAGAAATCACCGGTGAGTTTCATGCCGATGATCTGCTAGGCCGAATCTTCGGCAGCTTCTGCATCGGGAAATAACGAACCTCAACCCATGAAGGGTCAGCGTTTCGCTGCGACGAACGCGAATCCTGCGCCGATGAACAGCGCCGAGATGGCCGATACGTTGACGAACACCTGCGCATAGCCAAGGTTTCGCACGTCGATGAAGAAATAGGGATAAACGTTGCCGATCTCGCCCCGCATAAAGACGTAGACGAGATACGCAGCCGGATAGGCGAACACCCGCCATACGTCACCCCATACCAGCGTGCCGCGCGGCACCGCGCGCCACCAGAAAATGGCGAAGACGATCGGCACGATGTAGTGATGGATCAAATTCGTGACTGCAGCGACGCCGGTAGGCTGGTACTGCGCACGCAGCAGCACGTGGAAGATGAGCCCGACCATCACGATAGACACGGCCGCTGCAGTGACCACCCAGGGCTCGCGCCAGGCCGCCCATCGGGACTCGGCCTCGTGCGGCACGCTGAATGCCGTAGCGACGATCGCGCAGAAGAGATTCGTCAGGATCGTGTAGTAACCCGCGTACATGAACACGCCGAAGGCCGCGCTGTGCCCGAGCTGCATCTGGTGCTGCACGCTGAGCACGAGCTGTACTGCAAGCGCAGCCCAGCCGATCACAGCGAGAAAACGAGCCGTCGCCTGATTCACCAGTAGTGCTGCCATTTGGCGCGCTTCACGAAATGCTGAAAGGCGTCGCGTTTGTCTTTCGGCTGATAGTCGAGGTAGCCGTTGGGCGCGTATCGCTCGACATACTGGTCGAGCACCGGTCGGTAGAGATGCAGATGCAAATCTGGAATTCGGTGTTTGGATCGAAACTCCGCGATGGGAATTCGCGCCGACTCGCGAGTCTCGAACGGCCCTGCTTTCGCGAGCACCACGCCGCGTGGGCCGAATATCGAAGAGCGCCCCGGCCCGCCGAAATTGGCGTCTTCAAAGAAACCGGGGTTCCGTCCCTGAGTGGCCACGGAATTGTTGGCGATCATGGTGTAGACGCTGTTGTGGTACGACGTCAGGCGCATGTCGTCCCATTCGAAGCCGCCGGTCGCGACACGGCAGATGATTTCAGCGCCTTTGAAGGCCATGCAGCGGAAGAGCTCAGGTTCGAACTGCACGGCCGACATGGCGATGTTGCCGATGTCGGTACGCTCGACGGGGATCACCGCATCGAGGCCGTACATTTCGACGAACCGGTCGTACACGTCGTAGATCACCGAGGTGTACTGCTCGGCGAATGGGAACATGCCGCGAACGTTGCGTTGCTTCCAGTGCGAGACCACGCTGCCGTCGGGCTTGCACATCACCATCAGATGAAGAATGTGGCCCGGCCAATTCACCGGGTCTTTGGCGTAAGTGCCGAAGACGATGTAGCAGTTGTACTGCTGGGCTTTCTTAGCGACCTCCTCGACCTCCGGACCCGGCACTTCGATCGAGAGTGCGTAATGCTGGTCGCGCGTCCAGTTGCTGAAGCCCGTGATCGGAAACTCATGGAACACCAGCAGATCGCAGCGGCCGCCGAACCCTTGCGCAATGTCGATGGATTCCAAGAAGTAATCGAGGTTGCGGCGAAGATCCGGTGCTGGGTTGGCGCCATCGACCCCGTTCACCCTCGTCTGTACGACGGCAGCCGTGATGGCCTCCTGTCGAAGTTCGATGACGGGGTAGGTGCCATCGGCACGAACCATCTCGGGGGGCGTGCGGTCGGTCATGGTCGGTCTCCTTGAGGCCCTTAGGCCGTTCGGCGTTTCAGGTGCACGAGCAGGACGGACACCGCAGCGGGGGTCACGCCCGGCAATCGCGAGGCCTGACCGAGGGTATCGGGTCGGGCCGCCGCCAGGCGCTGCCGCACCTCATTCGAAAGCCCGGCGACCGTGCTGTAGTCGAGATCCCCGGGTAGGGGGGTTTCCTCACTTTTGCGTTGCCGCTCGATTTCATCTTGCTGTCGTTCGATGTATCCGGAGTACTTGGCCCTGACCTCGATCTGGAGGCGGACCGCCTCGGGGAGCCGGTCATCCAGGGCGGCGAGGCTGGGCATCGGGTCGGCCGCAGCGAAGGCCGTGCCGATGTCTTCACCCGCGGCGGCGGCGAGGGCGGGGAGCCCGGCGTAGTCCACCTCGGGTCGGCGGAGCAGATCGAAGGCCGAGACCCCCTTGAGGCGAGTGGTCGACAGCCGTCGAACTTCGGTCTCGGCAGCCTCCCGCTTTCGACAGAAGAACGTCCAGCGCTCGTCATCGACGAGCCCCATCGAGTGACCGATTTCGGTCAGTCGGAGGTCGGCGTTGTCCTCTCGAAGGAGCAGTCGATGCTCGGCCCGACTCGTGAACATGCGGTAGGGTTCGGGGGCTCCTCGGGTGATGAGATCGTCCACCAAGACACCGAGGTAGGCCTCCGCTCGAGAGGGGGTCCAAGGGGTCTCTTCACGAACCTGACGCGCGGCGTTGATGCCCGCGACCAGACCCTGAGCACCGGCCTCTTCGTAGCCCGTCGTGCCGTTGATTTGACCTGCGAAGAAGAGCCCGCCGATGACCTTGGTCTCGAGCCAACCATGGAGGTCGCGGGGGTCGAAAAAATCGTACTCGATGGCGTAGCCGGGGCGGGTGATGTGGGCCCGTTCGAAGCCCCGAATCGAGCGCACGAATTCGACCTGAACATCGTACGGAAGACTCGTCGAAATTCCGTTCGGATAGACCTCGTGAGTCGACAGCCCTTCAGGCTCGACGAACACCTGATGAGAGCTCTTGTCGGCGAAGCGATGGATCTTGTCTTCGACCGAAGGACAGTAGCGCGGACCGACGCCTTCGATCTTTCCAGTGAACATCGGCGAGCGATCGCAGCCCGACCGGATCAGCTCGTGTGTCCGCTCGTTTGTCGCGGTAATGAAACAAGGAATCTGCTCAGGGTGCTCATTGATGCGCCCGAGGAATGAAAACACGGGACGCGGGTCATCCGAGTACTGAGGAGCCATGACGCTGTAGTCGAGGCTGCGGCCATCGATTCGGGGCGGCGTACCGGTCTTGAGGCGGCCGACTCGAAGGGGCAATTCGCGCAGTCGGGCAGCGAGCGCATTCGATGGCGGATCACCCGCGCGACCCCCCGAATACTGATCGAGACCGACGTGGATTCGGCCCCCTAAAAAGGTGCCGACCGTGAGCACCACGGCGGGCGCTCCGAAGCGAATTCCGGTGACCGTGACGACGCCCCGAACTCGCCCGTTTTCGACCACGAGATCGGCCGCCTCTTGTTGGAAGATCGAGAGGTTCGGTTGGTTCTCGAGGAGGGTCCGAATCGCCTTCCGGTAGAGCAGCCGATCGGCCTGTGCGCGGGTCGCTCGGACCGCCGGACCTTTGCTCGCGTTGAGGGTCCGAAACTGGATGCCGGCTCGGTCGACGGCGCGCGCCATCGCACCTCCGAGGGCATCGATTTCGCGAACGAGGTGACCCTTGCCAATACCCCCGAAGGCGGGGTTGCAACTCATCTGTCCGAGGGTCTCGATGCTCTGGGTCAGCAGCAGGGTCCGTCGACCCATTCGCGCGGAGGCGAGCGCGGCCTCGGTGCCGGCATGACCGCCCCCGATGACGATGACTTCGAATGTTTCTGCGTAACCCATGGTCGGCAAGATTCTATGTGAATCGTTCAGATAACGTCGGCTTCGGAGCCGCCCTCGATGAGGGGTCCGAGCGCTCGGCGTAGGATCGCTCCCATGAGAGCCCAAACCCGACATGTCGTTCGAATCGTCCTCACCATCCTGGTCGGAGTTCTGTCCCTCGATAGCGGCGCAACCGCCCTCGAGGTTCAGCTCCCGGCCAATCTCAGGGAGGGCCCCCAGGACGGGCGCCTGCTTCTCATCCTCGCGCCGGCTGACCAGTCTCCCGACCGGGAGCCTCGGTTTTTGGTCAATTGGGACGGCGGAGCGATTCCGTTTTTTGGCCTCGATGTCGAAAGCTGGAAGCCCGGAACCAGTCGAAGCGTCGACGACAGCGCCTTCGGTTTTCCGATACGCACACTCTCGAGCCTGCCCCCGGGCGACTACCGGGTACAGGCGGTCCTCAATCGCTACGAGACCTTCCGGCTCGCGGACGGGCGGGTGCTCAAGTTGCCGCCCGATCGGGGAGAGGGGCAGCAGTGGCGAGAAAAGCCCGGCAACCTGTACTCGAGACCGACGTTGCTGCGCTGGCGTGGCCCGCTGACGGCTTCGCCGCTACCGAGGCTGGTGCTGACCGAGAAGATTCCACCGGTCGAGCCTTTCCGCGAGACGGCCTGGGTCAAATACGTGCGCGTGCGCAGTGAGCGACTGTCCAAGTTTTGGGGCCGCGACGTGCATCTCGGCGCCTTCGTTACCTTGCCGCTCGGGTTCAACGACCGGCCCGATGCGCGTTATCCGCTCGTCATCAACCACGGGCATTTCCCCGCAGCACCCTCCAACTGGCGCGAAACACCACCCGATCCCAACCTCGAGCCAGACTACAGCGCGCGTTTCAAACTCGAGGGCTACAACCGCATCGAGCAGCAATACGCCTGGGATTTTTTCCAAGCCTGGACCGGGCCCGGGTTTCCCCGTGTGCTGCTTGTCGAAATTCAGCATCCAACACCGTTCTATGACGACTCTTACGGGGTCAATTCAGCGAACAACGGTCCCTACGGCGATGCGATTCAGTACGAGCTCATTCCCGAGATCGAGCGACGCTTTCGCGGCATCGGGCAGGGCTGGGCGCGATTCGTATTCGGGGGAAGCACCGGCGGCTGGATCGCGATGGCCACGCAGATGTTCTATCCCGACGAGTACAACGGCGCCTGGATCGCCTGCCCCGACCCGATCGATTTCCGTCATTACATGACGATCAACCTCTACGAAGACAAAAACGCCTATGTCATGCCGAACCGTTTCAAGCGCACGCCGCGTCCGGCGCATCGAAACTGGCTGGGCCACATCGATACCACGATCGAAGAAAACAATCTTTGGGAGCTGGCGCTGGGTACGCGAAGCCGCAGCGGTGATCAGTGGGATGCCTGGGAGTCGGTGTTTTCGCCCGCAGGCCCCGACGGCTATCCGCGACGGGTCTTTGATCGCCTGACAGGCGAGATCGATCCCGTGACCGTCGCTCACTGGCGCGAAAATTACGATCTCGGACATATCTTGCGTCGCGACTGGGCGAGGCTAGGGCCGAAACTGCGCGGCAAGTTGCGCCTGTATGTCGGCGACATGGACAACTACTACTTGAACAACGCCGTTTACGCAGTCGAGGAATTTTTACGAACGGCGCAGCCCGCCGCGGATGCCGTCATCGATTACGGTGATCGAGCCGAGCACTGCTGGAATGGCGATCACACTCGAGCTAACGCTTATTCACGTTTGCGCTACCCGCAGATGGTGCTGCCTTGGGCCGCAGAGAGAATGCTCAAAACCGCGCCACCGGGTGCCGACGTGCGCAGTTGGCGCTACTGACGCTGCTGATGAGCGAATTACTTCCGCCAGAATGCCGACGAGAACAGCACGAGTACGCTGAATAGCTCGAGTCGGCCGAGCAACATCGCAACGCAACATATCCAAGTCTGAAAATCCGATAACCATTGGAAGTTGCCCGCAGGGCCCGTCGGCCCAATTCCCGGACCGAGGTTGTTGATGCTCGCGACGATAGAAGAAAGAGCCGGCACGAGGTCCATGCCTGAAAGCAGCAGCAAGAAGGTCAGCACGGCGATCGTCAGCAAATAAAGAAAGATGAACGCGAGTACTGAAGCGATGATGCGCTCCGGGATTACCTGGCCGCCGACACGGACAGGGATTACCGCCGAAGGATGAACGATCTGCTTCATTTCGCGTTGCGCCTGTCGCACCAGCATCAGGGTACGGAACATCTTGATACCGCCACCCGTCGATCCGGTGCTGCAAACGATGCACGAGAGAAACAGCATCCACACGGGTGCGAAAGCGGGCCAAAGGTCCCAGTTTTGCGAAACGAGCCCTGTCGTTGAGGCCACGGAAACCACGGCGAACGCGGAGTGGCGTAGAGCTTCAAGCGGAACATGATAGGTACCATGCGCGAGCAGTAGTACTGCAATACCGATAACGCTCGCGGCTAAAACTGTAAAAACCGCTCGAACCTCAGGGTCTTTTCGATAGGGCTCGAGCGAGCGGTTACGAACGGCAATGAAATGCCGCGCGAAATTGAGCGACGCGGCAATCATCAGCACGATTAACACGAGCTCAATCAATGCTGAGTCGAAATAGCCGATGCCACTATCCCGAGTTGAGAATCCGCCAAGACCCATCACCGAGAAGGTATGGCAGATCGCATCAAGCCAGCCCATTCCTGCAAGCCGCAAGGAAAGAATGCCGACCGCCGTGATACCCATGTAAGTGATCCACAACGCCTTAGCCGTCTCGGTGATGCGCGGCGTAAGCTTTTCGTCTTTGATGGGGCCTGGGGTCTCGGCACGGTAGAGCGCCATACCACCGACACCGAGCAGCGGCAGCACCGCGACCGCGAGAACGATGATGCCGATACCACCGAACCAGTGCAGCGCATGGCGCCAAAGATTGATCGACGGGGGCAGATTGTCTAAGCCTGTCAACACGGTAGCGCCGGTCGTGGTGAGCCCCGACATCGATTCGAAATACGCATCGGTGAAGCTCAGTCCGGGAAGTGCGATAAGAAGAGGCACTGCGGCGGAGGCTGACATGAGCACCCACGCAAGCGTGACGAGCACGAAGCCGTCTCGTGGTTTCAATTCTCTTTTATGGCGCCTCGTGAGCGCGGCGATGAGGAGACCGAGCACGACGTTGATGCCGGCCGCTACGGCGAAGTCGAGAAACATGCCATCTTGCGTGATGATCGAGCAGACCATCGGCATGATGAATGTCGTGGCGAAGAACGCCATCATCAGACCAAGAACGTGAGCGACGGCCAGCATCTGCAGGCGTCTCGCTCAGCGCCTGCCGGCGGTTTCGCCGAGGAACAGGCGTTCGACTTGATCGACGTGCCGACGGTCCGTGATGAACAGCACGACGTGATCATCCGCCTGCACGACTGTGTCGTGGTGGGCCATGATGACGTCTTCACCGCGGACGATGCATCCGATCTTTGCACCCTCGGGCAAAGCGATGTCTTCCACACGTTTGCCGACGACTCGCGAACTACGGTGGTCGCCGTGGATGATGGTTTCGAGCGCTTCGGCCGCGCCGCGTCTCAGCGAGTGCACTTGGACGACGTCGCCACGACGCACATGCGTCAACAGTGAGCCGATGGTGATGGTCTGCGGAGAAATGGCGACATCGATGCTGCCGCTTTGCATGAGCTCTGCGTACGACGGTTTGTTGATGAGCGCCATCACCTTGGCGGCACCCAGTCGTTTGGCGAGCATCGCCGAGAGAATGTTGGCTTCTTCCGAGTTGGTGAGTGCAACGAAGACGTCGCAGCTGTCGATATTTTCTTCGACGAGCAGCTCCTCGTCCGCAGCATTACCTTCGAGCACGATAGCGCTGTCGAGTCGCTCTGCGATGCGACGCGCCTGTTTCGGATCGCGCTCGATGAGCTTCACTTGATTGTTTTCTTCGAGGCGCTTGGCGAGCGCGAAACCGATATGTCCGCCGCCCGCGATGACCACGCGTCGCACAGGTTTTTCTTCTTTGCGCATCTCCGCCATGAACTGACGGATGTCGTTCTTGGCCGCGAGAAAGAACACCTCGTCGCCATCTTCGATGACCGTGCTGCCCTCGGGCTGCACGCTTCGACCATTGCGGTAGATCGCCACCACTCGCGCTTCGGTATTGGGGATGTGTTCTTTGAGGCTACGCAGCGCTTGGCCCACGAGCAAACCGCCCTTGCGGGCCGATAGCCCAACGAGGCGAACTTTTCCGTCCGCAAAGTCGAGCACTTGGAGTGCACCGGGATAACGGATGAGTCGCTCGATGTAATCGGTGACGAGTTGTTCGGGACTGATCCACACGTCGACCGACAACGCCTCGGCGCTGAAGAGCTCAGGATGGCGGGTGTACTCGGCTGAGCGGATACGTGCGATCTTGGTGGGCGTGCGATAGAGGGTGTAGGCCACTTCGCAGGCCATCATGTTGACTTCATCGGAGCTCGTGAGCGCGACGAGGATGTCTGCGGACTCTGCGCCCGCCGCTTCGAGAATCGAGGGGAACGCCGCGTTGCCGACGACCGTACGGATATCTAGGCGATCTTGAAGATCGCGCAGAAGTTCTTCGTTGGTATCGACGACCGTGACTTCGTTGGCCTCTTCACGAGCGAGTTGGTAGGCCGCCGTGCGCCCGACTTGTCCGGCGCCGAGGATCACGATCTTCATAAGAGTGGCTAGGGTACTCCCAACGCTGCCCACGTAACAGAGGCGAGGGGGTATGCTTGGGCGCCATGAACACCAGTTCCGAGTTCGGGCGCGCCTGGAAAGTGCTCACGGCGTCGATGGTCGGGGTAGCGTGTGGCGCTTCGCCGCTGCCTTTCATCACCATCGGTTTTTTCATCGATCCGCTGCAACAAGAGTTCGGCTGGAGTCGAACCGAGATCAGTCTCGGCGTGACCATTTACGGCATCCTCGCGGCCTTGCTCGCGCCGGTCTTCGGTGGACTGGCTGATCGCCATGGCGTGAGGCCGGTCGCACTCGGCTCTTTGGCCATCTTTGGTCTGACCTTCGCCGCGTTCGCGGTGGTCCCTGGCCAATTGTGGGCCTTTTATCTCGTCTGGTTGATGATCGGCCTGTTCGGGATCGGGTCGACGCCAGTGACCTGGTCACGCGCCGTGAATCTCTGGTTCTTCAAGCAGCGAGGCTTCGCGCTGGGTCTCATGCTGGTGGGGACCAGCATTTCTGCCATCGTCTTGCCGTTCCTCACGACCTATTTCATTACCCAATTCGGGTGGCGTACCGCTTATGCACTGCTCGCCTTGCTGCCACTGGCCGTCGCATTGCCGCTAGGCATTTTCTGGTTTCGCGAGCCACGCCCGGAAGAGCGACCCGAAGGAGTGGGCGTGGCATCGGATCCCTCCGCGTTGCCCGGGCGCACCTTGAAAGAAGCGATGAGCGAGGGCCGATTCTGGATTTTGTGGATCTCGGTCGCGCTGATCACGCTCGCCTATGCCGGCGCGTTGGTGTTCCTGCCCTCCATGCTCAAGCAGCGGGAGTTCGATCCGACCAGTGTCGCGACGGTCCTCAGTGTTTTTGGCCTGTCGATCTTTGCGGGTCGCATCATCACGGGCCTGCTACTCGATCGATTTTGGGCGCCGCTCGTCACACTACCCATTCTGTGTCTACCCGCGATCTCCTGCTGGATGCTGATGGGTGATGCGCCTCTCGGCTTCACCATGGCTGTCCTGGCGGCCTTTCTGATGGGGTTTGCTTCGGGTGCGGAGACCGATCTTGTGGCGTATCTTGCCGGTCGGTACTTCGGGATGAAGAGCTACGGCCAGATCTACGGCGTGCAGTACATGGCCTTCGGCTTGATGGCTGCGTTGTCGCCGACGCTTTATGGCTGGGTTCGAGATACCACCGGCAGCTTCGATCCGATGCTGCTCGCTGCAGCGATCATGTTCCTCGTCGGTGCGTTCCTGTTGCTATTGCTCGGGCCTTATCCGGATTTCAGCCGGAACCCCACGACACCCAGCCGAACTGCCAACTGATTAGGATGAAGCCACCGAAAACGATTCGGTACCACGCGAAAATCGCGAAGGAATGCTGACTGACGTAGCGAATGAGAAAGCGGATCGCGATGAGCGCCGCAAAGAACGCTACGACGCTGCTCAATAAAATCGATCGCGCTTCGTCTGCCGTAATGGGCTCGCGGGCATCGAGCAACTTATAGCCGGTTGCCGCGAGCATCACGGGGATTGCCACGAAGAACGAAAACTCTGCCGCCGTCTTGCGGGAGAGACCCGTCAGCAAACCGCCCAAAATCGTCGCAGCCGAACGACTGGTTCCTGGGACCAGCGCCAGCATCTGGAAAAGCCCGACCTTGAAGGCATCGAGAGGCTGAAGCTGCTCGACCGAGGTCACGCGCTCGGCGTGGGTCCGGCGCTCTGCCCAAAGAATGAGCACCCCGCCGATGACGAGCGCGAGCGCGACGGGAATCGGCGCAAACAGCACGCTGCGGATCGTGTCTTCGAACGCGAGCCCCGCTACGGCTGCGGGCAAGAAGGCGAGGAAAAGATTGAATGCGAAAAGACGGGACTGGCGATCGCTCATCAAAGTGGTGCCGATGGCCCAAAGTCGACGTCGATATTCCCAGCAAACGGCGAGAATCGCTGCGCCTTGAACGACGATGAGCTGGCGAAAACCGATAGAGCCTTCGGGATCGAGCAGCGCCCGAGTGATGACGAGATGCCCCGTGCTCGAAATCGGCAGGAATTCGGTGAGGCCTTCGATAAGGCCGATGATGACGTCGACGATCCAGTCAGCCATGTCAGTCTGGTATTCTTTGACCGCGTGTTTCGATGACCCAGCCCATGCCGAGCAGGCCGATTAGTGGGATGAACCCCACCATGAAGAGCGTGTTGAGTACGACCTTGGGATCTCCCGCGCCGGCTGCTGCGACCGAGCCGACGAAGAATGGCCCAGCTGCGGCCACCACACGCCCGATGTTGTACGTGAAGCCCGACCCCGTTGCGCGAAGTCGCGTCGGGAACAACTCGGGCAAATAAAACGTGAAACTGCCGAAGATGCCGAATACCGTGAGACCGATGAAGAAATACATGTAGAGGCGAAGCTGCGGCGGCAGATCGAGACCGAAGGTCGCGAGCAGCGAGACTGCCGAGCATCCGAGGTAGAGCGCGAACATCGGTTTTCGGCCCCAGCTTTTGGCGAGAGGGATGGTGAGCAGGGTGCCGATCAGACCGCCTACGTTGAAAATGGTGGTGGCCTGCGTCTTCCAGGATTCGGTGAGGATGCTCGTCGCCGTTCGATCGAGACCGAGTTGCAGAGCCTCGGCTTGCGCGAGCCCTGCCGCTACGACGGGAATGAACGCATTGCAACTCCACCACGTGAGTAGTGCAATGAGCGCAACCAGCAGCGCGCTACGGGTGCGTGGCCAGATCTCGGGCATAAATAGTTCACGGAGTCGTGGCGGTGGTGCCTTAGCCGCAGCAGCCTCCCAGCGCTCGGGTTCCTTGACGAAGGTCCTCACCCAGATCGCGAACGCTGCCGGCAATAGTCCGAAGATGAGCACATAACGCCACGACACTTCGGGTACGTCGGCGAAGAAATGGCCTGCGACGAGCGCATTGACGCCTGTGGCGAGGAAAAGGCCGAACGGTGCCGCCGTGTAAAGCACCGCGCCCGCTTCGACGCGCTGGTCTTCTGGGACGACCTCGGCGACGAGCGCACAGCCTGCAGCCCATTCGCCGCCGATCCCGAGGCTTGCGATGATGCGACAGATGATCAACTGCTCGATGCTGGTGACGAAGGCGCACAACGCGGTACCTAAAGCGTAGAGCACCATAGTGATGAGCAGTACGCGCTTGCGACCGTAGCGATCGGAGATCGGTCCGAACAGAACGCCGCCGACGGCCCAGCCTACGAGGAAGATGGCCGTGATGAGACCAGTCCAGTAGAGCGTCGCTGAGCGGGCTTCTGGCGAGCCGATCTCGAGACCGAGCAGTGTCGGGATGGCATTGGGCGCAACGTAGTTAAACAGCAGCCCGTCAAAGATATCGAAGCCCCAGCCGAGCCAAGCGGCAAAGAGCACGATCCACTGGTAGCGGGTCAAACGCAGCATCGGAGCCCCCTCCCGAGCGTTGATTCAGCGAGGTACGGCGTTGACCGCATCGCGCAGCTCGAGTGTCGCACGTCGGGCTGCAGCCGCGAAGTCCTCACCTTGGCTGGCATAAATAATGCCTCGGGAGGAGTTGATCACGAGACCGCGACCATCGGCACGGCGGCCGTTGCGCACGGCTTTTTCGATATCGCCGCCCTGTGCGCCGATGCCGGGTACGAGAAAGGTCATGTCTCCCGTGAGTCGTCGGATATCGGCAAGTTCGTCGGGGTAGGTGGCGCCCACGACGAGTAGGCAATTACCGCGAGCGTTCCATTCGCTCGCGACTTTTTCGGCGACGAGTTGATAAAGCTTGCGTCCACCGACGTCGAGGTCTTGTAGTTCACGCGCACCTGCGTTGGAGGTGCGGCATAGCACGACGACACCCTTGTCGGCATATTCGAGAAAGGGTTCTGCGGAGTCACGACCCAGGTAAGGGTTGATCGTGACCGCATCGGCACCATAGCGCTCGAAGGCTTCGCGCGCATATTTCTCTGCTGTGCTGCCGATATCGCCCCGCTTGGAATCGAGGATGACCTGGATTCCTGGTGCTCGGTAGCGAATGTAGCGAATAGTCTCGAGGAGCTGATCTTCGGCGCCCACGGCTGCGTAGTGCGCGATCTGCGGTTTGTATGCGCAGGCGAAATCTGCGGTCGCATCGATGATGGCGCGATTGAACTCGAGAATAGCCTGTGGTCGCTGGCGCAGATGGACCGGAAATTTTTCGATTTCAGGATCTAGACCGACACAGACTAGAGACTGCGTCGACGTCATCGCCGTATCGAGCCGTTGAAGAAACGTGGAAGCACTCATGATGGGACGGCAGTTTAACCGCAGCCGCCGCTGACCGGGGTGTTCGACTCAGGCGGGTTCGAGATTGGCGTACTGCAGCATCAACCATTTGCTGCCCGCCCCTTCGAAATTGACCTGAACGCGTGCGTGGGGTCCCTGACCTTCGATGTTCAGCACGACGCCCATGCCGAATTTCGCGTGGCGCACTCGAGCACCGAGTCGAAGGCCGGGCGCTACGGGTTCGCTGCGCAGGGCAGAGGGGCCGGAGGCGCGGGGCGAGGGGTGAGCGCGGGCAACGGTGGCGGAATAGCCATGACCGCTTTGTACTCGAGGACGTACTTCCTCGAGCAATTCTTCCGGGATTTCCTTGATGAACCTCGAGGGCTGCCCGTAGCTGTCTATGCCATGCAGGCGACGCTGCTCGGCATACGTCAAAAAGAGTTGCTTCATGGCTCGTGTCGTACCCACGTAGGCCAGACGTCTCTCCTCCTCGAGGGAGTCGAGATCGTTGAGTGAGCGCTGATGCGGGAAAAGACCGTCTTCGAGCCCTGCGAGAAACACGAGCGGGAACTCGAGCCCCTTGGCCGTGTGCAGGGTCATCATCTGAATGCAGTCTTCCCAGGCTTCGGCCTGGCCCTCGCCCGACTCGAGCACCGCATGCGCGAGAAACGCCTCGAGCGGCGGGAGATCTTCACCGTCGACCCTCTCGGGCTCGAAACCACGGGCTGCGGAGACGAGCTCGAGCAGGTTCTCGGCCCGCGCTTCCCCGCGCTCCGCTTTTTCTTTGCGGTGATGCTCGAGGAGGCCGCTTGCGTTGATGACCTGATCGACGATTTCGTGCAGTGCAAGGCCCCGCGTATCTTCGGCAAGGCGATCGATCAATTGGAGGAAACAATGGATGGAGGCGCTGGCTTTGGCGCCAAGTGTGCCTGAGGTCGTAGTGGCTGCGGTCCAAAGGGAGCTGCCGGCAGCTCTGGCTTGCTCACGCAGCGCATCGAGACTCTTCGCTCCGATGCCTCGGGTAGGCAGATTGACGACGCGCTCGAACGATGTGTCGTCGTGTCGATTGGACACAAGCCTGAGATAAGCGAGTGCATCTTTGATTTCGGCTCGCTCGAAGAAGCGAAGTCCGCCGTATACCCGATAGGGTATCCGGGCCGACAAAAACACCTCTTCGAATACGCGAGACTGGGCGTTCGAACGATAAAGAATGGCGATATCGCGTCGATTTCCGCCGTGCGACATCCAGTCTTTGATGCGCTGCAGCACGAACTCGGCTTCGTCGCGCTCGTTGAATGCCGCATACAACCGAATCGGTTCGCCGCGCGTACCGCTCGTCCAAAGATTTTTGCCGAGGCGTCCGCTGTTGTTCGCGATGAGCGCATTGGCGGCATCGAGAATGATGCCGGTCGATCGGTAGTTCTGCTCGAGTTTGACGAGCCGCGCATGCGGGAAGTCGCGCCTGAACGTCTGCAGATTTTCGACTCGCGCGCCGCGCCAGCGGTAAATCGATTGATCGTCGTCGCCGACGGCGAAGGGCGCACCCTCCGAGCCCACGAGCAGTTTCATCCAACCGTATTGGATGGTGTTCGTATCTTGAAACTCGTCGATGAGGACGTGTTGGAAGCGGCGACGATAATGGCCGAGCATCTCCGGGTTGTCCCGCCATAACTCGAACGCACGCAGTAGCAGCTCGGCAAAGTCGACGACGCCCGCCCGCTGACATGCGTCTTCATAATCTTGATATAGCTTGATGAACTGCCGACGGGTCGGATCGTTGCCGTCTTTCATCGCCTTAGGGCGCATCCCTTCATCTTTGTTTTGGTTGATGAAGTACTGGATGTCGCGCGGCACCCAGCGTGTCTCATCGAGCGCCTGCGCCTTGAGGATCTTTTTGATCAGTCTGAGCTGATCGTCGCCGTCGAGAATCTGGAATGTTTGTGGAAGGTTGGCTTCTCGCCAGTGCAGTCGCAGCAGACGATGGGCGATACCGTGGAACGTGCCGATCCAAAGCGCTGCGCCCGGCATTCCGAGCAAGGCTTCGATACGCGCTCGCATCTCACCCGCAGCTTTATTGGTAAATGTGACGGCAAGCACGCTGTGGGCTGATACACCTTCCGCTTCGATGAGCCACGCGACACGATGCGTGAGCACGCGCGTCTTGCCGCTGCCTGCACCGGCAAGTACGAGCACAGGCCCGATCGGCGCCGTCACAGCTTCGCGCTGTGCGTCGTTGAGCGGATTGAGGATGGGCGAAACGTCCATGGCTATCGAAGGGTAGGCGACGATCGAAAGAGGGTGGCGATTCTAGAGCGAATCGACAGATGAGCTTAAGGATTTTTATCGGAATCTTGCGAACGCGTCTCTTCGACGAACCCGAGTAGCGCGGACACCAGCGTCAACAACACTGGCCCGATGATGAGACCGATGCCACCGAAGGCCGCTGCCCCGCCGATCACGCCCATGAACACCGCGAGTGTCGAGACGTGAGCGTGTTTCGAAACCAGCAACGGCCTCAAAAAGTTGTCGGAAATCGAGATGACGGCGCCCCAGCCCAGCATGAACAATGCGGCGCTAGTGCGCCCCATACCGAGTAGCGCCACCGCGGCAGGAGCCCAGACGAACGCTGTTCCGCCCGCGGGCAGTAAAGAGAAGAGGGCTGCGATTACGCCGAACACGACAGGAGACGGGAGTCCGGTCACGGCAAAGCCGATTCCCGTGAGTACGCCTTGAAAGACGGCGGTCAGGCCAGACCCGTACACCACGGCGCGGGTCGTGTTCGCGATCAAGGCGAACAGCTGCTCCCGCCGGCCATGGTCGATCGGCAGCAGATGGGTGATGCGAGCAAGAAAGTGACGACCATCACGCAGCATGAAAAAGAGCAGGAATAACATCAGCAAAAACGCCAAGGTCGTGTTGAGCGCGCCGAGCACCATCTGACTGCCGAAACTGGCGGCGTAGCGCAGCAGAGTCTGGCCGAGCGTGACGAGGAAACCGGTGATCTCAGTCGGGTCGAGATCGAGGGTCTCGGTGAGCCAGGTCACGGCACCGCCCAAGACCGGATAGTCATCGAGGCGACTGACGAGCGATCCGTCGATTCGCCAATCGCTGTGCTGCATCTCGTCGATCAAGGTACGACCTTGCTCAATGAATTCGGTGCCGAGCAAGAGCAGCGGCAGAAAAATGACCAAGGGCGTGAGTAGTGTCAGCAGTACAGCGGCAAGCGACGGGCGGTTTCCGAGACGTACGAGCAGTCGGTCTTGAAGCGGCGCAAGTAATACCGCGAGCACGATCGACCAAGCGAGAGCGCCCCAGAAGGGCTCGAGCACCTGCCATACCGCGAACCCGAAAATGGCCGCACTCAGGACGAGAACGCTTCGTCGGTAAAACTCTGACATGCACATCACTATACTCAATTAGCACATTCAGGAGGTTTCGCCCGTGCTGTCCCTCAACGTCAACCCCAAAGCTTTCGCATACGTCTTGATCAGCGTGACCGATATGGATCAAGCGCTTGATCTTTGGGCGACGCGTTTCGGCATGGAGGTCGTCGTGCGACGACGAGGTGAGGATCACGGCCTCTCGCGTCTCTGGGGCCTCTCAGACAGCGACATCGTCGACCAGGCGCTGCTCGTCACGCCGGGCCGTCGACAGGGCGGTATCCATCTCGTGCGCTTTCGTCAGCCGGGGCCGGCCGTGCGCGAGGGTGCTGCGCCAACCGACCTCGTACCCAAGAGCGTCGATATCGCCGTGCACGATATCCAGTCCCGATTCGCGGAGCTCGAAGCCGCAGGGTTCAAGTTTCGCTCAAAGATTGGTCGCTTCGAGACCGACGGTATCGTCGTGCATGAAGTCCATATGAACGGCCCCGAGGCCGTGAACATCGTATTCCTCGAAATGGAAGGCAAGCCCGAGCACGTCAGCGCCAAAGGCTACGGGGTTGCGCCGCAGGTGATCGCCACTACCCCCGACAACCTCGGCGAGAAAGCGTTTTTCGAGTTGGTTTTGGGTCTCGATGAGACCTCATACCATCGCTTCTCGGGCCCGGAGGTCGAACGCACCATCGGGTTACCTCCGGGTGGAGCACTCGACGTACGGATTTTCGGCGACTCAGACTACGACTACGGACGTCTCGAAATCGTCCAGTACGAGGGCGTCAAGAGCAAAGATCTTTACTCTCGTGCAACGCCTCCTGCTCGTGGTTTCTTGTCCGTGACGTTCTTCGTCAAAGATATCGGCGACGTGCTCCTTCGGGCGACCTCACTGCAGCAATCACGCGGAGCGGGCGCCATGCGTGCACCGCCTAGAGATCATGGCGTGATCGAGACGATTTTCGGACAGTCACGGATGGCCACGCTGATATCGCCCGCCGGGCTCGTGGTTCTGCTCGTCGAGCAACCCAAGGTCTGACGCTCTACCAGCGATTACGCAGCTCGCGCAGTTTCAAAAAAATCTCTCTAGGATCTGGTCGATCGCCGAGATCCGGAAAAACTTTGCGTAAGCCCTCGATTACCGCCGGGTTTTGCAGTCTAAAAAATGTGTTGATGCGGCGTTCGTCACCGAGCGTCGTGACAGGCGCCCGCGCGCCATCCGAGCTTTGCACGCCCGCCAGCAAAGAAGCGGCATCGCGGTTGCCGGGTTCTCGATCAAGGGTGAAGGCGAGGTTACGCGCGAGATAGTCGTGTCCCGGATGGATACGAGTGGCGTCCGGTAGCGGCGCGAGGCGTTGTACGAACGTGTGGTAGAGCAGCGCCGGATCTCCGCCGTTGTGACAGTTACCCGCGCCCGCGTTGAATAAGGTGTCTCCGCAAAGCAGCTCAGGCGGAGCGCTTGATGATCTTCCCCGCATGAGCAGACAAAGGTGCGAGCGCGTGTGGCCCGGCGTATCCAAACACTCGAGTTCTACGCTGCGCCCGATCCTGACTGTGTCGCCATGCGAGAGGCCACGATCTAGGCCGGGAATGCGTCCGCCTGCCCCGACATGAGCCAGAACCCGTGCCCCCGTCGCGGCCCGAAGCGGCTCGTTGCCGCCGATGTGATCGCCGTGCTCATGGGTATTGAGGATCTGAGTGATGGTCCAACCGCGCGCCCGAGCGGTGGCGGCGCACAACTGCCAGTCGAGGGGGTCGACGGCAAGAGCCTCCCCGGTCTCGGTACAGGCGATTAGGTAGTGGTAGTTCCGCCACGCATTCGCCGGCCAAAGGCGTTCGATGATCATATTTTGACAGTGAATTTTAACACGCATCTTTTCACATACCGCCGTGCTAGTCTGCATCTGGGGGTCGGAGTGCGGCATCAATGTCGAGTTTTAACGGGTCCATGGACACGGCCCCGACGCCCGTGGCGGTTACGCCACCGTCGGCTTCCGTAAACCCCTTCGTCCACCGAGCTGACTGGCAGGCTGCGCGCGATGCGTGCGCGGCAGATCCAGGACAGTTTCATGGCGCCATCGCCAGTCGAGAAATTCATTGGTTCGAACCCAAGGCGGGGCCGCAAGGTGCCTGGATCACGCGCGATGCCGAGGGGCGTTGGCACGGATTCGATGCTCGAACCGGCGAACCCGTCCAGCCTTCCCTGCCTCAAAGTTATCTGCCGTGGAGTCGCGGGCTCGATGACTCTGAGGCGCCGTTCTATCGCTGGTTCAGCGATGCGCTGACGAACGCCTGCTTCAACGAAGTCGATCGACATGTGCTCGCCGGGCATGGTGCTGAAGCGGCATTGTGGTTCGAGGGAGATCGCTGGGACCAATCGCAAGACGGTGGACGCGGCGCTCCGGTCGTTTCTTATAGTGTCTCGCGCAAGCAGTTGATGCTCGAGGTGGCGCGGTGTGCGCTTGCGCTGCGTCATCTCGGCCTCAAGGCAGGTGATCGCATCGCGATCAACATGCCGAACATTCCCGAGCAGATCTACTGGACCGAAGCCTGCAAGCGTCTCGGGGTCGTCTACACACCGGTATTCGGTGGATTCAGCGATAAAACGTTGTCGGATCGAATCCACAACGCCGGTGCTCGTATCGTCATTACAGCCGATGGCGGCTATCGCAATGCGCAAATCGTCGCGTTCAAAGAGGCCTATACCGATCCGGCCCTCGATGGCTATGTGCCTGCCGAAACGGCCATCGCGGCGGTGACGCAAGCGCTCGAGTCTCTCGGTCTCGAAAAAATTCACGCCAACGCCATCCTCGAGGGCGCACGCAACGCCGTCGCCAATGAAATCACTCTCGAACGTTCGGACGTCATGCGCGGCGTCGGTCGTGCACTCGAGGGAATCGCAGGGCTTTCCCCTTCGGCCGCCAGTCGAATTCGTACGGCGATTGCCAGCGCCCTCGTGACGACCCCGCCTCGGGTCGACACGGTCATCGTCGTCAAACATGCGGGCCAAGCCGACATCGTGTGGCGTCCAGAGCGAGATCGATGGGCTCACGCGCTGACCGATGAGGCGATGCAGACCCTGTTAGACGGGGCACGCAAGGCCGGTCATGCCGTCGCGAACGAAGCGCAATTGTTGGCGCTCGATGATCGCGCCTTCGTCGCGGCGATTTGGGCGACGGTTCCACCGGAACCGCTCGATGCCGAATTCCCGATGTTCTTCATCTACACCTCGGGCTCGACGGGAAAACCCAAAGGCGTCGTGCACGTTCACGGCGGTTACGTCAGTGGCGTTGCGTATACCTTGCGCGTAGCGTTCGACGCCCGTGCCGGCGATGTGATGTACGTGGTCGCCGATCCCGGCTGGATCACGGGACAGAGCTACATGATTTGCGGCGCCCTGACGACACGCGTGACGACGGTGATCGCCGAAGGCGCACCTGTCTTCCCGAGCGCCGGACGCTTCGCGAGCATCATCGAGCGGTTGAAGGTCAACATATTCAAGGCCGGCGTCACCTTCCTCAAGACCGTGATGACCGATCCGCAGAACGTCGAGGACGTGCGCGCATACTCGCGCGCAAGCCTGCGAGTAGCGACATTCTGTGCTGAGCCCACTTCGCCGGTGGTTCAACAGTTCGGCATGGAGCTCGTCACGCCTTGGTATACCAATTCGTATTGGGCCACTGAGCACGGCGGCATCGTCTGGACGCACATGTTCGGCAACGCGGATTTCCCGTTGCGCGCCGATGCGCATACGTATCCGCTGCCGTGGATCATGGGCGATGTTTGGCTCGCCGACAGCGAGCCCGATGAATCGGGTACCGTCGTCGCGCGCGCAGCAGATGCGGGCGAGAAAGGCGAAATCGTGATTGCGGCGCCGTTTCCGTATCTCTGCCGCACCATTTGGGGTGCGGAGGGCGACTTCAAAGTCGAGGGACGTCGAGTCGTTCGTCAATGGCGTGGCGATTTCGAGCGTTACCGGAAAACATATTGGACGCGCTGGAAGGGACAGCTTGCGTACACGCAGGGTGACTTCGCGGTGAAGTACGCCGACGGCGGTTTCTCGTTGCATGGACGATCGGACGACGTGATCAATGTGTCGGGTCATCGACTCGGCACTGAAGAAATCGAAGGCGCCATCTTGCGCGACAAGCAGGTGAATCCGGATTCACCCGTCGGCAACGTCATCGTGGTCGGCGCGCCGCATGCACAAAAAGGTTTGACGCCACTCGCATTCGTCCGACCCGCTCCCGGCCGCAAGATCACCGCCGAAGATCGTCGCCGACTCATCGAGACCGTTCGACAGGAAAAAGGCCAGGTTGCGATCCCGGAAGACTTCGTAGAAGTGACACAGTTCCCCGAGACACGTAGCGGCAAGTACATGCGACGCATGGTCCGCGCTCTCGTCGAAGGCCAGGAGGTCGGGGATACCTCGACGCTGCGTAACCCAGAATCCATCGCCGAGCTGCGCAGTGCGATCGCCGAGTGGCAAGCGCGCCAGCGAGTAGCCGACGAGCAGCAGCTCTTCGAAGACTTCCGCTATTTCAGAATTCATTATCACTCGCTCGCTGCGCCCTCGGTCGGCAAGCGTCGCTCTAAAAAGATACCGCCGCGTATCGCGGTGATCACGATCAACAACCCGCCGGTGAACGCACTCAACGAGCGTGCACTCGATGAGCTCAACATCGTGATCGACCACGTCGCCCGACGTGATGACGTCAAGGCGGTGGTATTCACCGGACAGGGCACCTCGGCATTCGTCGCCGGAGCCGACATTCGCCAGCTCTACGAGGACGTCCATACGCTTGACGAAGCGCTTCCGCTGCCAAACAACGCCCATCTCGCATTTCGCAAAATCGAGGCGATGGATAAACCCGCGATCGCCGCCATCAATGGTGTCGCACTCGGGGGTGGCATGGAGTTCGCGATGGCGTGTCATGTGCGTGTCGCCGAGCCACTCGCCACGTTCGGACAGCCTGAGGTTCGTCTCAATCTGTTGCCGGGCTACGGCGGTACACAAAGATTACCGAGGCTGCTTGAACAGGCGGGTCATCCCTCACCACTCGTGCGTTCTCTCGAGATCATCATGGGCGGCAGAACGCTCGAGGCTGCAGAGGTGCAGGCCGACGGATTACTGCATGCCTTGTCCGACGACAACGAAGACGTATTGGCTCTTGCGACACGGCTCGCTCGCGAATATGTGGCTGCACCTACGGGACGCAATCTCGTCGCAAAGACCTTCGCGGCGCGCCGAGCAGCCAATGCTGCCTGGCAATCGGCAGGTCACGCTGATTTCGATGCGGCCGTCGCCGATTCGGAAGTGCAGCGCTTGCTCGCGCAGGCGCGTGCCGTCGGCCGTGGCCCCACGGCCGAGCGCATTTTCGACGCCGTAAAGACGGGTTGGCATCAAGGCATCGGCGCAGGACTTGCGCGCGAGGCGCAGTTGTTTGCCGAAGCAATCGTCGATCCTCAAGGTGGCAAGGCGGGCATCCGAGCGTTCTTCGACAAGCAGAGCGCGCCGTTGCCGACGCGCCGCGATGACACACCCCGAACGGAACAAGTCGGAGATCTCGTCAAACGAGGCGATTTGCTGCCGGTGGGCGCCGCATTTTTCCCTGGGCTGACGCCGTTACCGAAATGGCAATACGGTCACGCGGTCGTCAAAGACGAACGAACCGGTGCTCCGGCGCACGGCCTTCCGAAAAACGCCGAGCGGGAGATCATCGTTCCGGTGCCGACACCGGGTCCTAACGAGGCGCTCGTGTACGTGTTGGCGTCCGAGGTCAACTTCAACGACATTTGGGCGATCACCGGCATCCCGGTTTCGCCTTTCGACAACCATGATCTCGACTATCAAGTGACAGGCTCTGGTGGCGTCGCCCTGATTGCGGCGGTCGGCAGCGAGGTCAAACGCGAAGGTCGATTGAAAGTCGGCGATCTCGTCACGGTGTATTCGGGGCAAAGCGACTTGCTCTCTCCGCTCGCAGCACGCGATCCGATGTATGCGGGTTTTTCGATTCAAGGATACGAAACCGACACCGGCAGTCATCAACAGTTTTTGCTCGTGCAGGGACCGCAGCTGCATTCTCTCCCTCCCGACCTCACGCTCGAGGCGGCAGGCTCCTACGTGCTCAATCTCGGCACCGTGGTCAGAGCGCTCTTCACCACGCTGCAGATCGAGAGTGGCAAGACGTTGTTCGTCGAAGGCGCAGCGACTGGCACCGGATTCGAAGCGCTCAAGAGCGCGGCTCGAAATGGCCTCACGAGTGTCGGCCTGGTGTCGAGTTCGGAGCGTGCGACGTTCATTGCAGGTCACGGAGCCGCGGGCGCGATCAATCGACGCGATCCACGTTGGGCAAAAGCCTTCACGGTCGTTCCCGAAAGTGCGGCAGACATCGCGGCATGGGAGCAGGCGGGCGAGCCGATTCTCGACGAAATGCGACGACAGGCGGGCGGTCGACTGGCGGACTATGTGGTGTCTCATGCAGGCCAAGAGTCCTTCCCGCGTTCGTTCCAGTTGTTGGCTGAGAACGGCACGCTGACTTTTTACGGTGCGACGAGCGGCTACTGGTTCTCTTTCGTCGGCAAAAAAGGCTCTGCGACACCAGAAGAGATGCTGCGTCGTGCGCGGTTGCGCGCCGGCGAGGCCGTACTGCTTTATTACGGAGTCGGTGCGCAGGATCTGCTCGATCCAGTAGGGCTCGAGGCGATCGAGGCCGTGCGCAAGGCCGGTGGACGGCTGGTGGTTGCCACGGCCACCGACGCGCAGCGAGAGTTCGTGCAGTCGCTCGGTTACGGCGATGCGGTACGCGGTGTCGTGTCCATCGAAGAAATCCGTCGCAAAGAGGGCGCAGACTTCGATTGGCCGTCGGCGCTTCCCGCCATGCCCGACTCAAAGAAAGATACGGTCCGCTTCAAGGAGGCTGTGCGGCAATTTCAGGATCGCACCATGAAACCCTTCGGCGGTGCGATCGGGCGCTGGTTACGCTCGCCGGACAATCCGCGCGGCTATCCAGATCTCATCATCGAACGCGCGGGACACGATGCTCTCGCAGCCTCGACATCACTGGTCAAACCGTTCACGGGACGTGTGGTGTACTGCGAGTCGATGGCGGGGCGCCGCTATACGTTCTACGCACCGCAGGTGTGGATGCGGCAGCGACGAATCATCATGCCCACTGCGACCATTGCAGGAACGCATCTTTGTAACGCCTTCGAAGTCGCGCGCATGAACGACATGATCGCGGCCGGGCAACTCGAGGTCAGTCCGCCGACCATCGTTCCGTGGAGCGAGCTGCCTGCCGCTCACCAGTCGATGTGGGACAACACTCACGCTGGGGCGAATTACGTCGTTAACCATGCGCTGCCACGGATTGGCTTGCGCTCGCGCGATGAACTTTTCCAGGAATGGGGAGCGGCCCGATGATCGTCAGGACGACCAAGGTCAAAAAAACCAAGAAATCGAAGACCAAGGTGGCTGCACCGAAAAAAACAGCCGCCAAGTCTGCTGCGTCTAGACTCGCTGCGGCGAAAGCCAAACCCAAATCCAAGCGCGCGTCGAAGAGCGCAACGGCTCCCGCGGCGAGACCCAGTCGTTCGCGAGCGATGCGCCTCGCCGGAAAAGTCGCGCTCGTCTCGGGCGCCGCCGGCAATATCGGTGAGGTGATCGTACGGCGCTATCTCGAAGAAGGTGCCCGCGTCGTAATGGTGGGACGAAACCGCGCGAAGCTTGAGGCTGCGCGAGAGAAGCTGCTTGCGAAAACGGGCGCGCCCGCGAGTCATGCTTATGTCCTCGATTTCGATGCGTCCGATTCGGGGCAGGCTCGATATGGCATCGAAGCGACTATGCGTCATTTCGGCCGCATCGACATCCTCGTCAACAATGCCGGCTCCGCCGGCCCTAAGGCGCCGATCGAGAAACTGCCGCTCTCGCGTGACGAACTCGACGCGCTCCGCGCGGCGGGCTCGACCGATACCGAGACCGTAGCGGATGCCGCAGGAAACTTACTCGGTCTCAGTTGGAATATGGTTCGAGCAACGGCGCCCCACCTGCAGGCGGGCGCGTCGATCATCAACGTCTCGACGATTTTTTCGCGAACCAAATATTTTGGACGTGCGGCTTACGTCGTCCCGAAATCGGCGCTCAATGCCTTCTCGCGACAACTTGCCTTGCAGCTGGGTCAGCGGGGTATCCGGGTCAACACGGTGTACCCGGGGCCCATCGAGAGTCAGCGTATCCGTACTGTCTTCAAGGCGATGGACCAGTTGCGAAAAGCGTCTGACGGAACGACGGCCAATGACTTCACTTCCACGATGGCCCTGTCGCGAGCTGCGCCGGAGACCGGCGCGACGCACAGTTTTCCGACCGTGGAGGACGTCGCCAACACGATCGTCTTTCTCGGCAGTGATGAATCCCAAGCGTTCAGCGCCCAAGGGTTCGAAGTCACGAATGGCATGCAAGTCATGCAAGAGTCGCGCTCGACCTGGGTATCGCGACCTGAACTTCGGACGGTGGACGGCACTGGGTCGACGGTGCTTGTGGCGGCGGGCGATCAGGTCGCCGACGCCCTGACCATCGCTCGTATCCAAGCGGGCTGTGGTGCCCGGGTTCTTTTGGGTCTCGGAACCGAAGAGGCCGTTCAGGCGGCTGCCGCTGCGCTGCAACACAGTGACGCCGATCGACGCATCAAACCCGTTCTCTTCGATCGTCACCGTCCCGAAACCTTGGCGAACTCACTGGCCTCGGTCGACCCGGCTCAAGCCCTACACGGCGCCGTCGTACTTCCCGCATTCGGCAACTGGCGTTTCAAGGCGCCGCTTTCGGAGGCTAGCGATTCCGACGTCGAAGCTTTTTTGAAAGGCGAACTGGCGGGTGCCATCGGTATCGCGCGAGAGCTCTCGCGACTTTGGCACCGACTTGCGCCGGCTGGCGTGAGTCCGCGGATCATCTTCATGTCGAATGGCAGCGACGAGGCGGGAGATACCTATGCCGATATCCTGCGCGCAGGAATCGAGCAGCTCGTCCGCGTCTGGCGCGACGAGAGTGAAACGCAGGTGAAATCTGGCGATCGTGCGGCGCTCGAATGGTCGAACCAAATTCTTCGATGGTCGAATACCGAAGAAAACGGGCTGCTGTTCGCTGCGGCTCAGGCGGCTCGTTTGCTCTATACCAAGCGGCGTGTTCCGCAGGTAAATCTCTACATGCCCGCGGCGATCGTCGATGCCACGGGCTCGACGCGCCCGAACTTCGGCTGGATCGAATCGCTCATGGGCTTGCACCTGGGCAAGTGCGTGCTGATCACGGGAGGCTCTGCCGGCATCGGAGGCCAGTTAGGTCGCTTGCTCGCGATCTCCGGCGCTCGAGTCATGCTCACGGCTCGCCGCGAAAATCAGCTGATCGATCTGCGTGACGACATCGTGCGAGAGCTCGAGGAAATCGGTTACAACCGACCGCATGAACGAGTACGCATTCTCGCCGACATCGACGTCGCCGATGAAAATGCCCTCGTCAAATCGGTTGCGGCGACGCTCAAAGCCTTTGGTCGCATCGATTATCTGATCAACAACGCCGGAGTCGCTGGCGCTGAGCAGATGGCTGTCGATTTGCTGCCCGAGGACTGGCGCAACACGCTGCATGCCAATTTGGTATCGAACTACTCGCTCATCGAAAAAGTCGTACCGATGATGAAGCAGCAGGGGTCGGGCTACATCCTCAACGTCAGTTCTTACTTCGGTGGCGAAAAATATATCGCCGTGCCTTACCCGAACCGATCCGACTACGCCGTCTCAAAAGCCGGCCAGCGAGCGCTCGTCGAAAACCTCGCGCGATTCGTAGGTCCCGAGATTCAGATCAACGCCATCGCACCGGGACCCGTCGAAGGTCAGCGTCTCAAAGGTAAAGATGGCAAAGCGGGGCTCTTCGATCGTCGCGCGAAGCTGATCCTCGAAAACAAACGCCTGAATCAGTTGCATGGTGCCGTGCTGAGGGCACTCGCTGACGGCTCAACGCTCGATGCCGTTCTCGGCGCGATGTGCTCTAACGACATCGGTCTGTTGCAGTCACCCGAGGTGCCGGCGGCCTTGCGCGACTTGAGCATCAAACTGAAATCGGAGGCCAATGGATCCGAAGAGCCCACCCACTCGTCGTTGCACTTCTTGATGACACGACCGATGGCGACTCGACTCGTCGCGCGTCTGCGCAACGGCTGTCTGATGCCGCAGGTTATTCATCATGACCTTGCTGAGCGATGGATTCTCGATTTACCCGTTCCACCGGAGCCTTTCATCGATCCCGCGCGCATCGACGCCGAAGCCGAAAAAATTCGTACCGGCGTAATCGGTATGTTGCATCTCAATCGTATGCCGACCGAAATCGATGTGGCGCTCGCTACCGTGTTTTTCATGGCCGATCGTGCGATCTCGGGTGAAACCTTCGAGCCCTCTGGCGGTTTGCAACAAGAGCGCACGATCACTGAGCGCGAGCTGTTTGGTCGTGCCAAGCCGGAGCGCGTACGACGCATGGAAGGCGAGACGATCTGGCTCATCGGCGAGCATATGTCCGAACCGCTCGCTGCGGCCGCGAAGTTGTTCCTGGCCGAGGGCCATGTCGGCAGCATCGTGATGTTGACGCGTACGGCCGAAGCAGGAGATGCGATCCGGTTCGCGCTCGGGCGCGCCCTCGGGCACGACCGCATTTCATACTTGACGGTCGGCGACGCCCTCGAAGAAGGTATGGACACGGCGTTCGCCAACCATGGCCCGCCGGCCGCCGTGGTGTCGACGCCATTCGCACCGATTCCGCGCGCACTCTTCGGCATCGAAGGCAAGGATCATCTCGCCGCGCCAGAATTCTCCGAACTCATCGAGATGAATCTGACGCATCATTTTCGAGTGGCGCGCAAAGTCTCCTTGTTCAAGGGAGCCCGACTCATCCTCACTTCGCCGGACGTGCCCGCCGGTGGCACTTTGGCGCAATTCGCGATGGCGAATTTCGTGAAGACCACGTTGCATGCATTCACCGCGACGCTCGGCGTCGAAAACGAGCGTCTACCAACTGCGGTGCCGGTGAACCAAGTGAATCTCACGCGACGGATGCGCAGCGAAGAGCCGAGAGATGCGGCCGAGCAAGCCGAGGAATACCAACGCTATGCTCATGCGGTGTTGTTGGCTGCTGCCCCCATCGTCGAGGCACAAGAGAGCCGATATCGCGCTCGAATCTATCGAGGACTTGCCATCACGGTATGAAGATCGAAGTTGTTCCGGTTACTGCCTTCCAGCAGAACTGCAGCGTCGTATGGTGCGAAAACACGCGGCGTGCGGCGGTAGTCGATCCGGGCGGTGACCTCGATCGTGTCTTGGCAGCCGTCGAGCGTCATGGGCTGACGCTCGAGAAGATTCTTATTACCCACGCGCATCTCGATCATGCTGGAGCGACGGCCGAACTTGCCCGTCGATATTCGCTACCGATCGAGGGGCCACAGACGGACGACCAGTTCTGGATCGACCAAATGCCCGCGCAGGCCAAGATGTTCGGCTTTCCACCGTCCGAGCGCTTTGCGCCCGATCGCTGGCTCGTACAGGGTGACCGTGTCACCGTCGGCGAGGTCGAGTTCGAAGTGCTGCACTGCCCCGGACATACGCCCGGCCACGTCGTGTTCTTCCAACGCGCCTCACGGTTCGCCATTGTGGGTGACGTGATTTTCGCCGGTTCCATCGGGCGCACCGACTTTCCGCGCGGCAACCATGATCAGCTGTTGCACTCGATTCGTGAAAACTTGTTTCCGCTCGGCGACGACGTGACCTTTTTACCCGGTCACGGGCCTACGTCCACTTTCGGTGTAGAACGGCGCAGCAATCCGTTCGTCGCAGATCGCTTGTTTTCAGATCGTGTTTAGGTGGCTGGTCGGCAGATAGTGGTCGACCAGCAACGCGACGAAGAGCCACATCAGGTACGAAATCGAAAACTTGAAGATCTTCATCGGTAGCTCGGCGCGATCGGTCAGCTTCAGCGCGAAAGCGTAATAAAGAAAACGCGCATTCAGCACGAGCACGGCGGCGAGATAGATCAGGCCGCTCATCCCCGAGATCCAGGGCATCAACGTCACGAGCACCAGTAACACGGTGTAGAGCAATACCTGCAGGCGGGTATAGGGAATGCCGTGGGTCACAGGCAGCATCGGGATGCCGGCTTTCGCGTATTCGTCACGACGAGCGATGGCGAGTGCCCAAAAATGTGGCGGCGTCCAGATGAAGATGATGAGAAACAGTAACAGCGCGTTTGGCTCGATCGAGTTGGTGACGGCCGCCCAACCGAGTACGGGCGGAGCGGCTCCCGCTGCGCCACCGATCACGATATTTTGTGAAGTCGCCCGCTTGAGAAACACGGTGTAGATCACAGCGTAACCAATCAGCGAAGCGAAGGTGAGTACGGCCGTGAGCGGGTTCACGAGGAACCACAGGATCAGCATCGAAAGTACACCGAGCGACAACGCAAACGTCAGTGCCTGAGAAGTTTTCAGCGTACCGGTCGCCAGTGGACGACGCTGCGTGCGCGCCATCTGCTCATCGATTTTCTGATCGAGGACGTGGTTGATCGCGGCCGCACATCCTGAGGCGAGCGCGATACCCAGGTTTCCCCAAAGCAGCGCATCGAGAGGTGGCATGCCCGGGCTCGCGAGCAAGGTTCCGACGATGGCCGTAAAAACGATGAGCGCAACGACCTTAGGCTTGGTGAGCTCGAGGTAGAGCTTCCACGTCGGACGATTCGCCAGAGCACCGGCAGGGGTCGACATGTCAGGCCTCGCGTAAGCGGCGGTTGAGGAGAATCATCGACATCAGCAACAACGCAGCTCCGGCGTTGTGTCCTGCCGCCAGCGACAACGGGAAGGCTTTCAAGATCATCAAAAACGCGATGAGCAGTTGAATACCGAGCGCTCCGACCGCCCAGTAACCTGCTCGACTCACGAGTGGAGTCGGTGCGCGGCTGATGGCGAGCCATGCGGCGAACAACACAGCCAAGCTTGCGACGATCGCGCCGATTCGGTGAGTGAAATGGATGGCGACCCGAGCAGGATGTTCGAGCACGCCACCGGTATAGTTGATGTCGAGGCCTCGCCAGAGCACGAATGCTTCACTGAAATCCATGCCCTCGGGCCACCACTGTTGCTGACACTTCGGTAGATCAGGGCAGGCTACGGCGGCGTAATTGCTGCTTGTCCAGCCGCCGAGCATGATTTGGAAGGCAACGATAATCGTTGCGACCACGGCCATTCGACGCGCGCCATCAAGCGCCGCGATGCGCGTAGCGCCCGGCGTAGGCTCGACGACTCGAGTTCGACGCCGCATGTCGAGCCACAACCACAGCAGCAGTGAGAGCGTCGTGAGCCCACCGATCAGGTGCAGAACGACCACGAGAGGTTTGACCAACCACCACACGGTGAAGGCTCCGAGCGCGCCCTGCAACACCACCACGACGAGTAGTCCGAGGGCCAAAGGAAGACTGACCGGTCGCTCACGTCGGTAAGCGAGCGCAATCGCTGCGATGAGTACGATGATGAAGCCGAGGCTGGTCGCAGCATAGCGATGGATCATTTCGCGCCAGGCTTTGCCGGAGTCGTATTCCCATCCCGGAGAGTAAGACTCGATCTTTCCTTCGATGCGCTCCGCACCGGCAGGCGTGACGTGACCATAACACCCCGGCCAGTCGGGACAGCCGAGACCCGCATCGGTCAGTCTCACCCAAGCACCGAGGACGATGACCACGAGACACAACGACACGCCGAGTAAGGCTAGCCGTCGAACGGCCACAGCACCCGAAGGAATGGAAGCATGGGTAGACATAGAGGATCAGCCGATGTGTGAAAGCTTGAGAAGTTTTTCGAGGTCCTGCAGCAGACCCTTCGGATTTTGACGCGAGTCGAATCGCATCATGAGGTTACCGAGCGGATCGACGATAAAAATGTAAGGCGTGACGCCTGCAGTATCGCGCGGGAATTGATCGAGCCAGGCTTGGGCTTTGTCGCCTGAGAGCTGTAGGGTTTCGAGCCCCGGATGCTCAGCGTTCAAAAACGCCGAATCACAGCAATCGCTCTCGGCGATGAACACGCGCTGTACGCGGTCCATGTCTTCGGCGAGCAGCAGACGAGTCTGCCGGATGGTCCACAGTGCCTGTCGACAGGTGTCGTCACAGCGTCCGTCATCGATGTAGAGCAGCGTCCACTTGCCGCGCAATACATCTTCCTTCGCGGCAGAGCCACTGAGCGTGACAAAGTCGTTTTGCGCGAGAGGTCTGGCGGGAGAAATCAGTTCGCCGTGATTCGTGCTGCCTGCCGGCCGCCAACCTCCCGCGTAATACAGCCAGAAAGCGCCCATCAGCGGAATGAAAAAGAGTGCGGCAAGCCCGATCAGCGCGCCCCGGCCGGAGTTCGGAGTGTGAACTTTAGGAGTCTCAGTCGTCATTCTGCATCCCGTTTCTTCAGATTCATGACCACGAATAACACCAGCAGTAGGACGGCAAAGCTCCACCACTGAATCGCATAAGACCAGTTTTGCTCTGGTCCTTTGACGAAGGGCTTCCAGTCACGCCGATAACCGTTGGGCGCGGAAGCATCGAGCAATAGCACTCTCGTCTCAAGACGCCCTTCGTCGACTCCCAGCGCTCGGGCGAGTTCCGCAGGTAGCGGATAAGCCGTCACGCGAGGCCAGTTTCCGGATACTGAGGGTGCCGCGCGTCCGCCTGCGAGTCCTGCCGCAGGCAGTTCGTCGAGTCTGCCGGCGACCCTCACCTTGCCATCGATCGATGGCAGACCCACATCGGGCAGACGATCGCGATAACCCTCGAAAGGTACCCATCCTCGATTCACCAACAGCCAGCGCCCGTTGTCGAGCTGCAGTGGCGTCATCACCTCATAACCGGCTCGTCCATCGCGTGTGCGATTGTCGAGCAGAAACTGTCGAGAGCTGTCCCACGCTCCGCTCACTTCGACGCGGGCGTAGCGCGGCAGGTCAGTCGCCGTCTTCGAGCCGAGCACCACAGCACGATCTGCCTGGGCTGCAAACTCTTCACCCAGCCGCTGCTTGAACTCCGCACGACCCCATTGCCAACGGCCGAGGCTGATGAAGAGGATTAAAAGCAGCAGGGTGATGACGGTCATCAGCCACGACGGAGAAAAAACCCTGCGGCCGACGGCGATTCTGAGCGGCACGGTCTTATAATAACGGTTGTGGAACTCTTTCGGCTTCTTGTCGGCATCGTGATGCTGGGCATCGTCTTCAGCCTGGGCTCGGCCTTGTTCCATCTCATGACCGATAAAGGCGATTCCAAGAAAATGGTCAGAGCTTTGACCGTCCGCGTGGGCCTGTCGGTGGGTCTCTTCCTGCTGCTCATGGCAGCCTGGGCCGCTGGCCTGATCCAACCTCTCGGCGCCGGACGCTAAAAAGCAAACGGGCCGGTTGCCCGGCCCGTCGCGTCATCTAAAGCGTGGCGGTCGCCACCGTAATCGTCAAACCCAGTAGACGAATACGAACAGTCCGAGCCAGACCACGTCAACGAAGTGCCAATACCACGCGACGGCCTCGAAGCCGAAGTGTCGCTGTGGCGTGAAGTGACCCTTCATGGTTCGGAACCAGATCACGAGCAACATGATGGCACCGAGCGTCACGTGTACGCCGTGGAAGCCCGTCAGCATGAAGAACGTCGAACCGTAGATGCCCGTGGACAGCGTGAGTCCGAGTTCGGTGTAGGCGTGAATATATTCCTCGGCCTGCAGACCGACGAACATGAAGCCCAACAAGAAGGTTGCCGCGAGGAAAATGTTGAGGATCTTGCGATTGCCTTCTTTGAGCGCATGGTGCGCGATGGTGATCGTGACACCCGAGAGCAGCAAGATCGCCGTGTTGATGGCGGGCAAGCCGAAAGCCGGAATGGTTTCGAAAGAACCATCGTCACGCGGACCGAGCGCCGCAGGGCCGTTCGTCGGCCAGGTGGCGGTGTAATCCTGGAACAGCAGCAACTTGTTGAAGATCTTCACACCCTCGCCGCCGATCCAGGGGACCGACAGTTGGCGGGCATAAAAGAGCGCTCCGAAGAAGGCAGCGAAGAACATCACTTCCGAGAAGATGAACCACATCATTCCCATGCGGAATGACTTGTCGACCTGCATGTTGTACATGCCGCGCTGATGTTCGTTGATGACGACGGCGAACCAGCCGACGAAGAGCGCGATCAGCATGACCACACCGATGGCGAACACCCAAGGCCCATACCACTCGTTGAGCCAGCCACACAGGCCGATCATGAACACGAACAGCGTTGCCGAGCCGTAGATCGGCCAGGGGCTTTCGTGAGGAACGTAATACTTGTCGGCAGCGTGTTCTGTGGCGTTGGCCATGTTGTATTTCCTAGTTCAGCGCGGCGACCCGCGTCGAGTTGTCGTAAAAAACGTAAGACAAAGTGACCCGATCGATGCTCTTCGGCAGGTTGGGGTCGATTACGAAGCGCACCGGCATGACGCGCTCTTCGTCTTTGGCGAAATTTTGCGGAACGAAACAAAAGCACTCGGTCTTGCGGAAGAACGCCGTGGCTTTACCGGGTGCGACACTCGGGATCGCTTGAGCGACCGTATCGCGTCCCGTCAGGTTTCGAGCGACGTAATCGATTTCATACAGTCGCCCCGGATTCACCTTCATTTCCGCGATGACCGGGTGGAACTCCCAGCTGCCGACCGAAGGCAGGTCTGCCACGAATTCGACGGTGACCAATCGTGACTCGTCGTACTCGACCGCCTGCACATTGGACGCGCGAAGTAGATCTTTGGGGTTACCAACACCGGTGATGTCGCAGATCACGTCGTAGAGCGGAACCAATGCGAATCCGAAGGCGAAGGCGCCCGCTGCGAATCCGAGCAAGCGCAACGTGAGGCGACGATTGTTTTGATCGCGCGACTCGCTCATTGCCGAAAGCCCAGGACCGACATCAGGATGAACGCGAGGTAAAACCCGAACGCGACGAGGCCGAGCACGATCGCTGAGCGTTTCACTCGGCGAGCGCGTTCGGCATTGGTGACGTTGGGCTCCATCTCTCAGCGTCCTCTATCGATGCTTAGTGCATCGAGCCTTGCGAAATGACGGCGCGAGACGGAGGCGTCTCCCAGCTGTGGTAAGGCGCCGGCGTCGGCAGTTCCCATTCGAGGCCCTGTGCACCTTCCCACGGACGATCGGCCGCTTTTTCACCCGAGCGCACCGCGCTCCAGATGACGTAGACAAAGAGCAGCTGAGAGAAGCCGAAGATGAAGGCGCCGACGGACGACACCATGTTCCAGTCGGCGAACTGCGTGGAGTAGTCCGGGATGCGGCGCGGCATGCCGGCGAGCCCCAGGAAGTGCTGCGGGAAGAACAGCACGTTCACGCCGATCGTCGACAGCCAGAAGTGCAGTTTGCCGATCTTTTCGTTGTACATGCGGCCCGACCACTTGGGCAGCCAGTAGTACACGCCCGCCATGATGGCGAAGACGGCACCCGGAACCAGCACGTAGTGGAAGTGGGCCACGACGAAGTAGCTGTCGTGATACTGGAAGTCCGCGGGGACGATGGCGAGCATCAGGCCCGAGAAACCACCGATGGTGAACAAGAAGAGGAAGGCGATCGAGAACAGCATCGGTGTCTCGAAGCTGATCGAGCCTTTCCACATCGTTGCGCACCAGTTGAACACCTTCACGCCGGTGGGCACGGCGATGAGCATGGTCGACAGCATGAAGAAGAGCTGTCCTGCGAGGGGCATGCCGACGGTGAACATGTGGTGCGCCCAGACGATGAACGAGAGGAACGCGATCGACGCCGAGGCGTAGACCATCGACTCATAGCCGAATAGCGGCTTGCGCGAGAACGTCGGAATGATTTCCGAGACGACACCGAAGGCCGGCAGGATGAGGATGTACACCTCGGGGTGTCCGAAGAACCAGAAGATGTGCTGGAACATCACCGGGTCACCGCCACCCGAAGCGGCGAAAAAGCTCGTGCCGAAGAAATAGTCGGTGAGCAGCATGGTGACGGCGCCTGCCAGCACGGGCATGACGGCGATCAGCAGGTAAGCGGTGATGAGCCACGTCCAGCAGAAGAGCGGCATGTTGAGCAGACCCATTCCCGGGGCGCGCATGTTGAGAATGGTGACGACTACGTTGATGGCGCCGAGGATCGACGAGATACCCATGAGGTGAATCGCGAAGATCGTGAGCGGGAAGCTGTCACCGGCCTGCAGGGAGAGAGGCGGATACAGTGTCCAGCCACCGGCGGGAGCGCCACCCGGCACGAACAGGGTGAGCAGCAACAGCGTGAAGGCGAACGGCAGCAGCCAGAAGCTGAAGTTGTTGAGTCGGGGTAGTGCCATGTCCGGGGCGCCCACTTGCATCGGCACCATCCAGTTGGCGAGACCCGTCCACGCGGGCATGACCGCACCGAAGATCATGAGCAGCGCGTGCATGGTCGTCATGGAGTTGAAGAACCCCGGATCGACGAATTGCAGCCCTGGCTGGAAGAGCTCGGCGCGAATGACGAGCGCCATGGCGCCGCCCATGAAGAACATCACGCAAGCGAATACGAGGTACATCGTGCCGATGTCCTTGTGGTTCGTGGCGAAGAGCCAGCGCTTGAGGCCATGCGGCTTGTGATCGTGGTGATCGTGAGCGTGATCGTGGGTCGCGGTATTGGCCATGATGTTCGTGCTCTCTCGAATTGAATCTGGTGTTGAATTCTTTGATTAGGGGTCGACGACTCAGCCGCGGGGCGCAGCAGGAAGCGCCGCGACGGTGGGCGCAGCCTCAGCAGCCGGTTCGTTCGCAGCGTCGGCAGGAGCCGCGGCACCGGGTTTTTGCGCGGCAAGCCAGGCGCGGTATTCGTCCTTCGTGACGACCTTCACGACGATGGGCATGAAGCCGTGATCGCGGCCACAGAGTTCGGCGCACTGGCCGCGGTAGAGACCGGTCTTGCCCTTCTCGACCTTGAACCATAGTTCGTTGACGTTGCCCGGGATCGCATCTTTCTTCATGCCGAAATCCGGAACCCACCAAGCGTGGATGACGTCTTGCGCGGTCAGCAGTACGCGAACTTTGGTGTCTTCGGGAACGACGAGCGGGTTGTCGACGTCGAGCAAATAGTTTTCGACGGATTCTGGATTGACGCCCGACTTGAGCTGACGAGCCTCGTCACTCGCGCGAGCGAGCGAGGAGAAAAACTTCACGTCCTCGCCGAGATAGTCGTAGTGCCACTTCCACTGGTAGCCCGTCACCTTGATGCTGATCTCGGTGTTGCGCGTGTCTTCGATCGCGATAAGCGTGCGGGCAGCGGGGATCGCCATGATCACGAGGATGACCACCGGAATCACCGTCCAGATGATTTCGGCCTTCGTGCTGTGGGTCATGGTGGTGTCGGGCTTCGCGCCTTGCGATTTACGGAACGCGACGAGCGACCAGATCATCCAACCAAATACAAACACGCCGATGGCCACGCACCACCAGAAGATGGTCATGTGCAGCGAGTGGATTTCTTTGGACAGCTCGGTGACACCGACCCGCATGTTGAGGTTGCCCCATTCGGCATGGGCAGCGAGCGGGGCGAGACTGCCCAGGATCGCGAAGGCGGCGGCGGAAAGGGCGGAGCGAGCGTGTCTGGTCATGGCTTATCCAATGGGTCGATCAAAACACCAAAAAAACGCGCCAGCCCTGAAGCGTGCCGGTCAAACCGGACCACCCTGGGCGGGCAATGGCGGGGATTCTGCTATTCGGCCAATCAAGCGGCGAAGCCGCTTGGCGAGACTGAGCCGTTCCTGCTCATTGAGGAACTGCCCAAGCTCGAGGCCGCGACCATGCGATTCGACGGTCAGTCGACTCGGATGCAGCGGTGAACCCCCGGCGCGAATTCTAACTTGCGCCCAGTGTCGCGGGAACTCGACACGTTGCCGAATGGGGGGCGACACGTCCTCGATGGTGACGACGTCTTCGGACACGATGATCGTTTGCCGCTGATGCCGTCTCGCCATGCTGGTCCGCAGAGCCCAGCCGACCAGCGCGAGTTCGAGTCCTGCAAAGGGCAAAACGAGCCAGAACCCCATCAACGAGATCGGGAGAGCGATCGACAACGACGCCACGCAGACGCTGGCAAAAAACCATCGGGCCCCGCGGGGCGATAGCGAGCAATGGGGGGCGATTTCGATGCGGGCTTCGGGTTCTGGCATGAATCGTCACCTCGGCAGGCATCCGGATGCTACCGGCCAACTAAAATTCAACCAATACAATCACTTACGAGAACTTGGAGCCTTCCCGAAATCATCCACTATGCGGTCGAAAAGCTGCAGACCGAGATCGAGGCGCTCCCCCTCCTCGGCACCGAACGGGAACATCGCGAGGGGTGGCGCCCCGAGCAACGACTCCAAAGTCGCCACATTATCTTGCCATCGAGCCATGTGGGGATCGATACGATTCCCGACCCAACCAGCCAGCACCAGCCCGGAAAGCCGGATCGACTCGGCGCTCAGCACCGCATGGTTGAGACAGCCCAGGCGTAAACCCACCACCAGGACCACGGGCAACCCGATGGCCCGAGCGAGGTCCGCCATGCTTCGATTCGGGCCGAGCGGCGCCCGCCAGCCACCGGCTCCCTCGACCACCAGTAGGTCGTATTTTGTTGCGCGAGTCTGCGCAAGCGTCGCGAGCCGTTGAACGTCGATCGATACGCCCGCCTCCGCCGCTGCGAGATGCGGCGAAATCGGCGGCTCGAAACAGTAAGGATTCGTGGCGTCGTAGTCGGTTTCGCCGGCTGCAGCCATCAGCGCCAGTGCGTCGTCATTGCGAAGACCTTCCGACGTACGACGCGCGCCCGACGCCACAGGCTTCATCACGCCGACTTTCATACCCCGACTGCGTACCGCCGCCGCCAACGCGGTCGACACGAAGGTCTTGCCGATCTCCGTATCGGTTCCGGTGACGAAAACGCCCATCGAGCGCGGACTCATCGGCGGGTCACCTTCGGGAAAGGAACCACGACTTCGCCATCTGTAGGCGCGTGGTGCGAAGCGCCTGCGAATGCGGCAACGTGAATCACTTCTTCCTCCTCGCCTGCGTAGCGATCGATGTCGAGTACCGGCTCGACGAAACCGGCGCGCATCAATGCGCTGCCGAAATCGTGGATATCCGCCTGCCCCGGTGATGACGCCGCGCTGGGTGCCGTACAAAGAAAAAGCCCGCCGGGCACCAGCACGCGATGAATGTCCTTTAGTGATGCATCGAGTTTGTCGATGCCCGGCGACCAGTCATGGGCGATCACCAGATCGACACTATGGTCCGAAAGCGATATCTGATGTTCGGCGCAGGCCAGATGTTCGACCTTCGGTCTGCGCCTAAACAATCGACTGACGATCGACGAGCTCGCGTCGGTGGAGTTTTCTGGCGCGCCGGTCGAGATCAGTCTTGACCGGGGAAATCTTTGACGAAGTGCGCCGTGGGGGCCATCCGATCTTCCCTCCAGATCGACCACCACTTTTGGCGTCAACGAAAAGTGATCCAATCGACTCAGGAGCTCGACATGGGCGGGCGCCTTCATGTCAACGCCTCCAGAGCCGATAGCAGCCTGTCGATATCCGACTCGCTATGTGCTGCAGAAAGCGTAATGCGAAGTCTCGACGTACCTTGAGGAACCGTTGGCGGTCTGATCGCCGTGACCCGGAACCCCGCCGCGGCCAGTTTGGCGCTCGCCGAAAGCGCCTCCTCGGCTGAGCCGAGAACCATCGGCTGGATCGGTGTGGACGAGTCCATTAGGCGAAGACCTCGAACCTTCGCACCATCACGAAACTTCATGATCAAAGAATGCAGGTGCTCGCGTCGCCACGCTTCCTCTTGAACGATAGCCAGTGACATCCGTGTGGCTGCCGCGACACCCGGAGGAAGGGCTGTGGTGTAGATGTAGCTCCGAGCCCGCTGCACAAGTAGCTCGATGACGTCGGAGTCTCCGGCGACGAACGCGCCGAATGTACCGAACGCCTTGCCGAACGTTCCCACGAGCACCGGAACCTCGCGAGCACTCAAACCAAAGAGCTCGCAGCTGCCTCGGCCATTGACGCCGACCACACCGAGCCCGTGGGCGTCGTCCACGACGAGCCAGCCCTGATATTTGCGTGCCGCTGCTGCGAGCGCGGGGAGAGGGGCTAAATCTCCGTCCATGCTGAACACCCCATCGGTGACGACGAATGCGCCGCCGCCCGCTGCAGTGATGGCCGGCGCATGGTGGTCGAGCAGCGAAATCGCCGCCGCCGCATCGCCATGTGGGTAACGAAGGTTGGATGTACTTCGAACGAGTCGCGCTGCATCGATCAAGGAGGCATGGTTGAGTTCGTCGCAGACGAGTAGATCGCGACGATCCGCGAGTGCCGACAGCACGCCGAGGTTTGCCATGTAGCCTGTCGAAAACACTAGAGCGCGCTCGCGGCCGGTGAAGTTGGCGAGCTCGCGCTCGAGCGCTTCATGTTCTGCAGTGTGACCGCTGACGAGGTGTGACGCGCCCGCGCCGGCACCAAGTTGTCGGGCCGCGTCTGCCATGGCGCTTGCGACTCGCTCGTCGTTGGCGAGACCCAGATAGTCGTTACTACAAAAATTGATTCGGCCGTCTGGGGCGAGTTCGCGTCTTCGACGGAGATTGCGGGAGTCGATTTCGCCGAGTGCGGCGGCGACGGCCTCAGGCGTGCAACGCACCGGATGCCCCCGTCGCGGTACGCATGCCGAGACGTTCGAGCAACTCGCGATCGTGTTCGACGTCGGGATTGCCCGTGGTGAGCAGCTTCTCGCCGTAGAAGATCGAATTGGCGCCTGCAAAGAAAGCGAGCGCCTGTAGTTCGTCAGACATCTGCTCGCGACCGGCCGACAGGCGCACGGCCGATTTGGGCATCAAGATACGCGCCACCGCAATGGTGCGAACGAAATCGAACGGATCGATGGGCGCCTGATTGGCGAGCGGCGTACCGGGCACGGCTACGAGTTGATTGATCGGCACGCTCTCCGGGTGCTGATCGAGATTCGCAAGAACCTGCAGCATGCGTGCGCGATCTTTCGTCGTCTCACCCATGCCGACGATGCCGCCGCAGCAGACATTCATACCGGCTTCGCGGACCGCCTCGAGTGTATCGAGCCTGTCCTGGAAATCACGCGTGGTGATGATCTTCTCGTAGAACTCAGGAGAGGTGTCGATATTGTGGTTGTAATAATCGAGCCCCGCATCGCGTAATTCTTTGGCCTGCTCTCGATTGAGCATGCCGAGGGTGGCGCAACTCTCGAGGCCGAGCGACTTGACCTCGCGAATCATCGCCGTCATCACGTCGATATCTTTTTTCTTCGGCGACCGCCACGCTGCACCCATGCAGAAACGTGTGGCACCGGCATCCTTCGCAGCTCGGGCGCGTTCCGCAACATCGGCGATGGCCATCAACGATTCGCGATCGAGACCCGTGTCGTAGCGGATGCTTTGCGGGCAATACGCGCAGTCTTCGGGGCAGGCGCCTGTCTTGACTGACAACAGGGTGCTCATCTGCACCGTATTGGGCGATTGATATTCGCGATGCGCCGATTGCGCGCGGAACAGGAGGTCCTGGAAGGGCAGAGCGAACAGCGCCTCGACTTCCTCGATGGACCAATCGTGACGGACGGCGTGTTCGGTCATGGTGTTTCCCGGTTCGATGACGACATTGGCGGGCTGCCAGAGGGCACTGCCCGAGGGCAGTCTTCCAGACTGCCGTCCGGATGTTCCTCAAGGGCGGGGGAGGCTGTCAACTTGCAAGTGCCGCTCGAGTCGACAATTGATCGGGTACGTCTTTGGCTCGGCGAAAGAGGCTCCCGATTACCTTGGCGAGCCCGCTGGACCTTCGTCGGTTTGCCGCCGCGGTGCTTTTTCTGTGAGGCCGAGGGCGATCTGGGCTTCATCGATCTGTGCGCTGACTGTCTCACCACGCTGCCGTGGGCAGCAGACGCTGACGCGCATGCCTCGACACTCTCGGTCTTGGCGTATCGAGACCCGATCGACGACGCCTTGAAAGCCCTCAAATATCGAGGCGATCGACGGGCAGCTCGCCTCTTTGGTGGACTACTCGCCGCGGCCACCCGAGATCTAGCCGCCCCCGATATTTTGGTTCCGGTGCCTTTGCATCCCGACCGGGTTTGTAGTCGCGGCTTCAACCAGTCTTTGCTCATCGCGACACACACCGGACATTGGCTGCAACGGCCGGTGCGTCCGAACTGGATATCACGACTCCGTGCAACGCCCTCGCAAACCGGGCTCCATGCCGCCGAGCGACGGCTCAATGTCGAGGGCGCGTTCGTCGTGTCAGCCGATGCTCAAGAAGAAATCGAATCGTCGGGCGTACGTCGGGTTGCGCTGATCGACGACGTCATCACCACCGGGGCGACTCTCGACGCTGCTCGGCATGCGCTGCTCGAGGCAGGTGTCGCAGATGTTCAGCGCTGGGCCGTGGCGAGGGCAATGCTCGCGAAGAGCACCATACCGACATAGTGGTTATCGAGAAACGCCCGAAAGCAGGCTTCACGATCACGGCGCCTGGCAGACCAGGTCTGCCAGGCGAAGAGACCCGCTGCGCAGACCACGCCGAGGAAATACACCCAACCGAGATCGGCGAGCACGCCCACTGCCGAAAGTATGATGATCATCAAAGTTTGCAGAGCGGCGATGATGAACAAATCGTGGCGTCCGAATAGCAGAGCCGTCGATTGGATGCCGATCCGTCGATCGTCGTCGCGATCGACCATCGCGTAGAACGTGTCGTAGATACAAGCCCAGACCACCGTCGCAGCGAAAATCAGCCATCCGGTCAGTGGGATTTTTCCTTGCGTGGCCATGAACGCCATGGGGACCGCCCAACCGAAGGCGAGCCCGAGATAGAGCTGTGGAGCCGGAAAGAACCGTTTGAAGAGCGGATAGGTCGCCAGAAGTGCAGCGGCCACCCACGACAACATCACTGTTTTCGTATCGAGTTGCAGGACCAGAAAAAAGGCGAGCAGCATGAGGACTACGAAGAGGCTGATCGCTTCGTACGGTGAGACACGACGCGCAGCGAGCGGCCGCTCTCGAGTTCGCTCGACATGAGGATCGAAATCGCGGTCTGCAAAATCATTGATGATGCAGCCGGCCGAGCGCGTGAGCAGCGTGCCCAACACGAATACGATCAGAAGCAGCGGGTCAGGTATGCCGCCTGCGCCGATCCAGAGCGCCCAGAGGGCTGGCCACAAGAGCAGCAGCGTCCCGATCGGACGATTGAACCTCGTCAGTAATACGTATTCGTGTAGGCGTCGCTTGAGGGCGGGTGTCATGGACGCATTGCCTCAACGACGAGGTACTGCATCAGCAACGCTACGCTGCCCTATGGACGGTAGAAAAGCTTCGTAAAGATCGAAAGGCGACTCACCCACCATGAATGCAGAGTGACGAACCCAAAGCGGCTGAGGCGGCAGTTGTGCGTGTCGAAGCGCGCGTTCGGCGAGCCAGCTGTCCGGATAAAGCTGCGCGTAGCGAAAGTCCTCGCGCTTCAGATTTTCACGTCCCGCGAGCGCCTCGCCCAAGGTTCGATGGCCGATCTGCCCGAGCCAAGGATGCGCACGCACCGTCGATGCCGGAATGCGCGTATGCGCGAACATCCAGACGACGCCATCGCAACACATATCGATTTCGCGAACGTGCTCCTGGCCCACCATGCCTTCGCTCAAGCAGTGCATGGCGAAACCTTCGCCTGCCGCATCGCGAACACGCTGCGTGAGCAAACCCGGCGTGAGTAGCCACGAGCGCATCGAGGCATCGCCGACGTAGCAGTTGAGCGCGCTTCCCGGCAACCACATCGCTGCGGCGGGAACGGCCGGTGGCAGTGAAGTGGAATCAGCCGATGCGGCCATATCGTTCATCCGTCCCGATCCAGCGTTGGGTCAGGGGTGCGATTCTATCTTGATGGGATGCCAGCAGGATCTCGGCCGCTTCTTGCACGCGGGGCAACAGGTCGGCATCTCGAATGAGATCGGCCACGCGCATTCTCGCGAGCCCCGTCTGTCGTGTGCCGAGTAACTCGCCCGGCCCCCGCAGCTCGAGGTCTCGGCGTGCGATCTCGAAACCATCGTTACTTTCACGAATGGCGTTGAGTCGTGCTCGTGCGAGCGGACCGAGGGGTGCTCGATAAAGTAGAACGCAACCGCTTTCACGCGAGCCGCGGCCCACACGGCCGCGTAGCTGGTGCAACTGCGCGAGACCCATGCGCTCCGCGTTCTCGATCACCATGAGGGTGGCGTTCGGGACGTCGACGCCCACTTCGATCACGGTCGTGGCGACGAGCAGATGAATTTTTCCGGCTTTGAAGGCCATCATGGTGGCGTCTTTCTCGCGCGGCTTCATCCGACCATGCACTAGTCGAACGACGAGATGAGGTAACGCTTCGGCAAGGACCGCCGCCGTTTCTTCGGCAGCCTGGCACTGAAGTTCTTCTGACTCTTCGATGAGCGGACACACCCAATAGGCTTGGCTACCTTCGCGACACGCGGCGTCGATTCGTGCGACGACTTCGTCCCGCCGAGTCTCTGCAGCCACCACTGTTTTCACTGGGGTCCGTCCCGGAGGTAGCGCATCGATTACCGACACATCGAGATCTGCATAGGCGGTCATGGCGAGCGTTCGCGGAATGGGCGTCGCGGTCATGATGAGTTGATGGGGGTGACGTCCGCTCGCTTGCCCTTTTTCGGCGAGGCGCAATCGTTGTTGAACGCCGAAGCGGTGTTGCTCGTCGACAATGACGAGAGCGAGATCGCGGAACTGCATGCCCTCTTGAAATAGGGCGTGGGTGCCGACCACGATCTGAACGTCACCGGCAGCCACCGCCTCGAGTGCGCTGCGTCGAGTGCGTGCAGGTTGCGAGCCCGACACCAAAGCGACCGTCACGCCCAGAGGCCGAAACCAGGCGTCAAGATTTCTTTGATGTTGTTCGGCGAGTAGTTCTGTCGGGGCCATGAGCGCCGCTTGCCGCCCACTACCCACCGCGCGCGCCGCCGCCGCGGCAGCGACCACGGTCTTGCCGCAGCCCACATCGCCTTGGACGAGCCGCACCATCGGCCGCTCGCGAGCCAGATCGGCGTCGACTTCGTCGAGCGCGCGCTGTTGGGCGTTGGTCAGTGAATAGGGAAGCGCTGCGATGAACCGGGGCTCGAGGCCCTTGGGGTCATCGAGCGACCAGGCCGGATCGGTTCGTGTGGACTCACGCAGGCGTCGCATCACGGTTTGATGCGTGAGTAACTCCTCGAAAGCGAGACGCCTCTGCGCTGGATGTTTCCCAGCCTCGAGCTCGTCGAGCGCCGCATCGACAGGAGGTCGGTGCACGTAGCGCAGCGCATCGCGAAGCGGAGGCAGACCGAGCGGCGCGATGATAGAGGTCGGTAGCCAATCGCGAACGCCCGCGGTATCGAGTTCGCGTAGCGCCTGATTGATGAGCATGCGCAGCCGCCCCTGACTGACCCCTTCGGTCGCGGGGTACACCGGCGTCAATGAATCTTCGAGCGGTGCACGATCGTCGAAAATTCTTCGGTATTCGGGGTGCACCATCTCGAGTCCGAGCGGGCCTCTCCGTACTTCACCGAAGCATCGGATACGCGTACCCCGTGCGAGACCTTCCTGTTGCGCTCCAGAAAAATAGAAGAAGCGTAGGGTGAGAAAGCCGGAGCCGTCGGCGATGCGACACAACATTTGACGGCGTCGACGGTAGACGACTTCCGTCAATTGCACTTCGCCTTCGACGACGGCGCGATGCCCGGCGAGCAACGAACCGATGGGTTGAACGCGAGTTCGGTCTTCGTAACGAGTAGGTAGGACGAAGAGCAGGTCTTGAACGGTCGTCACGCCGAGCACGGCGAGGCGAGACGCGAGCGCGTCTCCGACGCCGCGCAGTGCCGTGACCGGGCGTTGTTCTCGGGGTTCAGTCAAGGTGCAGGATGCAATCGACCTCGACTCTCGCGCCTTTCGGCAGTTGCGAGACACCGAGCGCGGCGCGTGCCGGCCAGGGCTGCGGGAAGTAGGTTGCCATCACTTCATTGACCTTCGCGAAATTCGAAAGGTCGGTGAGAAATACGGTGACCCTCACGGCATTTTTGAGCGAGCCGCCCGCGGCTTTTGCGACAGCCGCCAGATTATCGAAGACTCGACGGATCTCGACTTCGATATCGCCACTGACAAGCTCACCGGTCGCCGGGTCGAGCGGAATCTGGCCAGAAATGTAAACCGTTTGACCCACGCGTACGGCTTGCGAGTAGGTACCGATGGCCTGCGGTGCGTCGGGCGTATTGATGATCTGTCGAGTCATGTCGTGATCCTCTTGAATGTTGACCGCGGGTCAATCGTCGCGGGTCTTGACCGCAAGTGTACGCGAGAGCCGCAGCACGTCGGGCATCCGGCGAATCACTCGCATGACGCTTGCGAGGTGCTGACGATCGCGAACACGCACTTCGAAGATCAGCACTGAGGTGTCCGTATCGCGCTCTTCGAGTTCGACGTGATCGATGTTGGTTTCGGTGCCGGCGATGGCTGAGGCCACCGCAGCGAGCACGCCCATTCGGTTCTGCACTTCCACTCGCAACTCGCAACCGAACATTCGAACGGTTTGATCAGCCCAGGTGACCGAGATCCACTTCTCCGGATGCTTTCGGTAATCATCGACGTTCGCGCAATCTTCGCGATGGACGATGATGCCGCGCCCACTCGAGAGGTAGGCGAGGATCGGATCACCCGGCACCGGAAAGCAGCAGCGCGCATAACTGACGAGCAGCCCTTCGGTGCCGGCGATGGCGAGCGGTGCGGGGGCGCTCTCGCCGGCATCGGCGCTTCCGGGTGTGGCAGTCGAGGGGGCTGCGGGTCCGAGTCGTCGCGCGATGAGCGGCGCGAGGCGCTCGCCCAAGCCCACTTTTTCGAATAACTCGTCGGCATCCGACATGCCGAGCTCGCCTGCCGTAGCGGCCAAAGCAGCTTCGCTGATGTCGGTGAGCGAGAGGTCGAACTCGGCAAGCGACTGATTGACGAGTCTTTGACCCAGCTCCATCGCCTCGGATCGTCGTAGCCCCTTGAGGTATTGCCGGATGGCCGCGCGAGCCTTAGCCGTGACGACGAAGTTGACCCATGACGGATTCGGGATGGCGCCCGGTGCCGTGACGACTTCGACAGTCTGGCCGTTCCGCAACGGCGTGCGTAGCGGAGCGAGCCTGCGATCGACCTTGGCTGCGACGCAACGATTGCCGACATCGGTATGCACGGCGTAGGCGAAGTCGACGACCGTCGCTCCGCGCGGCAGTCGGAGAATCTTGCCCTTCGGCGTGAACACATAGACCTTGTCTGGAAAGAGATCGAGTCGAACGCTTTCCAGGAATTCTTCGGAGGAGCCCGCCTCCTGCATCGAGATCAGGTTAGACAACCACTCACGCGCGCGCGCCTGCTCGTACCCTGCCGAGGCTTCGCCCGACTTGTATTTCCAGTGTGCAGCGATTCCCGATTCGGAGACGCGATGCATGTCCCGCGTACGAATCTGCGCTTCGATGGGCTGGCCATTGGGTCCGAACAGGGTGGTGTGCAGCGATTGATAGCCGTTGACGCGCGGAATCGCGATGTAATCTTTGAATCGACCCGGCATCGGGCGATATGCACCATGCACGACTCCGAGAGCGCGGTAGCAGTGATCGACGGATTCGACGATGACGCGAAGCCCGTATACGTCGACGATCTCCGAGAGCGACGTACGCTTGCGCTGCATCTTCCGGTAGATGCTGTAGAGATGCTTTTCTCGTGCTTCGACTTCGGCTTCGATGCCTGCCTTCGCCAGAGCAGTGCCGATGTTTTCCGAGATTCGGGTGAGAAACTCTTTTTGGTTGCCGCGGGCTCGTTTGAGAGCCTTCTCGATGACCTTATATCGACGCGGATAAAGCGCGTGGAAGCCGAGGTCCTCGAGCTCGAGCTTCATTGCATACAGGCCGAGTCGCTCGGCCAGAGGCGCATAGATGTCGAGCGTCTCTCGGGCGATGGCGCGTCGACGCGGCGGTGCCATGCCCTCGATCGTTCTCATGTTGTGCAGTCGATCGGCGAGCTTGACCAGGATCACTCGCAGATCCCGAACCATCGCCAGCAGCATTTTGCGGAAAGACTCCGCCTGAGCTTCTTCGCGACTCTTGAACTGAATCTGGTCGAGTTTCGTGACGCCGTCGACGATGTCCGCGACCGTTTGACCGAAGCGAGTCGCCAGATCTTCTTTGGCTATCGGCGTGTCTTCGATGACGTCGTGGAGGATGGCGGCGACGATGGTGTCGGCATCGAGCCGCAGGTTTGCGAGCACTTCGGCGGCGGCCACCGGGTGTGCGATGTAGGGCTCACCCGTTTTGCGCTTCTGGCCTCGATGGGCTTCGGCGCCGAATTCCGCCGCTTCGCGGATGCGCTCGACATGCTCGGGGGGCAGGTACGCGCTGGCAGCGCTCAGCAGCTCCTTGAGGCCGGGGGTCCTGCGTGAACCGCCGGGCAGGAGGCCGAGCAGTGTCTGCGCATAATCCAAAGTGCCTCCGCCCTGTCAGGGCCGCGCGATCAGTCTCCGAGACCGAACTGGGGAGCACGGAAGCCCGGATCGGGCTCCATGATGTCGGGAAGCAGGCTCGGTTCCGGTTCGGGTTCCGGCTCTGGCTCGAGCAGCATTTCGGGGGTGATGTTGCCTGCAGCGATTTCGCGCAGCGCGACGACGGTGGGCTTGTCGTTTTCCCAGGGCACGGTCGACTCGGCACCATTGGCCAGCCGGCGCGCACGCTGCGAAGCGAGGATCACGAGCTGGAAGATGTTGTCGACGTTCTGGAGACAGTCTTCGACGGTGATTCGCGCCATGTGGAGAAGCCCTCGGGATGAACCCGGAATAATCTGAAATTGGCCGTCAAGTATAGGCCAGCGCGGGGGTTTACCGCCAGCGGCGGCCTCTCTCGGTTGCATTCTAGCCGAGCAGATCGTGCAGCAGGGGATCAAGCGACGCCCGACCCCCGGCCAGATCCTCGGCGTTGCCGGCCACGATGCGTAGCAAGTCGGCCACCGCCTGATCGAAATCCTGGTTGACGATGACGTACTCGAACTCGTCGTGATGTGTCATGTCGGCGACGGCATCGCGTAACCGCCGCTCGATCACCGATTCGCTGTCGGTACCGCGTCCGCGGAGGCGGCGCTCGAGTTCCGCTCGCGAGGGAGGAAGCACGAAGATGCTGCTACACCCCGGTTTACCCGTCACCGGATCGCGAGTGCGCTCGCGCACCTGTCTTGCGCCCTGCCAGTCGATTTCGAGGATCACGTCATATCCACGACCGAAAGCGTCCTCGAGGGCCTTTCGGCTCGTACCATAGAAATTATCGAAAACCGGCGCGTATTCGAGGAAGCCGTCTGCCGCGATCATTTCTTTGAAGTGATCGACGGTGACGAAGTGGTAATCGCGCCCATCGACTTCGTTGGTCCGGCGAGCACGCGTCGTGTGCGAGACGCAAACGCGAAGATTGGGCGCGCGCTCAAGCGCCGCCTTGACGAGACTGGTCTTGCCGGCACCTGAGGGTGCGGCGATCACGAAAAGCCGACCACTCATTCGATGTTTTGAACCTGCTCTCGCATTTGTTCGATCAAAACTTTCATGTCGACCGCGATACGAGTGACGTCGATTTCCTGAGATTTCGACGACAGGGTATTCGCTTCGCGATTGAGCTCTTGCATGAGAAAGTCGAGCCGGCGACCCGCAGCTTCGTCACCTTCGATCACGCGACGGATTTCGGCAATGTGTCCGTCCAGACGATCGAGCTCTTCGTCGACATCTGCGCGCTGCAGCAGTAAGGCGACTTCCTGTTCGAAACGACCGGCATCTACCGTGGTACCGAGTTCGGCGAGACGCTCTTTCAGGCGAGTACGCAGGCGTGCTTGCAACTCGGGCATGCGAGCGCGCAAGCCGGTCACGAGTTCGGCTAGTGCGCCGCAACGCTGCTCGATGAGCTCACGCAATCTTTGACCTTCGCGACGGCGTGCCGCAGCCATCTCTCGAACTGTCTCCTGAAACAGCGCGCGGCAGGCCCCATGCAGGCTTTCGGTGTCTGGAGCATCGTCTTTGAGTACGCCGGGCCAGCGCAACACGTCGAGTGGATCGACCCTAGCTGCAGTGCCGATCGAAAGCCGCGAGGCGATTTCACCCGCACGAGCGAGCAAGCGTTGCAGCGCCGCTTCGTCGACCGTCAATTCTCGTTCGGCTTGGTGGGACCCGCGAAGATGGATCGTGCAATCGAGTTTGCCGCGCTTGAGTGCTTTGGCGAGCAGCTGTCGCAGCTCGCCTTCCAATGAGCGTAACTCTTCGGGCAGTCGGAACCCGGGTTCGAGATACCGGTGGTTGACGCTGCGCAGTTCGCAGGTGAGTTCGCCAAAAGGGCCGCTCACCTCGCGTCGTGCGAAGCCCGTCATGCTGCTGATCATCGAGAGTCCTCTGCTCGCGGCCGCCGCTGCCGTGCGTCCAGGTCGGCCGGGGTGTATAAAGCGCGCAGTTTATCCCACTGATCTGCCAGACACGGAAATCAAAGATGTTTCAACGTCCGAGCGGTCGTAATCCCGACCAACTTCGCCCCGTGAGTTTCCATCGTCACTACACCCGACATGCCGAGGGTTCGGTGCTGGTGGAGTTCGGCGGCACGAGGGTGCTTTGCACCGCCAGCATTGAAGAGGGGGTGCCCGGATTCCTTCGCGGACGAGGCCAGGGGTGGGTGACCGCGGAGTACGGCATGCTGCCACGCTCGACACACACTCGATCGGCTCGCGAAGCGGCGAAGGGCAAGCAATCGGGGCGTACCCAAGAAATTCAGCGACTGATCGGACGTAGTCTGCGCGCGGTCATCGACATGGCTGCGCTCGGTGAGCGCACCGTCACGCTCGATTGCGATGTGCTTCAGGCCGACGGCGGTACGCGTACCGCAGCGATCACGGGAAGTTATGTGGCGCTCGTCGACGCTTGTCAGACCTTGATCGCCCGCGGCACGCTCCTGCGCTCACCCTTGCACGGTCAGGTTGCTGCCGTGTCGGTCGGCATCTGTGGCGGTGTTCCCGTGCTCGATCTCGATTACCCGGAAGACTCTCAGGCGGAAACCGATATGAACGTCGTCATGAAGGACGGCGGCAGTTTCGTCGAGATTCAGGGGACAGCCGAAGGACATGCATTCCGTCGCGAGGAACTCGACGTCATGTTGGCATTGGCCGCGAGCGGTATCTCGCAGTTGCACGAACTGCAGCGCGAGGCGCTGAAAACGGGCAAGCCCTGAGCGATGCGGATCGTACTCGCCACCGGTAACGTCGGGAAAATCCGCGAGTTCTCCGACCTGCTCGGGCCTCTCGGCTTCGAGTTCGTGCCACAGGCCGAGTTCGGCATCGAGCCGCCCGAAGAGACAGGCGAAACCTTTGAAGACAACGCGATACTCAAAGCTCGCTATGCCTCAGCCCACAGTGGTCTGCCGGCGATGGCCGACGATTCGGGTCTCGAGGTCGATGCATTAGGTGGCGCGCCTGGGGTACGGTCTGCGCGCTATGCAGGCGAGGGCGCCGGCGATCTCGCCAATCTCGAAAAATTGCTCGATGCGATGAAGCGTGTGCCGGACGCATCACGGTCGGCCCGCTTTCGTTGCGTGATCGCGCTCGCGCGAACGGCCGATGATCCGTCACCCTTGCTCGGTCGGGGTGTCTGGGAAGGCGTCATCTTGCGCTCGTCGAGAGGTCACGGCGGTTTCGGTTACGACCCGGTATTCGCACCTCGTGGCGAGGCTCGCAGCGTTGCCGAACTCGCAGCCGCGGAGAAACACGCCCAGAGCCATCGTGGCTCGGCCCTGCGCGATCTGCATTCACGACTCCGCCGTCTCTGAACGGCGGCGAGCCATGAATTCCGAGACGCCCCTCAGTTTGTACATCCACTTTCCGTGGTGTGTCAGCAAATGCCCTTACTGTGATTTCAACTCGCATGCGCTGCGGGAGGACGTACCTGGTCGTGAGCGAGTGCCCGAAGAGGCGTACGTCGCCGCGCTGGTCCGAGATCTCGCGCACCAATGCGAGTCACAGGCGACACTCATCGGCGGGCGTCGTATTTCGACGGTCTTCATGGGTGGCGGAACGCCCAGTTTGTTTTCGCCTGCCGCCATCGGTCGTGTGATCGACGCAGTTCGAGCGGAGCTCGGTCTTGAAGCCGAGGCCGAGATCACCCTCGAGGCGAACCCGGGCACGATCGAACGAGGACGTTTTGCCGAATACGCCGCAGCGGGCGTCAATCGTGTTTCGCTCGGGGCGCAAAGTTTTGATGTAGAGGTTTTACGAAAGCTCGGAAGAATTCACTCATCCGACGAAACGCGAAATGCTGCCGCAGAACTTCACGCTGCGGGCCTTTCCAATTTCAATATCGATTTGATGTACGGATTACCCGAGCAAGACGAAGCGGGCGCTCTTCGAGACATCGAGTCCGCACTCGCCCTTTCACCGGCGCAAATTTCTCATTACCACCTGACACTCGAGCCGGGCACGCCTTTCGCGGCTCGTCCGCCCTCAGGTTTACCGGTAGACGATCAGGTGTCGCGCATGCTCGAGATCACGAGCGCCCGGCTCGCGGACGAGGGCTATCTTCGATACGAAGTGTCGGCTTATGCGCGAAAGGGATTCGACTGCGCGCACAACCTCGTTTACTGGAACTTCGGCGACTATCTCGGTATCGGCGCAGGAGCACACGGCAAACTGTCTGCAGTGCGACCCGAGGGCGGCATGGCAGTGGTGAGAAGCGTGCAGCCTCGAGAGCCACGTCGTTATCAGCGCGACCCGCAGGGCGCGCTCGTTTGGCATACGGTCGAGGAAGACCAGCGACCGTTCGAATTCATGTTGAATGCACTTCGGTTGACGGCGGGTTTCGAGATCGAAATCTTCGAGCGCCGCACGGGGTTGCATTGGGAGGTGGTGAGCCCGGTGGTGCAGCGACTGCAAGATCGCGGGCTTTTGTCCCTCGCGACGGGCCCTTCGGGCCGGGGCCGGGTCATGCCCACTTCGGTCGGATTCCAGTTTCTCAACGAGGTATTGCTGGAATTTCTGCCGGACGAGGGATCGAAAAGTATGCACAGCGCATAAAAAATCCCGCCGAACTCGTGAATTACGCGATTTTTTCAGTTTTACTACAAGAATGAATCGCTAAGCCCATGTTTTTATTATAAAAAACATCCGAGTAATTTTTTGAACAAAGACCAAAAAAGGCAAAAACGAGGGATTTGACGCGCGGGCTAGGCGCGCTATTCCACAGACTTATCCACAGTTTTCATGGACTTGAGTCTCAAAACCGCCCTTGGCGCTGGCGTAACGCCCTTCGGCCCTTGTCGAAACCGGGCTGCCGCGCTTAGACTGCGCGCCCTTTTACGTCCTGCCCGCTAACTGGAAGGTCGGTCATGAAGCCCTCGATTCACCCGGAATACAACGAGATCAAAGTGTCCTGCTCCTGCGGCAGCACTTTTCAGACCCGCTCGACCCTCGGTCAGGACCTCTCGCTCGAAGTCTGCTCGAGCTGCCACCCGTTCTATACGGGCAAGCAGAAGATCGTCGACACGGCCGGTCGCGTCGACAAGTTCCGCAAGAAATACGCCTCCGCCGCTGCGCGCTGAGGCTGCTGGGGTCGCTTCCTGCGCCCCGAGCAACGGACCCGACAAAGCGCCCGAAAGGGCGCTTTGTCATTTCTGGGTCGACACCGTATCCGTATCTACCGGAACTTCTGCTAGCGTCTGATCGTCGAATTTTCGTGAATTCCGGGATCTCTGCATGAAAACGTCGAGAGTTTTCGCCACTCTGTGCGTCGCGTTGACGATCGCGTCAGCGCCGTTGCATCTCGATGCCCAGTCTTCGCCGCGTAAACAGACCGAGCGTAAATCGCAGGAGAGCGCGAGCTCTCGCAAGGCGCACGAGCAAATCCTCAAAGCCTATGGGGTCTACGAGAACCAGGCCCTTCAAGACTACGTGAGCGAAATCGGTCAGCGCGTCGCTCGGCAAAGCAGTCTCGCCGACGAAGAGTGGAAATTCGTCGTACTCGATGACGACTCCATCAACGCGTTCACGACAGGCTGCTGCTACGTGTACGTCCATCGCGGTTTGTTGATCCAACTCAACTCCGAGGCTGAACTGGCCTCAGTGCTTGGGCATGAGGTCGCACACGTCACCGCGAAGCATCCCCAAAAAAGAATGACCCGCGGTGTGCTGGCGACGATTGCGGCGACGGCTGCGGCGATCTACACCGGCTCCAGCGCCGTCGCCGATCTTGCGAATCTCGGGGCGACTGCGTGGATGCGCGGCTACGGTCGAGAGAACGAGCTCGAGGCGGATCGCATCGGGCTGCGGTACGCCGTTCGTGCGGGATACCGACCCGAGGCGATGGGCGAGGTCTTCGAGATGTTCAGACGCGGTGAGCGTTTCGAAATCGATCGGGCTCGCGCCGAAGGGCGAGAGCCGCGCGTGTACCACGGCATGTTCTCGTCGCACCCCGCGCCCGATGCGCGCGCCGTCCAGGCGGCCAAGGCCTCGGCCAACCTCGAGACGGGTCCGACGGGTGGGTGGATCGACAACCGCGAGCGGTACATGAAAGCCATCGATGGGCTGACCTACGGATCGAGTCGAGCGCAGGGGATCGTCCGCGGAAATCGCCTCTACCACGCCGAGCTCGGCATCACGGTCGCATTTCCGAAAGCCTGGACCGTCGAAAACCAGCGGGACGCACTCATCGCCTATACCCCTAACAAAGACACGCTGATGCAGATCACGCTGCGCAACTATCCGCCGACGATGGGGCCTCGTGAGTTTCTGCTCTCGCAACTGCGGGGGGCGACGTTGTCGGGAGGCAAGCCTATCCAGATCAACGGGATGGAGGGGTACACGGTGCGTACGACTTCCGGCTCACCTCTCGACAACGGAGCGGGGCCCGTGCGTTGGACGGTTCTCTACCGCGACAAGAGCGCCTATCTGTTTGCCGGTGCGAGCCGTTCGTCGCGAGGAGCCGTTCCGGAGTCCGACGGACTCTTTTTATCGGTCGCCGAAACGCTTCGTCCGCTCAAACCTTCCGAGTTTCCGCTAGCTGAGCCCTACCGATTGCGAATTCGCACGTCCACCGCCGACACCCGACTCGAGGACTACGCCGACGACATGCCTGTCGAGAAGTACCCGCGGGAAGAGTTGATGCTCATCAACGGTTTGTATCCCGACCGCAAGTTACAGCCGGGCACCCTCTACAAGGTGGTCGAATGAAGATGACTGAATAAAAAAATCAGCCGGGGCGCCTTGATTATGAACGCCCGCCGTGTCAATTTCGTCACGATTCGTCGCAATTCTGCGACGAGCTTCAAGACGACGATTTTCACGCCATGACCACCAAGAACTTCGAAATCAAAGATCTCTCCTCGGGTAAGACGAGCGCCTTGCCGGTGCGCTCCGGCACGATCGGGCCGGACGTCGTAGACATCGGCGCTCTCAACAAAGACCACGGTGTCTTCACTTTCGACCCGGGCTTCATGGCTACGGCCAGCACCGAAAGCCGCATCACCTACATCGATGGTGATCAGGGCGTGTTGCTCTATCGCGGCTATCCCATCGAGCAGTTGGCTGCCCAGAGTTCATTCATCGAAGTAGCGTATCTCCTCAACAACGGAGAGCTTCCCGACCAGAAGCAGCTCGCTGATTTCAGCGTGAGCATTCAGCGTCACACGATGATTAACGAGTCGCTGCTGCGCATGTACAACGGGTTTCATTACGATGCGCACCCCATGGCCATGGTCAGCGCGATCGTCGCCTCGATGTCCGCGTTCTATCACGACTCGATGGACATCAATAACCCGCGTCACCGCGAAATCTTCATGCACCGCATCATTGCGAAGATGCCGACGATTTCTGCGGCGGCCTACAAGCGTTCGGTAGGCCAACCGTTCGTCTATCCGCGCAACGATCTCGATTACTGCAGCAACCTGCTGCACATGTTTTACGCCGTGCCTTGCGAGCCGTATCACGTCGATCCGCTGGCTTCGCAGGCCCTCGATCTGCTGCTCATCCTGCACGCCGATCACGAGCAAAATGCGAGCACCTCGACGGTGCGTCTCGCAGGCTCTACGGGCGCGAACCCGTATGCCGCCATCTCCGCAGGCGTGTCGGCCCTTTGGGGCCCCGCGCACGGTGGTGCGAACGAAGCCGTGCTCGAAATGCTCGAAGAAATCGGCAGTGTCGACAACATTCCGAAGTTCCTGGCGCAGGTCAAAGACAAGTCCAGCAACGTACGTCTGATGGGCTTCGGCCATCGTGTCTACAAAAACTTCGATCCGCGCGCGAAGATCATTCGCGAGATGTGCCACAAGGTGCTCGCGAAAATGGGTCGTGCCGACAACCCGTTGCTCGAGCTCGCCCAGCGGCTCGAAGAAATCGCCCTCAAGGACGATTACTTCATCTCGCGCAAGCTCTATCCGAACGTCGATTTCTACTCCGGCATCATCTACAGCGCTCTCGGCATCCCGCGCTCGATGTTCACGGTCATGTTCGCGATCGCGCGTACGGCAGGATGGGTCGCGCACTGGCAAGAAATGATCAGCGACCCGGCGTACAAGATCGGTCGTCCGCGTCAGCTCTACACGGGCCCCGTGAAGCGCGACTACGTCGCGATCGCCAAACGCGGCTGAGATTCAGCTAGAGGCCGACCCTTCAGTCATACCCTGAGGCAACCAGGGATGACACCTCATTCACGTCTGCGCGACGCATCGGCTTGCCATCGACTGGACTGATCGGCGCTTGCCGAATGCCATCTACCGGGAAGACGACGATCTCCACGGGCTGACCATCGACTTCGAGCCGCAGGGCCGGTTGCTGCACGATGCGCTCGGCATTGAGGCGTGTGCGTCGTTCGCCGACTTCGAATGGCACGCCCTGATCCATGAGGTGAAACGTCACCGACTCTGCGCGATCGGCAAAGACGTGGAGCACGACGTCGTCGTGCTCGGTCGCCGTACCCTGCAGCACTGGGCCCACGAGACGTGGCTGGAATTGTTCGAGGCGCCGCATGACCTCGAGCGCCACTTCGCGCTGTGCCTGGAGCGACTCGAGATGCGCATCACCGCCGAATAGACGTTGATATTCCTGCAGTGCTTCTTCTATTTCGGTGTTGCGCGGCAATACCGATCCGTCGACGACACCGAATCGTTCAGCGGCTTTACGCTTGGCGAAAAGAAAATCGCGGATGCCGTGCTCGGCCATCACTCGAGCCGCCTCTTGAGCGAGCGCTCGTCTGAGGTTTTCGGCACGAGGCGGAAGCTTTTTCATGATGACGAATCAAAAAATAGGTTCAGCCGGCGGGTCGTTCGGACGCTTCGGATCTACCGCAGGGCTTCCGGGCGTGCCGCCTGCCGGAAGGCGATCGATCATGAAGGTTTCGAAAATGGCATCCGGATCGTCGGCTCCCGCGATCTCTCCGGTGGCGGGGGAGATCCGCACCTGCATGAGTCCGCCCGGCATAAACCAGGGACGGTCAGGAACACCTTTCAATGCTTCGGCCATGAAGTCGACCCAGATCGGCACGGCCGTGCGGCTCCCTTCTTCGCCTTCGCCGAGGGGGCGAGACTGGTCGAAGCCGACCCAAACAGTCGCCACGAGCGACGCGTTGTAACCGTTGAACCAGGTGTCGCGCGCCTCGTTGGTGGTGCCCGTCTTGCCGGCAATGTCGCTGCGTCCGAGCGCCAAGGCACGACGTCCGGTACCTCGAGTGATGACCTCGCGGAGCATGTCGGTCATGAGCCAGGCGTTTTGCGGGCTGATCACGCGAGGGGCCACCTCGGTTGCCGGCAAGGCGCAGCCGGCGGGCACGATCGCCGGGCCTTCGGTTTCTGCAGTCGGTTCGTCGGTTGTCGCGCCGGCCGATGGATCCGGCGCATCGCACTCGGGGGCCACTCGTCGCGGCGAGGCTTGAAACACGACTTGGCCGGCAGGATCTTCGATGCGGTCGATGAACCACGGCTGGATCCGATGCCCGCCATTGGCGAAAACGGCATAACCGGAGGCAACCTCCAGCGGCGTTGCGCTCATGGTGCCTAGCGATAGTGTGAGATTACGCGGAAGGCTCGAGCGCTCGAAGCCGAAGCGTTCCGTGTAAGCGATGGCTGGACCCATGCCGATGGCTTGCAGCACTCTGATCGAGACGAGGTTTCGAGATTTGACGAGCGCTTCGCGAAGGCGTGTCGGTCCTTCGAAGTCGCCGCTCGAATTCTCGGGACGCCAGGCCTCTTCCATATTCGGATCATCGATGACGAACGGCGCATCGAGCACCACGGAGGCGGGCGTGAAGCCGTTTTCGAGCGCTGCCGAATACAGGAAAGGTTTGAAGCCGGAGCCGGGCTGCCGTTTTGCTTGAATGGCGCGATTGAACTTGCCGGCATTCGGATCAAAGTAATCGAAGCCTCCGACGAGTGCAGTAATCGCTCCATCGACAGGCGAGAGCGCCACGAGTGCCGCGGCCGCTTCAGGGATCTGGGCAAGCTGCGGTGTAGGAAGCAGCGTGACATGGATGACGTCGCCGCGCGTCAGAAGCTCTCCGGCCGTCTTCGGCGATTTGCCGAGGCGACCATTGAGTTTCGGCCTCGCCCAAGAGAGACCCTCCCAAGGCAGCGTAACGATCCCGTTATCGCGTACGTATACGCGGGCCGTTTTTTCTTGGACGTCGAGTACGACCGCCGGAAGTACGGGCCCACTGGCGTCTTGATCGGCGATCAGCGCCTCGAGCTCACTCTCTTCGTTGGTGCTCGGAACTTTGACGCGGTTTTTGGGGCCACGCCAGCCATGTCGACGATCGTAGTCGAGCAAACCCTTACGAACGGCTGCATTCGCTGCGGTTTGCATTCGCGGATCGATGGTGGTGTAGATCTTGTAGCCTTCGTTCTGGGCCGACGCACCGAGTCGCTGCACGAGCTCGAGTCTCGCCATTTCGGCAATGTAGGGCGACTCGACCTCGAACACCTGGACGTGCTCTCGAGCAGACACCTTCTCGGCAGCGGCGCGCTCCTCTGTCTCGCGATCGATGTAGCCGAGCTCCCGCATGCGTCGTAGCACGTAGCCGCGCCGCTGTGCAGCAGCCTCGGGGTTGTTGATCGGGTTGTAGCGCGACGGTGCCTGCGGCACTCGGGCGAGCGTGGCGGCCTCGGCTAGAGTCAGTTGGTCGAGTGTTTTTCCGAAATAAAGATCGGCGGCGGCGGCGATACCGTAGGTGCGTTTTCCGAAGTGAATGACATTCAGATAAAGACCAAAGATTTCTTCCTTCGAAAACTCTTTTTCGATGCGATAGGTGAGGAACATCTCCTGCACTTTTCGTCGCCAGGTGCGGTCTTGCGTCAGAAAAAGATTACGAGCGGTTTGCTGCGTGATGGTGCTCGCACCTTGCAGGCGAGAGCCCGGCAGCAGATTTACCGCGAGCGAGCGCAGGATGCCTTGATAGTCGAAGCCCGAGTGTTCGAAGAAACGATCGTCTTCGGCCGCGATGAACGCCTGGCGAACCATCGGCGGAACGTCGTCGAAGGTCACCGGGATACGTCGTTGCTCGCCGATCTGCGCGATGACCTGGCCATCTCGCGAGTACACCCGCAGCGGAACCTGCAACTCGATCTGGCGCATCGCCTCGACCGTGGGCAGGGAGGGCTGCAGATAGAGGTACGCGCCGGAGATCAGTGCGGCGATGGTGAGAGAGCTGATCGCGAGACCAGCTGCAGCCAGAAACGCGATTTTCGGCAGGTAACGCTTCACGACCGCGTCATGTTACCGGAATGGAGATGTCAGGTGCCTCATCACCGCAACCCTCGACCTTCGGTTAGGCTTGGACCGTCAGGGCGGTTTCTCGCTGAAGATGAAGGAAATACGAAATCTCATTCTGGTCGGGCCGATGGGCTCCGGAAAGTCTGCGGTGGGTCGACAGCTTGCCCGCGCGCTCCGGCGGCCCTTCATCGACTGCGACTCGGAGCTCGAAAAGCGAACGGGCGTCGATATTCCACTCATTTTCGAGAAAGAGGGCGAGGCCGGGTTCCGTGCGCGCGAGCGCGAACTCATCGCGGAACTGGTTGCTCGCCAGGGCGTCGTCTTGTCGACCGGAGGCGGTGCGATTCTGCTGGATGAAAACCGTCAGCGATTACGCGAGGGCGGGGTCGTCATCTACCTCGAGACATCGATCGAACAGCAATTGAAAAGAGTCCGTCAGGGGGAGCGTCGACCTCTACTGACGGGAGCACCCGATCTGGAAGGGCGGTTGACCGAACTGATGACGCGCCGTGCGCCCCTTTACGCCGAGGTCGCTGCCCTGACGGTGCGTACCGACGGGCATCGCGTGCGCGAAGTCGTCGATCAAATTCTGAGCCAGCTGCCGTCGGACTGACTCGCGGCACAGCCGCGTATACTTCGAAGGCCATGACGCTGCTCCATTCCATGACGGTGCCGCTCGGTGAGCGCTCCTATCCGATCTATATCGGAGAGGGCTTGCTGGGTGATGTCGCATGGATGGGTGGGCTTTTGAAAGCCCGCAAGGTTGCAGTCGTCAGCAACGAGGTGGTGGCCCCGCTTTACGCCGCCGCCATTCATGCCGCGCGTCACGGCGCTGAGACGCACGACATCATTCTGCCCGATGGTGAGGCGCATAAATCTCTCGTCACGGCCTCAAACATTTTCGACCAACTCATCGAGCATCGCTTTGCGCGTGATGACCTCATCGTCGCGTTGGGAGGCGGTGTGATCGGTGACATGGCGGGGTTCGCCGCGGCCTGCTATCAGCGCGGCATCGGCTTCGTGCAGATTCCGACGACGTTGCTATCTCAGGTCGACTCCTCCGTGGGCGGCAAGACGGGCGTTAACCATCCTCGTGGCAAGAACATGATCGGCGCGTTTCATCAACCGCGCGCCGTCGTCATAGACCTCGCGACGCTGCAGAGTCTGTCGTCGCGCGAATTGCGCGCAGGGCTCGCCGAGGTCGTGAAATACGGCTTGATCTGCGATGCAGCATTCTTCGAATGGCTGGAGTCGCACGCCGAGAAACTACTGTCTCGCGATACGGCGGCATTGGCGTACGCCATCCATCACTCTTGCCAAACCAAGGCTGCCATCGTGGCGCGCGACGAACGCGAGCAGGGTGAGCGCGCACTCCTCAATTTCGGACATACCTTCGGTCATGCCATCGAGAGTGTGACCGGCTATTCGAGCTGGTTACACGGCGAAGCCGTTGCAGCAGGCATGTTGATGGCTTCGTCGCTATCCGAACGCTGTGGACTGCTTTCGCGAAGCGACGTCGCGCGAATTGAGCGATTGCTTCAGCGATTGGGTCTTCGCACTAACGCTCGTGGTGAGCTGAGCGTCGAATCTGCTCGTCTGGCCATGAGCGTCGATAAAAAAGTTCAGAACGGTCGAATCCGACTCATCTTGTTGCGTGGCATCGGTGACGCATTCGTGAGCGATGACTATCCCGCTGACGCGTTGACTTCGACACTCGAGGCTCACCTCTCGTGACTGACGCCTCCCGTCAAGACGTGAGTCGCGGCGTGCTCGCGCCGTGGGCGGCTCACGATGCGAGCTCGCGCGGTCGGGTTTATCCAGAGCCGTCACCCGAAATGCGTGGTGAGTTTCAGCGTGATCGCGATCGCATCGTGCACTCCAATGCCTTTCGTAGGTTGGTCTACAAGACGCAGGTCTTCGTCAACCACGAGGGTGATCTCTACCGAACACGACTGACGCACTCGATGGAAGTCGCACAGATCGGGCGCACGATCGCTGGCGTGCTCGGCTTGCACGAGACGCTGACCGAGGCTATTTGCCTCGCGCACGATCTTGGGCATACCCCATTCGGACACGCCGGACAGGATGCGCTCAACGAGTGCATGCGCGAGTACGGCGGGTTCGAACACAATCTCCAGTCGCTGCGTGTCGTCGATCTGCTCGAAGAGCGCTACGCAGAGTTTCCTGGGCTCAATCTCACGTACGAAACGCGCGAGGGCATCCTCAAACATTGCTCGCTCAACAATGCTCGGCAACTCGGTGAGCTCGGAGAGCGTTTTTTGCGACGCGGCCAGCCGAGTCTCGAAGCGCAGCTCGCGAATCTTGCCGATGCCATTGCGTACAACAATCATGACGTCGACGATGGGCTCCGAGCGGGTCTCGTCGAGATGGATGCGCTGTGCGACGTGACGCTCTTCGGACGCGAACATGCGGCCGTCATGGCTCGATATCCCGAGCTGACCGGGCGACGCGTCATCCACGAAACCATTCGACGCATGATCAACCGCGTGGTACGCGATGTCGTCGAAGCGAGTCGTGCCCGCATCCTGGACTCGGGAGTCCGATCAATCGACGAAGTGCGCACTCAAACCGAACCGCTCATCACCTTGAGCGATGCAGTACGTGCCGAGCATGTCGAGCTCAAACGTTTTCTGAATGCCAATCTTTATCGGCATCATCGAGTGCTGGGCATGACCGACAAGGCGCGCAAAGTATTGCGTGAACTATTCGAAGCGATGATGCGCGACATCGACTTGTTGCCGCGCGAGCATCGCGATGCGGCTGCCGCAGCCGAACAATCAGGCGGCAAAACGGGTCGAGCCCGCGTCGTGGCCGATTATGTGGCGGGCATGACCGATCGCTATGCGATCGGCGAGCACCGGCGGCTCTTCACGCCCGCCGATCCGTTTTGAGCGAGACGTCAGAGCGTCTGTGCTTCGTCGCGCAAGGCGCGACGTAGAATTTTTCCGACGTTCGTCTTGGGCAGCTCGTTGCGGAAGTAGACGTATCGCGGCACTTTGTATCCGGTGAGTGATCCGCGGCAGTGCTCGATGATCTGCTCTTCGGTGAGCTTGGGGTCTTTACGGACGATGAAGAGCGCAACGGCTTCACCCGACCGCTCGTCGCTCTTGGCTACAGCGGCTGCTTCGAGAACGCCGGGGTGTGTCACGGCAACGCTTTCGACTTCATTCGGATAGACGTTGAAACCCGACACATTGATCATGTCTTTCTTTCGGTCTTCGATGTAGACGAAACCGCGTTCATCCATGCGACCGACGTCGCCAGTTCGCAGCCAGCCGTCGGGCAGCATCACTTTGGCGGTTTCTTCGGGCCGGTTGTAGTAGCCCTTCATCACCTGAGGACCGCGCACGCAGATTTCACCGACCTCGCCGACGGGTAGCATTTTGCCGTCGTCATCGGCGATGCCGATTTCGGTGGAGGAGATTGGCAAGCCGATGGAGTCGTTGAAGTCGACGTCGATCGGATTGATGCAGGCGGCGGGCGAGGTTTCGGTGAGCCCCCAGGCCTGCGTGAGAATACAGCCCGTCACCTGTTTCCAACGCTCAGCTACCGCACGCTGCACCGCCATGCCACCGCCGAGCGTGCAGCGCAGCTTGCTGAAATCGACTTGGTCGAAACCTGGCGTATGCAGCAGAGCGTTGAACAAAGTATTCACGCCGGAGATGTAGGTGAACTTGTATTTTTTGAGCTCGGCCACGAAGCCGGGAAAGTCGCGCGGGTTCGTGATGAGGACATTCGTCCAGCCCAATCTTAGGAAGAGTATGCAGTTCGCCGTGAGCGCGAAGATGTGATAAAGCGGCAGAGCCGTGATGGCGATGCCCACTTCGTCGCGCGGCAAGACCGCTTCGGTCCACGCCGACGACTGAAGAACATTGGATACCATGTTGCCGTGACTGAGCATCGCGCCTTTCGAGACTCCGGTCGTGCCACCGGTGTATTGGAGAAAGGCGAGATCGTCGTGCGTGAGTGGGTGTCGTACGAGCTCGAGGTCGTAGCCTTCGCGAAGCGTGTCGGAGAAACGCAGTGCGCCCGGAAGCTCAAAGGCGGGAACGCCCTTGCGAACCCGACGAACGACGAAATCGACGATGTTCCCTTTGGGGAAGCCGAGCAGCTCACCCACACTGGTGAGAATGACGGTGCGCACGCTCGTACGTTCGATCACTTCTTGCAGGACATGCGCAAAGTTTTCGAGGATGACGATAGTCTCTGCGCCCGAATCCTTGAGTTGATGTTCGAGTTCGCGCGCGGTGTAAAGAGGATTGGTGTTGACGACCGTGCCGCCGGCGCGCAGTACGCCGAACAAGGCGATCGGATATTGAAGAATGTTGGGCAGCATGATCGCCACACGATCGCCGCGCTTGAGACCGGTGCGGTGCTGCAGCCAGGCGCCGAATGCTTTCGACCGTCGATCGAGATCGCCGTAGGTGATCTGTCGACCCATCTGGATATAGGCCGGTCGATCGGCGAACTCCGTGAAGCACTGCTCGGCCATGTGCGTGACCGACGAGTAGCGGTGGGGTTCGATTTCGGCGGGAACGCCGGCGGGATAAGAAGACAACCAGATTTTCGACATGGCGAGACTTTAGCCTTTGCCCGGGGTAGGGCTCAACGACGGAGCAGAGGTTTCAGCACAGGCCAGACCGTATCGAGCATGACGGGCTGAGCTTTGGCGGTCGGGTGGAGTCCATCGGCCTGCATCATTCCCGGCGCGAGCGCGATTTTCTCCAAAAAGAAAGGCTCGAAGGGCAGGCGATAGCGTCGGGCGAGATCGCTGAAGAGCTGTTCGAAGCCCTGCGAATATCGAGGTCCGTAATTAGGCGGAATTTTCATGCCGAGCAGCAGAACCCGTGCGCCTGACGCTTGGGAGTTTTCGATAATGCGCTCGAGATTGCGGCGAGATGTTTCGAGGGGTAGCGCGCGAAGACCATCGTTGCCACCGAGTTCGACGATGACGATCTGCGGCCGGTGCACCGACAAGGCCCGCGGTAGCCGGGCGAGACCGCCTGTGGTGGTTTCTCCGCTGACGCTGGCGTTGACCACGCGGTATCCGTAACCTTGGGACTTGAGTCGGCTTTGAAGCAGGGCTACCCAGCCTTCGTTGGAGGCCAGACCGTAACCCGCGCTGACGCTATCCCCCAGGACCAATATGGTCGGGCTGTCGTTGCGCACCGTATTGCCGTAAGCCCATGCTGGGGCAATCGCCACCAGCAATGCCAAGACGAAGGAACGTTTCGTGACCAAAGATATCGTCCTCGAAGCCCGTGAACTGTCGAAAGAGGTTAGCAGTCCTGAAGGCAGACTCGCCATTGTCCAGAAGGTTTCCTTCGCGGTTCACGCGGGTGAGTCGGCAGCCATCGTCGGCGCATCGGGCGCAGGCAAATCGACGCTGCTTGCGCTGCTGGCCGGCCTCGACACGCCGAGTGATGGCAAAGTGCTGCTGGCCGGCGAAGACCTCACGACCCTCGACGAGGATGGTCGAGCTCGCCTCAGAGCCGAGCGCGTGGGTTTCGTGTTCCAGTCCTTTCATCTCGTGCCGGCACTCACGGCACTCGAAAACGTGATGTTGCCGCTCGAGCTCGCCGGGCGATCCGACGCCAAAACTGCGGCGCTCGAAGCGCTCGAGCGCGTCGGTTTGCGTGAACGTGTGGGTCACTATCCGAGGCAGTTGTCGGGTGGCGAGCAGCAGCGTGTGGCCATTGCCCGCGCGTTCGTCGTGCGACCGGCAGTACTCTTCGCCGACGAACCTACCGGAAATCTCGATACGGTGACCGGTGGGCGCATCGCCGACCTGCTCTTCGATTTGAACACTCGCTCAGGGACGACGCTCGTTCTCGTCACACACGATCGAGCGTTGGCTGCGCGCTGTAATCGGGTTTGGGTCATGGAGGCCGGGCGTCTCGCCCCGGGCTGAGCATGCTACGTCGTTCTGCCATGCTCGGAGTGCGTTTGCTCGGTCGCGAGTGGAAGTCGGGCGAACTCGGCATTTTGTTGATCGCGCTCATCGTAGCGGTGGGTGCGCTCACCGGCGTGGGCTTTCTCGTCAACCGCATCAGCCAATCCGTCGCGCTGCAGGCCAATGAGGTGCTCGCGGCAGATCTACGCCTCGAGTCTGGGGCAGCTGCCCCCGAAGAGACCTACATCACCGAAGCGAAAAACCGTGGCTTGCGTACGGCGCGTAGCACGTCTGTTCTGAGTGTCGTGTTCCGCGAAGATCGCAATCAACTCGCCAATGTGCGTGCGGTCGGCGAGGGCTACCCACTGCGGGGCACCGTGGGCGTTGCGAACGTGGCTTTTGGTACTCCGGTCGCCGTCGGCCGCGGACCCGCGCGCGGCGAGGTATGGCCCGACTCCAAACTCCTTGCCGCCCTCGATGTTGCGGTGGGCGATACCTTATCGGTGGGCGCAGGTACGTTCCGCATCACGCGCGTGCTCATCACCCGACCCGATCAGGGCGGCGGCTTCGGCGAGCTCGCACCGTCGATGCTCATGCACGCCGACGATCTGCCGTCGACTCGCCTCTTGCAGCCGGGCTCGCGAGCGACGCACGCCGTGCTATTCGCCGGGGAGCGTGAGGCCGTCGTCCGTTTCAAAGCTTGGCTCGACAAAAACAAGAAGCGTGGGCAGCGTCTCCTCGACGTCAGCGAAGCCAGCCCGCAAATCCAGAACGCCATCGATCGAGCGGGACGCTTTTTGAGTTTGGCGAGTCTCGTCGCAGTGCTGCTTTGTGCGATCGCGATCGCCATGGCTGCGCGTCGTTACGTACAGCGCCATCTCGACTCCGTAGCACTACTCAAAACCGTTGGCGCCACGCGTGGATTTACGCTGTCGATGAGTCTCGTGCAGCTCTGCATCATCGCGATCGTGGCGGCGCTCATTGGCTCGGGCGTCGGGTATCTCGCTCAGGAGTGGTTACTCCGCGCGCTTGAGGGTCTATTGCAAGCCAATCTTCCGCCACCCGACTGGTTGCCACTCGGACTCGGATTTCTCACGGCCATCGCCCTACTCGCAGGATTTGCACTGCCACCTCTGCTGCAGTTGTCTCGAGTGCCTGCCATCCGAGTACTCCGACGAGACATGGAGCCGCCACCGCCCGTGGTGTGGCTCGCGTTTGGTCCGGCGGTCGCTGCCGTGGTGTTTCTCGTGTGGTGGGTGGTGCGTGACGCACGACTCTTCGCCGGATTCATCACCGGGCTTGCGGTATTCACGGCAATTCTTGCACTCGCAGGCTGGGCGATGGTTCGACTCGCTGGCTCGATGCGAGGTTCGGTGGGGGTGTCGTGGCGTTACGGAATCGCCAACCTGAGCCGGCGACGCGCTGAGAGTGTGGTGCAGATCGTAGCTTTCGGTCTCGGCATCATGGTGTTGCTGCTGCTTGCCGTCGTGCGTAACGACTTGCTCACCGACTGGCGTCGAAGTCTTCCCGAAAATCTACCCAACTTCTTCTTCATCAATATTCCGCCCGACGAGCGTATGGCGTTCTTCGACTTTCTCGATGAGCAAGGCGCCTCGCGATCGCGCGCACTCCCGATGATTCGCGCGCGACTCACGCAACTCAATGGGCAGCCGATCGAGAAGATCCAATTCGTCGATCCTCGCGGTGAAGGCTATTCGCGGCGTGACCAGAACATCACCTGGCAAGCCGATCTCGGCGACGACAACCAAGTCGTCGCGGGTCGTTGGTGGACCCAAGCCGAGCACGGACGGCCCCTCGTCTCAATCTCCGATGAATATCAGCAGGGCCTCGGCCTCAAAGTAGGCGATCGAATGACCTTCGATATCGCAGGCGAGGTGATCGAGGCCGAGGTGGCGAGCGTTCGCAAGATCAAGTGGGACAGCTTTCAGCCCAACTTCTTCATCGTATTTCCGCCAGGGCTACTCGACGAGCTCGCGGGCACTTGGATGACGAGCGCCTATTTCAAGCCCGGCGACGGCCGCGTGATCTCCGATCTCGTTCGTCGATTTCCGAGTGTTTCGGTCTTCGATCTCGACGATCTACTTTCCCAGGTTCGCTCGGTAGTCGACAAAGCGGCCATGGCTGTGCAGAGCGTCTTCGTGTTCACGCTGTTCGCGGGGCTCGTTGTGCTGCTCGCAGCAGTGCAGGCCTCGCGAGACGAGCGTCGCTACGAAAGTGCGATGTTGCGGACCTTGGGCGCGAGCCGCGGCACCGTAGCTCGCGGCATCATCGCCGAGTTCAGTGCGCTCGGACTCCTTTCCGGGCTGCTGGCCGCGACGGGCGCGTCGATCGCCGGATATTTTCTCGCCAAGCAAATATTGCAGGTGTCTTACTCTTTCGATCCGCTGCTCTGGCTATTCGGTTTGATGGGCGGCGGAGCCTTGGTGGCGGCGAGCGGCTGGCTCGCGACGCGTAGCGTATTGAAGCAACCGCCGGCGAGCACTTTGAGAGGCGGCTGATTACGCAAACTCAGGAGGTCATCGTGACGACACACGTGCGCCGCAACAATTCGCTTTTTGCCTCGGCCTCTTTTTTGATCTCCGCGGTTTTCGCCTCGGGCGTATTTGCCGACACGGCACTCACGATTTACAGCAGTGCTGAGCCGGGCGCAGTGCCTGCGGAGTTGTATCGGCCCGTCAACGGCTCCAGCACGATCACAGGACGCGCCGTACCGGGTTTCGCTATCGTTCGTGACGAGCGCGAACTCGATCTTCCTGCCGGGCGCTCACAACAAAGATTTTCGGACGTCGCTGCGTTCATCGACCCGACCACCGTCAATTTCGCCTCGCTCACCGACCCCTCGACTCGCGTTCTCGAGCAAAGTTTTCAGTTCGATCTCGTCAATTCCCAGAAGTTGATCGAGAAGCACATCGGGCGATCGGTGACCGTCGAGCGCGTGCAGGGTGGGCAAGTCAGCACCACCTCCGGAGCGCTGCTTTCCGCGAGCGACGGGCTGGTACTGCGGGCCGCAGACGGAACCATTTCGTCTCTTCGAGATTACTCGGCAATCCGTTTCACGGAGCTTCCCGGCGGTCTCATCACCAAGCCGACTCTAGAGTGGGTCCTCAACTCGCCGCGGGCAGGTAAGCATCGGACGAGGGTGTCGTACGAAACCGGTGGAATCACCTGGTGGTCCGACTACAACCTCGTCTTCAAGCCCGGTCGAGATACCAACAGTGGCACGCTCGATTTTTCTGCATGGGTCAGCATCGTCAATCTCTCGGGTGCGTCTTATCGAGACGCGCGACTGAAACTCGTGGCAGGAGATGTACAGCGTGCCGCACCGCAAAATCGCCTGCGATCGGTCGCCGCTGCGACGATGGTCACAGCGGCGGCAGATGAAGCGGGGTTCTCTGAGAAGTCGTTCTCCGAGTACCACCTCTACACCCTGGGACGACGCACCGACCTGCCGGACAACTCGACCCGACAGATCGAGCTCTTCGAGCAGGTGCGGCAAATACCCGTTAAAAAATTGTTGATCTATAGAAGTGCCGAGGCGGGGTTCGGCGGACTCTTTCTCGATCGCGATTTCGGTGTCTCTTCGAGTCGTTCCGTCGACGTTTTTCTCGAATTCAAAAACGAGCGCGCCAACGGACTTGGCGTACCACTTCCGGCAGGGCGTATCCGCGTGTCACAACTCGACGACGCAGATGGCAGCCTCGAATTCGTCGGGGAAGATCGAATCGACCACACTCCGCGAGACGAGCGTGTGCGTATCAAACTCGGCACCGCCTTCGACATCGTGGGCGAGCGGCGTCAGGTCGATTTCACAATCGACACCCGCGCGCGTTGGCTCGAGGAGGAAATCGAACTGACGGTGCGAAACCGCAAGAACGAGACGGCCGAGGTGACGATCGTCGAGCCGCTGTTTCGTACGGCGCAATGGAAGCTCGTCAAGCAGAGTCAGGAATGGACGAAGCTCGATGCTCGTCAGATTCAGTTCGTCACGAAACTTCCGAAGGACGGCGAGACGGTGGTGCGCTATCGGGTGCGTTATACCTGGTGAGCATCGCGTCGGTAGGCGCGAAGAAATACTTTGACATGCTCGTCGATCAGCGTCGGCAGCGAGAGCGGACGGCATCGCGCGCCTTTGAGATCATGCTGATGCAGTAGTGCGAGGAGCAGGGGCGAGAGCAGCATGAGAGCGGCGTGCCGCATGTCACCTTCGACGATCTCTCCGCGAGACACATAAGAGGCCAGTCTCGCCTCGAGTGCTTGGAGGGTCGGCTCGAGGACGTCCTGCAGATAATCGAGCGCCGTACCCGGGTGTCTCAAACCCTCGGCAAGACCGATGCGGTGTAGCGAACCGATGACGCCCTCGGTCCAGCCTCGCACGATGCGAGTCAGGAAATCTTTGAGAGAGGCCTCGAGATCGATTTCTGTGTCGTCGATCTCTCGCGTGCGTTTGAGATGACGTTCACCGCCTTCGACGTAATGCGCGAAGACCGCCTTGATCAGAGCCTCTCGAGTGCCGAAATAGTGGCGCAGGGTGGCAACGCTGACCCCGGCAGCCAAAGCCAGTTCGCGAAAACTCGGAGGCTCGCCCGATTGCAGAGCGAGACGCTCTTGAGCCTTTGAAATCAACGCGTTACGGCGCTGATCGAATTGAACGTTACGGGCTCCGGCAGGTCTGGCCATGGCAGCCTCCCCAATCAAGATTGGATAAATTAGACCAGATGGGTTAATATATTTCAACCCTGATTCTCAGGTCGACCAAGGATTGGTTTTTATGGCTTTCGATGAACCGAAACCCGGCTTTTTGACGCGTTACCGTTGGCCCCTGATGGCGGCGTTCGCCGTCGTGTTCATAGTTTTTATGGTGTTCCGCAATTCTCGACCGACCCCTGTAGGTGTCGTCGAGGCTCGGCAAGGGCCTGCCGAACGCGTCCTCGCGATCTCCGGCCGTACGCGGCCGCAAGTGACGGTCAACATCGTCCCGAAATCACCCGGCCAGATCATTCGTCTGACGAAAGAAGAAGGAGATTCCGTCAAAGCCGGCGAAGTCATCGCCCAACTCGACTCCGAAGCACCGCGTGCCGCCGTCGACGAAGTGCTCTCGAAAATTACCCTGCAACAACGCGCCGTAGCCGAGGCCGAGCGGAACTTCCGCCGCCTCGAACAGCTGAGAGCGCAAGGGCTCGCGACGGTAAAAGAATTCGACTCCGCGAAGTTCGAACTCGACCAAGCGAAAGTTTCGCTGGAAGGCCTCGCAGCGACGCGCCGCGAAGTTGCGAGCCGTCTTAGCGACAACACGATCGTCGCGCCCGTGTCCGGGGTCGTCCTGTCGCGCCCGATCGATCCAGGTCAGGTCGTTGGTGCAAACACAGTGATCTACGAACTTGCTCCGCTCTCCGACGTAGAGATCGAAGCCGACGTCGATGAGCGTTACCTGCCCGAGATCCGCGAAGGTCTAAAGGCCGATATTCTCGTCACGGGCCAGCCGAAGCCTATCAGCGCCACGCTGTATTACGTGTCGCCCAAGGTCGACCCGCGAACGGGCGGTGCTCGAGTAAAACTGAAGCTCGATCAGCAGATCTCAGGCTTGCGTTCCGGTCTCACCGCCGATGTGAACATCATCGTCGAGCGTCGCGAGAACGCCATCACGGTATCGCGTAGCGCCATCCTTGGCAGAGATGCCGAGGCTCGTGTGCTCTTGGTCGCCGACGGTCGCGTCGTTCCGCAAGCTGTGACTTTCATGGAGTGGCCGAGCGAGCGAGTGATCGTACTCGCCGGACTGCAGCCGGGTCAGCAGGTGCTTGCGAGCCCGCGCCCAGATTTGATCGGTGAGCGAGTGGCCCCCACCACTGATTTTTCGTCCATCCCTGCAGGCGAACGCCCGCGCGGATCGGAAGCGCGCAAGTCGCTTTGAATCAAAGGATCGACGCCGTCATGACATTCGACTACACCATGCGATTCGATCTGAAGGTGGCTTTGCGCTACCTCACGTCGAATCGGTTGCAATCCGCGCTGCTCATCGGCGGCGTGGCCATCGCCGTGACGGTTTTCACGTTCAACGCAGCGCTCATCAACGGACTCGCAGAGTTCCAGATCGATCGTGTCGTCGGCAGTTCGTCTCATGTGACGATCGAGCCAGCGACACCGAGGCCTGCTATCGCGCCTGCACCGGAAGGCACCGAAAGACTCGTCGTTTCGCAAGTCGCCCTCGAGCGTCGTGAGCAGATCAAGCAGTGGCGTAGTGTCGAACGCATCATCGAAACGCTACCCGGCGTGACGGGAGTGTCGTACAACATCGTCGGGACGGGGCTCGTGACGCGCGGAGAGCAGACGCTGCCGGTGAGCCTCAAGGGCGTCGAACCGGCGCGTTTGTCGGCCATTGCACCGATCGATCAGACGCTCGTCGAAGGCGAAGCGCGTCTCGGACTCAACGATGTACTCATCGGTCGCAAACTCGCTCTCGATCTTGGCATCGGAGTTGGACAGCCGATTTTCATCACGAGTAATCAAGGCCGCGAGCGCACGCTCACGGTACGCGGACTGTATTCGACGGGTGTCGATAGTCTCGATGGTCGTCTCGCCTACGTGAACCTCGACACGGCTCGGGTGATGTTCGACCTGCCGGAGGGTTTGACGGAGATCGAACTCAAGCTCGCCGATATCTACGCCGCTCGAGACATCGCGCGACAACTCGCCGATACGACGGGACTCGAAGCGATTGCGTGGATGGATCGCAACCAACGCTTGCGTGAAGCACTCGAAGGTCAAGGCAACTCGGGAAACATCATCAAGATGTTCACGCTGATCACCATTATCGTCGGCGTGGCGAGCGCCCTCTTGCTCACGACGTTCCGCAGACGCCCGGAGATCGGCATCATGCGCAGCTTCGGCATCTCGCAGCGGTTCGTGCTCTCGGTGTTCATGCTGCAAGGTGCCTTGATCGGCATCATCGGCTCACTCGTCGGCTGTTTCCTCGGTTGGGGGTTCAGTACGCTGCTCGCGAGTGCGGGCAACGGAGCTCGTCGTCTGCCCGTCGATCCGAGTCTCGGCCAGTACGACGTCGCACTCTTACTTGCAGCGGCTGCGAGCATCGCCGCAGCTCTTTGGCCCGCGCGTGCCGCATCGCGCATCGATCCCGTAGAGGCGATCTCACAATGACCCCATCAATGAACGCACCCCTCCTCGAAGTTCACGATATCCAAAAGATCTTCGTCGATCGTGATTACCAGACGCCCGTGCTCAAGGGCGTGAACTTCACGCTGCAACGCGGCGAGATGGTCGCGATGCTGGGTCCATCGGGCAGCGGCAAGAGCACGCTGCTCTCGATCCTCGGTACGTTGATGCGCCCGAGCTCGGGCAGTTTCCGGATGTTGGGCCGCGAGTTGACGACCCTTGCCGAAAAAGAACTCTCCGATTTCCGCAATCAACAAATCGGCTTCATTTTTCAGTACCACCACCTGCTTCCCGACTTCACGGCACTCGAGAACGTCATGTTCCCGCATGCGGGACGTCTCTGGCGTGAGACCCGGGCGGGTCGGGAGCGGGCCGCCATGCTGCTCGAGCGCGTGGGGCTCAAGGACCGCATGAATTACCGCGCCACCCGTCTGTCCGGGGGGCAAAAGCAGCGCGTAGCGATTGCGCGGGCGCTCATGAACCAACCGGCCTTGGTATTGGCCGACGAACCGACCGGAAACCTCGATCGCGAGAACGCGGATCAGGCCTTTGGTCTGATGAGCGAGATCCAGCGTGAGACTGGGACGACCTTCCTCCTGTCGACCCACGACCGCGAACTCGCCGAGCGTTGCGAGCGGCGCATCTATATTCAGGGTGGCGTGGTCGTCGACCAGCCTCCGAGCGTTCCGGGCCGTTCGTCCTTACGGGTCATCGCCGGGGATCCGTCCCTGGTCATCGACCGGACTCAACCGCCGAACTCGGCTGGCGACCGCCAGCGGGCCTGAGACCGTCCAGCCGCGAGTGTCCGGTCAGACCCCGCCGAGGAAGTCCTGTTTGCCGACGTCGACCCCCGCCTGCCTGAGCAGGGAGTAGGTCGCCGTCACATGGAAGTAGAAGTTCGGCAACGCCCAGCGCTGGATGAAGGGAAGGCCGTCCATCTCCAAGGTCCGCGTCCGCAGGGGCACCACGATGTGCCGGGTCTCGGCGCCTTCGAGTTGGGAGGGCTTCACGGTTTTCATCCAATCGAGGGTCTTGTGGACCCGCGCGATCAGCTCGTCGAGTGTCTGCTCATCGTCCGGAAACTTGGGGGGCTCGAGCCCCGCCAATCGTGCCGTGCTGTTCTTCGCAAAGTCCGTCGACAACTGAACCTGTCGTTTGAGCGGGAACATATCGGGCGCCAGACGCAGCCCCTCGAGTACTCCCGGTTCCAGTTTCTTCGCTTCGGCATGAGCCTTCGCCTTACCCAAAATTTGGGCGAGGTTCTGGAGCATCGGGATGAACAGTTCGGACGTACAGGCGTGAACGCTGAGCGACATGTCGGTCTCCGTGAGCGGGTGATTCTTCGTTGATCGACCGGCATGGTAACCGCAGGCGATGCGCTTGGGGGCATCCTGGTGCTATTGCCATTTTGATTCTCCCGAGAAACAATAGACCCTAATTAGCCTCTCGGAGTCTCACCCATGTCGCAGTTCTGGTCTCCGGCGCATATGGCGACCTTCGCCAAGATCATCGACCTGAACGGATTTTCCGCAGCGGCCAGAGCGCTCGGCGTGCCCAAGGCGGCGGTCAGTCGTGCGATCGCAGAGCTCGAAGATGAGCTCGGGGTGAAGCTCATGACCCGCACGACTCGAAGGCTTAAATTGACGCCAGCGGGTGAGCGTCTGCTGCCGGCTTGTCGGGCGATCTTGCAGTCGACGGACGACGCCCGTCGACTCGCCGCCGAGCTCATCGAGTCGCGGGGCGGGCCTCTGCGAGTCTTGGCCGAACCGACCTTCGGGCGGGTGTTACTCGCCCCCCTCGTGCCTCGCTTTCTCGAGCGCTATCCGAAGATCCCGTTGGACGTCGAACTGGGGGATCTGTCGTCGGGCCTCCCGGCCGAACACGATCTCGTCATCCGGATAGGCGAGGACCCTTCAAGCGATCGCGTGTCCCGAGTGCTCGGCGCTCCGCCGGCGATCTTGTGCGCCACCCCGACCTACCTTCAGAAGGCTGGGGAGCCAGCGACCCCGGCCGACTTGTCTCGGTTCGAGATGCTTACCCCAGAGACGCCACCCGGCTCCCTGTTCGTGCTTCGGCTGACCCACGGCAAGCGTCGCGAAGAAGTCAGCATCAGCCCCAAGTTGGCCGTGAACGATCCGGCAGTCCTGCACGCCTCGGTGGCGGCGGGTCTCGGGATCGGCGTGTTGCCGGAGTTCCTGTGCCGGCAGGGTCTCGCCTCGCAGCGCCTCAAAAAAGTGTTGCCCGATTGGCGCCCGCCCGAGCAGGCCCCGCTGTGCGCGGTCTATCCCGGGCGGCTCGCCGAGGACGAGCGGGTCAAAGCCTTCGTGGATTTTCTGGCGGCCAACCTCGTCCCCGCCCTCGCGGGTTAGAATTCGCCATCCCCCGTTTTTCAACGTGTCCGGTCCGTACCGGGCAAAAGGACTTTCACGATGTACCGTGCTCCGCTCAAAGATCTGCAGTTCGTCATTCATGAGTTGCTCGATGAGAGCGCCCTGCAAGCTTGTCCGGCCTTTGCCGATTACTCGCCTGAAGTGGCCGATGCGATCCTCGAAGAGGCCGGGAAGTTCGCCGAGAACGTACTGGATCCGCTCTACAAGAGCTCCGATCGAGAAGGGGCACGCTGGACGCCCGAAGGCGTCGTGACGCCGAAGGGGTTCAAGGCTGCCTATCAGCAGTATGTCGAAGGAGGCTGGGCGGGACTGCGCGCGTCGCAAGAAAGCGGCGGCCAGGGCGCGCCCACGATGATCGGTACGGCCGTCGAAGAAATGTGGGCTGCTTCCAACTTGTCATTCAAGTTGTGCCCGATGCTGACGCAGGGTGCCGTCGAGGCGCTCGAGCATTACGGCACCGACCATCAAAAAAATCTCTTCCTACCGAAAATGGTGAGCGGCGAGTGGACGGGCACCATGAACCTGACCGAACCTCAAGCGGGTTCGGACCTCGCCGCCATCCGCACGCGCGCCACACCCGAAGGTGATCATTATCGCGTGTTCGGTCAGAAGATTTTCATCACCTACGGTGAACACGATTTCACGCCGAATATCATTCACCTCGTTCTGGCGCGCATCGACGGCGCTCCGCCGGGCGTGAAGGGTATATCGATGTTCATCGTCCCCAAGGTGCTCGTGAACGACGATGGATCACTCGGCGCACGCAACGACGTGCAGTGCATCTCGATCGAGCACAAGCTCGGCATCCACGGCAGCCCGACTTGCGTCATGGCTTACGGCCAAAAAGACGGCGCTATCGGTTATCTCGTGGGCGAGCCGAATCGCGGACTCGAATACATGTTCGTCATGATGAACGCGGCGCGCCTTTCCGTGGGCCTCGAGGGTTACGCGGTCGCGGAGCGTGCGTTTCAACAGGCCGCCGAGTGGGCCCGCACCCGCGTGCAGGGTAAGCCCCCGGTCGCCCTGCCTCCCGGACCTGCCCCGATCATTCATCACCCCGATGTGAAGCGCATGCTGTTGACGATGCGCTCGCAAGTCGAGGCGCTACGCGCCGTCGCGTTGTACGGTGCCTATCAGCTCGACGTCGGCGGAAAGCATGCGGATGAGGGCGTACGTCGCGCTGCGCAAGCTCGTGGTGATCTGCTCATTCCGGTCATCAAGGGCTGCAGCACCGAATCGGGTATCGAGTTGGCATCGCTCGGCGTGCAGGTTCACGGTGGCATGGGGTTCATCGAAGAGACCGGTGCCGCACAGGCTTATCGAGACGTACGTATCACCACCATTTACGAGGGTACGACGGCGATCCAGTCCAATGATTTTATCGGACGCAAGATCGCGCGTGATCGGGGCGCGGCAATGGCCGCGCTCATCGCAGACATGCGTCGCGAGCTCACGGCCATCAAGGGGGGTGACTCTGCAGTCGAAGCCGTACGCACCGCTACGCTCGAAGCCATCGACGCGCTCGAGGCGGCGGTTCGCCAGATTCTCGAGTCGTTCGCTCAAGGGCCCGAGCGTGCTTTGGCCGTTTCAGTGCCGATGTTGCGACTCACCGGTTATGTACTCGGCGGTTGGTTACTCGCGAAGTCGGCGGACGTTGCCGCGCGCAAACTGACGGCGGGGGCCGGAGACAAGGACTTCCTACGTTCAAAAATCGCCTCGGCACGTTTCTATGCGGCGCACGTGTTGCCGCAGGCGCAGGCCTTGGCGAAAGTGGTTACGGGTGGAGCGTCGAGCGTTCTTGAGGCTGATGCGGCGATCATCTGACGGAGCATTTTCGATGACACATCTGTTTCCCGGCGTCTCACGACGCGAGTTTCTCGTCGGATCAGTCGCTGCGGTGGGTATGGCAAGCGGAGTGTCTTTTGCATCACAGCAGGGCAGTGCCTTGATTCAGAGACGCATCCCTTCGTCCGGCGAATCGATTCCCGTCATCGGGCTTGGTACTTCGGGTCCGTTTGAGGTTGGTATCGACACCAAGGAACGCGATCCCCTTTCGGCCGTGCTCACGGGGTTCTTTGCTGCAGGTGCGACGATGATCGACACCTCGCCGATGTACTCGTCTGCAGAGGCCGTACTCGGAGATCTGCTCACCCCCGATATGCAGTCCAAAGCGTTCATCGCCACCAAGGTCTGGACGCGCGGTGAGCGCGAGGGTCTCGCGCAGATGACCCGCTCGATGGAGTTGCTGCGTCGCAAGAAGGTCGAACTCATGCAGGTGCATAACTTGCTCGACTTCGATGTGCATTTGAAGACGCTGCGTCGATGGAAAGAAGAAGGGCGCATTCGCTATATCGGAATCACGCACTACACTGTCGACGCTTATCCGAAGCTGATGGACATCATCACCCGCGAGCCGATCGATTTCGTGCAGTTCAATTACTCTGCAACGACCACGGCCGCCGAACAGCGCTTGCTGCCGCTCTGCGCAGAGAGGGGCGTAGGCGTCATCGTCAACCGCGCGTTCGATGACGGAAAAATCTTTGCTCGACTCAAAGAACGACCCCTGCCTTCGTGGGCGAGCGAGATCGACTGCAGCAGTTGGGCGCAGTTGCTCCTGAAGTTCGTGATTTCGCATCCAGCCGTCACTTGCGTGATCCCGGCGACGGGCAAGTTACGCAACCTCGAAGACAACCTCGGTGCCGCACGCGGTCGGTTGCCCGACTCGCGTCAGCGACAGATGATCGTCGAGGCGGTCGCTTAAGAGCCGAATCAGTTCGTTCGAGCGATGCGGAAGCCGCGCGTGCTCGAGCGGGCGCTCGTCTCGTCTGCCGCGCGGGCCGTGGCGCGAATCGCGTCGGCACCATTGAACCATGAACCGCCGCGGACCACGCGGCGATCGCAATCACCCGACGTGTTGGCAACGCCGCTAGTGGGTGCGTTGCGATAGGTATCGCTCCAGCAATCGAGGATCCACTCCTCGGCATTTCCGAACAGATCGTGGACGCCGAACGGATTCGGCTGGAAGCTCGCGGCCGGCGCTGTTCCTGCGAAGCGATCACGACAGTCGAACACCGCTTCGAGGCCGAGCGACCCGCGACCGGTAGCGTCGGCCACGTTCGCGAAGCGGCAGGCATCTGCGGGGTTCTCGCCCCAGAACCGTTCGCTCTTCGTGCCGGCCCGAACGACGTATTCCCACTCGGCTTCGGTGATCAGTCGATAGTTGTGGCCCGTCTTCACTCCGAGCCATTCCGCGTAAGACTTGGCGTCATCCCAACTCACGCACACCACCGGATCATTCTCCGTTTGCGGAAAGCCAGGACTATTCCAGGCTGCTTGAGTATTCGTCTTGAAGCGCTTTGCCGTGTACGTGTCGCAACCCATACCGCCGGTGCGACTCGTCTCGCGGACGAAGCGCGCGTATTGCGCCCAAGTGACTTCGGTTTTGCCGATCGCGAAGGTTCCGGGAATCGACACTTCGCGCGCAGGCCCTTCTGTCGGGCGACGCGCTTTGCGGAAGTCGACGAGACCCATTTCGAATTTCCCCGATGGAATCACCACCATCTCGGGACAATCGGCACAATCTTTGAAGATCGTACCCGCAGCCAGTTGTTGAAGATCGCCGATCGATTGACCGCTTGCGGGAATCAGCACCGCAGCATTCGCTGCAGTCGCTGCTCCCGTAGCAGCGCCCATGACGGTCGCGCCACCCGAACCCGCCGACGCCGGCTTGGCGACGCTCGAGGCGACTGACGTCGGCGTGGAGGGACCGCCACCCATCAAGGCACGTAGACGAACTGCCGCAACGCCAGCGAACAAGCCTTGGGGAAATTGATTGAGATACGCCTGGATCTCATCAGGATTCTTCGAATCTCTGACCGACTCCCACAGCGCACGATCGTCGGTCGGCATGGCCGCCACGGCCATCGGAGCGACATCCGTTGCGCGTGCCATTTGCGCACCGGCGACCGCAGGGATGAAGTAGAACTCCCCGACCGTTTGATCGTAGAGCGCGGGCACTTGTTCGTGACCGATCGACTTGGCGAGAGAGACTACTTCCTGGCGCGTTCGCTTCAGCACTTGATCGACCGGTATACCCGGCTTCGTCATTTCTCTGAGCAAGACGCGGGTGAAGACACCGTTCGGGTTCGGATCATCGGGACTGAGATTATCGAGCGCCGTTTGGCCCGCGCCCGCCGAGAACAGAATCATCTGGCCCGTCGCCGCTGTGGTGGGTGCGAGACCTCGGGTGTTGCCGATGCTGCGAGTTCCGGTTTTCGGAAACGGATTGTCACGACAGGCATCGACGATCGCGACCGAGAATCGAACCTTCTGTTCGCTCAGGTCGTCGAGAACGCGCTGCAGCATCAACGCATCATCTTTGACCTGCTCTTCGCTTTCCGGACTGATATTGGTTGGAAGTAAATAATTGGCAGCGCCGAGCTGCACACCGTGACCCGCGAAATAGAAGACCGCCTCGCTGCCGCCATCGAGCTTCGATTTGAAATCTCGCATCGCCTGACGCAGGGCGCGATCATCGAGGTCGAGTCGCAACATGACTTCGAACCCCAGCGCATCGAGAGCTGCCGCCATCGCTTCGGCATCGGCGCGCGCATTTCGAAGCGAAGGAACGGTCGTGTAACTCTGGTTTCCGACGACCAAAGCAACGCGCGCTCGGCCGTCCGATGCCGGGCGAGGGATCGCGGCAAGCTGAGCGCTGGACGACTCCATCGCTGGGGTCGGCGCGACGATCGGTGGCGTGGCGGCAGGTGTTGGACTTGCAGTCGGTGGCGGAGCTGACGCGATGACGTTTTGAACGGGTACTGCGACGGTCGTCGATGCAGGCGCTGACGCTATGACAGTAGTCTCACGGGTTGCGGGCGCGACCTCAGACGCGACGGCCGAAGAAGAGGACATCGTCGGAGTGGGTGGCGGCGACACGGGGGCTGGCGACACGGGGACTGGCGACACGGGGGCTGGCGACACGGGGGCTGGCGCCGCGGCCAGCATCGGAGGTGCTGACGTTGCAGAACTTGGGTCGAAGCGATCTTCGCGCCACATACCCGACTGAATGGGTTTTCCGGAGCCGTCGTACAGGGTTCCTGCGCCCCAACGCTTGCTCTCACGGAATTCACCAACGTACTTGGTACCGTCCGGCATGGTCTCTGAGCCTTGACCGTCACGCTCGTCTTGACGGAATTGGCCGATATAAACCCGACCGCTCGGCCATGTGTAGGTACCTTGCCCGTCCTTTTCGTCATCCCGCCACTCGCCAGCGTATTTCATGCCGCTCGAGCTTGTGTACGTGCCGATACCGTTGAACTTCCCTGCGCGGAACTCTCCGACGTACACGAAACTTTTTTCAGCCGTATAGACGCCCTGACCATGAAACTGGTCATTCAAAAATTCACCGACGTAACGATCGCCGTTGGGCCAGGTCGCCGATCCCTTGCCGTTGTACTTGCCTCCACGGAATTCGCCGACGTACACCGCACCGTCGGAAGCGGTGTAGGTCCCCGCGCAGTTGTTCCAGGTTGCTCGGGACGCACCCTTGCACGTGGGCAGGGCTTTCTTTGCTGCATCTGGCGTCGGTACCTGCGCGAGAGCGATTGGGCTCGCTCCACCGGCGATTAGTACGGCGGCCGACAAAACCAGAGAGAAAAGTCGAGCGGCAAACATGTGAATGCCTCAAATAAATAGCGCTTGCGTGACCTTTCAGTGTGCCGAATGGGGGCGTATCTGGGAAGCCCGATGCAGCCCGGATCAAAGTATCCCTAGAACAAGGGAGCAGGAGGCGGCTTCCGCCGAGCCATCAATCCGAAACGAAATAATCCGCCGAGCGTCTTTCGATGGCACGCGCTTTGACTTCGGGAACGACCGCCAAGTGGAGCGGGTGGCTCTGGTAGGTCTCGAGGGCGGTGCGATCGACGAACTCGCTGTAGAGGACTACGTCTGATGCATTCGCGTCCTCAATGAAATTCACACCGACTTCGATTTTGAGCAACCCGGGGATCTTGCCACCGAGACCCTCGAGCAAAGATTTGATCTGCTGCGCGTCGTCTGCCTTGGAGGCCTGTTCACGAAGGCGCCACATAACGATGTGCTTAACCATGTTTATTTCCGTAGTGTCTTGAACGCCGCGAGCGCCGCTTCGCGCGAGGCTTTCAGATCGACGATTGGAGTCGGATAAACCTTTGACCCCTTGCCCGAAAGCTCTGGAATCCACCGCTTGATGTATTCGCCCTGCGGATCGAATTTCTCCGCCTGACTTTCGGGATTGAAGACTCGGAAGTAGGGCGCCGCATCTGCTCCGCAACCGGCAGCCCACTGCCATCCGAGCGTGTTGCTCGCGAGGTCGGCATCGACCAGCGTGTCCCAGAACCACCGCGCGCCGTGCAGCCAATGCATACGCAGGTTCTTCACGAGAAACGACGCGACGACCATGCGAACCCGGTTATGCATCCAGCCGGTCTCCCAGAGTTCTCGCATACCAGCATCGACCATCGGTATGCCGGTATTTCCGCGCTGCCAAGCCGCGAGCTCGCGTGCGTTGTCTCTCCACGGGAAGCGCGAGAAATCGGCACGTAAGGGTTCGTTAGTGGTTCTAGGGAAATGAAAAAGCAGATGGTGCGCAAATTCGCGCCAACCGATCTCTGCCATGAACGGACTGCCTCGCCACTTCGGCGCTGCATGCCAGACCTGTCTCGGCGATAGCTCGCCGAAGTGAAGATGGGGAGAGAGTCGAGAGGTGCCCGGTTGCGCAGGTAAGTTGCGGGTGTCGCCGTAATCTTTGACCGGCCCGTCTAGAAACACCTCGAGGTTCTGAATGGCACCGCGCTCACCCGGCCGCCAGGCCTTGGCCATTCCCTCATGCCAGGGAATGTCAGGCATCAAATCGAGAGAGTCGAGTTTGATACCCGCCGGCCATTTCGTCGGCGCGGCGATTTTTTTCGGCGAAGGTAGGGGGGCGGGTGGCTCGAGGCTACCGGACACTTTTCGCCAGAACGGCGTAAAGACCTGAAACGGCTTCCCGCTCAGGTTTTGAACGTCCCAGGGTTCGACGAGGAGTGCCGAATTGAAGCTTCGTACCTCGACGTTCGCCTCACGCAAGGTGTCTTTGATACGTCGATCACGCTCGATGACGAGCGGCTCGTAACGTCTGCTCCAATACACGGCGTCGGCGCCGGTTTCGCGAAGTAGTTTCTCGATTGCGGCGAGCGAGTCGTCGACGCGACGGATGATGAGTTTCGAGCCTGTCTTCTCGAGATCCTTACTCAACGACGCCAACGATTGGTGCAGCCACCAACGGGAGGCGCCCCCGGGCGCCCACTCGCCTTCTTCTTCGGGACACCAAAGAAAAACCGGAATGATTGGTTTGTCGCGAGCGATTGCCGCACGCAGTGCCGGATGGTCAGCGAGGCGGAGGTCCTGTCGGAACCAAAGGAGGGTAGCGCTCATAGGATCAGTGGGCGTGATCGGCGATCACGCGAGCGACGGCGTCGATCGCGGCGGTTCGTGGCGAGCTCTTGCGCCAAATTGCACCGATGCTACGGGTGGGCACTGGTTTCGAAAAAGGCTTGAATACCAGCCCCTTCGGTACCGCATGGCTACCGCGCGTCGCGAGTTCAGGCATCAGCGTGAGCCCGGCTCCAGCCGCGACCATTTGCCGAAGAGTCTCGATACTGGTGGCGCGAAAATCCTGTTTTTCGTGAACGTCGATTCGATTGCACACGTCGAGCGCCTGATCGCGTAGACAATGCCCGTCCTCGAGCAGCAAGAGTGTCGCGCCTTTGAGGTCTTCGACTTTGAGTTGCTTGCGCAGAGCGAGCGGATGATCGGCTGGAGCGGCGACGACAAAGGGCTCGTCGTAAAGCGCGCGTGAGGCGAGACCCTCGAGATCGACTGGAAGGGCAAGGATGCCCATGTCGATGTCACCCGCGCGGAGGCGCTCGAGCATCGTCGCCGTCTGATATTCGTAGAGCATGAGTTCGAGATGCGGAAGCGCTTTCCGCAGCCGCGGCGCCACAACGGGCAACAGGTACGGACCGATCGTCGGGAGGAACGCGATTTTCAGGCGACCCGCGAGAGGTTCGCGGTGAACCTGCGCCAGGGCGACCACCTCATCGCTCGCTTCGACGATACGCCGAGCGCGCGCGACGATTTCGACGCCCGCAGGCGTCAATAGCGCCTTTCGGGGTTGACGCTCGACGAGCGGTACCCCGAGGTAATCCTCGAGTTTCTTGAGCTGCGCGGAGAGTGTCGGTTGGCTGACGAAACAACGCTCCGCTGCCTGTCCAAAATGGCCGGTGTCGGCAACAGCCACCAGATAGCGCAGGTCTTTGAGCTTGATGTCGGCCATGGGGTGACTCCGATGGAGCGATATACGGCGTCTATCGAAATCATTACATCAATCGATTGGAATGTCGAGGTCCGTCCTCGCACCATGGCGTCACGTCACCGATGTGACGCGATCGATCCGTAAAAGAAATGGTGACTGGCGGGCTGTTTTCCTGAACCCCCTCCCTGCCCTCAGGAGCAGCCCGCCAAGTCCTCCCCGAGAGGAGTTCAGCCTTCGCCGCCGAGCAGACGATCGACGAGGCGAGTGGTGTGACTGCTCGAGCGCGTACGACGCGCGACCAGTGAGTACACCGCGGGGACGACAAGTAGCGTGAGGAACACCGACACCAGCGTGCCGTAGAAAACGACGACGCCGATCGGCTCACGCTGTTCGGCGCCGGCGCCGGTGGCGAGCAGGAAGGGGATTGCGCCGAAAGCCGTACAGAGGCTGGTCATCAACACTGGGCGCAGACGAACGGCAGCGGCTTGCACGACGGCTTCTTTGAACTCGACGCCGCGTTCGCGCAGCTGGTTCGCGAATTCGACGATGAGCACGCCATTCTTGGCTGCGATACCGATCAACATAATCACGGCGATCTGGCTGAAGATGTTCACGCTCATCCCGTGTAACTGCAGTCCGAAGACCGCGCCGAGGAGGGCGAGAGGTACGGTCACCATGATGATTGCCGGATGCACGAAGCTTTCGAACTGAGCCGCCAGCACCAGGAACACGATGATCACGGCAAAGAGCAGGGTGGTCCAAAGTTGGCCGCCGCTACGCACGTAGTCACCCGAATCGCCGTCCCACATCAGCGTCGCACCGGGAGGCAGTTCTCGAGCGACGGTATCTTCGAACCATTCGATCGCCTCGCCCATGGTGTAGTCCTCGGCGAGTCCCGCGCTGATCTCGACCGAGCGCAACCGGTTGAAGCGACTGAGCTCAGTCGCGCCGGCGGTCTCCGTGAGTCGCACCACGCTCGCGAGCGGGATCAGCTCGCCAGATCGGTCGGACCGCACCATGAGGTTTGTCAGGTCGGTCGTCGTGGCTCGCTCGTCTGCACGACCTTGAAGTACGACGTTGTATTCACGACCGCGATCGATGAACGTCGTCACGATGCGTGACCCGAGCATGGTTTCGAGCGTGCGGCCTACCGTTTGCAGCGAGACCCCGAGGTCTGCAGCACGATCGCGATCGATCGCCACCCGAATTTGTGGCTTGCGGGGTTGGTAACTGCTATCTACACCGGTGAGACCCGGATTTTGCTCAGCAAGCTGAATGAGTTTGTCGGACCACTCGGCCAGTGTTTCGTAGTCGGGCCCACCTAAAACGGCTTGAACAGGTTTGCCCCAGCCGCCACGCATGTTGCCGCCCGCCATCGTGTTGGCACGGACACCAGGAAGACCGCCGAGTTTGCGCTGCAGCGAAGCAGCAATCTCTTGAGCCGAGCGATCGCGCTCGCTCCAGTCGTTGAGCACGAGAATGAGACGGGCGGAGTTCACACCACCTGCGCCGTCGAAACCCGCTGGTACGCGCAGCGTCACGCGCCGAACGTCTCCCGAGTCGACTTCACTTTGAGCGATGGCCTCGAGCTTCCGTCCATACTCTTCGGTGTATTCGAAGCTCGCGCCTTCCGGTGCTTGCAGCATCACGAAGACTCGACCGACATCCGCGGCGGGCATGAACTCAGAGGGCAATGCTCGAAAGCTGAGCGCGCCGAGGAAGCCAAGCCCGAGGACCGAGCCGACGATCAGCCACGGGCGACGCATCAGTTGTCGAAGGCGACGCTCGTATTCCTCAGAGAGCTTCTTGAAGAAGCCTTCGACGAGAATTGCGAAACGCCCGTGTTTCATTTCACGCTCAGGCGGCAGGCGCGATGCCATCATGGGCGTGAGAGTTAGCGCGACGATGGCAGAGAACAACACCGATGCGGCGACCGTGAGGCCGAACTCCCGGAACAATCGACCGTTGTCACCAGGCAGGAAGGAGAGCGGAACGAACACGGCGACGAGCGTGAGCGTGGTGGCGATGACGGCGAAACCGATTTCGCTGCTGCCCCGGATGGCCGCGACGATCGGGGGCTCATCGAGCTCGGCGCGACGATGGATGTTTTCTAGGACGACGATGGAGTCGTCGACTACGAGGCCGATAGCGAGCACCACGCCGAGCAAGGTAATGACGTTGAGCGAGTAACCGAGCGCATAAACGAACATGAACGCCGCGATCACCGACACCGGAATCGTGACCGCAGGAATGATCGTGGCGCGCAGCGTGCCGAGAAATCCGTAAATCACGACGAGCACCGACACGAAAGCGAAGATCACGGCGATCAATACTTCTTTCAATGCCGCCTGAATGGCGATGCCGTTATCGACATTGACGACGAGCGATGCTCCCTTGGGGAGCGTCTTCTGAAGACGCTCGACCTCGGCGCGAACACCTTGAACGACATCGAGCACGTTGGCTTTCGAGTTCGCCTCGATACCGAGGCCTACCCCAGCGCGACCGTTCGTACGCATGAGAGTGCGATCGTTTTCTGCGGCGATGCGTACGTCGGCCACTTCGCCGAGACGTACGAGATGTCCATCAGCATTGCGACCGATGACGAGACTGCGGAAATCTTCTTCGTTATCGAGACCGACTTCGGTACGCAGCGAGAATTCCCGCTGCTCCGACTCGATGCGTCCTGCAGGGAGCTGCACGTTCTCGCGGCGCAGAGCCGATTCGATGTCGCCGACGGTGAGCGCTCGAGCCGCTAGAGCCTGGCGATCGATCCAGATGCGCATGGCCGCGCGCCGGGCGCCGGAGAGCGACGCACGCGAGACACCTGGTACAGTCGACAAACGATCGACGATGTAACGTTCTGCGTAGTCGGTCACCTCGAGCGGCGTCATCGCTTCCGAGTTGAAACTTAGGAACATGACCGCCTCAGCATTCGCATCGGCTTTAACCACCTGGGGCGGATCCGCTTCCGGCGGCAGCTGCGTCAAGACGCGAGAGATTCGATCACGGATGTCGTTGGCTGCATCGTCGATGTCGCGTGCCACGTCGAATTCGACTCGAATACTCGATCGTTCGTCCGCGCTATCGGACTCGAGCTTCAGGATGCCCTCGACGCCCGCGATGCGATCTTCGATGACCTGAGTCACTTTGTTTTCGACCACGTTGGCCGATGCGCCACGGTAGATCGTGGTGATCGACACCACCGGACGATTGATGTCCGGGTATTCGCGTAGCGGCAATCTTTCGAGAGTGACGAGACCGAAGATCACCAGCATCAGGCTGAGCACGGTCGCGAAGACCGGGCGGCGGATGCAAAACTCCGACAGCTTCATGAGCGCGGCTCGGCGACGACCTTGCCACCGTTACGAACACGCTGGGTGCCCTCGACGATCACAGCCTCTGTACCGTTAAGACCATCGAGAATCGCAACGCTACCCGGCTGGCGTCCGCCGGTGCGTACTTCGCGCCGCATTGCTTTGTCGCCTTCTACGACGAATACATAGGTCTTGCCCTGCTCGGGCACCAGAGCTTCCTCGGGAATCATGAGTGTGTCGACGGGTTTACCGCGTAGACGGGCGCTCATGAACAGCCCCGGACGAAGTGCGCCATCAGAGTTCGTCAACTCAGCGCGTACGGCGAGGGCGCGAGTGACAGGATCGATGCGCGAGTCGATCGCAGTGATCTTGCCGGTGAATACGCGATCACCGAGCCCTTCGGCACGAGCCTCGACGGGCAAGCCCAGAGTCAAATCTTTGAGGAACGATTGAGGAACGGTGAACTCGAGTTTCATCACCGACGAATCGTCGAGGGTGGTGATGACCGTGCCGGGGTTCACGAGACCTCCCGGGCTCACTTTGCGCAGGCCCGTACGGCCTGCGAACGGCGCGCGGATGACGGTATCCGAAAGACGGGCACGCGCCGCGTCGACCCGAGACTCACCGGTTTTCACCGCTGTTTCGAGTTGATCGAGTTGCGCCTTCGATAGCGCCTGAGTCACAGACAGATCGCGGCCCCGGGTGAACTGGTTGCGGGCCTCTGCGAGATTCGCTTCGGCCTCTGCAAGCGCCGCCGCGGCTTGGGCGCGGTCGAGTTCGACGAGCACCGTTCCGACAGCGACCCGTTGCCCCTCCTCGAATCGAATGCGGGTGATCGTATTGGCAGTTTTCGAGGTGATCTCGACCGACTCACGGGAGAGCGCCGTGCCGACGGCTTCGATCTCGGGGCCGAAAGGGCGACGCTCGACCTTGGCGGTGATGACCTTGGCGGGCGGGGGGCCGCCGGAGCCGGCCGGCCGGTCGCCGACGCCCGGCATGCCAGAGGGTTTGTTTCCGCCACAACCCGACAGTGCCAATAGGGCGCCGAGCAAAAGGGAACCGAAAACAGCTCGAGTCGTGGTCAGGGTCATCTTTGACTTCGGGGTCCGGGGATGGGCCGGGGATTCTACCTATAAGGAGAGGAGATGCCATTGGGACTATCCCCCATGCCATCTTTGGTCACACGACCCGTCGACGAGTTCCCCCAGCCCGCCAATTTGCGACGTTGGCGGCCACCTCGTCGAGACATCGTTGTCGGGATTCCACAGCAGCCCAGGCGGTATGCGGGGTGACGATCAGGTTGGGCAGATCCGGTGCGAACAGCGGGCTGCCGTCGACGGGCGGCTCTACCGGCAGCACGTCGATGGCTGCACCCCCGAGCTTGCCGCTCCGCAAGGCCGCCGCGAGCGCGCCGACATCGACGAGTCCGCCACGAGCGGTATTGATGAGAATGGCATCGCGCTTCATGAGTCCGAGCCGTCGCTCGTCGATCATGTTCGAGGTCGCCGGCGTGAGTGGGCAATGCAGGGTGACGACGTCGGCACAGCGTAGGAGATCGTCGAGATCGAGCCGCCCCTCGGCGGGCGTTCCGCCGGGCCGATTGGCGACGACGACCCGCATGCCGAGCGCACTCTCACAGGCCCGCGCGACCGCCTGACCCAACACCCCCCAGCCAACGACGCCGAGCGTCAGCCCGCGAAGTTCACGAACACGATGGCCGAGCAAAGTGAATTGCGAGCCCTTGGCCCAAGTGCCATCGCGCGCCTCGCGCGAGTAGTCGGAGAGTCGATGCGTCAACGACAGCAACACACCCAGCACATGTTGAACCACCGATGGCGTGCAATAGTCCGTGACGTTGCAGACCGCGACACCTCGTTCGCGAGCCGCCTCGAGATCGAGATTATTGGTGCCTGTTGCCGAGACAGCGATGAGCCGCAGTTCCGGCGAGGCCTCGATGAGTGCTCGATCGAGTCGCAGCTTGTTGGTCATGACGATGGCATGGCCAGCGATGCGTTCGAGCACTTCATGCTGCGGTGTCGCGGGCAGCAAGGTGAGGCCGGGGGCAGCGCTCTCAAGTCGAGTGGTGTCGAGATCGCCGCTACCGAGAGTTGCGAAGTCGAGAAAGACGGACTTCATGTTCGTCGATCAGAACACCAAGCGCATCACGCTCTCGGCGATGCAGGCCGGTTTCGGCGCACCCTCGATTTCTACCGTGTATTGCTCGGTGATCTGCAATACGTTGGGCGCGACCTGCTCGACGGCCTGCAGGGTGAAGCGGCCACGGATTTTCGAGCCGACGCGGACGGCGTTGGGAAACCGCAGCTTGTTGAGCCCGTAGTTGATGACGTTGCGGACCCCAGGAGCGATCGGTTTGGCTGCATCGACGAGTCCACGTAGCGGCACGCTCAGCGATAGCGTCAGGTAACCGTGCGCGATCGGCGCGCCGTAGGGCGACTCACGATTCGCGCGCTCGACATCGACGTGAATCCATTGCGGATCATCCGTCGCCGCGGCAAAGGCGTTGATACGTTCCTGCGAGATCGTCATCCAGTCACTGACGTGGACTTCCTGTCCGACTCGGGCTTGCAGGGTGCTCAGGGCGGAAGAAATCGTATTTTCGGTCATCGGTGCAACTTCCAGTCTGCTCGTTGGGAGGAGCGAGGCTAACCTAAACCGCATCCGCCGTGGATGGTCGGCGGAAGAAACGAGGGGGCTGTCATGCGTCAGAGCGTTATCCTGATTTCGGCATTCTTCGCTGCGGTCGTATCGGCTGCGGACCCGGGCACAGAGCGAAACGCCGATCGAATCGCCGTATTGATGACCGACTGGGCAGAGCCTCAGGGCATCGACCCGCTCTATCGCCGCGAGGTGATCAAGCGCAGCTTCGGCGCGAATGCAGCCGGTCCGGACGAGCCCTGCACCGAGGATTTCGTCGGCGTTCCGCCGTTTCGTCAGCAGCTCGGTCTCATTCCGTATTTCCTCGGCTTCAAAACCCGCGGGGTCGAGGGAGCCTACGACTCGATGGGCTTGTACCGGAAGTCACCTGATGGCGAGTACTGGGTATCGATCTACGATCCCAAAGTTAAACTGGCTGTCAAAGATGTTCCCGATACGCCGGGCCTGATCACCCCCGCGAAGGACATGAAGAATCCGCAGCAGAGATCGTTCTGGGCAATCGATCCGCGAGACGGCACGAACTACCTCGAGGGCGTTTTCATGATCGGCTCGAGTCCGCGAGGACCGGGACCGAACCCGCTCGCCATGCCCAATGGCATCCGTGACACCGATGAGATCTCGATGGCCTCGGGCATCACCGACTTCAGCATCTTGCACGACGATCTGGCGCCTCGACTGTCGCCAATGACCGAAGAGGTCGAGCGGACGACGGCGCGTGTTCTACATCAATTGTTCGGCAATCAGATCGATGTGAGATTTGGTGCGTATTCGCCGACCACAGGGCTCACGCGCTTCGAAGAAGATGTCGCACTCGATTTTGCGCGCGAAGGTTTCAGAAAGATGGTGCTCGTTCGTGAAACCACGGACAACAACAACTACGCCAACAATTTCATGACACGTGGTTATGTTCAGCGCGCGTTGTGCCTGGCGGGTTTTCGGGACACCTTCACTTACCAACAGTCGCGACAGGTCGGACGTACGCCTGAATACAACCTTGCACTGTTGCACGTGGCAAAAAAACATCTCGATCGCTTGCCACGCGGATCGGAAGTTGCCGTGCTTTACACCACCTACGGCTTGCCTTTTCCGGATCGGGCGGGTGTCGGTCCATTTTCGGCGCCGCATCCGTGGTCGAAAGAGGTCTATCACGAGAACGCCTATAACAACTACATCTCGTTCAAGCGTTACCTCGAGGCTTATTTCGGTGATCGTTATGCCTTGCGTTTCAATCCCGTGGGCAAGTCAGGCGACGTTCGCCTCGACAACTATTACTCCTATGGGTTGTCGGTGCCTCAAGACTTCACGGCGACCGATCCTGAAAATCGATTCCGGACCTTGCGCGAGAACATCGACTTGGCGAAGCGTGATGGGCGTCGCGATATCCTCGTGCTGCTGTCGCACTGGTATTACGACGGCCGCGATCCCTTGCTCGCGATCCGCAAGCTGCAGCAAATCCCGCTCAATACCCGAACCGATCTCCGTCAAGGCAAGCGTTGGGTCGAGTGGTGCGAGCGAGTCGACTCGCCGAAGCCCGTCGATTGCAATCCGTCCGATTCATCGATCTCAAGGCTTCAGTATTCCGAAACCTTCGATGCCTGGGGCCGAGAGTTCTCGATCGGATACGCAAACAACATCCGAACCGCCATCGAGCGCTTCGGTGTGTTTCCCGTCGGCACGAATCTGTCGATTGCTGCGAGGGGCGCGATCGATCGTGAGGGGGGCGGCAGCGTCGAAGTGAAATCGGGCGCGCTGCGGGGCGCCAAACTCGTGATCGCCAAAGACGCGCATCCCGGTGAGCCGGAATCCTTCGATGCAAAGAATTATCGAGCGTTCCGTGATCCCGCGGATAATCTCGTTTCGGCGTGGGATAGTTTCGAAGCCTATATCGGCTCGCAGAATGTTCCGGTTCAGTATCTGCGCGATCACGGTGAAGCCGTGAGCCCGGCGGTACTCATGGGGCCTTATCGCACCATCGTCAATCGGCCGGCGACGCTTACGCTGCCTATCGCAGGCAAACGAAAACTCGAAGCGAGTGAGATCTCCCGCTTGAAGGCGTTCATTTATAACGAGGCATCTCTTGGGTGGGATCCGGTTTTCGTACCGGCGGGCTCGATGCCACTACGATACGACCCGAAGACCCGAACGGCGAGCTTCGATACGCAAGTGCTCGGGGTGTTCGCCTTGGTCGTGACAGACGAAGCTTGGACACCGGTGAAGGGCTTTCGTCACCGCTACCCAGTGGGCATCGATGCCGTCGATCTCAACATCGGACTCAGCACCGGCACTGCGCATTGAGCGCAGCGCCGGCGACCGTTTATTTCATGCCCATTCGTTTTCTGACGAGCTCGCCCGCTTCCTGATAAGTCTGCGGCAACTTGTCGAGGAACGCGTTCGGCTGGAATAACGGTTGATACTGCTGCAACACCGGCAGCAACAAGGCCATCGGCAGTTCCTGAACGCGTCGAGTCTTGCGGAATTCGGCAATCGGAATTCGAGCAGTGATGATGTCCTCGTGATGATTGTCCGTCTCGGCAAGCACGGTTCCTCGAGGATCGACGATCACGGTTCCTTGATCGCGTGTTCCCGACGACTCGGGAAATCCGATGTTGTTGGGCGACACCGAGTTACCTACGCCCATGGTGTAGATACGCGCCGAGCGGGCTGTAGCCTTTGCGACTTCCGAGTTGCTGCCTCCCGTGACAGAAAGCACGAGCACTTCGGCGCCTTTCAAGGCGAGGCAGGTGTAGAGCAGCGGCTCATTGCCGACCGCCGTGATGGCGATATTGCCGATATCGGTGCGAGCGACCGGCATCACGGCATCCCAGCCATACATCTCGACGTAACGATCGAGCACGTCGTAGACCGTCGTGCCGATGAGTGCACCGTCGCCGAAGAGCCCGAGGATGTTTCGGGCTTTCCACTGCTTGCTCACGATCTTGCCATCGGGACCGGTGAGTACCGACATATTGATCACATGGTCTGGCCAGTCTTTTTCTTTGGCGTAGCAGCCCCATGAGATATAACAGCCATAACGTTTGGCTCGCTCACCGATCGCCTCGGACTCCAGACCAGGAAGCTCGAAAGCGATTTGATTGAGCTCTTTTCTATTCCAGGGTTGAAAGCCTTGGATCGGAAACTCGTGCATGGCGATGAGGTCGACCTTCGAGCCCCAACGTCGTTCGCCGTTCCACTCTTCCGGCGAGTTCTGCGCAAGATCGATGAGACGAAGTACGCGATCGAGATTGCGTTTGAGCGTTTTCGCACGATCACGCAGGTCGATTGAGTAAAGCTGAGACTGGACCGCCGCAACGTTGATCGACTCTTGCTTCAGCGCCACTTTTGCATATTGACCACGATTGGCAACCTGAATGCCATTGTTGGAGGTGTACGCCGAAACGCCCTCTGCCTTTGCGACGCTGACACCATCACGACCGGCGATAGCCGCCACGCTGGCAACGGCGGCGCCTGTGATCAGGGAACGTCGATCGAGTTTCGGAGTTTTTCTGGGCATGAGTGTCAAGTCCTCTGCAGGGTGAAGTCACGAAAAGTCTTTAGATAGGTCGAAGATATCGCTCTAGGTATGCCAAGACAATTGCAAATCATGCGATAGCCACTCGTCGGCGCCGCATAGTAAAATCAGCGGAACAAACAATGACCTAAATGCCAAGGAGGCATGTCGATCATGGACGATACCCGAGCCGGGTCGGCCCTTTCGTGGGCGACGCTTTTTGCTTTCTCGCTCGTCGCTATGCCGATGGCTTCGGCACAGTCCGCTGCGCAAGAAGATCTCGCGCTCGAAGAAGTAGTGGTGACCGCTCGGAAATCGACGGAATCTCTTATCGACGTTCCGCTCGCGATCACGGCGTTCACCGCCGACGTCATCGAGTCGAGGGGCATCGCCAATCTCGATGACGTGGCATCCTTTACTCCCGGCCTCACGTTCTCGAACGTGCTTGGCGATTTTCTCCCAGCTCCGGTCATTCGAGGCGTTGCACCGATCGATATTTTCGGCGAGCTCAATACGGCAATTTTCTTTGATGGTGTCTTCGTATCAGGCCGAGAGGGCATTAACTTCAACCAGCTCGATTTCGAGCGTATCGAAGTGGTCAAGGGGCCGCAGGCTGCGCTTTATGGTCGTAATGCGTTCAGCGGCGCGATCAACTACGTGTCGGCAAAGCCTGGCGACGTATTCAAGTCTCGCGCAACGCTCACCGCCGGAAATCGCGGTAAGCGACTGGCATCTTTGACCTTGAGCGGCCCGATCTTCGGTGACCTCAAAGGGCGAGCAACGTTCTTGCACGACGAGTGGAACGGCTCTTACGAAAACCAATATTCGGGTCCAGGGCGCAGGGCGACGATAGGCGGTTACGAGTTCTCGACCTTCAACGGCTCATTGTTGTGGGATGTCAGCGACCAATTCGCGGCGGAGCTCGGCCTATACATCTCGAGTGACGACGTCGACAACACGGCCACCACCGGGCTCACCATGAACTGCGAAGATCGGCGTGTCCGCGATCAGAACCTCGGGCTGAGCGGCACCATCGCCGGCACGACGTACCCTCGTTCGAGCCGCTTGCTCAATTATTGCGGTGAGCTGCCGTCGATCACCCGCGATTCGTTGACTACGATGCCGGAGGCCACGGGCGAGAAGCGACATCTCATCCGCAGCTATTTGAAGCTCACCCGCGATATGGCCGGGGGCGTTCTGGAGGCCATCACGGGCTACTCCCGCGTGAAGCAGGGCTATCTCGTCGATGGCTCGCGCAACACCGGAAACACCGTGTGGTTCACTTATCAGCCCGCACCGCTATCGCCATTTCCGCTCGGCCCGGGTGTGTTCGGCACTCGATCAGGTCCGCTCAAGCGTTTTCAGACCGGCCTGCTGCAAGTGGGCGGCGTCGACAACACCTTCGACAAAAGTCAGGAAATTCGATTTGTGAGCGACCGCGAAAAATCGCATCGCTACTCCTTGGGCGTTTATTACTACGAGACGTCTTCGGGCAGTGGGCTCGACGGCGCGATCGCGACGGCGCCTTTGCCGGCGGACTTCGGCTCATTCTGTTTGGCCTGCACGTCTTTCGGTCCGACAACGGTCGTCGATTTCGTTCGAGACGGTGGTAACGCCGTGTTCCTTCCATGGTTCCGTGATCCTTCCGGTGGCGCAGGTTTCGATGCCGTCATCATCGAAAAAGCGTCCGCGCCGTCCGCCTTTGGCTCGCTCGATTACGACCTCACCGACCGCTTCACGGCATCGATCGAAGGTCGATATACCGATGAAAAAAGATCCTTCGTCGACAAGAACACTCGAGCGAGTCGCGAAAGAGGGTGGGGGCTCATCAGCTGGCGCGGCACCTTGCGTTACAAACCAGCCGAGCGCGTCACCGTCTTTGCGAGCGTGGCGCACTCCGAGAAATCCGGCGATTTCGATCCGACCAGGGTGAGGTTCGTGGATAACGCTGCGGTAGAAGTCACGGTACCCGCGCCGTTCGATCCCGAGACGCTCAAAAGCATCGAGCTTGGCATGAAGGCCGAGTTTCTCGATCGTCGACTCGGTGTGGAACTCGATGTGTATCAGCTCGACTGGTCTGACATCGTCATTCCGCAGGTTGTCTCGAAGATCGATGGACGCGAGATCGTCTCGGCAACGGGCGTTAACGTGAACGCTGGCGATGCTACCGTTAAAGGTATCGAACTCGCGGTACTTGCGAGGCCGTTCAGCGGCTTGGAGTTGAACATTGGCGCCTCTTTCTCCGACCCGAAATACGACAGGGCTCAGGTCGAAACTTTTGGTGACTTTCCGAGCTTTGCACCGACGGGCGATGTCTCCGGAAATCAGATTCTCCGGACATCGAAGGTTCAAGCAAACGCGGGTCTTCAGTATTCGAAAAACACTGCGAGCGGCAATGAGATTTTCTTTCGCAGTGACGTATCGCATCGCGGCAGACAGTTCGCCGACGCCTCGAATCAAACCATCGTTCCGGCGGCTACCTTCGTAAACGCTTCGTTAGGAATGCGCGCTGAAGAATGGTCGGTCGAAGTCTGGGGTAGAAACTTGACCGATGAAGATGCCCCGACGGGGGCATTCCGCGACGCAGTCCTCAGCAATACGCTACCGAACGGCAACTATTCGACCGGAACCTTTCTTCCTTTCCGATATAGCGTGTCGCACCCGCGTCGAACGACTTATGGCGTGACGCTTCGGTATAACTTTTGATGACCGGTGGACGGCGAGCCGATGGGAACGGCGAGCCCGAGGATCTGTTTGTAACGGACATCGCACTCGACGCAACGCCCTTTGGCGCTGCACCACCTCAGGCTCTTCCCGTCGAGGCGGCCCCAGAAGTGACCGACGGGGTCGAGATCGAACTCGCGTAAGAGCTCGATGAAACTGCGGCTTTGCGAGAGAGGGCGGTAACGACGCCACGCGCCGGTCTTTGCAGCATCCTGATCAAAATAATCGAGAGCCCAATCTTGGGTCGTGTCTCGATAACGGAATCGCGCGACGGGTGAGGGTAGGCAAGTTCCCGGTACGCCGCAGATGCGTTTGAGTTCGTAGATCACCGCATGATCTTCCGCGATGCGATAACCGATCAAAACTGTGTTGCGAGCCGTAGGCGGACACACTCTCTCGCAATAGCTCTCGAGCAATCGTTCTATCAGCGTGCGCGTATGCTGCGGAATGGTGTTCACGGCATTTCTCGGTGGGACAAGCCTAGCGCGAGGCATGATCCGCCCGCTATCCTCGCGTGGATGATGGACAGAGCCCCGCTGCACCACGAGGACGTCGGCACCGCAATTCAGGCGGTCATTCCGCCGCGCCCGGTTCCTTTCGGTAAGCGCTTGCTCTGGCGCCTCGTGCTGTGGGCATTACAAACCTCCGTGGGGCGCACCTGGATCGCGCGTCGTTACGGCACACACCAGAGAAGTTGACCCCGTGCAAAGTGTATTCATGCTGATCGCGTTTCTCGTCGGAGCCGGGCTCGTCATTCAAGTCGGGCTCAATATGGCGGTCAGCCGTGCGCTCGGTGGTGCGGTGTACGGCACGCTGGCCAATTTCTTGATCGGGACGACGGCGATCGCCGTGTTCATGTTTTTGACGCGGCAGTCATGGCCGGCTCGTGAAGCCTTCGCCAGCGTCCCCGCCTGGGCGTGGCTCGGTGGGCTGTTCGGTGCGCTTTATGTCGGCGTCGCCACGTTCGCGGGTCCCAGGCTCGGCGCGCTGCTGCTCCTCGCCTTGACCGTCGCCGGACAAATGCTGGCCTCCGTGATCGTCGATCACTTCGGCCTGCTGGGTTTTCCCCAGCATCCCGTCAGTCTCGGACGGGTGGTGGGCATCGTATTGTTGATTTCGGGTATTTGGCTAGTCGCGACCCGCTGAGGTCGATCAGTCGGCGTGCGACGCTTCGCAGTCGCCGCACAGCCCCTTGATTTCGAGTGACGTCGGTTCGATACGGAACCCTGCCGCAAGAGACTTCTCGGCGAGCAATCGGTTGATCTCCGGGTCGTCGATCTCCACGACTCGATGACACTTTCGGCAAACCAGAAATTGCGCAACGTGCGCGCGCGCGGGTTCGTCGCAGCCGATGAAAGCATTGAGTGAATCGATGCGGTGCACGAGCCCGGCATCGATCAAAAATTCGAGGGCACGATAGACCGTGGGCGGTGCGGCTTTATCACGCTCTTTTGCGAGCTCGGCGAGGATCTCGTACGCCCCGATGGGTTCGTGCGCTCGCCAGACGATCTCGAGAATCCGCCGACGGACGGGAGTCAGGTTGAGCCCGCGCTCCGCGCAGACCTCCGCTGCATTTCGAACGGCCTCGACGATGCACGCGGCGTGGTCGTGTCCCGCGGCATGCGAGTGCGCATGAGTGGATTCGAGATCGCGAGGTTTGGCCATGCCTTAAGTTATCATGTGACCCCTATGGCGACCACGGATCGGGTGCCCGTCACCGTCCTGACGGGATTCTTGGGGTCTGGAAAGACCACGCTGCTCAATCGCATCCTCTCCGAACACCACGGCAAACGCATTGCCGTGATCGAGAACGAGTTCGGTGAGGTGGGTGTCGATCATCAGCTCGTCATCGGTGCCGAAGAGGAAATCTTCGAAACGAACAACGGCTGCATCTGCTGTACGGTGCGCGGCGACTTGCTACGTATTCTCGGACAGCTGCTCAAGCGTCGCGACAAGTTCGACTACATCATCGTCGAAACGACCGGGATGGCCGATCCGGGCCCCGTAGCGCAAACCTTCTTTCTCGACGACGACTTCAAGCAGCAGTTTCTGCTCGATGCGATCGTCACGGTGATCGATGCGCGACACATCGAAAAGCATCTCGAAGAGATGAAAGAGCCGGGTGAGCAAGTTGCTTTCGCCGATGTCATCTTGCTCAACAAGACAGACCTCGTGACCGGGGCAGAGCTCGAGCGAATCGAGCGTCGGATACGAGCCATGAACGGTACGGCAAAGATTTTCCGCACCCAAAACGCGAATGTGCCTATCGATCGTGTACTCGACGTTGGCGCCTTCGACTTGCAGCGGGCTTTGGCTGTCGACGGCAGTTTTCTCGAGCCTGAATATCCTTTCGAGTGGGGCGGAGTTTACGAGTTGCCCGCCGGACGATTCACCCTGCGAACCGGCTCTGAGGCGCATGCCCATCACGATCACCATCACGACCATGGCCACGACCATAGGCACGACCACGATCATGGTCACGACCACGATCATCATGGCCACGATCACGCGCACGCAGGCGGTCTCGGTCTCGTGATGCTACCGGCATCCGCAGCGGATCCGGCGGCACTTGATGCGACAATCGAGCCAGCCGTAAGGGCTTTCGCCGAAGAGGCGAAACCTGTCACCTGCGGCGGTCGCATCGTTCCGGGCAATGCGCGTTATGCCATCGATGTCGATCACGACGGCAGCCATTTCGACATCGAGGTGCCCAAGGCAGGCGCCTACGCAATATTCTGCGAGCATGCTCCGGCAGAATTCGATCTACGTATCGACGGCGTTCGACCGGCTGCTCAGCGTGCATTCGCTTCGCATCACCACGACGAGGAGATTTCGTCGATCGGCATCAGTGATCCCCGTCCGCTCGATGCGAAGAAGGTCAACGACTGGCTGTCGTACCTGCTAAAGAGTCGCGGCGCCGATATCTTTCGTATGAAGGGTGTGTTGTCACTCAAGGGCGAAGATCGTCGTTACGTCTTCCACGGCGTCCACATGATGTTCGATGGACAACTCGAGCGCCCGTGGCCGTCTGGCACTACGCGGCAGAACACGTTGGTATTCATCGGACGAAAACTCGACCGGCAAGAACTCGAGGCCGGATTCCACTCCTGCATCGCGTGAAGCAGCCCTCCGCCATTCTCGAACGACGCAGCAGCGTCGCTCTCGATGACTACGTCACCGAGGTGTCTTGGTCTGCTGACTCGCGTCGGTTAGCTGTGGCGGGCGGAGAAGGTAAAATATTTTTACTCGCGCACGATGCTTCGTCGATCACGGCGCGGGAGGTCGGCGAGCATGGCATGGGCGCCATCACGGTGGCTTGGCAGCCGCGCGGAGAGGTGTTCGTCACCAGCGGCCAAGACTCTCGCCTCGCTCTTTACAATGCTGAGGGCGCGCTCGTTTCTGAACAGCGTCCGGCGATGGCCTGGACGACAGCCGTCGCTTGGACTTCCGATGGGAAACGCTTGGCCACCGCCGCAGGCAAGCAGATCACGCTCTGGTCGCCATCGCTCGAAAAGGAGCATGTCTTCGCGCCGTCACTCGCGACCGTCGTCGCCTTGGGCTGGGACAAACCCGGCCGAGACTTAGGCGCGGCAATCAATGGCGGTCTCATGGTGCATCGCGTCGAACCGCCTCGATTTCAGATTCGTCAGTACAAATGGGCTGCGCCGTGTCTCGCGGTGGCTTTCAGTCCTAATGGCCGATATCTCGCCACGGGAACACAGGATGGTTCCGTTCATTTTTGGCATCTGTCGACGGGACGCGATTCGCAGATGCGGGGTTACCCCTCGAAAGTCGAGCAGGTCTCGTGGAGCGGTGATTCCCGTTATCTTGCGACGGCGGCAGATGACCAGGTCGTCATCTGGGACTTCAGTGGCAAGGGTCCGGAAGGTTCTCGTCCTGTGCAGTTACGCGGGCACACCGATCGAATCGAGTGCGTGGCGTTTCAGCCCTCAGGCAATCATCTCGTGACTGGCGGACGAGACTGGCGGGTTTCGTTGTGGTTGCCAGGTAAATCCTCGAGCGCGCTCGACGCCCAGCTGACCGATTCTGAACCCACCTGCCTTCGATGGTCTCCAGACGGGCGCTTCGTAGCGGTTGGCGAACGCGGCGGGAAACTCTCTATCTTCGAGCTCGTCCGTATCGCGTGATTGCTCGGCGTACTCGCCGCGTATTAAGGTGTGACGGAACCCTCTTCGGAGATGCTCCATGTCGCGCCTGACTCGTCTCAATATAGCCTTCGTCGCAACCTTGCTCTCGGGCGCCACCGCCTTCGCACAAGATCTCGGCACGCGACTCGATGCTGCAATCACGACACTCGAGCCTCGCGTCATCGAATGGCGTCGTGATCTCCACCAGAATCCCGAATTGTCGAATCGCGAGTTCCGAACCTCCAAGATCGTGGCGGAACATTTGAAGCGACTCGGACTCGAAGTACAGACGGGTATCGCAAAGACCGGCGTCATCGGGGTGCTCAAGGGCGGAAAGCCCGGGCCCACCATCGCCTTGCGTGCAGACATGGACGGTCTGCCGGTCGTCGAACAAACCGATGTTCCGTTCCGCTCGCGCGCCACGACGTCGTACCGCAACGAAACGGTCGGCGTCATGCATGCCTGCGGACACGATGTGCACACTTCAGTATTGATGGGGCTGGCCGAAGCGTTCGTCAGTATGAAAGCCGAGCTGCCCGGCACAGTGATTTTTTTGTTCCAACCTGCCGAAGAGGGTGCACCGGAAGGCGAGAAGGGCGGCGCTTCGCTGATGATCGAAGAGGGCGCGCTACAACGTCACCGACCCGAGGCTGTCTTCGGGTTACACGTCTTCGCCAACATGCCGACGGGCATGATCGGATATCGCGGCGGACCTCTGATGGCAGGCTCCGATACCTATCGCATCCTGGTCAAAGGCAAGCAAACCCACGGGGCTCGGCCCTGGAGTGGGGTCGACCCCATCGTGATTTCCTCGCAAATCGTAAACGCCCTGCAGACGGTAGTGAGTCGTCAGACAGACATCACCCTGAACCCCGCGGTCGTCACTGTCGGAGCGATCAAGGGCGGGATCCGGTTCAACATCGTGCCCGATCAAGTCGAAATGCTCGGCACGATCCGCACCTTCGATCCGCAACAGCGTGCGGCAATCATCAAAAATATCGATCGTATGGTGACGAATATCGCCGAGGCGAGCGGGGCGACGGCTACGTTCGAAATCCAGTCCGGCAGCAACCCCGTGGTACGCAACGACCCCTCCTTGACCGAGAGAGTGCTTCCGTCTCTGAGACGAGCGGCAGGGGCTTCTAATGTTCGAGCGGTTCCGCTCGTCACGGGCGCCGAAGACTTCGCCTTCTTCGCAGAGCAAGTGCCGAGTTTCTTTTTCTTCGTGGGAGTGACGCCGAAAGATCAGAACATGCTCACGGCCGCATCGAACCATTCGCCGCTGTTTTACGTCGATGAAACCGCCATCCCGATTGCGAGCCGGACTTTCGGGCAGCTCGCGCTCGATTACTTGACTGCGGGCGCCGGTGGCGCGCCGGCCATCACACCGTCGAAGTAACCGCACCCCGTTACGGCGCCGATCGCCTCGGCGATCAGGTCGAGCTGCGCTTGATCTCGGCGGCGCGCTTCACGGCAGCACGGATGCGGGGATAAGTTCCACAGCGACAAAGATTGCCATTCATCGCGGCGTCGATGTCGTCATCCGTCGGATTGGGTTGTACTTCGAGAAGAGCCGCTGCCGCCATGATCTGGCCCGACTGACAGTAGCCGCATTGCACGACGTCGAGTTCTAGCCAGGCTTTTTGCACAGGATGCGTCCCTGCATCACCCGATAGATTTTCGATAGTGCTGATCTCGCTACTGCCGACGACTGAGACCGGGGTGACGCATGATCGAATCGGCTGTCCATCGAGGTGCACCGTGCAGGCCCCGCACTGAGCGATTCCGCACCCATACTTCGTGCCCGTGAGCTTCAGTACGTCGCGGATGACCCACAGGAGGGGCGCATCGGCTTCGACGTCGACCTCTCGAACCACACCGTTCACTTTGAGGCTGATCACACAGATTCTCCGGGTAACATGCAGCGGACGATTGGACTATACCCAAGTTGACGTCTCAGGAGCTCAGACTTGGAAATCGAATTCTTCGGCGCGGCCGGTGAAGTAACGGGATCCTGCCACATCCTCAGGGTAGGTGGACGGACTCTGCTCGTCGATTGTGGTCTTGTTCAGGGCGGTCGTGATGCGACCCGCCGTAATCGCCTCGACTTTCCGTTCGATCCCGCGCATATCGACGCTGTGCTGCTGACTCATGCGCACATCGATCATTGCGGGCGCTTGCCTCTGTTGGTCAAGAGAGGCTTTCGAGGCACGATCTATACGAACGCAGCCTGTCGCGACCTGCTGCCTCTTCTGCTTCGCGATACGGCAGACCTTGCAGCACGAGAGGCGGAGCGGCGTGCGCGAAGGACCGACGAGAACGAGCCAGTATTCGAGCCTTTGTTCGATCTGGACGACGTCGAACGCGCGCTGAAGCTCGTACGAGCGCTGCGCTATGACACTGAATACGCGCCCTTCCCCGGAGTGTCTCTGCGGATACGAGATGCGGGGCATATTCTCGGTTCGAGCAGCATCGAGGTCTCATGCTCCGAAAACGGCGTAACGAAGCGCATCGTGTTCAGTGGCGACCTCGGTCAATACGACTCGCCCATTCTTCTCGACCCTTACCGTTTTGAGTCCGCAGACCTCGTGCTCATGGAGAGCACTTATGGAGACCGCCTCCATCGTCGTCGAGAAGATACCGTCACAGAAATCGGCGAGATCATCCGTGAAGCCGATCGAGACAAAGGCAACATACTCGTGCCCGCTTTCGCAGTGGGGAGAAGCCAAGAAATTCTTTACCTACTCGGGCAGCATTTCGGAGAATGGGGCCTCGATCGCTGGAAGATTTTCCTCGACAGCCCGATGGCCATCGAGGCAAGCAAAATTTATTGGGCTCACGCCGAGCGTTTCGACGAGGAAGCGCGGCGCCTTCGGGAAAATTTCGAATCGATGCCTGAGCTGCCCAATTTATGTCTGTGCAAGACGCCGCAGCAGTCGCGCGAGATCAACTCCATTCGGACTCGAGCGTTCATCATTGCCGGCAGCGGCATGTGCAATGGCGGTCGAATCCTGCATCACTTCCTGCAGAACCTGGAGCGACCCGAGTGTCACGTCATGATCACGGGGTTTCAGGCGCCCGGTACGCTCGGTCGTCAGCTCGTCGACCGAGTGTCGCAAGTCCGCATTCACGGGCAAACACTGCACCTGCGGGCCAAGGTGCACACCGTTGGTGGGCTCTCGGCCCATGGCGATCAGGCCGATCTCTTGAGGTGGTATGAGTCGTTTGCTGGCCGACCCTTGGTCTGTCTGGTGCATGGCGAACCTGAGCCGGCTCAAGCACTGCAACATAAAATAGACAAACTGGGCGGCAAGGCTATCGTGCCGAAGCCGGGAGCAAGACTCGATCTCGCTACCATGACCATGACATCCGGATCAAAAACATGATGCAACGCCATCTCGCGCGCCTTGTACGAGTCGAGCCCCGTGAGACCGCCGCAGTATTCGCGGCGTTCTGCCTGTTTTTCTTTGTGCTTGGCAGTTACTTCGCCGTGCGACCGGTGCGTGAAACCGTGGCGACACTGCTGGGTCGTGAGCGCGTGGCTGATCTTTGGCTCTACACGGCGCTGTTCTCGATCGCTATCGTGCCGCTTTGGGGCTGGCTCGTCGCCCGAATGCGTCGCAGCCTCTTGCTTCCGCTGCTCTACGGCTCGGTTGCCGTCATCCTCGCCATCATCGGCTCATCCATCCAGGTCGACGAAAGCAACCTGCGGGTCGGCACGTTTTTTTACGTCTGGGTCAGCGTCATCAATCTGATGCTCGTCTCCGTTTTCTGGAGTTTTCTGCTCGAGATGTTCGACAGCGAGCAGGCGAGGCGGCTCTTCGGTTTCATCGCTGCCGGCGGGACGCTCGGCGCATTGGTGGGGCCACTCACAGCGCGGCTCACGGTCGACATCATCGGAAATTCTGGTGTGCTGTATCTCGGTACGGTCGGATTTTTGGGCGCCATTTTTTGTCAGCGCATTCTCATCAAGATATGGAATCGGCAGCCTCCGTCCGGAGCGCCACTCAATAGCGATGCGGGGCGTGACGATGAAGGTCTCGGCGGCAACCCCTTCGCCGGAATTTTCATTGTGCTGCGCTCGCCATATCTGCTCGGAATCGCGTTATTCGTCGTGTTTCTCTCTGCCGTGAACACGTTCGTTTATTTCGAGCAACTCCGTATCGTCAGCGAGACGTTTTCGGATACCACGCGCCGCACCGAGGTATTCGCCAACATCGACTTCATCGTACAAGCACTGACCATCCTCTCTCAGGTGTTTCTCACAGGCCGTATCGCTTCAAAACTCGGTGTCAGAACGTTACTCACGTTCGTTCCCGTATTGATGATCGGCGGGTTCATGCTGCTATCGATGCTGAATGTGTTCGGTATGGTTGCGGCATTGCTCATCCTGCGACGCTGGGGTGAATACGCGTTCGTTCGTCCCGGACGAGAGATGCTTTGGGGCGCCATGGACAAAGAGTCGAAATACAAGGCGAAGAGTTTCATCGACGTTCCGGTCTACCGGGCTGCGGATTATGTCGGTGCACAGGCCAAGACGGCGCTCGATGCAGTCGGAGCATCGCCAGCTGGAGCCGCGTTCGTCGGTGCTGCCCTGGCAACGGGCTGGGCGGTCAACGGTTGGTGGCTCGGTCGCCGACACGATCGAGCGGCAGCGCTCGATGATCAACAAGAACCGAAACAACAGTCGTCGCAATGAGATCACTGGCAATAAAAGGCGCGTTCGCGCTCGTCTTGTTCTTCGGTGCCGCGGGGGGAGCTTCGGCCGAGTCGGTCACCGGATCGCAAGAGCGTGCTGCGGCCGAGTTGCTCGCGGCAATCGCTTCGGGTGATGCGCAGGCGGTCGCGTTCGCGATTCATCCGTCCGAGCTCGATCGACTTCGTGTCATGGTCGTGCAGCGCTTGAGAGATGAAGCCGCTCGCGGAGAGTCCACGATCCGCACGCGACTTTTCGGTGATGCCACGCCGATCGGTGATATCGAACGCCTGACGAGCGTCAATCTTTTTCGAACCATTGCCCGCCGACTGACTCTTCGTGCGCGAACCTACGACAAGCTCGATGGACTCACTGCAGCGCGCGATGGCAAGTTCGTACATGTCGTCTTGAAAGGCCGACAGCCGCCTGATCGTGGACGTGTCGAGGTGGTCGAACTGGTGACGCTCGTACCTTACGGCAAAGAATGGAAAGCCGCGATTCCACTCGAGGTCGAGGCGCAAATCGACGATCTCGTCGCCGGAAGATTGCGACCGTCCGCTTCGAGCGCAGCAGCAGGTGGAGCGGGCTCGAGCGGCGGAGCGAGTTCGAGCGGTAGCGTGAGCAGAACCAGCTCAGGTAGTACGGGCTCGACGGCTCCGGCGTCCGCGCCTTCGACACCGGCGCGCAACACACCCGAGATTCTCGCCTTGCTCGATCAAGCGGAGAAAACATTGGTGGAGGGTCGATGCGACCGGTACTACCGCGATTTCCTCAGTCCGGAACTACGCCGTACGTTGTCGGGTCGAACTCTCGATGCTCTGGTCGCGGCATGCAATCGTAGTATCGCCACGCGCGAACTATTGATCGCTGCATTGCGTATCGTTCGCCGGACGGCCCCCGTTTTCGAGGAAGGCGGTAGTCGTGCGGTCTACGACGTCGAAGGGCAGGGGCTGCCCTATGATCGATACGTACTTGAACGCGTCGACGGCCGCTGGTTTATCGCAGAATAATATCGAGCCAAAGAATCAGGAGACCGACCATGACCCATCGCACTTTCAATCGTCCGACAAGAATTCTTGCCGTGACCTTCTTCACGGCACTGATCTCTGCCTGCGGCGTCTCGCCCCAAAAAGTGACCGTACCGGTTGTGGCCTCAGTCGATCTTCCTCGCTTCATGGGTCCTTGGTACGTCATTGGGGTGATTCCCACCTTCATCGAGAAAGATATCTACAACGCGATCGAGTCCTATGAACTCGCGCCCGATGGCACGATCAAGACGACCTTCACCTTCAACAAGGGTGCATTCGATGGGCCCGCCAAGCAGATGGAGCCCAAGGGGTTCGTGATCCCAGGCACCAACAACGCGATCTGGGGCATGCAGTTCGTGTGGCCGATCAAGGCGGAGTACGTCATTTCCCACGTCGATGCCGACTACACCGAGACCATCATTGCCCGTAGTGCACGCGACTACGTCTGGATCATGGCCCGCACGCCGACAATGGACGATGCCCGATACGCAGAACTCGTGAAAAAGGTGGCGGACATGGGCTACGACGTGAGCAAGCTCGTGAAGGTGCCGCAACAGGCGAAGCCCGCCGCCGCTGCCCCCGCTGCGGCCGCGCCGGCGATGCCGACGCCCGAGCGCACAGCCGAAATCCTCGCCTCCGTGCCGGCGGTCAAGCCGACGGAACTGCAGGCGAGACTTGCTCAAGGCGCGAGCCGCCCGGTCGTCCTCGATGTTCGTCGGGCCGATGAGTTCGCCGCCGGGCATGTCGAGGGGGCTCTCAATGTGACCCATACTGTCGTCATGGCGAGTCCCGCCACGGCCGTGCCAGCGGCAAAAGACGCAGAAATCGTGCTCTATTGCGGCACCGGCCGCCGTGCCTCGGCCGCCATCGAGGCTCTTCGTTCTGCGGGCTATACCAACCTGAAGCACCTCGAAGGGGACTACCCCGCCTGGAAGGCTTTGGTCAGCTCGACCCCTGCACCCTGAGCTGAGCTGGGCGAGCTGAGCGGGGGCAAATTCGGGGCTGTGGCAGCCCCCTCCGCGGTCGTTTTCCGGAGTCTTTCCCCCGAGGAGTAACCCCTTGCTAGACTGACGTTTTTGGCAGGGATAGCTCGCGCTCATGGCCAAAGACGACATCCTCGACTCCGGAGCCCTCCCGGCATGGGAGAAAGCGGCCGCTAAGGCGGCCCCCGGTGGCGATCTCTCTAAGTTGGTCTGGAAAACCCCCGAGGGTCTCGAGGTCAAGCCGCTGTACACCGCGGCCGATCTCGAAGGACTGGCACATGCCGACACCTTGCCGGGGTTTGCCCCGTTCTTGCGCGGTCCGCAGCCCACCATGTACGCCGTGCGTCCGTGGACCATTCGTCAGTACGCCGGGTTCTCGACGGCGGAAGCATCGAACGCTTTCTACCGAAAGTCACTCGCTGCCGGTGGCCAGGGCGTGTCGGTAGCCTTCGATCTCGCGACGCATCGCGGTTACGACAGCGACCATCCTCGTGTGACGGGAGACGTCGGCAAGGCCGGCGTTGCGATCGATTCCGTCGAGGACATGAAGATTTTGTTCGATGGTATTCCGCTCGACAAAGTCTCGGTATCGATGACGATGAACGGCGCAGTGCTTCCGGTGCTCGCGGCCTATGTGATTGCCGCAGAAGAGCAGGGCGTCAAACCCGATCAACTCTCCGGGACCATACAGAACGACATCCTCAAGGAGTTCATGGTCCGCAACACGTATATCTACCCACCCGAACCGTCGATGCGCATCGTCGGTGACATCATCGAGTACACGGCCCGTAACATGCCGAAGTTCAACTCGATTTCGATCTCGGGTTATCACATGCAGGAAGCCGGCGCGAATCAGGCGCTCGAGCTCGCCTTCACGCTGGCCGACGGCAAAGAATATGTGAAGACTGCGCTCGCCAAAGGACTCGACGTCGATGAATTCGCGGGCCGCCTCAGCTTCTTCTGGGCGATCGGCATGAACTTCTATCTCGAAATCGCCAAGATGAGAGCCGCTCGTTTGCTGTGGTGGCGCATCATGAGCGGCTTCGGCGCAAAGAATCCGAAGAGCTTGATGTTGCGTACGCATTGCCAGACTTCGGGCTGGAGTCTCACGGAGCAGGATCCCTACAACAACATCGTGCGAACCACCATCGAGGCAATGGCGGCGGTCTTCGGCGGAACGCAGAGTCTGCATACCAACTCTTTCGATGAGGCGATTGCGCTTCCGACTGAGTTCAGCGCGCGAATTGCGCGTAATACCCAACTCATCTTGCAGGAAGAATCGCAGATCACCCGAGTGGTCGATCCGTGGGCCGGTAGCTACATGATGGAGCGGCTCACCCAAGAAATGGCCGATAAGGCGTGGTCGATCATCGAAGAAGTGGACGCTCTCGGCGGCATGACCCGCGCCGTCGAAAGTGGCTGGGCAAAGTTGCGTATCGAAGCGAGTGCTGCCGAGAAGCAGGCGCGCATCGATTCCGGGCGTGACGTCATCATCGGCGTCAATAAATTCCGGCTCGACAAAGAAGACCCGGTCGAGATTCTCGAGGTCGACAACGTCGCCGTGCGAGATAACCAGATCGCTCGACTCCAGAAAGTGCGCACGTCGCGCGATGGAAAAAAAGTATCCGCGTCGCTCGCTGCGCTTACTGCGGCAGCGAAGTCAGGTCAAGGCAATCTGCTCGCGCTCGCGATCGAGGCGATGCGCCTTCGAGCGACGGTTGGCGAGGTGAGCGATGCGCTCGAGCAGGCTTGGGGTCGGCATCGGGCCAATTCTCAGGAGGTCAGTGGCGTGTACGCAGGAGCCTATGAATCGCGCGAGGATTGGACCAAGTTGCAAGCTGATATCGCTGCCTTCGCCGAGAGCCACGGTCGGCGCCCGCGCGTGATGATCGCCAAGCTGGGACAAGACGGACACGACCGTGGAGCGAAAGTCGTGGCGAGCGCGTTCGCCGATCTCGGCTTCGATGTCGACGTTGGGCCTTTGTTTCAGACGCCGGAAGAGTGTGCGCGTCAGGCCATCGAAAACGACGTGCATGCGGTGGGTGTGAGCACGCTTGCTGCGGGACACAAAACGCTGGTGCCGGAGATCATTCGCGCTCTACGAGAACAAGGTTCGCCCGAGATCATCGTATTCGTGGGCGGTGTCGTTCCGCAGCAGGACTATGCGTTCCTGCGCGAGGCTGGCGTGAAGGGCATCTATGGTCCCGGCACGCCGATCCCCGAGAGTGCACGTGACGTGCTCAACCATATCAAGCGCGCCAGTAATGGGGCTTGATCAAGACGACATTCGATTGATCGACGGTGTTCGCAGTGGCGATCGCCGCGCGCTCGCCAAAGCGATCACGCTGCTCGAGTCGACGAGATCCGATCATCGCCGTCGTGCCGATGCCGTTCTCGATGCGTTGTTGCCCCATTCGGGTAAGGCGCTGAGACTCGGCATCTCGGGTGTGCCTGGGGTTGGCAAGTCGACGTTCATCGAGGCGCTCGGCATGTTTCTTCTGACGCGCGGACACAAGGTAGCCGTCCTCGCAGTCGATCCGTCCTCCGGTGTATCCGGAGGATCCATCCTCGGCGACAAGACCCGCATGGAGAGGCTGTCGGTTCAACAGAACGCCTACATTCGGCCGAGCCCCTCGTCAGGCACGCTTGGTGGCGTCGCAGAAAAAACCCGCGAGGCTGTTCTCGTCTGTGAAGCGGCGGGATACGACGTCGTGATCGTCGAGACGGTGGGTGTCGGGCAATCCGAAACCACGGTCGCCGGCATGACGGATATGTTCGTCCTGCTGCAGCTACCGAACGCAGGTGACGATCTGCAAGCGATGAAGAAGGGCATCATGGAGCTCGCCGATCTCATCGTGATCAACAAAGCAGATCTTGATCCCGATGCGGCAACCCGCGCCGAGGCTCAGATCACTTCCGCGCTCCGAGTGCTGCGATTCACGGGCGCGCCGGGCTCACACGACGAAATGCGCTGGCACGTTCGCGTGATGCGTGGCAGCGCACTCAAGGGCGAAGGGCTCGAGGCCTTCTGGTCGAACGTCAGCGATTTTCGAAGTATGCGCGACCGCAGCGGCGAGTTCGCCGAACGCCGTCGCCAGCAAGCCCTCACCTGGATGTGGGACGAAGTCCATGCACGGCTCGTCGCCGATTTCCGCGATAGCGGAGCCGTCCGCGCGGCATTGCCGAAGACCATCGATGATGTGACCCACGCGAGGGTCGCGCCGTCATCGGCCGCACGCAGACTTCTCGACCTTTTCGAAGCACACTGACACCACAAGAATTCAACACAGGGATAGCCCATGCACGACATCATTCACCTGCTCGAACAGAAGCGCGCCCAGGCCCGGCAGGGCGGCGGACCGAAGCGCGTCGCCGCACAGCATGCCAAAGGCAAGCTCACCGCGAGGGAGCGCGTCGAGCTACTGCTCGACGACGGCACATTCGAAGAGTGGGATATGTTCGTCGAACATCGCTGCGCCGATTTCGGCATGCAGGATCAAAAAATTCCGGGTGACGGTGTCGTCACGGGCTGCGGCTTCATCAACGGTCGCCTCGTGTTCGTGTTCAGTCAGGACTTCACGGTTTTCGGCGGTTCGCTTTCCGAAGCGCACGCCCAGAAGATTTGCAAAGTGCTCGATACCGCCATGAAAGTCGGCGCGCCCGTGATCGGCATCAACGACTCTGGCGGCGCCCGCATTCAGGAGGGTGTCGCTTCACTGGGCGGTTATGCCGAAGTCTTCCAACGCAACGTCACCGCATCGGGCGTAGTGCCGCAGATCAGTCTGATCATGGGCCCCTCGGCGGGTGGCGCGGTTTACAGCCCTGCACTCACCGACTTCATCTTCATGGTGAAGGACAGCTCTTATATGTTCGTCACCGGCCCCGACGTCGTGAAGACCGTCACGCATGAAGAGGTGACCGCCGAAGACCTTGGTGGCGCGATCACTCATACGACGCGCAGTGGCGTCGCGGACCTCGCGTTCGACAACGATGTCGAGGCCATCTTGATGTTGCGGCGCTTCTTCAATTATCTGCCGGCCAACAATCGCGAAAAGCCGCCGATGCGTGAAGCCTTCGACCCGCCGGATCGCGACGACTATTCGCTCGACACGCTGGTACCCGATAACCCGAACAAGCCTTATGACATGAAAGAGTTGATCACCAAGGTGGTCGACGACGGCGAGTTCTTCGAGCTGCAACCCGAGTATGCAAAGAACATCATCATCGGCTTCGGTCGTATGGATGGCCAGGTGGTCGGTATCGTAGCCAACCAACCGCTCGTACTCGCTGGCTGTCTCGATATCAAGAGCAGCATCAAGGCTGCTCGATTCGTGCGTTTCTGCGATGCCTTCAATATCGCGGTCGTCACGTTCGTCGATGTACCGGGCTTCATGCCCGGCACAGCGCAGGAATATGGCGGCATCATCAAGCACGGCGCAAAGCTGCTCTACGCCTATGCCGAGTGCACGGTGCCTAAGGTAACCGTGATCACCCGTAAGGCTTATGGTGGTGCTTACGACGTCATGGCCTCGAAGCATCTACGCGGCGACATCAACTTCGCTTGGCCGAATGCAGAAATCGCCGTGATGGGTGCAAAGGGTGCCGTCGAGATCATTTTCCGTGAGGAGAAGTCCGATCCGGCGAAGCTCGCGGCGCGCGAAGCCGAGTATCGCGAAAAGTTTGCGAACCCGTTCATCGCTGGCGCCCGCGGTTACATCGACGACGTGATCATGCCGCACGGCACGCGGCGACGCGTCTGCCGAGCGCTTACGGTGTTGCGAGACAAAAAAATAGAAGAACCGTGGCGCAAGCACGGCAACATTCCGCTTTGATCGCGCGCAGGGAGTCAAAAATGTTCAAGAAGATACTCATTGCCAATCGTGGCGAAATCGCCTGTCGCGTCATCAAGACGGCTCGCCGCATGGGCATCAAGACGGTAGCGGTGTACTCCGAAGCCGACAAGGACGCACGTCATGTCGAGCTCGCGGATGAGTCGGTGCTGATCGGACCTGCGCCTTCGCGCGAGTCTTACCTCGTTGCCGATCGCATCATCGCGGCCTGCAAGCAGACGGGCGCCGAGGCGGTGCACCCCGGTTACGGGTTTTTGTCGGAGAACGCTGAGTTCTCTCGTCGTGTCGAAGAGGAAGGCATCATTTTCATCGGGCCGAAACATGCCTCCATCGCTGCGATGGGCGACAAGATCGCCTCGAAAGAACTCGCGGCCAAAGCCAAGGTCAACACCATTCCCGGATGGAACAACCCGATCGAGTCGGCCGAGAAGGCTGTCGAGATCGCCAAGAACATCGGTTATCCGGTGATGATCAAGGCGAGTGCGGGCGGCGGCGGTAAGGGTCTTCGCGTCGCATGGAACGACAAAGACGCCTTCGAAGGGTTCAACTCCTGCCGTAACGAGGCTCGTAACAGCTTCGGCGACGATCGTGTCTTCATCGAAAAATTCGTCGAAGAGCCGCGCCACATCGAGATTCAGGTTCTCGGCGATGGTCACGGCAACTGCGTGTATCTTTGGGAGCGCGAGTGCTCGATTCAGCGTCGCCACCAAAAAGTGATCGAAGAGGCGCCGAGCCCCTTCCTCGATGACAAGACGCGTAAGGCCATGGGTGAGCAGGCGGTTGCGCTCGCCAAGGCGGTCAATTACCAAAGTGCAGGCACGGTCGAGTTCGTCGTCGGCAAAGATCGCAGTTTTTATTTTCTCGAAATGAATACGCGGCTTCAGGTGGAACACCCGGTCACGGAGTGCATCACCGGCCTCGATCTCGTCGAACAGATGATTCGTGTCGCGGCGGGCGAGAAGCTCGGCTTTTCGCAAAAAGAGATTCGACGTCAGGGCTGGGCTATCGAATGCCGCATCAACGCCGAAGATCCTTTCCGTAATTTCCTGCCGTCGACCGGCCGACTCGTGAAGTATCGACCCCCCCTTCAAAACATGGAGGCGGCGCACCCGGTTCCGGCAGAGGGTGGTGTCCGCGTCGATACGGGGGTGTACGAGGGTGGCGAAATCCCGATGTACTACGACTCGATGATCGCCAAGCTCATTACCTACGGCGCCGATCGTAACGAGGCGATCGCGAAGATGCGCGAAGCGCTCAACGGTTTCGTCATCCGCGGGATCTCAAGCAATGTGCCATTTCAGGCCGCACTGCTTGCGCATCCCCGTTTCATCGCAGGCGATTTCAATACCGGATTCATCGCCGAGCAATATCCGAAAGGTTTCTCGGCATCGGCCGTGCCGCACGATGAGCCAGAGTTCTTGCTGTCGCTTGCCGCCATTTCGCATCGGCGTACCCGTGAGCGTGCAGCGCGTATGACCGGACAACTCCGTCATCGTGAAGTACGCATCCGCGAAGACTTCATCATCGTACTGCGCGACGAGGCGGGTGGACGCGATGAAATTCCGGTCAACGTGCATCCGGTTGGTTCGATGTTCAATGTGAGCATCGCCGGCCGCGCCCATGAGGTGTCGTTCGAGGACAACCTGCGCGATATCGCGGTCCACGGCTACTTCGATGGCAAGCCGTTCTGCGCTCAGATCGAGCGCATCGGTCTTGGCTACCGCATTTCTCATAACGGCACGAGTTTGTTCGCCAAGGTCTTCACTCCGCGTCATGCGCAGCTCGAAGCCTTGATGCCGTTCAAGGCACCGCCCGATCTGTCGAAGGTGTTGCTCTCGCCGATGCCTGGGCTGCTGGTCGACGTCGCTGTCCAGCCGGGTCAAACGGTGCGGGCAGGTGAGCGTCTTGCGGCGATCGAAGCCATGAAAATGGAGAACATCCTGTTCGCCACGCAAGACTGTGTCGTATCGGAGGTTCTGGCCAAGAAGGGCGATAGCCTCGCGGTCGACCAGATCATTATCAAGTTTCAGTGAGCGAAGCAGGCAACGTTCGACATGTCGGATTCATCGAAACGCCCATTCCGAGTCCTCGGCATTCAGCAGGTGGCGATTGGGGGCCAAGACAAGCAGCGCCTGCGTACGTTGTGGGTCGACATGCTGGGCCTCGAGGTCACCGGAAACTTCGTCAGCGAACGTGAGAACGTCGACGAAGATATCTGTGCCATGGGGCGTGGGGCGATGCGTGTCGAGGTCGATTTGATGCAACCGCTAGACCCAGAGAAAAAACCAGCGGTGCACACGACGCCGCTCAATCACATCGGTCTTTGGATCGACAACTTGCCGAAGGCCGTCGAATGGTTGACGGCACAAGGCGTTCGTTTCGCTCCGGGGGGAATTCGCAAAGGTGCGGCGGGTTATGACATCTGTTTCCTGCACCCGAAATCGAGCGAGGAATTTCCGATTGCCGGTGAGGGAGTGCTCGTTGAGCTCGTCCAGGCGCCACCCGAGGTCATCGCAGCGCTCGGTTGAATCTTGGTGCGTCGATCAGCTCTTCGGAATTCGATGTAGCGCGACGATCAGGGTGCCGGGCCCTCCGTGCACGCCGATCGCCGGTCCCATGTCGGTCAGGGCGCAAAATTCGACGCTGCCCTTCGGATACTTGGCGATGAGCTCATCGGCCAGCAACCGACCTTCTTCTAGCCGATCGCCGTGACCTACCAGGATACGCACGGTTTCTTTCGCTGGGTCGATGCGGTAACGACGCACCACGAATCGTGCGAAGCGGCTGCGTAACTTCAACGGTCCGAATAGTCCGCCGCCCGCGCTGATTCGACCCTCTGGCCAAGTTCGCAGTATCACGTTGAGTCCGAGTAGTCGTGCCACCTTACCGACGATGGCCGGAACACGTCCCCCGCGTACGGCAAAATCGATGCTTCCGAGAAGGGCGAATGTTTGCGTACTCTCCATCGCTATTTGAGCTGCAGCGACGACGGTCGGCGCGTCTGCACCTTTAGCTGCCGCTTCGGCTGCGGCGATCGCAACGAGCCCTTGGCCTACCGAGGCATTTCGGCTGTCGAGTGCAGAGACCGGTTTTCCTTCGGAGGCAACTCGCTGTGCCGCCTTGGTTGCCGCATCCCAAGTTCCGCTATGGCGAGAGGTGAGATTGATCGACACCACTGCGTCGTAGTGCGAGGCAAGGAATTCGAACATCCGGCGAAAGTCGCCCGGCGGCGGCTGCGATGTTTTGGGATGAGCTGGATTCGTCACGAGTTCTCGATAGAACTCGATTGGCGTCATGCTGACTTTATCGAGATAAGAGTAGTTGGCGAAATGGATCCGCACGGGAACGACGTGGATACCCAATCGATCGACGAACTCCTCCGGGACATCTGCGCCCGAGTCGACGACGACGGCCACACGCTGTGTACGACGATGATGCGCAGCGCTTTGCTGCATACGCATGTCGTCGGCCTTCTGACCGCTGAGCTCGCCGAACGTCTCGGCGATACGGAAGACATTTTCTGGATCGTCGACATGGACGTGGATCTTGGCTTTTCGTTTGCTTCCGCTCACGACGAGGCTCGCGCCCGAGGTCGAGAGCGTTTCTCGCAAGAGCCTCAAGTCGATATCTTCACCGGTTTTCGCCGTGACGAGGCACTCTGTGCAGTAGCGGTAGTCTTGATCTACCGTCGGAGCTGCTGAGCCCGCCATGATCTCGTCACCTGCATGAACGGGAGCTACCACCGTACCGAGCTCGCCCGTTTCGAGAAAGCGGCGCATGCCCTCGAGTACTTCGACGAACCCGAGTGCGCCCGCATCGACGACATTCGCGGCACGAAGCTCTTCGAGTTGATCGCGCGTGGCTTCGAGAGCTTCATTGACTCGCGAGAGCGAGTGGTTGAACAAACTGCGAAAATCGGGCGAGCGAGCGGCTTGGGCTTCCGCCGCATCGGCAAATTCTCTTAGTACGGTGAGGATCGTACCCTCGCGCGGCTGAGACAGCGCCTCTTTGGCATACCCCGCCCCCTTGCGGAGCGCGAGCACGAACTCTCCGATGGTGAGTCGGGCGAGGTGACCCGCACCATCGCCGAGCCCGAGCAGAAACTGCGCAAGAATCGCGCCCGAGTTGCCACGCGCTCCGTCGAGCGCCGCATCGGCAGCACGGACCAGCATGCTCCCGGCATGAGGCTCCGGCGATCGATCGAGCGAAGCCAGCACCGCGGAGAGAGTCAAGGACATATTGGTCCCCGTGTCGCCGTCGGGTACCGGGAATACATTGATCTTGTTGATATGGTCGGTTTTTTCGAACAAGCGATAAATGCCCGCGCGCAGCAAGTTCGCAAGTTGCAGTCCGTCTAATTCGACGAGCTCGCTCTTCATTGGAGGGTCACAGCGAACGTATTGCTACCGTATCGAAGCACGACGCCATCAGGTGTGATGCGCTCGAGGAGTAGGCCTTCTCGAGAAGATTCTCCTTCCCTAAGTCGTTGGCCATTCAGCAGTACGAAGCGCATCGAGGGGTTAGCGTCGTAGACGTGCATATTCAAATCGACGCTCGGGAGATTGGCGCCGCGCGCGAGAAGATCGTCACGCGTGACGAGACCCTCGGACTGGGGCAGCGCGATTGAATTGGGCGATGCGGGTGTGGCTACGGGCGCAGAGGAGGGCGCCGGTGGCAAAGCAGGCGTCGACACTCCGAGAGCTCTCGGCGTCTCGGCCGAGGGCGTCGATGCGACGACTTCAACGGATTCCTCGGCTTCGGTAGAGGGGTTCTTCAGCAGCAAGAAGGCAACGATCAAAAGATTCATCGCGAGCAGCGCGATGAGCACGACGCTCCAGACAGGAAGCCGTTGTCGCTGCGCCGTCATCCGGTGTGAGAACACGGCCGGGTGGTCTTGGCGCAGACGTGAATTCTCGGATTTTCGCAGTGCGTCGAGAATGAAAGACATGATGACGTCACCCGCCCACGGTCGGCGGAGGTCCCCCTTTTTTGTGAAGTATTGCACGGTCGGGACCCCGACGGGCATAGTCCCGGCCATCGTGTACGGACCCTGGCAGCTGCAGTCGATCGGCAACCTTCAACCCGGTACGTTGCCATCCCGTGTCGAGGGTGCAGCGTTATGGTTCGCACAGCTCAGTGATTTTCGTGACGGGTTGTCCAGCATCGCTGACATCGCACTGAGCCCGGACGAACTCGATCGGGCGCAGCGAATGTCCGCCGAGCCTGTCCGTATCGCCTATCTCACGTCTTGCGTGTTACTGAGGCGCATATTGAGTGCCTACCTGGGTGTTTCCCCGAGCGACATCGCACTCGTTCGTGGCGAGCACGGAAAACCCGTCCTCGCCCATCCTGAGCGATCCCCCCACCTGCATTTCAATCTCAGCCACGGGGGAGATGCGTGGCTGTGTGGCGTATCAAGCACTCGAGAAATTGGCGTGGACGTCGAAACTCGGCGTCAGGTTCCGAGTGCCGACCGTCTTGCGACGCGAGTGCTCTCAAGCGCTGAGCGAGCAGCGCTATCCGATCTCGAATCTACTGGCGACGCGATGCGCGACGCCGCTTTCTTACGCTGCTGGACACGAAAAGAAGCCGTACTGAAAGCGACGGGAAGCGGCTTCTCTTGGGCGGCTCGCGATATCGAGGTGGGTATCGACACGGATTTTCGCTGTACGCCCCTCCCGCAAAAGCCTGGTTGGGAAGCGGGTGTTTGGTCTCTCGACTTGCCCGCCCCCGGATTCGCCGCTGCTGCGGTCATCGGATCCGGATCGTTCGTTCAGCCTGTCTGGACTGCGGCGCGACTCACGCCATGACCCCACGAAAATTTTTTGCAGATCAGACGGTCATCGCCGCGATCATCCTCGCAGGCCTGACCCTCGTCTTGGCGCTTGCGGGCGACGCCACGCGTGAGAGTCTTCAGTGGACCCGCTCGGGCGTGCAGCAAGGTGAATGGTGGCGGCTCGTCACAGCCCATGTCGTTCATCTAGATCTCTTTCATGCGCTGCTTAATGCTCTAGTGTTGATTGTTCTTGCGGAACTCTTTGGCCGCGTCTTCACGATCGCTCGTCATGGCTTTAACGCCATCGTCGGAATTCTATTCATTGACGCGGGGCTACTGTGGCTCGGAAATCTTGAGTGGTATGTCGGGTTGTCGGGACTGCTACATACCTTGGCCGCTGCATCGGTCGTCCGCCTCATCGTCGATCGCCACGACCGACTTGCATGGGGTGTCGCGATGTTCGGCCTCGTAAAAATCGTGTACGAAAACACGATGGGGCCGATGCCGTTTTCGGGTCGAGAGACCTCAGTGGTGACGGACGTCCATCTCTTCGGTGTGTTGATCGGAATGGCGCTCGGCCTCATCCCATCACGACAGCGTTCGTCTTTGCGGCTCAACGACCTCGTTTGAGCAAGCTCGCCCGCGCCACAGCACCGCCGCCGAATTTGTCGCGAATCGCATCGAGCGTGGCGTCGAGTTTCTCGTTTTGTTGCCGCTCGGGTTCGGCGAAAAGATCTGACTGAACCTCACCGTAGAACTCCGAGCTCGAGACGCCGAGCAGTCGAACGCGAGGTCGCGACTGCTTTTCCAGCCACGCACTGAAAAGCGCTACCGCGCGCTCGGATATCACGCGGCTTTCGAAGCTTGGAGTCGTCAGCGTGCACTGACGAGTCAGTGTCGTGAAGTCGTGCAAACGCACTTTGATACCGATGCACGAGGCTTTCAAATCTTTTGCCCGTAGTCGCGCAGCCACCTTGTCGGCGAGCGCGGAGAGCTCAGTTTTCATCAGGTCGACGTCACGCAGATCTTCGCTGAACGTGCACTCGTTGCTGACCGACTTTTCGTCGTGATCGGGTTCGACTTCCCGTTCATCGAGTCCTGAGGCGCGATCGCGCCAACTCTCCCAATGCCTTCCGAACAAGGACCGGAGTTTTTCGTCGTCCGCTCTCCGCAGCGCGCCGAGCGTCAAGAGTCCTGATGCCACAACGCGTTCACCGAGCTTGCGTCCGAGCCCCGGCAAACGATGGACGGGAAGCGGGTCGAGGACGTCGTAGATACGATCTTTTTCGACGACGGTGAGCCCGTCCGGCTTTTGCAGGTCGGAGGCGATCTTGGCGACGAGCTTGTTCGAGGCCACACCCACCGAAGCAGTAAGCGACGTGATGTCGAGGATGCGTCGCTTGATGTCCCGTGCGATGCGTATTGCGTCACCCTTGAGGGCACGGCTGCCGGTGACATCGAGATAGGCCTCATCCAGCGAGAGCCCTTCGACGAGGGGTGTAAATTCGTGAAACACCGAGAACACCTGAGCGGATACTTCGGCGTAACGCGCCATTCTCGGACGGACACACACGGCATCGGGACACAGCGCCAGCGCCCGTCGGATGGGCATTGCCGAGCGCACCCCGAATTTGCGCACCTCATAACTCGCCGCGGCGACGACACCGCGTCCGCTCACGCCACCGACGATGAGTGGCTTACCGCGAAGCTCCGGATGATCGCGCTGCTCGACGGACGCGTAAAACGCGTCCATATCGACATGGAGGATCGCGCGATCGTCCTCAGCGCTCACACGAACAGTTCGGCTTGTTCCTGAGTCGGCAGATCGATGCGCGGACGCGGTTTACCGTTAGTCCCGAGCTCGTGAGGCGCGAAGTCATCGACGTTGATGAGTTCCATGACTTTGCGGTCGTAAGCCCGCAGCCACGCCGCCTCTTCGGCCGAGAGCAGTCCACCGCTCTCGCCCTCGTCGATCTGACTCGGCAGATCGAGCGCGGAGATGCGCCCTGTTTTGACGCCCTCGACACGCAGTCGCTTCTCGAGGGATTCGGCGCGTTCGGCCATCTCCAATACCTCTTGCAACAAGCCGAGCGCATTCCCGGCTTCGATGCGCCGATAGACGGGATAGCAGAGACGGTCTCGCACGTCGGTAGGTGCCAGTACGAGTTCGGAGAGCTTGCGACCGAGTCGGTCATCGGGTGCCGAGTACTGCAAACCCCGCGGGAAAATCATCAGGCGCATCACGCCCGCGAGGAAACGGTTGGGGAAGTTGCGAAGGAACCCGTGCAACTGCTCTTGCGCCTTGTAGAGGAGATTGCGACAGGCCCACTCGACGAGCGGAAAATCTTCGGCGCGACGACCCTGGTTCTCGTAATGCTTGAGGACCATCGAGGCGAGATACATGCAAGAGAGCACATCACCCAGTCTCGCGGAAAGGTTTTCCTTCTTTTTAAGGTAGCCGCCCAGGCTCAACATCGCGACGTCCACGGCAAAAGCAAAGCTCGCCGAAAAGCGCACGATGTGTTGGTAGTAACGCGCGACGGGCCCCTCGACCGGGGCTGCCGTGAAGCGAGCATTCGTCATCGCCATCACGAGTGAGCGCACCGCGTTGCTCAGGGTGAACCCGACGTGCCCAAACAAGGCGCTATCAAAATCTTTCACGCCCTGTGAGCGGTTAGGGTTGCGGGCAGCCTCCATTTCTTTGAGCACAAACGGATGACAGCGGATCGCACCTTGACCGAAGATGATGAGGCTGCGTGTCAGGATGTTTGCGCCCTCGACAGTGATGGCAACGGGTACGACCTGATAGCCACGACCGAGGTAATTGCGAGGGCCGAGGCAGATGCCCTTGCCGCCATGGATGTCCATGGCATCGTTAGCGATCTGTCGGCTCATTTCGGTGACGTGATACTTCAGCATCGCCGACGGCACAGATGGCCGCTCGCCCCCATCGATGGCGCCCGCAGTAACCGAGCGCGCCGCATCCATGGTGTAGGTGAGCCCCACCATCTTGGCGAGTACGCTCTCGACGCCTTCGAACTTGCCGACGGGCATGTTGAATTGCCGACGGACACGCGCGTAGGCACCCGTTGCAAAGACGGCGGCCTTGCCACCGCCAGTGCCGCTAGAGGGCAGCGAAATGCAGCGACCGACAGAGAGTTGCTCGACGAGCATCCGCCAGCCTTGGCCCGCCATCTTCGTACCGCCGATGATGTAGTCGAGAGGAACGAACACGTCCGTGCCTTTGATGGGGCCGTTTTGGAAAGGCACGTTGAGCGGGAAGTGACGACGTCCGATGCTGATGCCCGGGGTTTCCCGCGGGATCAACGCGCAAGTGATGCCGATGTCCGTGGTGCTACCGAGCAGACGTTCCGGATCAAACATCCGAAATGCCAAGCCGATGACCGTGGCCACCGGTGCAAGCGTGATGTAACGCTTCGAAAAATTGAGTTTCAGGCCAATGATTTCGCGGCCTTGCCACATCCCTCGGCATACGACGCCGGAGTCCGGGAGCGAAGCAGCATCGGAACCTGCGCGCGGCCCCGTCAGTGCAAAACAGGGGATGTCTTCGCCACTCGCGAGCCTCGGCAGGTAATAGTTTTTCTGCTCGTCGGTGCCGTAGTGCTGCAAGAGTTCGCCTGGACCCAGGGAATTCGGTACCGCGACGGTCGATGACACGACGGCACTGCGACTCGAAAGTTTGGCGAGAACACAGGAGTGCGCATACGCCGAGAACTCTAGGCCGCCATATTTCTTTGCGATGATCATCGCGAAGAAGCCGTTGCGTTTGAGGAAGTCCCACACTTCGGGCGGCATGTCGCCGCGACGATGCGTGATGTCGAAGTCGTCGATCATGCGACAGAGTTCTTCGCACGGGCCATCGAGGAACGCCTGTTCTTCGGCGGTAAGCTTCGGCGCCTTGGCGCCGAGCAACTTCGGCCAGTTCGGTTTGCCTGTGAAGAGTTCGCCGTCCCACCATACCGTGCCGGCTTCGAGTGCTTCGCGTTCAGTGGACGACATGGCCGGCAGCATTCGCCGGTAGATCTTCATGAACGGACGCGTCACCCACTTTTGACGTAGCGGCGCGATGTTGAGCAGCACGAGACCCGCAAACAGCAACCAAAGAAATCCTTTCCAGAGGCCTGCGGGCTCGCCGATCGCCGAATAAGCGACGAGCAGCACACCGAAGGTGACGGTGTAGGCGAGTAAGCTCAGTCTCTTGTAGGCGAGATAGAGCAAAGCCGTGACGAAAAGGATCGCGATGACGCCGCCCTTGAGCGTCAGGGCCAGTCCGGCGAGGACCAGCAGGGCGAGGGCGATGAGGATGTGGGTCATGCAGAGAAGACTACTGCATGCCCAATCCCTCTTTAAAGAGCGACGTCACGCCGCCCGAGATCAACCCAGCAGGTCTTTCACCCCGTCGCGCTCCTCCAGGAGTTCCTGGTGGGTGGCATCCATGCGTTTGCGACTGAATTCGTCGATGGCGAGGCCTTGCACGATTTCGTACTGACCGCCTCGACAGACCACCGGGTACGAATAGATCACGCCCTCGGGGATGCCGTAGCTACCGTCGGAGGGGATGCCCATCGACACCCAGTCACCCTGAGCCGATCCGCGGAACCAGTCACGGATGTGATCGATGGCGGCAGAGCCCGCTGAGGCCGCCGACGAGGCGCCGCGCGCCTTGATGATGGCCGCACCGCGCTGCTGCACGGTGGGGATGAAGGTTTTCTCGATCCACTCGGCATCGACGAGGCTGCGAGCGGGCTGGCCTTTGACGAAGCAGTGATTGATGTCGGGATACTGGGTCGCCGAGTGGTTTCCCCAGATGATCATTTTCTGGATGTCGTTCACGTGATTGCCGGTTTTCTCGGCCAACTGCGACAAGGCGCGGTTGTGATCGAGACGCGTCATCGCCGTGAAGCTCTGAGGCTTGAGCGATGGTGCATTCTTCATGGCGATCAACGCGTTGGTATTCGCGGGGTTTCCGACGACGAGCACGCGAATATCGCGGGCGGCTACGTCGTTCAGGGCCTTGCCCTGAGCAGAGAAGATCTGTGCATTGGCCAGAAGCAGGTCCTTGCGCTCCATGCCGGGTCCGCGCGGGCGGGCGCCGACGAGCAGAGCCGCATGACAGTCCTTGAACGCAACCCGCGCATCATCGGTCGCGATGACTTTGTTGAGCGTCGGGAAAGCGCAGTCGTTGAGTTCCATCACCACACCCTGCAGGGTCGGGAGAGCCGGTGTGATCTCGAGAAGGTGCAAGTTGACCGGCTGGTCGGGGCCAAGCATGGCTCCCGAGGCGACACGGAAGGCGAGGGCGTAGCCGATCTGGCCAGCGGCGCCCGTAATGGCGACATTCAAAGGCTGCTTCATCTCGAGAGTCTCCGGGGAAACGAGTTATTTTTCGCGCGCGAATTCTACGGTATCGCCCCTCGGGAGAGAGGATGTTCAAGTTCCCCTTGACTCCGTTTTAGTGTTTTAGTTATATATAACACTAGAAGGAATGTTCAGGAGGAAGTAACGTGAGCACATGCCCCATCAATCAGGTTTCCCCGGATTTAGCCCCGATCGTCGCCGCCGCCTTGATCGCCATTGCGCTGACCCTCAGTTTTTTCTGGGGTCTGATCGAGGCTTCCGGCGCCCTTTAATCGCCTGGACCCTCGGAGCGTCGTGAATGGACCCGCAATGGACTGACAACGCACCGATTTATCGCCAACTACGCGATCGTGTGGTGGCGATGATTCTCGAGGGCGTATTGAAAGAGGGCGACCCTTTGCCCTCCGTACGTAACGTTGCGGCAGAGTTTCGAATCAATCCGCTGACTGTCCTCAAGGCCTATCAGGAGCTCGCCGACGAGCAGCTCGTCGAGAAGCGTCGAGGACGAGGGATGTTCGTCAACGCCGGAGCCCGCGAAACCCTGCTCAAAGATGAGCGCGGCCGATTCCTTCGCGACGAGTGGCCACGTACCCGAGCCACGATCGAGAGGTTGGGCTTCGCGGTAGACGAGTTGATGTCCACAGGAAAACAAAAATGACTGATGCAGTCATCATCGCCAAAGATTTGCGCAAGCGTTACGTAAAGCAGACCGTCGCACTCGATGGCGCGAGTTTCACGGTGGGGCGCGGCCGAATCGTCGGTCTCATGGGGCCGAACGGCGCCGGAAAAACCACCGCCCTCAAGGCTATTCTCGGTTTGACGCCATTTGAGGGCCACCTGAATGTGCTCGGCCGCGACCCGCGACGCGAGCGCGACAGTCTGATGCAGGACGTCTGTTTCATTGCAGACGTTGCGGTGCTGCCCAAATGGCTGCGTGTGAACGACGCCATCGACTACGTTGCAGGCGTTCATCCCCGATTCGACAGAGCGCGCGCCGACGCCGTATTGGCACGCACCGAAATTCGTGGGCGAAGCAAAGTCGGCGAGCTCTCGAAGGGCATGATCACCCAACTGCATCTCGCGCTCATCATGGCGATCGATGCGAAGTTGCTGGTGCTCGACGAACCCACGCTCGGTCTCGATCTTCTCTATCGGAGGGCGTTCTACGAAGCTCTGCTCAACGATTACTTCGATCACGAGCGCACCATTCTCGTCACGACGCACCAAGTCGAAGAAGTAGAACATTTGCTGACCGACGTGCTGCTCATCAATCATGGCCGGATCGTGCTCGACTCCGCTATTGATGATCTCCCGAGTCGCTTCGTCCAGTTGATCGCGAATGGCGACTCGCGTGAGGCCGCTCGTCGGCTGGGTCCGATTCACGAACGTGAAGTCTTCGGCCGCACTGCCTTCGTATTTGAGGGGCGTGAGGCCGCCGAGCTTGCTGCGCTCGGCGAGATACGAACGCCTTCTGTGGCTGATCTCTTCGTTGCAAAGATGGCCGGGAGTGCGCCATGAACACCAAGTCTTTTTTCACGCTGGTCGAGCGGGAAACCTGGGAGCATCGTAGCCTGATCTGGGTGCCCGTCATCACGGCTGCGCTCATCGTACTCGCCGCGATCATCAGCTCGAATGTCTCCGGAAGCATTCGATTCGATGTCGAGCTCGACGGCGAGAGCTCGGCGTTCTTCGCCCGATTGGCGACCGATGAAGTCGCTCAAGCGAGGCTCTTCAGTATCTGGATGGGATCCCTCGGGCTCCCCGTACTCGCCATCACCATCATCGTTCTATTTTTCTATTTGCTCGATGCGCTCTACGCCGAACGCAAGGATCGCAGTATCTTGTTTTGGAAGTCGATGCCGGTCTCTGATTCGGCGACGGTGCTTTCCAAGTTGTTTACCTCCATGGTTGCCATACCACTATGGGTTTGGGCCGTGTCGCTCGTGATGGGTCTTTTGACCTTCCTGATCATCGCCTTAAAAGTCGCAGGAACACCGATCGCACCGCTCGGGCAGTTTCATTTCGGCGCTTGGTTCGTTCTGCAGTTGACGCTTCTTCAGAACCTTTTGATTGCTTCGCTGTGGTACGCCCCCATCGCCGGCTGGTTGCTACTGGTGTCGGTTTGGGCGAAGCGATCCCCGTTTCTTTGGGCTGTGCTGCCGCCGGCGCTCGTGATGCTCTTCGAGGAGATTATTTTCAACACGGAGCATGTCTCCCAGCTCGTCGGATATCGATTGACGCATTACTTCGAAGCGGCGTCGATGGGCTTTAACGTCGAGACGGGCGCCGGATCGCAAGTGATCTTCGATTCCATCAAGAATACGTACGAAGGGATGAGCGCAGCATCATTGCTCGGCGAGCTGCATCTTTACTCGGGGCTCGCGGTCGCCGCGATATTCGTTTTGCTGGCGATCCGTTTGCGACGTTGGCGCGACGACGCCTGAGACTACCCTTAAAGCCGGGTGCCTTTCGTCACGATTTCGGTGACACGTCGAGCCTTTGCACGTGCCGCATCGATCGAGTCGGCTCTGGCGAGCGAGACGCCCATCCGTCGCTGACCACTCACTTCGGGCTTTCCGAAAAGTCGCAGTGAGGTATCAGGCTCGGCGAGCGCCGCGTCGAGTCCGCTGAAACTTGCGTCAGCGGAGTCGCCTTCGATGAGCAGCGCGCTCGATGCAGACGGACCGAACTGACGAATCACCGGGATGGGTAGCCCGAGAATGGCGCGCAGATGCAGCGCGAATTCCGAGAGGTCCTGCGAAATCATCGTGACCATGCCGGTATCGTGAGGGCGGGGTGACACCTCGCTGAACCACACCGAATCGCCTTTCACGAAAAGCTCAACTCCGAACAGGCCTCGTCCGCCTAGGGCGGCGGTAACACGTTCGGCGATTCGTTGGCTTTCTTTGAGCGCAGCGTCTGTCATCGGGTGCGGTTGCCACGACTCACGATAGTCACCCGCGATTTGCAGATGGCCGATCGGTTCGCAGAACGACGTGCCGCCTGCATGGCGAACCGTTAGCAGCGTGATTTCGTAATCGAACTCGACGAAGCCTTCGACGATCACTCGGCCCGCACCTGCGCGACCGCCGGCTTGTGCGTAATCCCAGGCGCGATCGATATCGGCAGATTCCTTGATGACGCTTTGGCCCTTTCCGGAACTCGACATCACCGGCTTCACGACACAAGGCATACCGATAGCGGTAACGGCTGCTCGATACTCGTCGGGCGTCGAAGCGAATCGGTAAGGCGAGGTGGGTAGACCCAACTCTTCGGCGGCGAGACGTCGGATACCCTCGCGGTCCATGGTCAATCGCGCAGCGCGTGCGGTCGGGATGACGTTGAACCCTTCCGCCTCGAGCGCGAGTAATTCTTCGGTGGCGATCGCTTCGATTTCCGGGACGATGAACTGGGGCTGCTCTTTCAACACGAGTTCGCGCAAAGCGGATCGATCGAGCATGCGGATGACGTGAGCACGATGCGCGACCTGCATGGCCGGTGCATCGGCATATCGATCGACGGCGATCACCTCGAGACCGAGGCGCTGGGCTTCGATGGCGACTTCTTTTCCAAGCTCTCCCGAGCCGAGCAGCATCAGGCGTGTGGCCGAAGGTTTGCGGGGAGTGCCAATGGTGGTCATGCGAGGCCTCGGGATAGACTGCGCGGCAGTTTAACTTCAGGAATTTCCCTCATGTCCGATCCAGTCATTGCCAGCAAAACCCCGTATGCCGTGGATGTCGAGACGGGGAAAACCTATTGGTGGTGCACCTGTGGCAAGTCCGCCAAGCAGCCTTTCTGCGACGGGTCACACAAAGGTTCGGCCTTCACGCCGATGAAATACGACGCCGACAAGACCGGAACGGTCTGGTTCTGCGGCTGCAAGCACACGGCCAAGGCGCCGCTTTGCGACGGATCCCACAAAAAACTGTAACAATAAGTGTCTAATATTTAAGACAATTCTTCCGGTTTCGAAGGTGTCCTGATTGGTACAGCTTTTGTTCTATACAAATGCTTGACAGGCCCGGGTCGGCCGGTACAATTGTGCTCGTCAACCGTCCCTTCTGACGAGTGACCCCCGTTCGGGCGGATCGAAAGATCCGCCCATTTTTCTTTCTGGGGTCAGATATTCCACTCAGCCCGACAGTCGTTCGCTGAGCTCCAGCCATCGCTCCTCGAGCGAGGCGATCCGTCCCAAGAGTTTGGCGTGTGTCTCTGGCAACTTCGCGAGCGCCGCATCGGTCGAGGCATAAGCCTTGGGGTCCGCCATCCGTTGTTCGAGTTCCAGTCGCTCTTTGCCGAGGCGCTCAAGATCTTTCTCCACCTTTCGAAGCTCGGTTCGAAGGGGCGTGATCGCATTTCGGCCCTCGGCTTCCTGACGTTTTCGCTCCTTACGCGACGGCGCCTGATTCGAATCTGAACTGCCAGAGGTCGACGCTGCACGTGATCGACGCGAGAGCCAATTGGCGTAATCAGCCAGGTCGCCATCGAAAGGCATGACCTCGCCGTGACCGACGAGCACGAATTCGTCGCAGACGCTGCTCAATAACCCTCGATCGTGCGACACGACGACCACTGCGCCCTCGAACTCCTGCAAGGCGAGGAGTAGGGAATCGCGCATCTCAAGATCGAGATGGTTGGTGGGCTCATCGAGCAACAAGAGATTGGGTCGTCGCGCTACCAGAATGGCGAGCGATAACCTCGCGCGTTCACCACCCGAGAATGACGCCACCGGCTCGAACACGCGATCGCCCGAAAAGTTGAATCGACCGAGATGGTCGCGCTTTTGCTGTTCTCCCCAAGCCGCAGCTTCGGGACCGCCGCGACGGGTCAGTTCGAGGATGGCTGTGCTCGAGGCGTCGAGCTGATCGACCTCGAGCTGAGCAAAAAAACCTGTCTCGAGATCGGGTGCGCCCGTCCGCGTGCCCGTCTTCGGCTCGAGTTCGCCAGCGATCGTTTTCATTAGCGTCGATTTGCCGGCGCCGTTTCGGCCGAGGATACCGAGCCGCGCGCCTGGCGCGATCGATAGTTTTACGCCGGCGATGATCGTGCGATCGCCGTATCCTGCGCTGATCTGGTCGAGATCGACGAGCGGTGCAGGCAACTTCCGCGGTAGCTTGAATTCCCAGTCGTACGCGGCATCGACATGTTGCGTGACGAGTGCCGGAAGTCGCTCCAGCCATTTGATACGGCTTTGAGCCTGCCTGGCTTTAGTGGCTTGTGCGCGGAATCGATCAATGAAACTTTGAACGCGCTCGGTCTCGCGCTTGATTCGATCGTTTTCAGCTTGCTGCTGCGCAAGGCGTGACAGTCGCTGAGTTTCGAACTCGCTGAAGTTTCCGGTGTAACTGTCTATGCGCTTCGCCGAGATATGCAGTACGCGACCGATGATGGCATCGAGAAAGTCTCGATCGTGCGAGACGAGGATGAGTGTGCCCGGGTACGACTGCAGCCAGTCTTGTAGCCAGAGCACGGCATCGAGATCGAGGTGATTGGTCGGCTCGTCGAGCAAGAGCAAATCGGAGCGACACATGAGTGCTCGCGCGAGATTTGCCCGCATGCGCATACCGCCAGAAAAATCGGCGATGGGGCGATCGATGGCGGCCGGGTCGAAGCCAAGACCATCGAGCAATTCGGCAGCTCGCGTACGAGCCGTGTATCCACCCAGCGCATCGTATTCACCGAGCAGGTTAGCGTGAAGCATGCCATCGTCCGATTGCTCCGCTTGGGCGAGCTCAAGCTCGCAGGCGCGCAGAGCGGCGTCGCCATCGATGACATGTTCGATGACCGGTTGCTGTGAGTGCGGCAGCTCTTGCGCCACCGACGCTACGGAAAGTTTGCCGGGAAACTCGAATTCGCCGCGGTCGGGAGCGAGCTCTCCGCGCAGTAAGGTCAAGAGTGAAGATTTGCCACAGCCATTCCGGCCGACGAGTCCGACCTTTTCGCCGCGGAGGATGCTGACCGACACGTCCTCGAGTAAGGGCTCGGGACCGCGTCGAAGTTGAATATTGCGCAGATGAATCACGGGCGCGATTGTACGTGTATGCTCGCCGCTCATGCGGCTCGTGCAACCTCTGCGTGGCTTTCTCGGCGAACTCGAACTGACTGGCCGGAGTCGTACGCATGTCGTAGAAGCGACGGATATCGGCTGTACCCTCCATAGAGACGTGATGCCTGCATTCCACGCTTTGCGTGAGGCGGCGCAGACGGAGGGTCTCGATCTGCGAGCCGCGTCCTCATTCAGGGATTTCGATCGTCAGCTGGCGATCTGGAACGGGAAATTTCGCGGCGAACGCCCGATTCTCGACCGAGCGGGTAATCAGTTGGATGCGGCGTCGCTTTCGCCCGAGGAGCGAGTCGATGCAATTCTTCTGTGGTCGGCGCTGCCGGGTGCGAGCCGACACCATTGGGGCACAGATTTCGACGTTTTCGACGCTGCAGCGATGCCCGAGCGATCTCAGTTGAAGTTGGTCCCCGAGGAATACGCCAGCGACGGGCCCTTTGCGTCACTCACGGCCTGGCTTGATACGCACATGCATCGGTTCGGTTTTTTTCGTCCGTACGTGGCCCCGACCGGAGGAGAAGAACCCCGCGGTGTCAGCCCCGAGCCTTGGCATCTAAGTTTTGCGCCCCTCGCGACGCAGTGCCTGAGTCAACTCACCCCCGAGGTCCTGTCACGCGCCATCGAGTCTTCGTCGATCGACGGTCGGGAGATCGTGCTGGCGCGTATCGAAGAGCTGCACCATCGCTTCGTGGCCCATGTCGCGCCCGCGTCTGCAGCCTTATTCGCGGTGGAACTCAGCGACCACCGGCGTATGGTCTGAGGGACGCTCTGCGCGGCGCGGCTCGCGATCGATGTGCGAGGCCACGCAACGTTTTGCGAGGGCGGTGGTCGCGAGGATCAGATCGATCCGCAGTCCGTGATTACGTCGGAAAGCGGCTGCGCGGTAATCCCACCAGCTGAACGACTTCTCGGGCTGATCAAAATTTCTGAAGACATCGACGAGCCCCGCGTCGAGCAGTTTTCGATACGCGGCGCGCTCCGGTTCGCTGACATGCACACTTCCGACCCAAGCGGCGGGATCATGCACATCACGATCTTCCGGTGCGATGTTGAAGTCACCGAGTACGACGACCTCACGATCTTTGAGCAAAGCGCTTCGCAGCCAGTGGTCGAGCGCCTCGAGCCAACGGAGTTTGTAAGCGTACTTGTCCGAGCCTGGTTCCTGGCCGTTTGGCACATAGAGATCGAGCACGACGAGACCGTCGGTCTCCGCGGCGAGCACCCTTCGTTGCTCGTCTTCGAATCCGGGAATGCCGGTAGCGATGACGTTCAGCGGTTTTTTGGAAAGTATGGCGACGCCGTTGTACGTGCGCTGTCCGGTGTAGGCGACTTCATATCCGAGATTGGCGATCTCTTCTGCCGGAAAATCGGGATCCGGGATCTTGGTTTCCTGCAGAGCAACGATGTCGGGCTTCGCGGTGGCGAGCCATTCGGCAAGTTGAGGGAGTCGAACCCTCAGGGAATTGACGTTCCAGGTGGCGATGGTGGTCTTGGTCATGGCCCTAGGGTAATGCACGGATGACGAAACGGTCATGCTCCCCGCAGCAAGAGGTCGGGACGCCGTGTACGATTCGGCCATGACGACGAGAAAATTCGATCTGGTGGTGATCGGCGGTGGCAGTGGCGGGCTTGCCTGCGCTCAACGTGCGACGGAATACGGCGCCAAAGTGGCGCTCGTCGAGTCTGCGCGACTTGGGGGCACCTGCGTCAACGTCGGCTGCGTTCCGAAAAAGGTCATGTGGAATGCCGCCCAGATCGCTCATGCGGCGCATGATGCGGCGTACTACGGCTTCGATCTAGAACTGCGCGGTCATGACTGGAGTGCGCTTCGAGAGTCGCGCGAGGCCTATATCCATCGACTCAATGGCATCTACGAACGCAATCTCGCGAACAAAAAAATCGAACTTCTGCGAGGGCATGGTCGCTTCACTGCGGTAGGCGAGGTGAGGGTCGACGACGACGCACTCGAGGCCCCGCACGTGGTGATCGCAACGGGAGGTCGACCCGCCGTGCCCGCCATTCCGGGCGCAGAGTTCGGGATTACGTCCGACGGATTCTTCGCTCTCGAGAAAAAACCCGACCGAGTCGCAGTCGTGGGTAGCGGTTACATCGCCGTCGAGCTTGCCGGGGTGTTCGCGGCGCTCGGTAGTCGGGTCTCGCTCGTCATTCGCCACGAGCATGTGCTGCGTCACTTCGACAGCATGCTCGGCGACACCCTCATGAAGATCATGCGTGATGAGGGCACGGTTATCGAAACGAATGCCACGCCTCGCGCGATCGAACGCGATGCCGATGGCAGTCTGCGTGTGCTTACGGCAGATGGACGCACTCTCGGCGCGTTCGACTGCGTCGTCTGGGCTATCGGTCGTGACCCGATGGTCGAGGGGATCGGACTCGATCGTGCAGGCGTGAAACTGGATGACTCCGGGCACATCGCGGTCGATCGATTTCAGCAAACCAACGTCGGCGGCATCTATGCCATCGGGGACGTCACGGGGCGCGCCTTGTTGACGCCTGTGGCGATCGCCGCGGGACGTCGGTTGTCTGACAGAGTCTTCGGGGGCATGACTGAGCGCCATCTCGATTACTCGAACATCCCGACGGTGGTGTTCAGTCACCCACCGATCGGTACGGTGGGCCTCAGCGAACAGGAAGCCCGAGATCGATACGGCGCAGAATCTTTGAAGGTCTACACTTCAGGGTTCGTGCCGATGTATCACGCCCTAACATCGCGCAAGCCGCGTGCCGAAATGAAATTGGTCACGGTGGGCCCCGAGCAACGAGTGGTGGGCTGTCACGTCATCGGCGCAGGCGCCGACGAAATGCTTCAAGGGTTCGCCGTCGCCGTGAAGATGGGTGCGACTAAACGCGACTTCGACGACACCATCGCTATCCATCCGACGAGCGCGGAAGAGTTCGTCACGATGCGCTGACTGGCTTGACCTCGCCGAGCAGTAGCCGTCGCAGATACTCCGGTGCGACGAGATGACAGTAACGCGTCCCCCGAAATTGTGGAGGTGCGGCGAGGTAACGCGGGTCGAGCCAGTCGTTACGCATGGCTTTTGCCTGTATTCGCAAATGCCCCGATTCGTCGACGCGTGCCATGGCATAAGGCTCGAGCCAAATAGGGCCCATCGTCGTCACGATGTCCGGGTCCATCACTACTTTTTTTCCGCCGTCGAACCGTGCGCGTCGGCGCTCGGCCGGAGTCATGGAGTTAAGGACGCGTTGTAAGGTGAGTGCGTTCACACCGCTGCACCCGATATCGGCGCCCGCAGCCTCCGGGCCGTATTCACTGACCAGATGATCAGCCGTCTTCATCTTGCAGGACACCCTCATCGCGGTCGCATTGGGTGCGGCGCTCTCTGGCCAGACATATTGAGTGGTGACGAGAGGGCGAGCGACGGGTTTCGACTTGGTGAAGGAGGCGAGGTCCGTGTGGATCTCGTTCCGTGCTTGAACTTTGGAGCCGACGATGGCCGTCTGGGCCTCGATGCAGAAGCTATCAGTCTTCTTCGCGGGGGCGACCAAGGTCACCGGAGCGAGAGAACATCCAGACAGTAGCAAGCCTGCTACCAACGTACAGAAGGAAGAATTCGAAGCCATCTTTGGACCCCCTCTGTCCGCAAGGTACACGCTTTTATCGCTCAAAGTTGACTTGGTGGGCAGCCCCGACCGAAATCGTCGGGTGACACTTCCACGACTCGTTCGATCGACCCGACTTGGCAGCGCGACGCTCGTTGCGGCGTTGTTGTTGCTCGCCGGCTGCGATCGGGGGCCCGCGCCGCTACCGTCCGAGTCTTTGCAGATCCGAATCAACTTATTGTGCAGCACGTGTGATGACTTCCTGCGGTGCGACGCCTTGGGCGTGACGCCCGACACCGAGTCCTATCGACTTTACCGACTGCGCGAAAAGAGTTTCTGGGCGCAGATAGCGACGATCTGGGATTACCTCATTCAACTAGTCCGTCGTAAAACAACTGACGTCCGACCTCTGTCGGTCTATGAAAATCAGGGCGAACTTCGTCGGGTATCGGACGTCGTCGGCAAGGCTCGAATCGACGCGGCCGCAGGCCTCCTCCAGTTGCCGGACTCGACGATCGACATGCGGAATGGCGAGTGGCGGACATCCACCGGCGAACTGCAGGGGCAGTGCCGTACGCTTCCCCGCCGCGAAGGCTATGCCTGGGTGCGCGCGATGCTGGGGCGTGAGTTACCTGCGGAGAGAGCTCCGTGAACGAACGCCGGAAACTCGGCGCCGGCCGGATCGCCTTGCTCGCCCTTCGGTATCTCCTCGCTGTGTTTTTTTTGGGCGCGGCGATCAACAAATGGCGCCAGCAATACATCACCACCGATCGCTTGTCGCAAATCTTCATGCAGCGGCTCGAAGAAATCGACCCCGAATCTTTCGGGGCGTGGTTCATCGAGAACGTCGGGCTGCCTCACTACCAAGCACTGGCCTGGCTCGTCTGCTGGGGCGAGACATTCATCGCCGCTGGACTCTTATTCGGCTTCATGACGCGTAGCGCAGCTGCGGGCGCTATGCTCATGATGTTTTCGTTCGCGATCGGTGGCTACTACGATGCTTCTTTGATCGTGCTCGCGCTGATGTTTTTGCCCTTCGTGATCTGGCCTACCGGTCAATGGCATGGTCTCGACGCAAAAATGCATACCCGCTATCCGTCGCTTTGGATGTTTCGCTAAATTTTCTGGAGTTCTGTCATGAGTGATCAATCTGCCGGCGCCAAGTTTGGCCCGGTCCGTCTGATGCCGGGGGTCACTCGCGGGCACGTCGGCGCCTATCTTTGGGCGGCGTTCGTCAGCATCGGTATTTTCACTTACGCGACGACTCTTCAACCGTATCTGCTCGAAGTGAATATCGGCGTACCCGTCGAGCAGCGCGGCAGCGTTTCTGGAGACCTGCAGTTCTGGCAGGAAATCATCACCTTGATGTGCGTAGGATTATTCGGTGCTTGGTCCGATCGGGTAGGTCGTCGAGTCGTCTACATCACGGGCTTTCTCGTTACGGCGCTCGCCTACGCGGCTTATCCGTTTGCGAACGATGTCGGGCAACTACTCATCTATCGACTCATCTATGCCGTCGGAATCGCGGCGCTCGGTGGCATGTTGGCCACGGTGCTTGCCGACTATCCGGTCGATGCAGACCGAGGCAAGCTCACGGGAATGTCGTTCTTTCTCAACGCCGTGGGGGCGTTACTGTTTTTTGCCGTGCTCACGCGCTTGCCGTCGTTCTATCAGGGCTTCGGCGCTACCGAAACCGAAGCAGGGCGATTCGCTTATCTCACCATCGCTGCCGTATGCGTCGTGAGTGCACTCATCATGGTCGGCCTCAAGCCGGGGCGACCTGATCAGGTGACCGAACGACTGCCGTTGCGCACCTTGATGACTCAAGGCCTCGCCGCAGGTCGACAGCCTCGCATCGCTCTGGCCTATGCGGCGTCCTTCGCGGCGCGAGCCGATCTCGTCATCGTCGCGCTATTTCTGTCGCTGTGGGTACAAACGGCTGCGATCGCTGATGGGGCGTCCGCTGCCGAAGCCTCATCACGTCAGGGAGCGTTGTTCGGAATCGTCCAAGGTTCGGCGATGCTTTGGGCGCCGATATTCGGTTGGATGGCCGACAAGGTGAATCGAGTCACGCTCGTCATCATTGCAACGGCACTTTCGATTGCCGGATATGGCTGGATGGGATTCACGCCTGATCCCGCGATGGGCGGTGCGGCATTTGGTGCGGCTGCGATGCTCGGGATCGGTCAGGCGAGCGGCATCCTCGCCTCTCAGGTGCTCATCGCCCAAGAGGCGCCGAGTGCGATCCGCGGTGCCGTCATCGGCATGGTGGGTTTCTTTGGTGCACTCGGCATCCTCGCCATCTCGAAGATCGGTGGCTACACCTTCGACGAGTGGCGCCCTGGCTCCCCCTTCATCATCATGGCGGGCGCCAACGTCTTGCTGCTGGCGTTCGCTATCTGGGTGCGTTCGCGGCGCTAAAACGGCTTCTCGAGAAGAGCACTGCGCCGAGGGCCAGCGATATCGACGCCGCCACGAATGACGCGCCGGCGAAATGCAGTTGCGCCATCGATAGGCTGAAGAGATGCGTCATGGTGAACGGGGTAACCAGAGCCGTGAAGCTCACGATCCCCGAGATGGCACCCTGAAGTTCGCCCTGCGCGTTAGCGGGTACCTGCCTCGAGAGAATTGCGCGAATCGATGGCATGGTGAGACCGATCAGGCAAGCGACCGGCACGCTGGCGAACAGCATCCAGGGTTCCGTCGAAAAGGCATAACCCAAAAATCCGATCGAGCCAGCCGACAGTCCGATCAGTGCGGAGCGATGTTCTCCGAGCTTGCGGGTGAATACACCGACGAGACCGCCTTGCACGACGGCGGTTCCCAGCCCGAGTACGGCAAGCGAGATCCCCATCTCGCGCTCGCCCCAGCCGAACTTCGCCATGGTCATCCAGGTCCAGGTCGAGGGGAGCGTGTCGTGCCCGATCTGGTACATGAACAACACGAACAGGAGCAGCATCGCTCCTGGAATCGCGCGCATCGATCGGATGGCGCCCAACACGTTGGCGCGTCGCGCCGAGAATGCGCGGCGCTGTCCTTCCGGGAGCGTTTCTTTGAGCACCACTACGGCGATTAGGAAGTTGATTGCCGTGAACACTGCCGCAGCAAAAAACGGAACTCGGGGTCCGTAGCCGCCGAGTAAGCCTCCGACGACGGGCCCTACGATGAAACCCATGCCCCAAGCCGCACCATTGAGACCGAAATATTTGGCTCTTTGATCGGGCGGAATGATATCAGCGACTACGGCGTTAGCGGTGGAGAACGTCGCGCCCGCGATGCCTGCGATGATTCGACCTACGAACAGCCACGCCAGGGTGGGCGCGAGGCCCATCAGCACATAGTCGACCGACAGGGCGGCCAGCGAGGCGAGGAGGATCGGTTTTCGACCGTAGCGATCGCTGAGGTTTCCGAGGATGGGTGAAAAAATGAATTGCATCGAGGCGTAGGCGAGAGTGAGCCAGCCTGCGATCGGCGCGGCGTCGGCGAGCGATGCCCCCGACAGTTGCATGACGAGTTGAGGCGCAACCGGGATGATGATGCCGATGCCCATGGAATCGATGAACAACGCCATCGCAACGATGGGCAGCATGCGTCGTCTTGGATCTGAGGTCATCGCAAGCCCCGTCCCTTTGAGGTTCGATAACGCTGCACCATCTCGAGCGCCGATCGTTCGGATGGCGGAAGTTCGATGTCACTCTGCGAGACGGGCGTCGTTCGCTGGCCCCAACGCAACAGATGCGCACAAAAGGTCAGCCCGCCGCCGAATGCTGGCATCAGCAGCAGTGAGCCCGGCTGAACTCGCCCGTCTTCGAGAGCTTCGCAAAGAGCGACGGGTACGGTGGCAGCCGACATGTTGCCGTAGCGACTGACGCTGACGTAAACGCGGTCCATTGGAATTCCGGCGCGTTTGGCCACGGCTTCGATGATGCGCAAATTAGCTTGATGAGGGACGGCCAGATGGACGTCATTCGCCGAGAAGCCCGAACGCTTCAAGACATCTTCGCTCGCAAGACCCATGCCATTGACGGCTTTCTTGAAGATCTCCTGGCCTTCGAACTGCCACTCGGTGGAGCCGAGCATCCGGCCTTGATGAACGTAAGCGCCGCCGATGCCGTGAATGCGAAGGATCTCGCGTGACTCGCCATAGCATCCGAGTTTTTCGAGCAGCAAGCCCTCGTCTTTGTCGGTCGCTTGCAAGACGACTGCAGCGCAGCCGTCGCCGAAAAGCACCGATACGTTGCGATCGTCCCAGTCCATGTAAGGCGAGATCAGTTCGCCGCCGACGACCAGCGCATTGCGGACGACTCCGCTTTTGATCATCGCTGCGGCGGTAGACAAACCGTAAAGAAAGCTCGTGCACGCGGTGTTGACATCCATGGCACCACAACCATCGGCCCCCAGGCGAGCTTGGAGTCCTGATGCCATGTTCGGGCATTGATCGTCGTGGGTTGTCGTGCCGAAGACGATGAGATCGAGATCTTTGCCTTCGATACCTGCGCAGGCGAGTGCGCGGGTCGCCGCAACATGAGCCATGTCGCCAAGCGAGACGTGCGAGATACGTCTTTCCTTGATTCCGGTTCGAGAGGTAATCCACTCGTCCGTCGTCTCGAGGAAGGTCGCGATGTCCGCGTTGCTGAGCACGGCCGGTGGCAAGCATTTGCCCCAGCCCGTTATGGTTGCATTCAACATAGGTCCCCCGTGGCGCGAGGATACCCCGGTTTGCCGATTCCGTCAGTCGGCCATGTGAAACGAAGGTTTTGGCATTTAACGAACCGCCGCAGCTATCGTCGAAGCGCCCACTGACGAAAGGGGGGATTTCGATATGTGGATGCCGCCGCTCGAAGACGCCTGGCAAGGAAAGGTGCAGTTTTACGAACTGCTGTTCGGCACATGGACTGCCTACGCGTTTCTCGTAGCGCTTTGGCAGCGCGTTCTCAAAGAGCCCCTCGACGAATGGCGTTACGTCTTATTGACGTTCTTCGGTGCAGGGGCTTTCTGGGTCAACCATTACTTTCAGCAATCACCGTTGTGGTTGGTGTTGATCAATCTCTACACGGTATTTTTTCTGGTTTCGTGGTGGACTATCGCGATTCGCGGACGACAGCGCTCTCGCAGTTGGAAAATCGGGGCGTTGATCAGTGCCGTCGTCTACACGGTCGCGTTCATCATGTTCGAGCAGTTGGCTCGCTACGGAGTCGAGCACTGGGGCATGCACGAGTTTTGCTGGATGTCGCTCTCGTTCCTCGGGTTCTGGTGGCTGATCATCTGGCGATCACGAACGACCGTAAAGCCGAAGCCCCTCGCAGAAAGCCCGTATCCGAAGCCTCAGTGGCGTGGCGCAGGCGGAGACCTCTAAGGGTACAAACTCTTAAGCCGACGCAAGAACCTCGAGCGACACACGTTCGCCTGATTCGAATGCCGCCTCCATGCCACGGCTTCCGACAGCCGTGTGCTCGCCACAGAAGAAGAGCCGTTTGTGCGGCTTGGCAATCGAGGCGCGCAGTTCGCGAACTTGCCCGGGTTGGAAGATCGCCCAGTCGCCCGCCGAGAACGGATCGGTGCTCCAAGAATGCACGGCCCCGACGCGCAGCAAGCCTTTCGAGGCGGGCCGTAGACGCTCGAACTCCGAAACGATCAGACGTGAACTCTCTTCGAGGCCTAGCCGGTCGAGATACTGAGCATTGAGTCCGCGAGCCCAGACCGTAAGGCTCGTGACTTCGTCGTCCGTCTTTCCGAATTTTTGAGCAAGCACCATACCAAGCGGACCGTCTGTCCACATCGATGGAGACAGTCCGTCGTCGAGCCAGAAGGGACGCTTGGCGATCAGATGATATTGGGTGATCGGAATGTAGCCGAGCGACTGAATCGCTTTGTACTGAAGGGGCTCCGGAAGAGGGTCGATGGCCACACTACGCAGCGTCGAAAAGGGCATCGAGCAAACGACCGATTTGGCCTTGTAGCTACGACCGTCGCTGCACGTCACCTTCGCGCCGCTGTCGGTAACCTCGATCGCTGTCACGCGTCGATTGAATAGCAGATCACCTTTCAGTTTTTTGGCCATGGCGATGGGCAGCTTTTGATTGCCTCCTTTGAAGGCGCCGATGAGCACGCCCGGCGGCACGCCGGCTGCAGGAACTCCGGTGGATACGTTCGAGGCGCCGGTACGAGAAAACGCGGAGACCGCACCACGATTGACTGCCATCCAATGGTCTGCATAAGCCTGTTGGAGCAACGAAACATCGCGTGATGTCGTGCCATACGCGATGTTGGTATCGAAGCCGAGTTGGATCATCGCGTCCGTCGCGCCATGCGACGTCAAGAAGTCGTGCACTGAGATGTCGTATTGAGCGTATTTCGGGTCGTGCCAGTTTTCGAGATCGCGGAACGGCATGTGCTGCCTGAACATGGCATCGCCCCAACTCCAAGGAGGCAGTTTCCGCAGCTCGCCTGCAAACGGATTTTTCGGGTGGGTCGCCCAATCTTTGAGCGGCACGCGCTCACCCCCGATGAACAACTCCTGGCCGGCGCGATTGGAAAAAAGTCGAGGCGCCAAGTTGACCACTTCGATGTCGTGTCGTGCCGCAGCAGCGATGCAGCGACCATAGGCATTGGCGATGGTATTGCCGCCGACTTCCGGGTGGCCGGGTAAATCGAACAAGGTATAAACGCGGCCACCCACTCGGTTTCGACCCTCGAGTACGAGGACGGAGGGCCCGTTCTCTTCGAGCGTGAGCGCGGCTTCGAGTCCGGAAAGCCCGGCACCGATGACGATAACGTCCGGGTCGCCAGATCCCGACGAATAAGCGAGAGGTGAGAGTCCGGCGATCGCGCCGGAGACCGCGGTGGAGACGACGAATTCCCGGCGATTCATGGTCATGACTCTACTCCCATTTACTCAGCGCATTCGGCAGATGTGCAGTTTAGGTTCGGTGATGGAGCCGATGTACAGGCGACCACCGAAGGCCGCGCCGACGCTTCCGGCAGAAATGGCGGATCCATCGTTGACATAAATTGGCGTGGTGACGCCCGATGCATGGCGAAGGATCGTCGTTGGTGCGTGGTGTGACGCGTCTCCGAAATGTCGGATCAGATCGAGAAGTTTCGCGTGAGCAGCGATCCATAGCGCTCCGTCTGCGTCGACATTGATGTTGTCTGGAGAGCCATCGATCTCGATGCGCTCTTTGAAGGTGAGTTCTCCGGTGAGCGGATTTCGCGTGTATACCGAAATACGTTTTCCGAGAGTCTCTGCGACATACGCCGTAAGACCGTCCGGAGAAAGACCCATGCCGACCGCGCTTTTGAGCCCCTCGGCTGCGATCGTCATCGACTCACCGTCAAAATAAACGACTTTCGAGAGCCCGCTGCGAAACAGTGATTCCGCGATGCGATCGAGAATGCCGGTAGCGCCTTTATCGTTGGCGACATAAAACTGTTGCGGGCCGACGGCAACGATGGCGTTTGGCGAAACGAGCAACGGGTCTCGGACCGAGCCTACATGCGTAAACAGGTTATCGGCGTCTTGCTCGAAAATTTCTACGACGTGATCTGCGCCTTCAGGATGACTGATCACGAACAGCCGCTGTTTGCCGTCGCCCATGCGATAAAGCGACATGCCGTGCGGCCTGAACCCTGGCGGCGCTGATGAAAGCGCAGGCTCGACTCGCAACGGATCAGAAACTAGGTCGACCTGAAGCACCGTCCCTTCGATGTCATCGCCTTCGACAAGACGGCGACGGTCAAGCGAGGAGAGATACGCGATGCTTCGATTGCGATCGATTTGGATGTCTTCAGCGCTCGCTTTGAGGGGCAGGTTGCTGCAGACCCCAGGCGATCGATTACTGAGATCACGGAACTGGCCACCGAACGACATGAACTCGAGAGTGAAGAGACCGATGACGACCACGAACACCGCGACAACGATCAGAGTTCTTTTCTGCCAAATTTTCACTAAACCGAGACCCCCGAAACGCTCTGATTAACGAACCGAATCGATTGTAACGCCATTGTCAGTCGATCGACGCAGCAGCCCGAAGCCCTTCGATCATCGCTGTCCGCAGAAGATACTGCTTCGCCTGATCTAGATCGGTAGCGATAGCTCGCATCTCCGCCTGGCGAGCGAAACGACGATCACGATCGGTTTCCTCGAGCATCTGCTTGTTTGCGATGGTTTGGGCCTGCAGATAACGCTCTGCGACCGTGCGTCTTTGTCGATCGTATCGATCGAGAGGCGTGTCGCGACCGCTACCGATGGCTTCGGCAAGATACCCCGCGAGCGAGTGCGCATCGTGGATGCCGAAGTTGAGACCCATTCCGCCCAGCGGGTTATTGATGTGTGCCGCGTCTCCCGCAAGGACGACTCGCCCTTTACGATAGGTCGCAGCAACGCGCTGGTGCACCGCATACACGTTCACGTGCACGACCATTCCCGAAACGCTCTCCGGTACGAACTGAGCGAGGCGTGTTGCCGCACGAGCCGGATCGAGCAAATCAGACTCATTCTCATCGGGCCGAGTCGGAAATACGCAGCGCCAGATCCCGCGTCCATCCTCACCGGGCACCTTGAAGGTCGCAGCCCATTCCACGGGATCCATGGTGTATGAACTGTAGGCGTACCCCAGGGACTCGAAGTCGAAGGTCGTGGTAATGACGAGAAAACGTTCAGGCCAAGTGAATCCGTTGAATTCGATATTCTGACTTTTCCGGACGATGCTTCGTCCGCCATCGGCCCCTACGAGATACGAGCCTGAAAGAGAGGCATGCCGTCCATCCGCATGAATGAGCCCGACACGCACCTGCGATGCGTTCTGAGTGACTTCATCCACCGCCGCGCCGTGAATAATGGTGGCGAGTGGTGAGTTCTCCACGCGCCGCTCCATCATGCTGACGAGCTTGTGCTGCTCGCACTGGAGTCGGTAAGGGTACGGGGTGTCGTCTGCGAGCAGACCGAGATCGAACTCTGCGACGAGGCCCTCACGTCGATCACGGAACTGCCATCGTCGCGCGACGATGCCCTGCGAATGCAGATCGTCCGTGACGCCGGTCGGTGCAAGCATTTCGAGCGTCGGAGGATGATAGGTCGCCGCGCGAGGATCGGCATGCGGCTCGGTGCTGCGCTCGATCACCGTGACGGGGATGCCCCGTTGAATCAAGAACAGCGCGGCGGCCATCCCGCTCGGCCCGCCTCCGGCGATGAGTACGCGCTCGTTCATAGGGTCATATCGTCAGAACTCTTCGAGGGTTCGCCCGTAACCCTGAATCCGATCATCGATGCCGCAACGTCGTAACGCATCCCAATATGTGATCGCGTTAATCGCCAGCACGGGTTTTCCGAAAGTCCGTTCGGCTTCGGCGCAGACACCTATTGCAGCGAGGTTAGTACCCACCTGCACGATGGCGTCAATGTCATCACCATTCAACGCCTGCAAGGCGTCGACGACTTGTTGCCGCGTCGTATGTGCAATTTGTACGGGCGAGGGACATTTGAGTCCGATGAGTCGCGGAATCAAAAACCCGGCCTCCTCGAAGTATCGGCGAACTTGCTCGTCACCCCTCGGTTGATGCGGGGTGAGTACGGCAATCGACTTCGCACCATATTTTTTCAGTGCTGCGACCGTAGCCGTCGAGCCCATCGATACGCCGACGCCGGCTCGCTCGGTGAGTTCGCGCTGCAACTCGTCTGCCGCGGCGACACCGCCCCAAAATGCCTCCAGCGCGACACCCATGATGACGTGGGTCGGCTGACAGGTCATGACCTGGTCGATGGCCGTTCTCATGCCGTCACGCATGGCTTGCACATGTTCCAAAAAAGCCTGATCGCTTGTGAGCGGTCTTTCTTTGATGCTGATCCGTCCAGTTTGGTTGGTGACTCCTGGAGGTCTCAGCATCTCGGATTCCGGCTGACAACTGGTGTTTGTCGAGGGAACGACGATGGCAATGCGCGCTCGATGGCCGAGTTGATCCGTCATACGGTGATGGATGTTCCGGTGAGGTGGCTGGATAACGTCGATGCAAAAAACGCTACGTAGTCCGCAACGTCTTCTGGAGTGACCAGTTCGCGTACGCCCGAACGCTCGAGGAATGCTGCGGTAGCGGCTTCGGGTGTTGTGCCGCTGCGCTCGGCCTCGGCCTTCATCAAGGCATCGAGTCGAGGTGAGTGAACGGGCCCCGGACTCACGGCATTGATACTAACGCCCCGCGGCTTCAGCTCATCGGCCAGACCGCGGACGATGGTAAGCAGTGCGGCATTGGCTGCGGCGCCAGGCAGCATTCGCGGGTCGGGTTTTTCGGCAGAGTTTCCGGCGATGATGACGATGCGCCCACGTTGCGAGTTCACCATGCGGGTCGTCACGGCGCGCAAGATCCGCAGCGTACCGAATAATTTGACTTCGAGATTACGCTGCCACGCCGCATCGTCGAGCTCCCAAAAAATTCCGCCTTGCGAGGCGCCCGCTGCCGAGATGAATACGTCGATGCCACCGAGATCTTTCTCGGCGGTTTCGATAGCTCTATCGATCGATTCCTGTTGTCCGAGATCGCAGTGAGCGACGAGATGATGGCGGCCACTTGCTGAGGTAGGTAAGCCCTCGACTACGTTACGCAGCGAGTCGATATTCCGACCGAGTAGCGCGAGATGCGCGCCCTCATCAGCGAGTTTTCGTGCGATGGCACGACCCAGGGTTCCATTCGCCCCGCAGAGGACGACACGGTGATCCGAGAGTTGAAGATCCTCGGACACGATTCGATCAGAGGCGGTTACGCGCGATTGCCGCGCCGGCACCCAGCGCGCGTAATTTACCGCGGGCGAGCTCAGCCGAAAGCGGCGCCATACCGCAATTGGTGCAAGGCAGAAGACGCGACTTCTCGACGTGCTGTGTGGCCTCGAGAATGTTGTGGGCGACTTCTTCCGGGGTTTCGAGCTTACCTGGCAGCACTTCGATCGCGCCGACCAATAATTCTTTGTCCGGCAACAGACGCAGCACCTCGTGAGGGATACGCGACCCGGCGAACTCGAGCGAGACCTGTTTCACGCTGCTTTGGTTGATCCACGGGAAGATCTGTTCGTACTGCCGCCACTGATTACCTAGAGATTCCTTCCATCGAATATTCGCTTCGATTCCGTAGCCGTAGCAGATGTGTACGACCGTGGTCGCTTTGAGACCCTGCATGGCACGTTCGAGGGCCGGTAGTCCCCAGTCACGAACTTCTTCTAGGAATACGTTGAACGCGGGCTCATCGAACTGGATCACATCGGCGCCGGCCGCCTCGATTTCTCGAGCTTCTGCGTTAAGCAGCTCAGCGAAACGCATCGCCATGTCGGCACGTCGGCCGTAGTACCCATCGGCGAGGGTGTCGCAGATCGTCATCGGGCCGGGCAACGTGATCTTCAGTCGATGCTCGGTATTCCGACGCATGAAAGACGCATCGGCGACATGAACTGGGCGAGGGCGCGAGAGGGGTCCGGTGACCGTGGGCACGTCGGCTTCGTAACGATTGTTACGGATGCCCATGCGGGTCTTGCGATTCCAATCGATTCCCTCGAGTTGCTCGAGGAAGCCATGGACAAAGTGGATGCGGAATTGCTCGCCGTCACCGACGACATCGATGCCGGCCGCTTCTTGTTCGCGAAGCCATTCGAGCGCAGAGCGCTCTTTGCCTTGCTGCAACTCAGCGTCTTTGAGACGCCACTCGGGCCAGAGTTTTTCGGGTTCGGCCAGCCAGTCCGGCTTGGGAAGGCTGCCTACGGTAGTGGTGGTAAACACCTGCGCATCTTACGACGCTCAACCGTCGTCCGGGGTGGAGTGAACCTTTCGGTCCACTCCACCCGGATCATCCTTGGACGGGGGTTTCCATACATCCGGACATCCATGTCCGGAACGGCGCCCCGGACGGGGACGCCGTGTCCTTCATGATTCGATCAGTTCGGCAGCAGGACGCTGTCGATGGCGACGACCACGCCGTTGGTGGCGTTGAAGTCACCCGAGACGCGGGCACCGTCGACACGGACGCGGCCGCGAACGAGCTCGATCTTCACGTCGTCACCGGAGACGGTCTTGGCGCTGCGGGTGCGCTTCAGATCGTTCTCTTCGAGGGCCTTACCCGGCACCACGTGGTTCGTGAGGATCTTGACGAGCTGGTCCTTGTTCTCAGGGCGGAGCAGGGCTTCGAGCTGACCCGGGGGCAGCTTGGCGAAGGCTTCGTCCGTCGGGGCGAAAATGGTGATCGGGCCGTTGGCGGTCAGGGCGTCGTTGAGACCCGCCGCTTCGATGGCCTTGGCGAGGGTGCTGAAATTACCCTTCTCCTTGGCGACGTCGAGGACGGTGGACGAACCGTTGGCTTGGGCAGCGACCGACGCCAGGCCCAAAAGGGCGACGGCGGCAAAGTTCTTGGCGTTGAAACGAATCATGGCAGTACTCCGTTGGTTGCTCTGTGGCGTACCGGCTTTCCTGCGTACGCTTTGTTTCGACGAGAAGAAGGATGACAGGAGCGTGGGAATCTGTCAAGCTTCTGTACAGGTTAAGGCTATACACGAGATGAACAAATCATGAACAGGCTTGCTACGACCCCCCCTGCGGGCCAGTTCACGATCAAGGCGGTCTCTCAGGCCACCGGCCTGACAGTGGAGACCCTACGAGCTTGGGAGCGCCGATACGAAGTGGTGCGCCCGTCTCGAGATTCCTCGGGCCGCCGCACGTATTCGGCCGCCGACGTCGCCCGCCTTCGCTTGCTGCGCACCGCGACCGAGCTTGGCCACACCATCAGCCGTCTCGCTTCTCTTCCTGACGACGAGCTCGCAAAGCTCGTAGCCGACTCCGGGGGCCAAGCGCGTCCCGGTCCGACACGCGGACAGTCCTACGTCGAACGAGCCATCGACGCCACCGAGCACTCCGACCCCTCTGGCGTCGAAGAGGTCCTGACGTCTGCCGTCGCGCTACTTCCCCCCAACGAAGTCGTGAACACGGTGCTCGTGCCGCTCGTCCGGGAGGTCGGCGAGCGATGGCATCGCGGTGAGGTATCGATCGCCCAAGAGCACATGGTCACCGACATCGTGCGTCGCTTAATCATTAGCGTGTCGCGCGGTTATCTGCGCTCCGACAATGGTCCTTGCCTGGTGCTCTCGACGCTCTCGGGCGAACGTCACGAGCTCGGAATCCTGATGTGCAGCTGGCTTGCCGCGACACGCCGCTTTCGCACGCATTATTTAGGTGTCGATGTTCCGCCGGACGAGCTGGCTCGCTTTGCACTCGAAGTCGATGCACGCGCCGTGCTGGTTTCTCTCGTCATGCCGGAGAACGAAGTGCCGGCCCTCAACCAATTACGCGAGCTCGCTGAACTTCTGAGCGGTCGATGCGAAGTATGGGTGGGCGGATTCGCAGCCCGCTTGGTCACCGCCGAGGAGTTACCTCCGGGCTGCGTCTTGCTGCCCACCGGCGCCGACTTCGAGCAGCGGCTCGACCTGCTCGCAGCGCAATACTTTTCCTGACCTCTCAGTTTTTGGAGCCGGACAGCGCGCGCTTCACGAAGCGAGCGACTCCGTCACCCGCCGGATACGTTGACTCGGTCTTCGGGTTTCTTCCGCTCACGATCCCGCAGTGATACCGGGTGCGTCCCGCATCGATCCAGAGTTCGTCGGCGAGGGCGAGGGTGATTCCGTCATTCGCATCGTAAAGCCGGAAACGATCCATCTCGACGCGGAACCAAAGATTTTCGTGGTGGAGTAACCGACGTACCTGCAGTGCTAGTACCTGCCCCGAAGGGCTTGTTGTGAGGCCTGAGCGTTCGGACGACCGCGACGAGATACGCACCTCATCGAGTGGCCCCTGGGGTGATTGCAACTGCTCAACGACGACGGTCGCCCAGGCCGGAGGCGCTTCTCCGGTTTGTGATTGACCGCTTTCGATGACGAGGCTCGATGCGAAGATCGGTCTCTCGCTCCGATATTCCGGCGATGCATAGGCCTGACAGAGGGGCTCGAGATGCGCCGCACCCGCCCATCCCCATGCGGCGATACCGAGAGGAATCGAAGCCGGCAGCGAGAGCGCCCAAAGACAATTTCGAATCCAGCGTTTGCGTCGTCCCTCGCCCTCAAGTCGAATGACGTCCGCGAGCGCAAGAAGTAAAAGCGACGCGGGTACTGCGACGAACGTAAATACGACGACGCCGAGAGCAAGATCGCTCAAAGAATGAACCGACTCAGGTCTTCATCCTGCGCCAGCTTGCCGAGATGGCTGTCGACGTATGCGGCATCGATGAGAATGGCGCTTCCCGCGCGATCACTCGCATCGTAGGAGAGGCTTTCGAGCAGTCGCTCCATCACGGTGTGCAGTCGACGTGCGCCGATGTTCTCGGTGCGTTCGTTGACGTGAGCAGCGATCTCGGCCAACCGTCTGACACCCTCGGGCGCGAAGTCGACCTCGACCCCTTCAGTACGAAGTAGGGCGGCGTATTGGGTCGTGAGGGAGGCATCGGGTTCCGTCAGGATCCGCACGAAATCTTCGACCTTGAGCGGCTCGAGTTCGACCCGAATCGGGAAACGACCTTGCAGCTCCGGGATCAGATCTGAGGGCTTCGAAACGTGGAATGCCCCCGAGGCGATGAAGAGCACATGATCAGTCTTGATGGGGCCGTACTTCGTATTGACCGTGCAGCCCTCGACGAGCGGCAACAGGTCACGCTGTACGCCCTCGCGTGAGACATCGGCGCCGTAGGTATCTTGCCGACGGCAGACCTTGTCGATTTCGTCGATGAACACGATGCCGTTCTGTTCGGCATTGCGAACGGCTTGGGCGCGGAGCTCTTCTTCGTTGAGCATCTTTGCGGCTTCCTCATCGACGAGGATCTTTGCTGCATCGCGCACCTTCATCTTTTTCGAGCGGCTCTTGCCGGCCCCGAGATTCTGGAACATGGTCTGCAACTGCTGTTGCATCTCCTCCATGCCTGGAGGAGCGAGAATTTCCATGCCGGGGCCCATGCCTCGAAGTTCGATCTCGATCTCACGCTCGTCCAGCGCGCCTTCGCGCAGCATCTTTCTAAACTTCTGTCGGGTCTCGGCGTCCCGCGGAGCCGCGGGCTCGTCCGTCGAAAAACCCATCAGCTTGGGTTTCGGTAGCAGCGCATCGAGGATGCGTTCTTCAGCGGCATCGGCCGCTCGATCCTTTACTCGCGCGATTTCTGCTTCCCGCGTGATCTTGACGGCGACATCCACGAGTTCTTTGACGATCGAGTCGACATCTCGGCCGACATAACCCACCTCGGTGAATTTGGTCGCTTCTACTTTGACGAACGGCGCATTGGCGAGGCGGGCGAGTCGACGAGCGATTTCCGTCTTTCCGCAGCCGGTCGGTCCGATCATCAGGATATTCTTCGGTGTGATTTCAGGCCGCAGACGCTCGTCGACCTGCATCCGGCGCCATCGGTTACGCAGTGCAATCGACACGGCGCGCTTGGCGGCGTCTTGCCCGACGATATGTTTATCGAGTTCGCCTACGATTTGTCGTGGACGCAGGCTCGTGGCGGCAACGGTCACGATGGTAGCTCCTCGATCACCAGATTGCGGTTGGTATACACGCAAATATCCGCCGCGATATTGAGCGCGCGTTCGACGATCTCGCGGGCTGACAGATCGGTGTTTTCGAGTAGGGCGCGGGCCGCAGCTTGTGCGAACGGACCACCCGAGCCGATGGCAACGAGATCGTACTCGGGTTCGATGACATCGCCGTTTCCGGAGATCACAAAAAGCTTATAGGGATCGCCGACAAGCAGGAGAGCCTCGAGTCGGCGCAGGTAGCGGTCGGAGCGCCAATCTTTGGCGAGCTCGATGGCCGCACGAGTGAGGTTGCCGAATTTATCGAGCTTTCCTTCGAAGCGTTCGAAAAGCGTGAAAGCGTCTGCGGTGCCACCCGCGAACCCACCGAGCACTTTGCCTTGCCCGAGCGGCCGCACTTTTCGGGCATTGCCCTTCATGACGGTGCTACCGAGCGTGACTTGTCCGTCTCCGCCGATCGCCACGACTCCGTTTCGACGTACGCCGAGGATGGTGGTGCCGTGCGGGTTGAATCCTTCGCTCATGTCTTCTTCCTTGCTCTCGGGTGGGCCTGATCGTAGATGCGGGCAAGATGTTGGAAATCAAGGTGGGTATACACCTGCGTCGTCGCGATGTCTGCGTGGCCAAGTAGCTCTTGGACGCCTCGCAGATCTTGACTCGACTCCAGCAGATGCGACGCAAAAGAATGTCTGAACAAGTGAGGATGTACGTGGACGGGTAGTCCCTGTAATCGCGCCCAGCGTGCGATGCGTGTCTGGATGGTGCGGTGCCCCACACGGCGGCCGTTGCGACCCGTGAAGAGGGCCGTCTCGCCCGCACCGGCGTGATCGCCGCGTACCTTGAGCCAAGCCTCGAGCGCGTCGATGGCTTTTCGACCGACCGGGAGAATGCGAGATTTATTTCCTTTGCCTGTGACGCGAACGGTTCGATCCGCGAAATCGATCGCGCCGAGATCGAGACCGATAAGTTCGGAGAGGCGTAGGCCCGACGAATAGAAGAGTTCCATGATTGCCCGGTCGCGCAACGAAAGCGGATCGTCGCCCCGGATATCGAGTAGACGACTCATCTGATCGACATCCAATGTCTCGGGTAATCGACGCGTGGCTTTCGGTGCCCGAACGTCTGCCGCGGGGTTTTGGGTGATGACACGCTCGCGTTGTAGATAGCGAAGAAACGTACGCACCGCCGAAAGACGACGCTGGACGCTTCGCGGCGATAATCCACCGGCGTGCGAGCGCGCAGCGAAGAGGCGCAGATGCTGCGTATCGAGTGTCTTCCAGGAGTCGATGCCGTTGGCCTCACACCAACTGATCAGCGCGTCGATCTCCCTGAGATAGTTGGCAGAGGTGTGTGACGAGAGCCGTCGCTCGGTGCCGAGATGCGTACCGAAGCGATCACGCCATCGCCGCACTTCCGGCTTCACACTTGAGGCCCGCCGCCGAAGCTCGTGAGCGCCGCACTGATCATTTCGCCGATACGCGCGAGAAAGTCGGTACTCACCGCCGGATTGAATCGATCCGCATCTGTGCTGCCGAGTATGAGTGCGCCAAGCGCAGCGCCGGGGCCGAGCGGGATAAGCGCCATCGATGCGATGCTCGCGCCCGTTTCGCCGAGCAAGCTTGTACGTTGCGCCTCTGAAAAGTGGCCACAACGCGGTTTACCAGCAGATAACAACGATTCGAGCATCGGGCGCTTGGCCGCATCGAGGACGAGATGAGCGGGCGTGACGTCGAAGTCCTCTCGCATGGACGTCTCGACTTGAGCGCACACGTCGGATGCCGTCCGGGCATGCAGCAAGCGCAGCGTGAGCTTGTGGATTCGGTCGGCCAGTTGATCGTTGTTGCGCGCCACCCTGACAAGCTCGGCGAGCCGTTCACGACTCGCGGCCTGTCGCTCGCGTAGAACTTTGAGTTGTCGCTCGACGAGAGACACCGTTCCGTTACCTCCGTGCGGTACGTGCAGGTGCTCGAGGAGCTCCGGGTGAGAGTCGAAAAAGTCCGGATGCTGTTTCAGATATTGTGCAACGTCGTCCGCACTGCTCATGTCGTCATGCTCCTCAAAGAATATCGATTTCGCCACGGTAGGCGACCTCTGCAGGGCCCGTCATCCAGAGCGCCGAGTGTCCACCGTGCCAGCTGATCTGAAGTGACCCGCCGGGCAAAAGAACTTCAACCTCGTCCTCGAACCAACCGGACCGTCGCCCCGCGGCGACGGCGGCGCAGGCGCCCGTGCCGCAGGCCAAGGTTTCCCCGACCCCGCGCTCGAAGACTCGCAAACGCGCATGGTTGCGATCGACCACCTGCAAAAATCCGACGTTCGTTCGCTTCGGAAATTTCGGATGAGACTCGAGTAGGGGTCCGAGTACCGCGACCGGCGCGATCTCGACATCATCGACGCGCAGTACGATATGAGGATTACCCATCGAGACTTCGATGAAGGTGACGTCATGGCCTGCGACGGAGAGCGTCGTGTTGCCCTCGGTCAAGAAGTGAGGGATGCCCATATTCACCGCGACCGTCCCCGGTGTGCCGAAGCGCGCCTCGATGCGTCCGCCGGGGCTGTCGAGCTTGAGTCCGTCATCGAGAGACACCGCATCGACTCTCCCTGAGAGCCTCATCCACTCGGCAACGCAGCGAGCGCCATTGCCGCACTGCTCGACTTCGCCGCCATCCGCGTTGAATATTTTGTAGAACGCGACGGCGCCCGTTTGACGAGGCGGCAAAATCACGAGCGCTTGGTCGAAGCCGATTCCGGTGTGACGATCAGCCAGTTTTCGCCATGTTGCGGCATCCGGAAGACGCTTGTCGGTTTGAGCCTCGACGACCATGAAGTCGTTTCCAAGACCGTGCATTTTGGTGAACCGAAGCGTCATGGATGAACTCCGAGATCAACCTATCGCCGCGCGATCGCGGAAGATGCAGCGGTCCATCACCGTGAAAATTCCGGCATTGCGGGCTTTGCGCGCAGCCGCCTCGTCGATGACGCCGTCTTGCAGCCATAACGCAGGCAGTTTCAGACGGATGCAGTCCTCGACGATCGCCGAGACATGTTCGGGTCGTCGAAACACGTCGACGAGATCGACGGTTTCGCCCGGAGAGAGCACATCGCCGAGTCGATCGAGCGACGGTACGCAGCGCTCGCCCAAAATTTCGGTGGCAGAGGGCGTGACGGGAATGATGCGATATCCGAACTTCTGCAGAGATCGCGCGACGCCATGGCTCGGGCGCGTCCTATCGGCGCTGAGACCCACGATGGCGATGGTCCGTGCTCGACGTAACAAGGCCGAGATCTCGTTCTCCGGAGGGTTGTTGAACGACGCGTTCTCGAACAGCTCCCACTTGAGCCGGTACACCGCAGAAATATCTTCGTCCCCGAAACCTCGACGAATCAGCTCCCCATATTCGCGCAACATATCGTCCACCACGGGAAGCGAGACACCGCAGGCGGCAGCCATATCGCGACAGATACGCAGGTCTTTCTCGTGTAAGCGAACGCGAAAGCCGGCGGGGAAGGTCCCGCGAATCATATTGGGCGCCCGATTGACGAAGTACCACGCGCTGCCCGCGCCTTTTCCCAGCGTGTCGACGAGCAGCTCGAGCGGTAACTTTTGAGCGCGCGCAAACGCCATGGCCTCAGCCGCCGTTCGGATGATGCCGGCACAAAGAATTTGGTTTGTCGCTTTTGTGGCTTGTCCTGCTCCATGCGGCCCGAACAAACTGATCGTCTTGCCCATGGCCTCGAGCGCCGGACGTGCTCGCTCGAAGTCTGCAATGTTGCCGCCGCACATGATGGCGAGCGTGCCTTTTTGCGCGCCTTCGACACCGCCGCTCACCGGGCAGTCCAAGAACGCCGCGTGGCGCTCGGCAAGCAACGCCGCCGCCGTACGAGCGGCGTCGGCACTCACGGTCGAGCAGTCGATGACGAGCGTGTTCGGACGAATAGTCGGTGCCGCGGCGCGTAATACCTCGAGCACATCGGCATCTGCAGAGACGCACAACACCACGGTGTCGCATCGCTCCGCGAGATCAGCCGGGCTCGAAGCCGCGTGACAACCGAGCTCGACGGCGAGTGCGTCGGACTTTTCGCGGGTTCGATTCCAGACTGCTGTGAGCAGCCCCGCCTTATGAAGATTGCGTGCCATGGAGATACCCATGGCGCCGAGACCGATGAATCCGACTTGCATGCCCGAGAGTTTAGCAGGCCATCATCGATCGGCATCCGCACAGACCGGTACGTAAAAAAATGGGGCGGCAACCTTTCGATTGCCGCCCCCAGGGCTTACAGGGGACAACGTAAAACTCGGAGAAATCAGCTGGTGTAAGCCCGCTCGTTGTGCTCGTTGGTGTCGAGCCCCTCGCGCTCGGCTTCCTCGGCGACGCGTAGGCCTACGATGAGGTCGGCAATTTTGAAGGCGATGAACGCCGCGATGGCGGACCAGACGATCGTGACACCAACCGCCTTGGCCTGAGTGAGCACCTGCGTTGCGATCGGGTTCGAACCGACCGAGGCCGTGACCCAATCGGTGACGAGACCCGGGCCGCCGAGACTCTGATGATTGAACACACCGGTGAGCAGCGCGCCCAAAATTCCGCCGATGCCATGGACACCGAACACATCGAGGGAGTCGTCGGCCTTGAGCAATCGCTTGAGACCCGTGACACCCCAGAGGCAGATGAGCCCTGCTGCGATGCCGATGACGAGCGCGCCCATCATCCCGACGTTACCCGCTGCAGGGGTGATCGCGACGAGGCCGGCGACTGCACCTGACGCTCCACCAAGCATGGAGGCGTGGCCCTTCAGCGCCCACTCGGCGAAGGACCAGGCGACGACGGCGCCTGCCGTAGCAAGTAAGGTGTTGAGGAAGGCGAGGGCTGCGAAGTTACCCGCCTCGAGGGCTGAGCCCGCGTTGAATCCGAACCAACCCACCCACAGCAGCGAGGCGCCCACCATCGTGTGTACGAGGTTGTGCGGCGGCATGGGTTCGCGGCCGTAGCCGACGCGCTTGCCCACCATGTAGGCGCCGACGAGTCCTGCGATACCAGCGTTGATGTGGACGACGGTACCGCCGGCGAAGTCGAGCGCACCCCATTGCCAGAGTAGACCCGCTTTGGAGTTCAACTCATCGACGACGCTCGGGTCGGTGTACGCGTCGGGTCCCATCCAGAACCAGACCATATGAGCGATCGGCAGATAGCAGATGGTGAACCAGATCACCATGAAGATCAGTACCGCTGAGAATTTCATACGCTCGGCGAAGGCGCCGACGATCAGGGCGCACGTGATACCCGCAAATGTCGCCTGAAAGGCCACGAAGCTGATCTCCGGAATGACGACACCCTTGCTGAAGGTCGCTGCGTAGGCAAAGGTTCCGGCGACCGGATCCCAGACGCCGTTCAGGAAGAGCCGATCGGTGCCTCCGATGAAGGCGCTGCCTTCAGTGAAGGCGAACGAGTACCCGTAGATACACCACAGCACGACGATGAGGGAAAAACCCACCATCACTTGCATCAGCACGGAGAGAATATTTTTTGATCTGACAAGACCGCCGTAGAAGAGCGCGAGACCCGGAACCGTCATCAGCACGACAAGCAGCGTCGAAACCATCATCCAAGACACGTCGCCTTTGTCCGGAGTGGGCGCGTCCTGCGCAAGCGAGATCGCAGGCGCAAGCAAACCGACCAAGAGCGCCGCAAAGCTGGACGCCTTGTGATGCCCACCGGTGATCGATGTGATCCAATCTTTCGTCATCTTCATGTCTCTCTCCCTGCTCGCCGTGTAATCAGGTTGCCGCCACACCGGTTTCGCCGGTGCGAATACGAATGGCTTGCTCGATATCCGTCACGAAAATCCTGCCGTCTCCGACTTTGCCCGTGCGAGTCACGTTGGCGATGGCCTCGATCACGGGCTCGACGATACTTTCGTCGACGGCGATCAAGACCTGCATCCGTGGTACGAACTCGACGCGGTACTCCGCGCTGCGATAAACCTCTGCATGCCCGTGCTGTGCCCCGTATCCCTGGACTTCCATTACGGTCATGCCTTGCACACCAATCTGAGCCACAGCCATTTCAAGATCGTCCAACTTGTAGGGCCGGATGATCGCGGTGATCATTTTCATCGCCACGTCTTCATCGCCATGTCTGCCCCGATGGCCCCAAACCGAACGATCCGAGGGTTAATGCCGCTCGGCGCGTGACCCGACATCGCGTTATCCTTCGCATCGTCCGGTACGCGTCAGGGGTTTTGCAGATTCCATGCCATCCCCCGACTGCCCCAAACCGGGCGATTCGGGCCTTTTTTTCTGTTTTTTCGAGTTTGGCGCACCGTTTTGGCGCTTCGGGCGAAACCGCCTGCGTCAATAGGGGGCAAAGGAGGAAGCAACATGGATTTCCGCGTCGACGATCTCGCTCGCAGACTGTTCGAGAGCATGCCACCCACCGTGCAAAACATGCGTCACGATCTCGAAGCCAACTTCCGAGCGGTGCTGCGCGCCAATCTGGCCCGCCTCGATCTTCTCGCTCGCGACGAGTTCACGGCGCAGACCAAAGTGCTCGAGCGCACTCGCGCCCGCCTCGAAGACGTCGAGCAACGACTCGCCCAACTCGAAGCCCGTCTCGCCGCTACGACTCGCGACTGATCGTTTGCCATGTCGGTCGCGCGCATTCTCTGTCGTGCGCAAGTCGGCCTAATTGCGCCACGTGTCGATGTCGAGGTTCATCTCGGCGCCGGGTTGCCCTGCTTCAACATCGTCGGCTTGCCTGCTACCGAGGTCAAAGAAAGCAAGGAGCGAGTCCGGGCTGCACTCGTCAACTCGGGTTTCGAGTTTCCAGCTGGGCGTATCACGATCAACCTCGCGCCTGCCGAGTTACCCAAAGACGGGGGTCGCTTCGAGCTCGCCATTGCCATCGGCATCTTGGTGGCCAGTGAGCAGGTGATACCGAGCCGCTCTTTAGACACACTCGAGTTCTTTGGTGAGCTCGGCTTGTCGGGCGACCTTCGAGCGATTCGCGGGGCGTTGCCCGCTGCCGCAGCGGCGGCGACCGACGGGCACTCCGTGGTGTTGCCACAAGGTAACCGTCATGAACTCAACTGGTGCCCCAATCTCGAAGCCTGGGTCGCAGATAGTTTGCGTTCCGTCTGTGAAAAACTCGCGATCAAAGAAATTCAGACTAGATCGTCATCGGGCTTCGTCGACGCCGATCAGGTGAACGCCCGCACAGACGACGATGCGGTCGAGGGCCTGCGGTTGTCCGATGTATGCGGTCAAGCGAGCGGCAAGCGCGCGCTGGTGGTCGCAGCGGCTGGCGGGCATAGCCTCCTCATGGTGGGTCCGCCTGGCTGTGGCAAAACAATGCTTGCGGAACGCTTGCCATGGTTGCTGCCGAGGCTATCGAGCGAAGAGGCACTCGAGGTCGCAACGATCATGTCGCTCTCGGTCGCGTCGTTACCCGCGGTCGTACATCGACCCTTTCGCGCGCCACACCACACGGCATCGGCGAGCGCCATCATCGGTGGAGGCGCGGCTGCAGGGCCCGGTGAAATCACGGCGGCGCATCGAGGTGTGCTGTTCCTCGACGAACTGCCGGAGTTCGATCGGCGCGTTCTCGAAGCGCTACGCGAGCCACTCGAAACAGGTCGAGTAGCGATATCTCGCGTCGGCGCCAAAACCGAATACCCCGCTCGCTTTCAGCTGATCGCGGCCATGAACCCTTGCCCCTGCGGACAAGCGGGCTCCCGATTCGCGGGCTGCCGTTGCAAGCCAGCGGCCGTCGAGCGATATCGAGCGCGACTGTCGGGGCCCTTGCTCGACCGACTCGATCTCCGGGTCGCACTCGAGTCGGTGAGTGATGCCGATCTCGCCGAGCATCGCCGGACTCGGCATCACCCCTCAGCCGAAGAGGCGACGGTCGCCGACGAGCGCCGCCTCAGAGCAAAGATCATCGCGACGAGGTCGCGGCAGATCGAGCGCCAGGGTTGTCTCAATGTGTCATTGGAGGGCAGGGCACTCACGACCGCGTGCCGTCTGGGTCATGCGGCACATCGGGTGTTGCTGTCTGCCCGAGCTTCACAAGGCGGAAGCCTTCGCTCTCAAGACCGCTTATTACGCGTGGCCCGAACGATTGCCGACTTAAGGGAATCTGGAGAGATCAGCGACTCGGACGTACTCCAAGCCGCTGCACTGCGACAGAATTTTTCGTGAGCGAAGGGCGCTTACTGCGCCTTCGTCACCATGTAATCGACAGCGGCTTTAACTAGATCGTCGGGCAGATCGGTACGTCCGCCCTTGGCGGGCATCACGCCTGCTTTACCGCTATAGCCTTCGATCGCGTGCTTGTAGAGCGTGTCTTTGCCCTGCGCGATGCGAGGCGCCCAAGCGGCTTTATCGTCGGAGCGCGGCGCTCCGCCAATGCCGTTGAGGTGGCATGCGCCACACACTTGTTCGTAAACGCCGATTCCGTCGGTCGGAATGGCGAGCTGGGCTACGACGGCTCCGGCAGCCGGAACGATCGCGAGAGCGGAGTTGTCTTGGCCGGCGACGGCGACCCGTCCCGTCGTGAGATTTTTTTCGACGTCGGCGACGTACTTCTGATCGAGCAGAAGATGGGCGCTCTGGGTCTCACGGCCCACCGATCGCGCCAAGGCGAACAGCAAGATCGCGATGACGATGAGGATGCCGAGCACGATGCTGAAGATATTGAAGAACTGGGAGTCCTGTTTGCTCACGACGATATCCAAAAGGCCCTTGGGAAAGTCGGGCCGGAGTATAGCTGCTACCGGGGGGCTGGCGCACCCGCCGGGGTCGACTCCATCCGCAACGAAACCCCCACCAAGTTCGCACCGCGGGCACTGATCTTGCCGAAGCGGATACGTCCGTCGAGGGGAAGGCCCTGTAGCAATTTACCCGGGAAAACGAGCGGCGCATCGGGGTCGTAGCCCCCGCCTCCCGCTACGGCTGCGGCATAACGCTCGAAGTCGATTTGGTCGACATCGACGGCGAGACGCACGGGGTGCTCGAGTCGGACATTGCCTGACACCCGCGAGTCGTCGACCCGCACCATGAACTTGTCGGCACTCAATATACCGTCTGCATACGCCAACTCCGCAGACAGTTGCTTGAGCTGAAAAAGGTCGGGCCGACTGCGGAAGGGCGGATCGATACCCGCCAAACGCATCAATGCATCGATGGCCACGGGTTGAATCTCGAGTGTCGACTGTGCGGCCTTTGGGCTCGCGACGATATTCTTGAGCGAAGCGTGAAGCGCGCCGAGTCGGAGCATTACCTCGTCGACTTGGACCGATGCGTCGGCGTTTTCGGGTGTGCTCAGATCGACGGTGGTAAGACGACTCTTGAGGGTACTGTCGACGTGCAGCCCGAGACTTCTCGAGGTGCGCAACCCGCTCTCGAACTCTATCGAAGCGATATCGAATTGACGCCCATCGACCGGCCCGACTCCGCGACTCACCTTGCCGACAGTGAGTTGCATATTTTCAAGAGCGAGTAGAGGGTCATCTGAAATCGATTCATCGGTATATCGAACAACGGCATTGCGTAATTCGATTCGTGGAATCGCCAGCGCCGCTTCGGGGGGGCCGGTGTCTTCGAGTGGTCCGATATCACTGAAGTTGTCACGACCCGCCCGATCGATGCGGGGCTCAGCGACGAGCCCCTCGACGATGATCGGGCCGAGTAGCGGCTCAGGCTCATAGAGCGTGCTGTAATGAACTTTGAGAGTGATGCGTTGCCAGCTTATTAGCGGTGGACCATCGAAGCCTTCTGGGTTGCTCAGTGTGCCCGGACCTACGATGACTGTGATCCAGGGAAACTCGTCGATGACGATGTCTCCGGTAATGACAACCTCTCGTCCAGTCAAACGTTTCATCAATTCGGCGATTTCTGCTCGGACCGGATCAGAGTTGACGATGGGCTGCCTCAGCAGCACCGTTACGAGCGGGAGAAACAAAAAAAGGGTTAGCGCAATCAAGCCACCGACCATGACGATGGTGGGCAGCCTCCGAGCGGCGGTACGCGAGGGCTCTGACTCGGTCATCGACGTATTGGAAAGGCGACGTTGATCAACCTCAGCGCTGCTTCCAGTTGCCGTCGAGATCTTTGAAGTACCAGCCGGGTTTGGCGCCGCGCTCGACCCAGCGCTGCGCAAAAATGCGACGAATGTCCGACGCCCATTCTGGACGCTCGTTTTTACGAGCGATGGCATCGTAAAGTGCATTGCGATCGGCGTTGTCTTCGGCCACGAGGCGTTTGATCAGTGCGCGGTCGGGCAGAGCCGCCGCGCTGATATCTCGAATGTCGATGAGTCCATCTGCCGTGAGCCCGACTACGCCTGCATCAAAAAATTTCTCGAGTTGACCGAACCGAGTTTGCATGGAAGCCGTGATGGCGCGGATCTCGGGTGAGGAAACGTCGAGATTCATCTCGGTCTGCGCGTGCGCTCTCGGAATGAGCGCGTCGATGAGTAAAGAAGCGACGTGGCGCAGCGGCTGTGCGTCAAAAGAGTCGATCAACGTGGTGGGAGGTGTAGTCGTCGTCGGCGGTGAAACGGGTGGTGTTTGGGGAGCGCCGCGCACTGCGCCGCCACCTTGGATCACCGAGTCGATGATTTGATCGGCAGCTTTCTCAGCAGCCCCTGCTGGGAAATACACGTTGATCGTGATGCACGAGGCGATGAGCAGCGTGGCTGCCGTTAACTTGAGCTTGAGCAAGTTCTTCATGGTTATCCCCATAAGCGAAGACCGAGTTCCTTGAGATTACTGAACGCTGAATGTGCCGCCGGTTTCGATCTGCCAGGCGATCTGCCGGAGTAGTTCTGACCACTGTATACGCCCAGAGTTGCCGACGATATCGACGCGAGGCACTCCGGCACCTTCAAGCAAGTAATAACGATTATTGGCGATCGGCGCACCGGAGAGCTGACAGACATCGTCTTCCAGCACACACCGGACAGCAAGCTGCCGATAGCTGTAACGCGAGAAGAAACGTAGCGCTCCCATTTGCAATGCCGACGCCACACCCGACCCGGCGTTTCCGCCTACATTTGCGATGCTGTTGATGGCGTCGACGCTGATGCGTTTTCGACTACGGTCGTCCTCGGGGGTACGCAACCAGGCATCGAAAGATACCGGGGCCCAGGCGAAGAGTTCGAGGTTATTCACTTGACCATCGATCCGACCGGTTATGGCGCCGAACTCAAGCGTCGAAGTGAGTGTCTCCAGATCGAGATTGTCGATGACGAGGTCGGCGGAAAGGCGCGGCCAGCGACCGAAAGGGTCGCTCAAGGTGATGTTGCTGCCGCGCACGATGCCATCAAAGATCTCGGCTTCCAGGTCGCCGCCAAAAATCAGAGTATCGTCTTTGTACTCGACTCGCGGTATGCGCCCCGTCACAAACCCCCCGAGTTCAGGCCAGCCGAACGCCTTGCTGATCTCGCTCATGCTGATCGGCTCGATCTCGCCGGTGAACTGGATTTGCATGGTCGGGGACCCGGCATTTCTCACGCGTAATTCCTGGATGTTGATCGCGCCATCGAAAACCGGGAGGCGAACGGGTTCCAACAAAGCTGCCGACGTACCACGTAACACTAGCCGCAGTGACGATGCCCCTCCGCGCACGTCATAAATTCCGCCGGCATCCCAGGTAAGCGAGGAGGGCTCCATCGGCTCATCGACCTCTGGTACCCAGTTGATACGTCCACGCATTCGATCAAAGAAAAATAGGCCCTTCGCGTCACGCAAGGAAAGATCGTCTAGAGCGAGATTTCCTGAGACCGGGGCGTTATCACGAACTTCGAGAGTGCCCGAGATGCGACCCGAAGACTCGAGTGAGTCGAGGGCTGTCCCGGCGAGAGCCGTTTGGAGATAGCTCGTATAGACGGCCGGAAAGCGGAGTTCTTGCAGAGAGAGCACTGCAGATTCCACTTTTAATTTTTGGATATCCAGTGGTGCTTCGAGGAAGTTTCCGGGCTGCGCTACGGTGGCGCTTGCAGTGGCGCTGATGAGCCCCTCTTGCTTGATCTCGAGCAAATTGATCTTCAAGCGGTTCGCATCGAGCTCACCTTCAAAACCGACGCGCGTCGGATGCGAACCCAACTTCAAATAGGCGTTATCGAGAAGCGCTTCGCCAGTCTCGCTCTTCAAATAACCGGCGACGCTGATTTTTCCCTTGTCGTCGGAGGAGAGCCCGATACGGACATCGAGGTCTATGCCTTCGGCGGCGAAGTTCCCTTCCGCATTCGAGAACCCCAGGTTAGAACCACGAAACTCGAGATTGGCCGTTTCGGGCAGCAGAGCGGTGGTGCGACCTGCGAGCTGCAAGACGGTGTCGAGTTGTCCCTGTGCTGTGAATCCCGCCGGAACATCAATGAATGATCGACTGAGTTCGAGCAGCGATTCGCTGGTGATCGCGTTAGCCGTGACAGCGAAGGTCCAGCGTCGGCCGATGAGCGAGGCGTTGAATCCCACGTCCCCTCCGGCGAGCCGAAATCGGTCACCAGCGAAGATGAGGCCTTGGCTTCCTGCGTCGCGTAGCGCCAGATTCATCGAAATGGGGCCGGCCGGGGTCGAGCCGATGCTCAGGCTGCCTCGGGGTGTAGCTGTCTTTTGATCGATCGATACTTTGAGCCGAGCGTCTTTCAGCACTGCAGCGGGGGTTTCGATCCGCTCGATACGCAGTTCGAGGCGATCAATGGCCAGTATGGCCTGCGGCATCGTGGCAAGTAATGCCGCGAAACCCAAGGAGACAAGACGGGAGAGGCGGGTAAGGCGCGCCATGGCCTGCCTACTATGTAATAAGGACGGCGACCGTGTCGACCGCCGACCCGTGGTCGGTCAAAAGATCACTAATCACAGTGCTTTATCGGCCGCGTTCTCCGGATTAGATTGTGCCCATGAGGTTGTGGCTTCTGCTGCCGGTTCTTGCTCTCTACTCGGTCATTTCTTTTGCCGAGGAACAGCGCGCATTTTTCACGGTCGACGATGTTCTTCGTGCCGAACCCGTACCGACTGCTCCGACGGTGGCCCGAGCTCAGGCCGGGGAGCGGATTTCCGCCCGCGAGCGCAGGGGCTTCTGGCGACGCGTCGAATTGCGCTCGGGCCAGAGCGGATGGGTACGTATTTCTTCGGTCCGCCTTTTCGCTCCGGGACCTGCTGCCGGTCTCGCGGCGGTCTCCTCTGGCCGCGATGCGACGAACAACGTGGTGTTGGTCAGCGGTACGCGAAGTATGCTCGGGCGCAACGCGCCATTCGATCGTACGAGCATCCTTGCCGCTACGGCTGATCCCGCCGTGATCCGAAGCGTGCCGTCCGTTCCGTACGATGCCGCTAGCCGAGCGCGTTTTGCTGCTGCGGGGGGTCTCGTCCCGCGCAAGATAAAATTGCCGGGGCCGTCACCCATCGATTCTCCCGTTGAGTCGTCCGTTGACCCACAGCTCGCCCAGGACGAGATTGCTGCGACGCTCTTTGGTGTGGCGAAACCGATCGCAGATAACACCTTACAGGTGTACGTCAATCAGGTTGGTCAGTGGGTCGTCAGTCGTATCGGTGGGGGCCCACAATGGCGTTTCGTGGTCGTCGATTCGCCGTCGATCATCTCGTTTGCCCTGCCTGGTGGGCTCGTCATCGTGAGCAGCGGGCTCTATCGTCTGCTGGCCACCGAAGACGAACTCGCCGCAGTACTCGCCAGAGAAATCGCTCATGCGCGAAGAGGGCATCACCTCAAAAATTTACGTCGGCCTTCCATAGAAACCTATTTGAGGCCGCTCGATCCGGCTCTCGAGTTCATCGCTGATGAGGAAGGCATGCGGCTTGCCGCGAGCGCAGGCTACGACGCATCGGCGCTCATCGGAGTGCTGGAGCGTATCGCGGCTGCAGCATCACAAGGCGTCGACGTCGCCCTCTTGAGGACCGCCTCTCCAACGATCAACGACCGTATTGCAACTCTGGCCGGAGCCGTCACCCCGGAACTCGAATCGGCTGTGGTGCTATCTGCGGCATCGGCGCGCATCAACCAATACAAGGTGGGAACTCAATGAATTCCATGCTCAGTCGAATCTTGCCTTCGATTGGCAGCCTCGCGCGCCGCTGGGAGTCGCGGTTTTATCTCGTGCTTGGACTCGCTTTAGGTTTATTTGTGATCGCCGACTTTTCTCTGAAGGGGGTGTACGGCGCGCGTGGCGCAGATGTCGATGACCAACTGCTCGATTGGCGCTTATCGAGCCCTCGTCCTTCCTCGGACATCCTGATCGTCGACATCGACGAGAGGTCGATTGAGCGCGTCGGTCGAGAGCAGGGGCGATGGCCTTGGACTCGCGCCGTACTCGCAGAAGCTCTGGCCAATATTTCCGAAGCCGGGCCGAAGGCGGTGTTACTGAATGTGCAGGTCTCCGAGCTCGATATGCGAGACCCGGCAGGGGACGAGGCGCTTGCCGAAGTGGCGGCTGCCTATGATCGCCTCGTCTTCCCATTCATACGATTGTCGCCGTCCAATGACGCCATCAGCGAGCTTGAATCCGCCAGTATTCCTGGGGCTCGCCCATTGGGTGAGGGGTCATCAGGGCCATCGACGGTGGCCGCCGTCATGCCGATGTTCGCGAGTCTGCAGCGAAATACCGGAGCCTCCAACTTGATGACCGACAGCGATGGCATCGTCAGGCGCTATCAATATTGGCTGCCAGCAGGCACTCATTATTTACCTTCGACGGTTGCCAGTGTCGTGAGGCTTGCCGGAGGTGATGTGATGCCCGGCGAGGAACAGTTTTCGAAACTGAACTGGCGGAATAAGCGGGGAGATTACACAAGAGTCTCGTTCGCCGATCTTAACGAAGACATGCGCGGCAGCGGGGCTTTCGATTGGCGTCTATTCGAAGGAAAAATCGTGATCATCGGCGCTTCGGCGCCGGGCATCTCGACCATCAAGCCCACGGCCGTCGCGACGACGGTCGATGACAACACCATCATCGCAACGGCCATCGACGATGCCTTGTCGGGAACCGCGCTGCGAGTGACGTCTCCTTTGTTCGGCGTGGTGATCGCGCTCGTCATGCTGGCGTTGTTATCTCGCGCGTTTTTGATTGGGACCGACCAGGGGATGATCACCCGGGTGTTCACCATCGGGCAGACCGCATTGGTCGTCGTGACGTTTTTCAGTCTTAGCTATTCGAACTTCGTCATCGATCTGACACTGCCCTTCAAAGTAGGGCTCGCCTATTTTGCTGTAGCGAAAACTTACTATGGCGCTCAGCACGCGACCGAGCGAGGGTTCGAAAGGTTTTGGGATGCATCGCGTGTTCGCGAGGCGGAGACGGTCATGATCATGCTGTTCGACATGAATCGCCCCGGCTCTAGGCAACTCATCACTAAAGCGCGACGTCAGCTCGAGCGCGAGGTGACATGGGAAGCCGTTCTGCATGTCAATGATTTTGTCGACGGTCGAACATTTCTCGGTGCCGGAATGACGCACGTAGAATTGTTGCTCGCCTTTTTGCCTCGCGGCTCGTCCTCTGGCGATCTCAAGTCCGTTCAGTTGGCCAAAGATGAGCAGTTCAAGGTGCTGCAGGTCAGCATCAAAGATCTCGATGAACGCCAATGTCGTGCAGTGGTCTGGCGCAAGGTCGTGGATAACGTGCTGCCTTCGCCCGGAGACATGTTCTCAGCTTGAGCCACCTCTCGAAATCGACACGCAGGCTCCTGAGGCGAGCATGGATTCCCATTCTTCTCGCCTCCCAGAGTGAAGGCCAGTCGCCGGGATAATCGTTCGCAGTACCACGTCGCCATGA